>JBOGKQ010000136.1:0-1025 GCA_050747905.1 Terriglobales bacterium | reverse complement strand
AGCGCGGCGGGATCGGCATGCCGCGAGACGCAGGAACCCATCTCGCACCACATGGTCGGCATCCGCAGGTGATCGCCGATCACCGCCCGCACGGTCGTCCCCGTGGGGGTAGCGGGCTCGGGCTCGGGCTCGGTGGGGGCTTCTAGCGAGGCGCCCCCGCTGGGCGGCTCCGCGCGGCCATAGGCGGGCGATTCGGCGCGGCCGTCGGCAGGCGGCTCGCTGCGCCCATCAGCGGGCGGCTCGGCGTGGCCGTCATCGCGCAGCTCGGCGTGGCCGTCATCGCGCGGCTCGGCGTGGCCGTCATCGCGCAGCTCGGCGTGGCCGTCATCGCGCAGCTCGGCGTGGCCGTCATCGCGCAGCTCGGCGAGCCAGTCGTTCATCTGGAGCATGCTGGTCTCGTCTGACCGGATCTTGAGCTTCATATCAGCCCTCCCGTTTAGCCAACAGTGAGCACCGTTCAGCTGCGGGTGACCTGTCCTGAGACAGGCACGTGCAGTGGGATGACAGACGGGCGGCGGCTGCGTGTCCGACGGCACGGGAACGCGGCTTGCAGTCAGCGAACGCCTGGTCTGCCCCGGTGCGCGTATGCCACCAGTGCGCTTGCCCTCCCCTTTTTCAAGCGCCCGGGCTCACCGTCTTTAGGTTTTGGTCTTTTACGGTCCCGACTCCGAATAACAGCTAGATATACATGCGATAAATATTCGGCTTACATATAAGTTATCGCGGCGTGGCGTGTGGACCATTTCAGGTTTCCTTAATTCACAGGGTGTGGATTGCGTTCTTCCAGCTAAAGGTCCTGTTATGAGCATGGGCGCACGCCGAAATCCCCAGCAGTTCCCGGCCTGGCCACAGGCCCGGCGCTGTTTTGCACAAGCCATCCACAGGCTTGTGCACAGAAAAGCGCCGCGGGTCAAGAGCCGTGACACGGTTCTGGAACCGCGCACTTCAGCTGGCGGCGGGCTTGGAGGTGGCCGGAGAGGCCGCTGGGCGGGAGCGTGTCCTGCTTGCTCGGATAGCCGGGGAAC
>JBOGKQ010000135.1:0-1049 GCA_050747905.1 Terriglobales bacterium | reverse complement strand
GATTTGGGGTTATTATCTGTAAGCTTTTATAACTTACAGATAGGAGGGTTTCGATGAGCCCCGTATCCCCGCGCTTGCAGGAACTTCAGAACCAGGATCGAGAGCTTAAGGCCGGCCTCGCCCAACTCGGTGAAATGCGGCCAGGCTCTCTGGTGGAGTGTTATCGAAAATGTGGCAAGCCCAACTGCCACTGCGCCCAGCCCCACGACCAGGGGCACGGACCCCTCTGGATGGTGACTCACGCCGTCCAAGGCAAGACGGTGAGTAAGGCTATTCCCTCCGGCCCGCTGGTCGAGCGCACCCGGGCGCAGATTGCCCAATACCAGCGCTTTCGCCAACTGAGCCGGGAGTTGGTGGCGACGAACGAGCAGATTTGTGATGCCCGGCTGGAAGAGGCCGCCGCTGCCCCTTCCTCCGACAATAAAAAAAACGGCACTGGCGGAGGAACTGGTCGTCGAGGTCGAGCAAGAAATCGAGGCTCTACTGGGCGCCGCCGTCGCTGAGGAAGTGGACCTGGAGGCGGTGGAGACCGCCTTGCGGCGTCGGGTGCTGCGCGTGGCGGCACGACAATTGGAGGAGCGCTTGAATCAGGATCATTCCGACTACCGGGGCGCCACCCGGCCGTGCGCCTGCGGCCAGCAGGCCCGCTACGTCGGGCGACGAGCCAAGCGCTTTCCGAGTGTGCTGGGAGAACTGAACCTGAAGCGGGCCTATTACCACTGTTCCGGGTGTGGCCAAGGGTGCTGCCCTCGGGACCAGGCGCTGGGCTTGCAGGGCGCTTCGCTCTCACCGGGGGTGCAGCGGATGGTAGCGAGCGTGGGGGCCGCGGTGAGCTTTGAGGAGGGGAGCACGCTGCTGCGCGAATTGGCGGGCGTGGAGGTGAACGCCAAGCAGGTGGAGCGTGTGGCCGAAAGGTTGGGAGCCGAGATCGCTGAGGGCGAGCGGCGGACCGCCGAACCCCTCTCGGATCGGCCCTCGGCTCCGACCTTGTACCTGGGCGTGGACGGGACGGGGGTGCCGATGCGCCCGACCGAGCTTCGCGGCCGCGC
>JBOGKQ010000134.1:0-1070 GCA_050747905.1 Terriglobales bacterium | reverse complement strand
GGTCATCGTGGTCATCGTGCTGTTTGAGCCAGCAGTTTGGGCCGTCGCACCAGATCGTAGGCGGCCATCGCCAAGGTGAATTGCCAATCGGCCTTGGGCAGTCCGCGGTGCCGCAGCTTGCGCAGCCCAGCCACCGTCTTGGCCCAGCCGAAGGCCTCCTCGATGCGCTTGCGGATGCGCTGCGAGACCACGTAGCCAGGATGGCGAATGGTGCGGCCGTTGATCGCCGAACGCCGGCCGCTTTGGTTCTGGGCCAGATGGGGGGTGACCGCCTGCTCGCGCAGTTCCATGACAAAGTCGGCGCTGTCGTAGCCCTTGTCGGTGCCCAGCGTCACCGGCCGCCGGCCGGCATGCGGCTCGACCAGCGCCAGCGCGGCCAGCCGCTCGGCATGCCCCGAGGCGCGGGTCGCCACCGCGCCGACCACCAGCCCGTTGCGGTTCTCCATCAGCGCATGGCCCATGAACACCAGCCGCGCCTCCTTGCCCGGCCCCTTGCGGAACAGCCGCGCGTCGGCGTCGGTGGTCGAGGCGTGCGTGTCGTTGCGGCGGCGCTCGCCATGAAAATCCTGCGCGCCGTTGCGCCCCGGGCCGGGCGGGTCGCCCGAGCCGTCCTTCGGGCGGAAGCTCTTCAGGCTCGCCCACGCCTCCAGCAAGGTGCCGTCGACCGAGAAATGCTCGCTCGACAGCAGCCGCTTGACCTTCGGCTGCGCCAGCACTGCGGCCAGAAACTGTTGGGCGACATCGCCGGCCAGCAGTCGGTCGCGGTTCTTTGTGAACGTCGTGGCGTCCCACACCGGGTCCTCGATGCCCAGCCCGACAAACCAGCGGAACAGCAGGTCATACTCGATCCGCTCGACCAGCTGCCGCTCCGAGCGGATCGAATAGAACGCCTGCAACAGCAAGGCCCGCATCAGCCGCTCCGGCGGGATCGAGCCGCGACCGATCGGCGAATAGAGCGGTTCGAACCCACCAGACAGCGCTGCCAGCGCCGCATTGGCAACCTCGCGAATCACCCGCAGCGGATGATCCGCCCGAACCCGGTTCTCCAGGTCTATGTAGCTGAAAAGGCT
>JBOGKQ010000133.1:0-1079 GCA_050747905.1 Terriglobales bacterium | reverse complement strand
ACATCGGCCCTGCCCGCCCGCCGGCAGCGCACCCGACGCCCATCGCTGACCAGCACCAACCCTTAACGCACTCAGGCGATCATCGACTTTGCAGGCGCCCTGCTTCGCCGCCATCTGCAACTTCCGCGATGTACTGGCGTTGCTGGCCCAAGCGGTCGCGACTTACTGGATATATAAGGACAGCTTTCCTGACGATCCGATGATCCGCCGCCTGGTGGATTTCTTCAGCTCAAGTATCCAGACTCACGTTTGGGTCCGCGCCGCTGCGCCCCTCGCGGGCAGTTCTCCTGATTATTGCTGGAAATGGATGTCTTCGATGATGGTGATGATCTGCTGCGACCCAGACAGTCTTGGTTCTTTCGAAAAAACGGCCAAGCGAATTGATTTCACGCAAGACGATATTGAGAACCTCGTCTACCGGGCGGCCGAAGGGCCATGCGTAGATCCGCACCGCGTATTGTGGCTCCCAGATCGGACACGATCGAAGGAGGCATGAGGTATTGCAAAAGCTGCTCGGGAGGATGTCAAGACGTGGTGTAGCTTGACGCTTTATTGTCAAGGCATGGCAGGAAGGGTAATCGAGGTCTTGACGTTTAAATGTTAGGCCATTCTAAGCCCTTGAAGGCGGGACTTTAGGGGATGTACGTCGGTGGCCATCCGGGCTGGTTTGGTGTAAGTATTCGGTGATCCCGTCGGGTTGATGCGACACGCCGGCGCGGCGGTGCTGGACACAGGGCGTGGCGGTGGCGCAGTCTTGGCGTGATGCTTGCGCCAGCGTGTTCCGGGCCGGCCGCCGATGAGGCGGTGTCCTGGCGTGGCCGCGCGGAGTTCTGGGAGGCTGAGGCGACGCGGCTGGCGGCGGAGAACGCGACGCTGGCCGGGACGGTCGAGGCCCAGCGGCGGCAGGTTGAGGCGCTGAGGCAGCGGGTTGTGACGCTGAGCCGGATGCTGTTCGGCACTTCGAGTGAGAAGAACGGCCCGGGTAAGCCGGAAGCTGGCGGGGACGGGCCCGGCGGCGGGGATGACAGCGGGCGCGGCGGCCCGGCGGGCGGGCGGCGCCGGGGTCAGCGGCCGGGGGC
>JBOGKQ010000132.1:0-1105 GCA_050747905.1 Terriglobales bacterium | reverse complement strand
CTTCCACATCGTGCCCGTTCGGATGTTCGCTGTTGACTTGACGGAGATCAGGGGCGGCTGAGGGCGCTGCTCCCCGTCCCCCCGCGTTACCGGCCGCCAGCCGAACGGTAGCGATCCGCGTCGTACAGCAAGCGCAGCGAGGAAATGATGCCGCTGTCTATCACGAAGAACTCGGCAAACCTGACCGTCTCGTGAGGTAGCTTGGCGTCGTACAGGACAGCTGCCCCGCCGTCGTCGTAGATCTGGTGCAGCAACCGCAGGCTCTGCACCGTCTCGATAAAGCCGGAGACCCCCTTGAGGAAGGGGTCCGTGCCCACCCGCGAACCGGCGATCGGACCCTCGAAGTGGAGTTCTGGCGCCAGAATCTTGCGCAGACGCTCCGGATCGTAGGCGGCGATCCCGCCAGTAAGGATCTCGTAGTACACCCGCACCACCGCAGCGGGAGACACTTTTCGCTCCATCGCGCTTCTTCCCCTGGTATCCGTCTGCCGGGACCGCGCTGGCATGGTAGCAATGCGCGCTGCGGCTCACTCCCAGCGGAATCGCCAGGTGGCGAGCGCACCGAGGGCCACCGCCCAGGCCGCGAGCAGGGCCAGGTCGAACGCACTCGGGCTGGCTCCCTGCAGGATGGAGCGCAGTGAGGCACTGAGCACGGTCGGCGGGAGCACGCGGGCCAACGGTTGGATGAGCGAGGGCAGGTGGTCGATCGGCAGCACCACCCCACCCAGGATCAGGAAGAGCAGGTAGAGGCCGTTGGCGGATCCCAGGGTGAGCTCGGCGCGCAGCGCGCCCGCCAGCGTCAGGCCCAGTCCAGCGAAGGTGATGGCGCCCAGCACCAGCACCGGGATCGCCAGGGCCAACGAGCCTTGGGCGGACCAGTTGAGGAACAGGGACGCGATCACGAGCAGCAGCACCACCTGCGCCACCTCGACGAGGATGGTGGCGGTGGCCTTGGCTGACGCCAGCCCGCCCCGCGTCAGCGGGGTGCCCCCCAAACGCTTCAGCACCCGGTAGTAACGCTGGTACGCAGTGGAGATGCCCAGGGTCACGAGCCCCGTCGACATCAGCGCCACCGTGAGCACGCCGGGCACAAGGAACCCGACTG
>JBOGKQ010000131.1:0-1110 GCA_050747905.1 Terriglobales bacterium | reverse complement strand
TACTGATAATAGCATAAATAATGTCCTAACTTAGACGAAGAGAAAGGTTGCAGTGGGCAATGAAGGAACGCAGCAGGGGCTGGTTGGCAGCGATGGTCAGGAGTGCACGTTGAGTCTGGCGCAACAGCGCGTCAGCTTCCACGGGCGCGAAGTTCGCGAGTGGGTTGATCTTGGCGTAGCCCCAGATCAATTCCACCGGATTGAGTTCCGGGGCATAGGCCGGGAGCAGATGAGCATGCACGCGGCGACGTTTCTTTTTCAACCACTGGGCCACCGGCCCCCCGCGATGGGCCGCAAGACGATCCCAGATGAGATCGATCGGGCCGCGCCGGCTGCGGGCGAGTTGCTTGAGGAAGTGCAGGATCGCCTCGCCATCGTAATTGGCATCCGGCAGCAGGCCGAAGTAGCTGCGCACGCGCTGACGACGCGGCGAAATCGTGAGCGCGGCGATCACCGACACCTTGCGCCGCGAGCGTCCACGCTGGGTCAGGACCGGGGTGTGACCGCGCGGTGCCCAACTGCGCCGCACCAGCGGCGCCATCAGGAAACCCGCTTCGTCGCTGAAGACGAGCGTCGACCCCCGACGCGCAGCGTTTTTTTTACTCGCGGCCACTCCACCTGGATCCAGCGGCGGATCGCCTCTGCGTCGCGTTCCAGTGCGCGCCGCGCCGGCTTCTGTGGGCTGAAGCCCAGTCCATGCAAAAGCCGCCCCACATGATTCACGTGATAGCGTACCTGGAAACGTCGCCGGATCACTTGCGCCACCCGCGCACAGGTCCACAGATCGGTGGCAAACCCGGCCGCCTGCGCGCCCTTCAGGAGCAGCGCGGCCAGCCGGCGCCGCTCGGTGGCCGTCAACTTCATCGGTCGCCCGGGAGTCGGGCGGGCGCGCACCGCCGCTGTCCCTCCCTCCCGGGCCGCGGCTTTCCAGCGGCGTACACTGCGCCGCTCCACGCCCACGCGTCGCGCCACCTCCACCGGCATCAGCCCCGACTTCAGCAGCGCGAGCGCACGCACCCGCCGCCGTTCCAGTTCCTCGCCACTTCCAGTCGGTCTCATAGGACACCTCCTGGAAGTAATTATAGGTCATTATTTATACGTATGTCAGTA
>JBOGKQ010000130.1:0-1119 GCA_050747905.1 Terriglobales bacterium | reverse complement strand
TGCGTGCCCCGCTCGGCCACCCGGCCGCCGTCCAGCACGACGATCTCGTCCACCTGGTCCAGCCCGTCCATCTCATGGGTGATCAGCAGGGTCGCCCGGCCCCGGGTGCTGGCCTGCGCGGTCGCGGCCAGCAGGTCCGCGGTCAGCGCGCGCCGGTTCTCCGGGTCCAGGTGCGCGGTGGGCTCGTCCAGGATCAGCAGGGCCGGGTCGGCCAGCAGCGCCCGGGCCAGCGCGATCCGCTGCCGCTCGCCGCCCGATACGGCGGCGCCGCGGGCCCCGACCGGGGTGTCCCAGCCCCGCGGCAGCGAGGCGATCCAGGGCAGCAGCCGGGCCCGCCCGGCGGCGTCCTCCAGCTCCTGCTGGCTGGCCCCCGGCCGGGCCAGCCGGATGTTCTCGGCGATGGTGGTGTCGAACAGGTGCGGATCCTGCGCGCACCCGGTGATCACGGTGCGTACCGCATCCGGGTCGTAGCTGGCCAGGTCGGCTCCGCCCAGGGTGGCTGAGCCGCCCGCCAGGTCGCAGAACCGCAGCAGCACGGCGGCCACCGTGGACTTGCCGGCCCCGCTCGGGCCGACCAGGGCCACCCGGCGGCCCGCGTCCAGGTCGAGGTCCACGCCGTCGAGGGCCAGCGGCCCGCCCGGCTCGTAGCGCACCTGCGCACCGCGCAGCCGGACCCGCAGCGGCCCGCCCGGCAGCGGCCGGGGCGCGGCCGGCGTGGTCACCGGGTCCGGCGCATCCAGCACCGCACCCACCCGGACCGCGCTGGCCCGGGCGTGGCCCAGCGCCACGGCGGCCGCGGGCAGCGCGGTCACGGCCTCGAAGGCGGCCAGCGCGGTGAGCGTGATCACGGCCAGCGGCACCCGGCTCATCGAGCCCGAGCCGACCGCGGCCACGCCCAGGATGAGCACCCCCCACAGGGTCAGCCCGGCGACCGCCTGGGACAGCCCGCTGCCCAGCGCGGCACCGGCCGCCGACATCCGGGCCAGCCGGGTCAGCTCCTGGTCGGCCGCATCGGACCGGGCCAGCGCGCCGTCCTGGGCGCCGAACGCGTGCAGGTCCGCGGCCCCGGCCAGGAGGTCGGTCACCCGGGCGCTCAGCTCGCCGCGTGCCGGCGCGGTG
>JBOGKQ010000129.1:0-1137 GCA_050747905.1 Terriglobales bacterium | reverse complement strand
GGGAGACGCTGGTGGCGCCGCTGCCCGGTGGGGTGCGTGGGCATTTCGGGCCCGAGTTGCGCCGCTTCGTGCTGATGCAGCATCACCAGGGTCAGGTGACGGTCGAGCGGCTGGTGACGATGCTGCATGGGATCGGGATCAGCATCT
The DNA here is from genome assembly GCA_050747905.1 of Terriglobales bacterium. GTDB lineage: Bacteria > Acidobacteriota > Terriglobia > Terriglobales > SCQP01 > SCQP01. The sequence continues at coordinate 990 of JBOGKQ010000129.1, read as the reverse complement.
CGAAACGCGAGGTGATGCGTCTGCTGATCGCCGGCCAGGACGCCTTTCTCAGTGAAAGCCGCGAGGTGCTACGGGCCGGCTTGCAAACGGCACGCTGGATCAGCGTTGATGACACCGGTGCCCGGCACGCTGGCAAGAACGGCTTCTGCACCCAGATTGGCAATGATGACTTCACCTGGTTCGGCACGGCGCCGAGCAAGAGCCGGCTGAACTTCCTCAGTCTCCTGCGGGCCGGGCAGGGGGATTATGTGATCAACGAGGCAGCGCTCGCTGACATGCGCGAGCGGGCCTTGGCCGGTCCGGTCATCCGCCTCCTCGCCGCCGATCCCAAGTGGCAGTTTGCCGATCAGGTCGCTTGGCAGGGCCACCTCGAACGGCTCGGCATCACGGCATTGCATGTGACGCCAGATCCGGTCTCGATCGCCACCGAGGGCGCCCTATGGGGTGCCGTCACGGCGCACGGATTTCTGCAACAGACGGTCATCCTCAGCGACGACGCCGGCCAGTTCGCCATTGCTCGCCACGCGCTGTGTTGGGTGCATGCGGAGAGACTGGTGCACAAGCTCGACGCATTCTCCGAGCATGACCGTGCCGCCCAACAGCACCTGCGCGGGCTGATCTGGCGCTTCTATGGGGATCTGAAGGCGTATTGCGCCGCCCCGACGGCGCACCGGCGCACTCTGCTGCGCGCCCGCTTCGATCGCATCTTTCATAGCCGCACCAGCTTTGCCACTCTCGATCGTCTGCTGCAGCGGCTGCACGCCAACAAGCCCGAACTGCTGCTGGTGCTCGACCGCCCGGAAATCCCGCTCAACACCAACGGCTCGGAAAACGATATCCGCTGCCAGGTCACCAAGCGCCACGTCAGCGGTGGCACCAAAAGCGCAGCCGGACGCGACTGCCGCGACGCCTTCCTCGGCCTCGCCAAAACCTGCCGCAAGCTCGGCATCGCCTTCTGGGATTACCTCGGCGCCAGGCTCGACATCCAAG
>JBOGKQ010000128.1:0-1172 GCA_050747905.1 Terriglobales bacterium | reverse complement strand
ACCCCCGGGCTCCCACAGATCCCGGCGTGACAATCTCTCGTCACCGGGCTCTTGTCATCCTGTCCACCAGGACGCGGCGGCCCATGCCCAGTGGGCGAAGAGCAAGGGGTACTGGCTGATGACGCGCTGCCAGGCCGCCTTGGCCTTCTTCATGGGCCGCAGCCGTTTGTGCTTGTCGCGGAGCCAGCGCATCAGGCAGGCGTTGATGCGCTGCAGGACGGGATACAGCGCGGAGCGGTAGAACGCCCCGTAATACTGCATCCAGCCTCGCACGACCGGATTTATTTCCCGGGCGATCTGGCCCATGGTGAGGCCAATCCAGCGGTGAAGCCGCCATCGGCGGACTTCCCCGCTGATCTTGTTCAGGGCATCTTTGCTGATCGCGGGCTGGAACGACGCGAACAACGTGCCATCCCTGGCCCGCGCCGGGCGGGCGCGGAAGGTAAACCCCGAGAACGTGAACGACGTATGCTCGTGCGAGCCGCGCCGGTTAGCGTCCTTGCAGTAAACAATCCGGGTCTTGGCCGGGTGCAGCCGCAACCCCGCCTGCGCCATGCGTTCCCCGATCGCCGCCAGCACCTTCTCGGCCTGGTAGCGGGTCACGCAGTGCACCACGGCGCCGTCGGCGTAGCGCTCGGATTCCACTCCCGGGTATTCGCGCGCCAGCCACATGTCAAGCGCGTAGTGCATGAACAGGTTCGCCAGCACGGGGCTGACCGCCGAGCCCTGCGGGGTCCCGCGGTCTCGCTCCGGCAAGGTCCCGTCTGGCTGCTGGATGGGAGCGGCAAGCCACCGCTTCACATACAGCAGCACCCACGGGAGACCGGTGTGCGCCTCCACCGCCTTGACGATCAGGTTCCACGGCACGCTGTCGAAGAACTTCCGGACATCAAGGTCGATGACCCAGTCGTACTTCCAGCAGCGCTTCCGGCATGCCGCCACCGCGTGCAGCGCCGACCGCCGGGGCCGGCAGCCGTAGGAGTCCGGGTGGAAAACAGGCTCCGCCGCTTTCTCCAGCCGGGCTGCGACCACGGTTTGCGCCACTCTATCCGCGATAGCAGGCACGCCGAGAATTCTCGTGCCGCCGCCGTGCGGTTTCGGTATTTCCACCGCTTTCACCGGGGGCGGGAAGTAGCTGCCCGAGGACATCCGGTTCCAGGTCTTATACAGGT
>JBOGKQ010000127.1:0-1175 GCA_050747905.1 Terriglobales bacterium | reverse complement strand
TGTATGGGGACTTTTCGGTGCGCCATTTTTACGAGCAGGTCAGCGAGCAGCACGGGGTGAAAGTCTCCTACAACTGGCTGCGGGTGATGCTGCAGGAGGCCGGGGTGGTGGAGAAGGAGCCGGCGCGGGGCCAGTACCGGCGCCGGCGCGAGCGGCGGCCGCTGGTGGGGATGCTGGTGCATCTGGACGCCTCGACCCATGCGTGGATCGCGGGGCTGCCGAGGCAAGACTTGATGGTGGCGCTCGACGACGCCGACGGGCGCATCCCGTACGCCCAGTTCTTCGTGCAGGAGGGGACCGCCTCAACCTTCGCCGCCTTGGAGGCGGTGCTGCGCCGGTTCGGCCGCTTCTGCGAACTGTACACCGATCGCGGCAGCCACTTCTGCCTGACCTCGCAGGCCGGGGAGGGGCCGGACCAGGAGCAGAACGGCCAAGTCAGCCGGGCGTTGCGCGCCCTGGGCATCCGCCAGATTCTGGCCCGCTCGCCGCAGGCCCGGGGCCGCAGCGAGCGCGCCTTCGGCACTATCCAGGGCCGCCTGCCGCAGGAACTCCGGCTCAATGCGCTCGCCGATTATCAGGCCGCCAACCGCTACCTCGAGCAGGTCTTCATCCCGGACTTCAACCGCCGCTTCACCGTCAAGCCCGCGCAGAAGGAGAGTGCGTTTACCAAGCTGGGCGGGATCGAATTGGCCCTGGTGCTCTCCAGCCGCCATGAGCGGGTGGTCCGCAACGACAACACGGTGGTCTTCAAGAACCTGATCCTGCAACTCCCCACGACCCGCCAGCGCGCCCACTTCGTGCGCTGCCCGGTCACGGTGCACCAGTTCGCCAACGGAGAACTGGGGGTCAGCTATCAGGGCCGCCTGTTGGCCCGTTACGATGCCGGCGGCGGCCTGCGCCACCCCGCCACCACCACCAATAGGGAGCGCGCCGCCAGTGCGCAGGGGCTGGGCCGGCTAACCGATGCCGTCCCAGCCCCTGCATCCCACTGGCCGGCGCGAACCCGGATTCCACATTTTTCCGCCCGCGCTCCCGCCCCCGATGAGAGCACGGGCGGAAAAATGTTTATTACCCCAAACTCAGGAGGCGATCCCGCATGTTCCACAACTCCATGATCCCGATCCAGCGGACATCTCCAATGTTTATGACGCGGACATCTTTAATTGTTCGCAACA
>JBOGKQ010000126.1:0-1188 GCA_050747905.1 Terriglobales bacterium | reverse complement strand
TGTATGGACTCCTCCGGTCAAGAGCGGTCCTCTTCTCGATAAGTGGCGTGTCCGAAGCGACAGCGGGTTCAGAGCGCGAGGGGATAACGGCTGCAACCGTGTATTCGTCCTGTGGATGAGTCGGGTAAGGGACTCTGGACATCATGAAAGTCGCCGGCGCGGAGCCAATCGTCCCTAAAGCCTTTAGGCCAAAGTATTCATCGACTTCGCCGCGCCAGCGGCCGTTCCGCTCGTTCATGACTGCGATCGCTTCAGAGGCAGCTTGCTGGAGGAGGATTCACTTCGAAGGCAATTCACATTGGGTGGGGTTCTTCAGCGGCACCCTTGCGGCTGCCAGTTTCCATCGAAGGGCCGCCCGTGGTACCAGACGGCCCAGATAATCCGGGTCAGCTTGTTGGCCAGTGCCACGGTGGTTTTGTTCATGCCGCAGCGCCGCTCGGTCTCGAGCGCCCAGGTGCGCAGTCGATCCAGCTTCCGGCCCGCCTGGGCAGCGCGCTTAGCCGCCTGCAATGCCGAACGGGCGCCGTGGATCAACAGAGTTCTCAGGTACACGTCTCCTCGTTTGCTGATGCCGCCCAAGCGGCGCCGTTCCCCGGAGGAGTGCTCCCGAGCAGTGAGGCCCAACCACGAGGCCAGGTGTCGCCCGGTGGGGAAGCGCTGGATGTCCCCTACCGCCGCGCGCAGGGCCGTGGCGATCAGCAACCCCACGCCGGGGAGCTTCTGCAGCTCGCGCACGATCGGATCGGCGCCGGCCAGGCTCTGAAGCGTCACTTCGATCTGCTGAATACGTTGTTTGAGGGCTCGGATGTCTTGGAGCGTCTCCTCGATGTACGGCCGCAGCACATCGGGCAGCCCGTTGTCAGCGATCTCGAGGGCCTCGCGGATCGCGCACAGGCCCCGCTCGATCCCCACAGGCGCATCGATACCGAACTCCCTCAGCATCCCGCGCAGCATGTTCACCCGCGCCGTGCGCGTCTGTTGGCACTGCTGGCGTATCCGGTGCAGATGCTGCAGAACCTGCTGGTTCACGGTCTTGACCGGCACGGGACGGATGTCCGCACAGCGAACCGCCTCCACCAGCGCTGCCGCATCGGCCGCGTCGGTCTTATTGCGCCGTACGTAGGCGCGCACGTACTGCGCGGGCAGCAAGCGCACCTCATGGCCCTGAGCCTGCAGCGTGCGGCCCCA
>JBOGKQ010000125.1:0-1190 GCA_050747905.1 Terriglobales bacterium | reverse complement strand
TGGCGAAAGAGAAATTTGACCGCAGCAAGCCGCACGTAAACGTGGGGACGATCGGGCACATTGATCATGGGAAGACGACGCTGACGGCGGCGATCACGAAGGTGCTGGCGAAGCGGGACGGGAAGAACCAATTTCGGTCATTCGACTCGATCGACAACGCGCCGGAGGAGCGGGAGCGGGGGATCACGATCGCGACGGCGCACGTGGAGTATGCGACGGGGAACCGGCACTACGCGCACGTGGACTGTCCCGGGCACGCGGACTATATCAAGAACATGATTACGGGTGCGGCGCAGATGGACGGGGCGATTCTGGTGGTGGCGGCGACGGACGGGCCGATGCCGCAGACGCGGGAGCACGTGCTGTTGGCGCGGCAGGTGGGGGTGCCGTCGATCGTGGTGTTTTTGAACAAGTGCGACCAGGTGGAGGACGCGGAGTTGCTGGACCTGGTGGAGTTGGAGGTACGGGAGCTGTTGAAGTCGCATCAATTTCCGGGGGATGAGACGCCGGTGATCCGGGGCTCGGCGTTGGGGGCGCTGAACGGGGAGGCGGAGTGGGAGGCGTCGGTGGAGGCGCTGATGAAGGCGGTGGACGAGTTTGTGCCGATGCCGAAGCGGGACGTGGAGAAGCCGTTCCAGATGCCGATCGAGGATATTTTCTCGATTTCGGGTCGGGGGACGGTGGTGACGGGGCGGATCGAGCGGGGGAAGGTGAAGGTGGGGGAGGACGTGGAGATCGTGGGGTTCCGGCCGACGGTGAAGCGGGTGGTGACGGGAGTGGAGATGTTCAAGAAGTCGTTGGACGAGGGGATGGCGGGGGATAATGCGGGGCTGTTGTTGCGGGGGACGGAGAAGGAGGAGGTGGAGCGGGGGATGGTGCTGGCCAAGCCGGGGTCGATCACGCCGCACACCAAGTTCAAGGCGGAGGTGTATGTGCTGAGCAAGGAGGAGGGGGGGCGGCACACGCCGTTCTTCAACGGGTACCGGCCGCAGTTTTACTTTCGGACGACGGACGTGACGGGAGTGGCGAAGCTGCCGGGCGGGACGGAGATGGTGATGCCGGGCGACAACGTGGGGCTGGAGGTGGAGCTGATCACCCCGGTGGCCATGGAGAAGGGCCTGCGCTTCGCTATCCGCGAGGGCGGCCGCACCGTCGGCGCCGGAACCATCGCCGACATCATCGCCTAGCGG
>JBOGKQ010000124.1:0-1199 GCA_050747905.1 Terriglobales bacterium | reverse complement strand
TAGGAGCTTGTTGAAAAAGAGCGTAACCGCGCTGGGGTGGGGCGGATCTTAGGGACATGCGCGGAGATGACCTCAAGCCCCAGGCGGAACTGTTCCTATATAGCTCAGTGGAGGCGCTGATTCCTGGCGACCACCCGCTGCGCGCGATTCGAGGGGTTGCGGACGCGGTGCTGGCCGCGATGTCGGCGGAGTTCGACCGGCTGTACGCGCGCCACGGGCGGCCGTCGATCGCCCCGGAGAAGCTGCTGCGGGCGCTGTTGCTGCAGGTGTTTTATTCGGTGCGGAGCGAGCGGCTGCTGATGGAGCAGATGCGCTACAACTTCCTGTTCCGCTGGTTCGTAGGTCTGGGGGCGTACGAGGAGGTCTGGAACCACGCCGTGTTCAGCAAGAATCGGGAACGGCTGCTCAATCAGGCGGTCGCCCAGACTTTTTTCTCTGGGGTAAAGCAGCAGGCGGCAGGCCTGATGTCGGATGAACATTTTACGGTAGACGGGACGCTGATTGAGGCCTGGGCCGGGCAGAAGAGCTTCCGGCCCAAAGACCCGGCCCAACCCGGAGACGGCGGGGACTTTCGGGGGCAGCAGCGGCGCAATGACACCCACGCCTCGCGCACCGATCCCCAGGCGCGGCTGTACCGGAAGGGCAACGGGCAGGAGGCCAAGCTGGCCTACCTGGGGCATGTGCTGGTGGAGAACCGGAACGGGCTGATCGCGGCGGCGATGGCGACCCAGGCGGACGGGTTCGCGGAACGAGATGCGGGCCTGCTACTGGCGCAGGGTCTGGGGCCGCGCCGGCGGCGGCGATCCCTGGGCGCCGACAAGGGCTACGATAGCCAGGATTTCGTGACTACGGTGCGCGAGCTGGGCTTCACCCCGCATGTGCGCCAAAACCAAACGGCGCGGCGCAGCGCCGTTGACGGCCGCACCACGCGCCATCGCGGCTATGCCGTCAGCCTCAGCAAGCGCTGGCTGGTGGAGAAGCCGTTCGGGTGGATGAAGTCGGTGGGGTGGATTCGCAAGGTGAAGCTGCGCGGGCTGGCCAACATCGATTGGCTGTTCGTGTTCGGGTGCGCCGCCTACAACCTCTTGCGCATACCTAAGCTGCGTACGCAGACCACATAAAGCGCCCCACCACCTCCCGCACAGCCTCCGCGCCAGCGACTGCTGGCCCTCCAGGCTAACCAACTCGATCCCCGATCA
>JBOGKQ010000123.1:0-1249 GCA_050747905.1 Terriglobales bacterium | reverse complement strand
GCCGGGTGAACGATTGTATCGGCCAGCTGCTGGGCGTGCTGACCCTGACGCCCTATTCGGCCTGGCGCGGCAAGCACGCGGCGCATCACGCGAGCGCGGGCAACCTCGATCGGCGCGGCGTCGGCGACGTCACGACACTCACGGTCTCCGAATACGTGGCGCTGCCGGCATGGCGACGGCTTGCCTACCGGCTCTACCGCCATCCGCTGGTGATGTTCGGCGTTGCGCCGAGCTGGCTTTTCCTCGTTCGCTATCGCGTTCCGACCGGCGACCCGCGCCGGCATTGGCGGGAGTGGCTCAGCGTCGTCGGCACCGACGCGGCGCTCGGGGCCGTGCTCGCCGCGCTGGTGGTGACGCTCGGCCCGCTACCGGTGCTGCTGGGGTGGCTGCCGGTTGCCCTGCTGGCCGCAACGATTGGCGTTTGGCTCTTCTACATTCAGCACCAGTTCGAGGAGACGTACTGGGAGCCCCAGCGGGACTGGGACTTTCGCGCCGCGGCGCTGCAAGGCGCCTCGTTCTACGATCTGCCGGCGGCGCTGCACTGGATGACCGGGAATATCGGGTTCCACCACATCCATCATCTTTCCAGCCGGATTCCGAACTATCGCCTGCGCGAATGCCATGAGGCGAATCCCGCGTTGCAGGCGGCGCCGAGGCTCACTCTGCGCGAGAGCCTGAGATGCGCGCGGCTCGCGCTCTGGGACGCGGAGGGGCGCAGGCTGGTGCCGTTTGGGAACGCGCGAACGGCCCGCGCAGAGGGACGATGCGGGAGTTGCGGGCGAGGGGCGGGGCTCTGGTGGCCCCACGCACCTCCGATCCGTAGGCTCGCAGCTTCGGTTGCACGCCGTATCCGGCCCTGAGTCCGAACCTGTCCGTAATTCTGTGTGTGGGGCATAAGCGACGCCAAGGAGGCGCATTATGCCGGGCAGAGCCAAGAAGCTGGAACGCGATGTTGCCCGGCAGCCGTCGATCCCGAAGGAGTTGGTTGAGCATTTCCTGACCGGCCCGATGAGCGGTGAAGCGATCAACGCCATCGGCGGGACTGTCCGGATTTCTGTGTGTGAGGCGAGGTTCAGCCTCGCCCACCATTGGGCGATCGACTGTAGGCAAGGGGTCGCGGCGCTGGCAAGGCCATAGCGCCGGAGTGCGATTGTTCCTTGGTTCGATCGAGGTGCCTGTTCCTTCGCCCCGACCTGGCATTGTTCCGGCGCTGCGCGCGGGCCGTGGCAAATCCGCCGCTTGCGGCGGG
>JBOGKQ010000122.1:0-1253 GCA_050747905.1 Terriglobales bacterium | reverse complement strand
GATCAGCACCGCGGCGGCGCTTCGCGGTCCGACTTCAGCGCTGCATCCGCATCATCTCCGACAGCGGCATCATCCTCTGGTCCAGGTGGGCCATGATCCAGATCGAGGCGCCGACGATCAGCACCACGATGAGAACACCGAAGGCCAGCGCGAGTATGTTGTTGGTGTTGTCCGGCGCCGTGGTCAGGTGCAGGAAAAAAACCAGGTGGACGCCGATTTGCGCCACGGCCAGAACGACGAGCAGCACGACAATGGCTGGTCCCCAGATCAGGTTGGTGCGCAACACATAGAAGGAAGCAACGGTGAGGGCCACCGCGAGGACAAAGCCCAGAACGTAGCCCTGGACGCCTTCGCGGATCGAATGATCGGCCGCGTCCATGAAGCCCGGCCCCACGTCGCCGCGATTGCCATTGTGTTCGTCCGTCATCGGCCTTCACCTATCAGATAGACAATCGTGAACAGCGCCACCCAAATGATGTCGAGCAGGTGCCAGAACAAATTGAAACACAGCAACCGGCGCATGATGTTGGGGCGAAAGCCCTTGAAGAAGATCTGCGCCATCATCGTGCCCAGCCATAACAGCCCCACGGTGACGTGACAGCCGTGGCAGCCGACCACGGCGAAGAATGACGACCAGAAGGCGCTGACCTGCGGCCCGGCGCCCTGCGCCACCATGGAGGCGAAATCCCGCGCCTCGAGAAAGAGAAAGGCGGCGCCGAACGCGCCGGTGACGGCGAGCCCGAGTTGGGTCCAAAGCTGGCTACGCGCTTCCGCCGCCACGGCGGACAGTCCGCAGGTGAAGCTCGAAACCAGCAAACACGCGGTTTCGGCGGCGATAGCGACGGGGTTGAACAATTGCGGCCCGGTCGGCCCTCCGGCCGTGGCGTCGCGCAGCACCGCATGGGCGGCGAACAGGCTCGAGAACAGCACGATGTCGCTGAGCAGAAACAGCCAGAAGCCGTAACCGACGATCACCCGCCGGGACGCGGGACCGCCCTCGCCGTGGCCGGTCGACGCACCGTGTCCGCCATCACCGTGGCCGCGACCGAGTTTGTACGGGTCTCCGTCCGCCAGATGATCTTGGCCCAGGGCCTCGGTCGCGCTCACGACGCTCCCCCGAGTTGCGCGTTTGGTTGCGCATTCGGTTGCGCATGAGTTGCGAGCCACTCGTCGCGGGCGTCTTGTGCCAGCCATTCTTCGCGGGCGCGACGACGCTCGCGGTCAATCCGAGCAACCTCCTCGGCGGGAACGAT
>JBOGKQ010000121.1:0-1265 GCA_050747905.1 Terriglobales bacterium | reverse complement strand
GGGTCAACCACCAACCATCTATTCGACCTTAAACTTCAGGCCATGATCAGGAGTCCGAACTCTCCGCTCGACTGCGCAGAGAGGCAGGTCGCTCATTCACAGGATCGGCCATGATTAGGCCATAGGGCGGGTCGAGCTGACCTGCATGTGTTGCCCCTTCAGGCAATCGGGGTACGCCACACCCCGGACCGACATCCAGTACATCCGCACGGCCAACTTGCGGGCCACGGCCACCTTGGCCCGCGCCCGCCCTTTGGCCGCCGCCAGGCGGCGATAAAAGCAGCGCAGGACGGGATCGCCCTGCGCCGCCGACTGCGCCGCCTCGGCGAGCACGAAACGCAGGAAGGCATTGCCCTGCTTGCTGATGGAGCCCAGCCGTTGTCGGCCTCCGCTGGAGGCCTCCGTCGGCACCAACCCCACGTAGCTGCACAGCCGCGCGCTCGAGTCGAAGCGGCGGGCATCGCCAATGAACGCCACCCAGGCTAGCGCCGTCACCGGCCCCACCCCAGGGTGCGTCATCAGCAGCGCCGTTTCCGGCCACGCCGCCATCTCCGCCTGCAGCTCCCGATTGGCCCCCTCGATGCGGGCCGACAGCTGCGACTGCAGATCCAGCAACTGGTCGCACCGCCACTGCTCGTGTGGCATCAGCGACAACGCCTTCAGCCGCTCCAGCCCGACCGCGGTGAACAACGCCCGCTTGCGGCACAGCCCGTGGTTCATGGCCACCGCATGCAGGTTGTTCCTCACCTGCGTCCGCATCCGCACCACCCGGTGCCGGTGCAGGATCAGGTGCCGCAGATCGCACCGCTTCGGCTCCGGTACCCAGATGTCCGGAAACCGGCCGCTGGCCACCACCCTGGCCAGCAACAGCGCGTCGCGCCGGTCGGTCTTCTGCCGGCGAGGCTCCATGGCCCGCAACTGGGCCGCGTCGCCCACCCGTAACCGATGCCCCAACTCCGCCATCAGCGTCGCGAACCACCGCGAGTAGCCGGTGGCTTCCACCGCCACCGCCACCGGTTCGGTCCAGCGTGCGTAAAACTCCCGCACCTGCTTTTGGTCTTCTCCGTGCTCCAAACGATGCTCGCTCACTTCTCCGGTCTCCAGGTCCAGCACCGCCACCTGTTGAAACCGGCTATGCAAATCGCAACCGATTACAATAGCCATCTACGGCCTCCTTGTTCCGAGTGGCTCGGTTTCGGACAATTCCACTCTACTCGGACGCGGGGAGGCCGTGGTGCCTCCTCCCGTGTGGATCGCGCCAGGGG
>JBOGKQ010000120.1:0-1271 GCA_050747905.1 Terriglobales bacterium | reverse complement strand
GAGCTTGTTGAAATAGACCGATGGTGGGGCTGAGGAGAGAAGTTCGGCCGGCGGGTTTGCCGCCGGAGGGTTGGCAGCGGGATCGCCGAGGTCGATGGTGAGCTGCGGATGGTCAGGATTTCAGGTTCCGGTGCGGCTATGCGGCGGCCCTGCGGAGCTTCGGTATCCGCAGCAGGTTAAAGGCAGCGCAGGCGAACACAAACGCCCAGTCAACTTTTGCCAGGCCTCGGAGTTTCAGTTTGCGAATCCAGCCCACCGACTTCATCCAGGCGAAGGGTTTTTCCACCAGCCAGCGTTTCGACAAGCTGAGGGCGTAGCCGGGGTGGCGCGTGGTTCGACCGTCAACGGCGCTGCGCCGGCCGTTTTGGTTTTGATTCACGTGGGGCGTGAAGCCGAGCTCGCGCACGGTGCTCACGAAGTCACGGCTGTCATAGCCCTTGTCAGCTCCCAGCGTGCGCCGGCCGCGGGTCGCCGCCAGCCCATCCGCCAGCAGCAGACCGGCATCGCGTTCCGCGAATCCGTCGGCTTGGGTTGCCATCGCGGCGGCAATCAGCCCGTTGCGGTTCTCGATCAGTACATGCCCCAGGTAGGCCAGCTTGGCTTCCTGCCCGTTGCCCTTGCGATACAGCCGCGCCTCCGGGTCCGTCCTCGACTGGTGCGTGTCGTTGCGCCGCTGCTCGCCCCGGAACTCGCCCGCACCGCCCCCGCCGCGCGGGGTGTCCTTGGCCCGGAAGCTCTTCTGTCCCGCCCACGCCTCCATCAGCGTCCCGTCCACCGTGAAGTGCTCGTCCGACATCAGCCCCGTCGCCTGCTCGGTAACCCGCGCGAAAAACACCTGTACCAGCTCCTGGTTCAGCAGCCGCTCCCGGTTCTTGCTGAACACGGCGTGATGCCACACCGCCTCGTCCGCCCCCATGCCCACGAACCAGCGGAACAACAGGTTGTAGTCCAACTGCTCCATCAGCAACCGCTCGCTCCGGATCGTGTAGAAAACCTGCAACAGCAGGGCCCGCAGCAGCCGCTCCGGCGCAACCGACGGCCGCCCCGCCCGCGCGTACAGTTGATCGAAGTCTTCCGACATCGACCGCAGCACTTCATCTACCAACCCGCGAATCCCGCGCAGCGGGTGATCCGCAGGTATCCGCTGCTCCAGCGATGAATAGATGAACAGCTCCGGTTCCGGTTGCAGGTCGTCTCCGCGCATGCATCTCAGATCCGCCCCACCCACCTCTGGTTACAGAAATTCCGGGCCGTTTTTCAACAGCCTCCTA
>JBOGKQ010000119.1:0-1292 GCA_050747905.1 Terriglobales bacterium | reverse complement strand
TAGCAGGGTGCGGAAAAATGATCGCTTTTCGCTCCGCACCGAGGTAGATAGATAGGTGACCGTTGTGGGTTGAGGAGGAAGCGGGGATGCGCGGGACGGACGAGCAGCAGAGCGGGATGTTCAGTTACATATCGGTGGAGCGGCGGGTGCCCCAGGAGCATCCGCTGCGCGCGATTCGGGCGATGGCCGACGCGGCGCTTAAGGAGTTGGGGCCGCGCTTCGATGCGCTCTACGCGCACGGCGGGCGGCCGTCGATCGCGCCGGAGAAGCTGCTGCGCGCGCTTTTGGTGCAGGTGCTGTACACGGTGCGCAGCGAGCGGCTGCTGATGGAGCAGCTCGACTACAACTTTCTGTTTCGCTGGTTTGTGGGACTCAACCTCGACGATCCGGTGTGGGACGCGACGGTGTTCACCAAGAACCGGGAGCGGTTGCTGGCGGGCGAAGTGGCGCAGGGCTTTTTCGACGCGGTGGTGGAGCAAGCCCGCGCCCAAGGGCTTTTGTCGGACGAGCACTTCACAGTCGATGGGACGCTGATCGAGGCGTGGGCCGGCCACAAGAGCTTCCAGCGCAAGGGCGGCGAACCGCAACCGCCGCCGGCGGATCCGGGCAATCCGGGCGTGGATTTTCATGGCGAGCGGCGCACCAACGCCACCCATCAATCGACCACCGATCCCGAGGCGCGGCTGGCCCGCAAGGGGGCGGGCAAAGAGGCCCACCTCTGCTACGCGGGACATCTGCAGATGGACAATCGCCACGGGTTGGCGGTCAACACCCGGCTGACCCAGCCCAGCGGCACCGCCGAGCCGGAGGCGGCGCTGGCGATGGTGGAAGAAATCCCCGGCTGGCATCGCGTCACGCTGGGTGCCGACAAAGGCTACGACCGAAAAGAGTTCGTGCAACAGTTGCGCGAGCATCGGGTGACTCCGCACATCGCGCACAAGCAGCACAGCGCAATCGACGGCCGCACCACCGGCCACCCCGGCTACCGGCTCAGCCAGCGCGCCCGCAAACGGGTCGAGGAGATCTTCGGCTGGCTCAAGACCGTCGCCAACTTGCGCAAGACTCGCCATCGCGGAGTGGCCCGAGTCGGCTGGATGTTCACCTTCGCCGCAGCGGCCTACAACTTGGTGAGAATGCGTAATCTGGCGCTGGCGCCGCCCTGAACTACCGCCCGCCGCCGCCAACGCTGACCCGATCGCGCAACTGAACCGCAAACCAACCCTCGAACAATCCATCCTAACGCTCCAAAAGGAAGCCAAGTTCTTGCTATTCAGCCATTTTTCCGCACCCTG
>JBOGKQ010000118.1:0-1296 GCA_050747905.1 Terriglobales bacterium | reverse complement strand
GCGTCTCTGGCGTGGGGCGGCGGACCGCTTCGCGGGCAAACGCGCCCGCCGTACCGAGCCCGAGCGGCAGGCGCATCATGATTCCCATGGTACTGATGGCGAGCCCCACCGTGAGAATTGCGGCGCGGGTGGCATACGAGTGGAACCCGAGTATTAGTACCGCCTGGAGCACACCCAGGCCGGCTGGCGTGATGGGCAAGGCGCTGAGGAAAAGCTCGGCGGGCTCAAACGCGAGCACCTGGATCAGCGGCACGTGCACGCCAAAGCTGCGCAACTGGAAATAGAGAGCGAATCCTTGCGCCGTAAAGATGACCACACGGATAAGGATCAGGCGTGCGTAATGCGAAAGGCGCGCCCGGCGGAAGCTGAGTAGCGACGGGCGGTCATAAATCCAGCGCAAGAGCGCGGACGAAGGCCGCCCGCGCAACCAAAACCAAGCCACCAGACAAATACCCGCAGCGAGAAAGGCGGGGTAATACCACTTCGGCCCCAGCCACGAGCTGGGCACAAGCAGCGCCGCCGCCAAGCCCATCAGAGCCATCACGAGAAAGTCGATCAAGCCTAAAAAAATTAGCGTGGCGCCGCCTGAGAACATCGGGACGCCCTTGCGCCGGCGCATAAACAGAATCAGCGCGGCGCCGCCGGCCACCTGATTGATGGCCTGCAGGAAGTACTGCGCCGCATTTGCGGACAGCATCTCGCGAAACGAGGTGCGTACGTGGAAGTAGCTGAAAAGCTCGGAGTAGAGGACGGTTTCGCCAAAAAACCAGAAGGCGAATGACCCGGCGCACGCAAGCAGGAACCACCACGGGTTCGCCTGCCGTAGGATGCTCTCGAATTGGGCGAGCGAAGTGCCGCGAGCCAGAAACACGATAATGGCGGCAGCCAAGCCGTAGGCGAGACCATCACGCACCCAGCGGCGTTTCTTCCGGCCGGGCGGCCGAGCCTCTTCCGCATCGGGCGGCGCCGCTTGCGGCGGCCAGGAATCCGTAGTGAGAGAGTCTGCGTCAACTGGAACAGGACTGGGTGCTTGAAGCAAAATATCCTCTAACGGTGATCGGCGCCCTGGCGGCGTCCTTCGAGATACGCCCACCTAGCGTGCCCGGTTATTATTATATCGGCAATGAGCTTCAAATGCTCGTCTGCACCGTTCCGTCCGTCATCGCAGTCCGGCCAGCCATTTCCCGGAACGTTGTAAGCCGGATGCCATGTTTTTCGATTGCGCCCCGCACGGCGGGGCTGGTGAGGATCGCGGTCTCCTCCGCCTGTGAAGACCACATCGGCGGCTGCCCGTTC
>JBOGKQ010000117.1:0-1336 GCA_050747905.1 Terriglobales bacterium | reverse complement strand
CCGGGGCCAGCGGCTGCTTCCGCGGTTCGGCCGGGGGCAGCGCCCTGAGCGACCTCGCGGCTCGGCGGGATGTGGCTGATTTGCGCAGCTGCAGCGGCGCTGTTGGCGACGCGGTCTGGTGGTTGGACCGCCGTCCACGGGCGAGACGATGGCGGGTTGGATGCGGAAAATGTCCGCCCTGATTGCGAGAGTGTTCCCGTAACGGGGTGCGTTTGGACGATCGTTTGTCCAGCGCCGGATGACGGCTTCGCACCCCGTGACGCCAGGGCGGCCGGGGAGTTGTGAACGCCGCCGTGAATATCGATCACCAGCCGAAAGGGATTGGGCAGAGAAAAAACGGAGTAGTCCTCAATTTGCGGCACGTCGAGCACCAGGCGCGTGACGTCCGGCTTGAACTGAGCCACTCGGACGCGCTCAAGAAATCCGTCTTTCACCGGAAAGGCCTTGTGAGCCAATTCCGGGCTAAGGCGCGCCCCGGCCAAGTCGAACACCAGGCGCGCCGGGTGCTCAAGATGCAGAGCATTAAACGTCACGGGGCCGTTCAACCGGACAACCACTCGCGTGTAGTTCGGGCCTACCCAATGGCGGATGCTGGTTACCTCCGGCGGCGCGCCCGAACTGTGGATGCCGGGGCCACTCTGCTCGTTCTGCTCATGGTGAAGCTCCGGGCCCGCCGCGCGCTGCGGCTGTGACGCTGCGGAGGACCAGCGCGCGAGCTGCCGGTCAATCGCGGCGAGCTGCCGCCGGGCCGCGGCGGCGTGCGTCGAGTAGGGAAACTTTGCCAGGAACTGCTTGTAGGCGGCGCGCGCTTCCACCGGGTTTTCAACGTCCGTGCGATAGATCTCCGCCGCGGCGTAGGCGGCGTCCGCTGCGAAACCTCCATATGGATACTGCGCGGCGAGGAATTGATACGCCTCGACAGCCTTCGAATAATAACGGTCAGAAATGAACTGCCGCCCCATCTCTTCGTAGACTTGCGCGGCGGCGGCGAGCGCGGCCGGCGTCGACGGAGAGCCCGGGTCTGTGCGGTAGACGAGCTCGAAGGCGCGGACCACTCGCTGGTAGCTCGGGGCGGGCTGGCCAGGGTGAGATTCGAGCGTGGCCCGCATACGCTCCGCGCGCCGGTACGCCGAGGCAGCCCGCGCGCGGCGCGGCGGCTGCACACCGTGCACGTCCTGCCCAACAGAACGGACGCAGACCTGGAATAACACCGCCGCACAGGTGATCGCCATCGCCAAAAAGCGCAGCGCCGAATGATGTGTCTTTCTGCGAGCCATTAATTTGTTCAAGTGTTAGCGCCGGCGTCCGTTCCTGTAGCGGCGGCGTCCCTGCCGCC
>JBOGKQ010000116.1:0-1364 GCA_050747905.1 Terriglobales bacterium | reverse complement strand
CAGTTCGGGACCAAGGCGTTCGTTGGGCCAGGCCAGAGCCGGGCAGAAGAGCAGCGCGTCGCTCAACTGGAGCGCAAAGTGGGCCGGCAGGCGCTGGAGATCGATTTTTTGCGGGGATGCTTGCAGCATGTCGAGGAGCAGCGGAAGCTGCAGGCATTGACTACCCGCGGCTCGTCTACCCGCACCTCGAAAAGCAACTGAAGCTGGCCACGCTGCTGCCGCTGGGCAAGCTGTGCCGGCTGGCTCTGGTCTGCCGGGCGGGCTTCTATCGCTGGCGCGCGGCCGGCCCGGTGGTGGAAGGCGACATCGGGTTACGGGATGAGATCCAGCGGATCGCGCTGGAATTTCCCTGTTACGGCTGGCCGCGCATGACCGTGGAACTGGGGCGGCGCGGCTGGCGAGTGAACCACAAGCCGGGGTCCCCACGGACGGATCTTTGTCCGTGGGGTGGAAGCGCGTCTACCGGCTGATGCGCGAGGACAACCTGCTATGCCTGCGCAAGCGCAAGTTCATCGTCACCACCAACTCGAATCACGGCCTGCGGGTGTATCCCAATCTGGCGGCCGCGCTGGTGGTGGTGCGCATCGACCAGCTCTGGGTGGCCGATCTGACCTACATCCGCCTGGAGGTCGAATTCGTGTACCTGGCGGTGATCCTGGACGCCTGTTCGCGGCGCGTGGTGGGCTGGGCGCTGGACCGCACCCTGGAGGCTACGCTGACCATCGAGGCGCTCCAGATGGCGCTCCGCCGACGCAAGCCGGCTCCCGGCCTGGTGCATCATTCCGATCGTGGCGTGCAGTACGCCGCGACGAACTACACCGATCTGCTCAAGGCCAACGGCATCGAGATCAGCATGAGCCGAAAGGGCAACCCCTGGGACAACGCGCAGTGCGAGTCGTTCATGAAGACGCTGAAATACGAAGAGGTCTTGCGCAACGAATATCGCGACCTGGCCGACGCGCGCAGCCAGATCGGCGTCTTCCTGGACAAGGTATACGACCAGAAACGCCTGCACTCGGCGCTGGGCTATCTGCCCCCGGCCGAGTTCGAGGCCAAGCTGGCGGCCAAAAGTGTGGAAGCGGCTGCGCCGCAGCTTGTGGCATGAGTTTTCCGAGGCATCGGCGATCTTTCCACCCGATGGGCATTCAAAACAGCCGGGAGCAGGCTTGGCGCCTACTCCCGGCCCTCATCGGTACGGATGAGTCGCAGCCGGCTATTCCTTGGCGGGTTGGTCTCCACCAGAGCCCGCCTCCGCTTCACCGGCTATGGTCAGAATGTTGTACAGTGGTCCTGCCGGTCGAGATTTTTACAGCGAACGGCGAACAGTGTCTTATTCGGTTGTCTCAGCCCAGGGGACAAGCCCA
>JBOGKQ010000115.1:0-1434 GCA_050747905.1 Terriglobales bacterium | reverse complement strand
ACTGCCAGCCGGCATACAGCGCGGCCACCTCCCGCGTGGTGGGCTTCAGCGGCAGCATCGCGGCGGCGAGCTGCTCGCTGGCCCCGACATCCACGCGCGCCATCGGCACCAGATACTTCATCGCCGCGTGCGCACTGAGTGCTCCGAGACGCACGTGTTCCTGGACCGCTACCGGCAAGCACTGGATCAGCGCCAGGCGGCCACTCACCCAACTCTTGCTGTGCTCAAAGCGCCGCGCGAGTTGCTCCAGCGTGTAGCCGAAGCGTTCCTGCAGCTCGGCCAGCAGCCAGGCCTGATCGAGCGCATCCTCGCTCCCGCGACGTAGGCCCCGCTCGAGCAGCAGGGCCTCGACTTCCTCGAGCTCCCAGCGCGTGGCCAACACTACATCGCGCGCCAGGCGCCGCAGCGCCCGCACGCGCTTGTAGCCGTCGATGAGCACGAAGCGCTCGGCATCCCCGACCACCACCACCGGGCTCTGCTGGCCGATCTCGGCCAGCGAGGCCAGCAAGCCCCGTTCGGCGCGCGGATGGCGCTTGCGCAGCCGTTCGTAGCGCATCTCCAGCTGATGCAGCTCCACCTGCATTGCCGCCTACTCCCGCACTCGGTCCACCGAGCGGCCGGTGGCAGAAATCGCAATGCAGCCTTGCCGGCAGCGCCCTCGCGCCAGCGCAGGCCTCGCAGGCCACCGCCTCGCTCCTCTGCCGATCATCTGCCGACTCCGATACCACAGTGACAGGGCTCCCCGACACTGTGCCGCCGGCGGCAAGCTGAGCGGAACTACGATGAGTCACTATTTTTTTGCCGCCGGCCGCTTCAGAACGACGCCGTCGGCGGTAACGACACTGTCGTGCCGCATGCTTCAACGCCCCACGGCGGCTGCTCTGGTAGCGCGCTGCGGCCCCACGCAGTTGCTCCCCCCGGCTCAACTCCTTGCAGTCCCCGGGGCAATACAACTGTCCGCAATCGCATCGAGCGCACACGCAAACCGCCACGCCACAGCGCCGACAGCCGTAGACCCGATAGCTCGGTTGGCCCTGCTCCCGCACGCCCCCTCCCCAGGCACTGGACAGCGCCCGGGCAAGGCAGGCATAAAGGGCCTGTACATTGCCTCTCACAGGCGCTGTGCACCGAGGGCCCGGGGGGTGACGGTCAATCAGTCCCGGGCCTTCGCCTATCCAGCATCAGCCTTGAAGCTTATCAGCGCCTCGGAATTGACCACCGCCATCAATCGTTATCGGCGGCAGCGGCGGCTCTTGTTCTTGATCTGCCGTCGCTAACCGTAACTGCGGACTCGGCGGTCTGGTACCAGCTCCAACCTGCCGCTGACCACCCGTCGCAAAACCTTCTCGGCTATACGCGCCCCATCAGCCGTTCGCACCTGGACGGACTACTTCTCGCGAGCAAGCCCGGACTGATCCTGGAAAGCGCTTCAGG
>JBOGKQ010000114.1:0-1438 GCA_050747905.1 Terriglobales bacterium | reverse complement strand
TCTTACTGAGTCAGAAAGTGAGTCAGAATGCCGCAGACTGGCCGCATAGCGACTCGGATAGGTTGAGAAGATTCATTTTCGGCGAAGGGCGCAGATGGATCTACTGGAAAGTACCGAGAGTGCGGCACGATTTGAGCGGTATGTGGACGATCTTGCAGGCGTGATGGGCCACGCCGACCGTGCGGGTCCATTTCGGGATTACTGTCTGGGGCTTGTTCTGCCAGGGGAGCGCAAGAGTGTGGAGCCGATGGCGGCGGTGACGGCGCCGTCGCGGGTTGCGGCCCAGCACCAGTCGCTGCTGCATTTTGTTGGTCAGGCGCCATGGTCTGACGCGCGTGTGCTTGCGAAGGTTCGCGAGATGGTGCTGCCCGCCATCGAGCGCCATGGTCCGATCGAAGCGTGGATCATCGACGATACGGGCTTTCCAAAGAAGGGCACGCATTCGGTGGGGGTTGCGCGGCAGTACTGCGGCCAGCTCGGCAAGCAGGACAACTGCCAGGCAGCGGTATCGCTGTCGATTGGCAATCGCCAGGCGAGCCTGCCTGTGAGCTACCGGCTTTATCTGCCGAAGGAATGGGCGGACGATGCTACGCGCCGGCGCAAGGCGGGGGTTCCTGAAGAACTGGTCTTCAAGACCAAGCCGGAGATCGCGCTGGAGCAGATCGCGTGGGCGTGCCGGACGGGTATTCCAACAGGCGTGGTGCTGATGGATGCGGGCTATGGCAACAACACCGTTCTGCGCATGGAGATCAGCGCACTCGCGCTGACTTACGTGGCCGGCATCTTGTCGAGCACGTCGGTATGGGCGCCCGGCATGGCGCCGCTGCCGCCAAAACGGTGGCCGGGCCGGGGGCGGCGGCCAATACGCCTGCGTCAGAACGCAAGGCGCAAGCCCGTCTCGGCCAAGGCGCTTGCGTTGAGCCTGCCCAGGCATGCGTGGCGCACGATCGGCTGGCGCGAGGGCACCTCCGAGAAGCTGTCCTCGAGGTTTGCGCGCCTGCGCGTGCGCGCCGCTCATGGCGGCCGGCTGCACGCCGAAGAATGGCTGCTGATCGAATGGCCCAAAGGCGAGAAGCAGCCGACCAAATACTGGCTCTCGACGCTGCCGGCGGACATCGCGTTCGAACGGCTGGTCGATCTGACAAAGCTGCGCTGGCGCATCGAGCGCGACTATCAGGAACTCAAACAGGAATTCGGACTGGGACACTATGAAGGTCGCGGATGGCGAGGCTTCCACCACCACGCCACGTTGTGCATCGCTGCCTACGGCTTCCTGATCTCCGAAACGGAGACCATTCCCCCCTCAGGACCTCGTGGCGCCGGGCGGTTCCCGCAACCTGCCGTTTCCGCCGGTTACCGACCCAGAGGCGCCCCCGATACGACCTCAGCGTCACGTTCCAAACTCGATCGCCACGCTGCGGCAACGCCTGATCGTCGC
>JBOGKQ010000113.1:0-1440 GCA_050747905.1 Terriglobales bacterium | reverse complement strand
ATCTCCTGCGCCAGCTTCGCGCTGTACGGGCCGATCTTGCGGGCTTTGCCCAGGAGCCGGGCGGTCTCGCGCGAAGGGTTAAAGATCCGATCGGAGGGCAGCAGCTCGAAGTGGCCGGGCTTGCTGGAGCGCGGATGGCGGCGCAGCACCGCTCCGGCGGCATCGAGGATCTCGATGTCGTGATCGTAGATGCGCACGGTCACGGCGCTGTAGGGCGCCGCAGGGGTGGCCGCGTAGTAAGAGCGCAGCACCTGTACCAGGCCGCAGTCATCGACGGTGCGCGTTTCCTGCTTGAAGTAGCGGAAGCGTTCGGCCGGCAACGGCCGCAGAGCGGGCTTCTCCTCGGCGAACATCGCCAGCACCTGGCGCTTCTTGCGCCCGTGGATGCGCGGGGCCGCCCAGCGCTCCTCCCAGTGCGCCAGCCACGTGTTCTGCTCCTCGACCGAGTCGAACTTGCGGCCCTTGAGCGCGGTGGACTGGGTATGTTGGATCGCCGACTCGACCGTACCCTTGCGGTTCGGGTCCGCCACGCGCGCCGCATCGGCCACCGCCCCATAGTGCGCGAGCATCGCGGTATACACCGGGTTGTACTGTGGCTCGTACAGGTCCGGGCGGATCACGCCTTGCTTGAGATTGTCGAGCACGACGTACTGGACCGACCCCCCGAAGGTCCTGAACGCCTCCTCGTGCAGCCGCGCCCAGCTCTCCTGGTCGGCCTTCCAGGCCACCTTGCGGAAGCTCTTGCCCGAGTACTTCAGCGTCATCACGAACAGCCACGGCCGGCGGTACTTGCCGCTGGGCAGCCGCGTGAGGGCGCCCTGGCCGTAGTCGACCTGTGCCTCCTCGCCCGGGAGCGACTCCAGCACATCGAAGCGCTCCGGCTCGCGTGCCTTGAGCGCCCGCACGAAGCGCTTCACCGAGTTGTACCGGTTCGCGAAGCCCCGCTGCTCCACGAGGTCCTGGTAGATGGCCTGCGCGTTACGGCCCAGGGCTACCTGCCCCTCGATCCACTCGCGGTGCCCCTCGCAGGCCGAGGCGGCGAGCTTCGGTACCCGAGCCGGTGGCCGGGGTGGGGGATTTTCAGCTGCCTCGGCCTGCGCTATCCCGGCATCGAAGCCGCTGGCCACCCCGGGGGAATTTGCCTCGCTCGCGTAGCGGCGGATGGTCTTGCGGTCCACCCCCGTCACCCGTGCGATCTCCCGTTGGCCCGTGCCCGAGCGCAGGAGCGTCGCGATCGTGATCCGTACATGCGGCTTCAAGACGTTCAACTCCTCGCCCCCTTCGTGCAAAAGGGGCTCAGCGTAACGTCCCGCCGCAGTTCGGCCCGGCGCCGACCGGCGCCAGTTCACTGCCTCAGGGGTGGGGGATTTTCAGGTGGCCTCAGGTGGAGGAGTTTGGGTGGCCGCCGGGGATCAGAGATGACAGATCACGAACTGGCCA
>JBOGKQ010000112.1:0-1481 GCA_050747905.1 Terriglobales bacterium | reverse complement strand
CGGAGCCTGTCAAACTGAATGAGACATCAGGCTGCTTGTGTGGTTTGTGGTGATGGGCTGGTCTCGATGGTCGCGGGTGGCTCGTTGATCCACACCTTGGCGGGCAGGCTTTTGGGTGCCGGGCAGCGGCTACGGAACCGTTCCGGGTGCGCCTGGCAGGCGGCCTGGAGGGTGGCGGCGCGGCGGGCCTGGATGTGCACCCAGGTGCCGTCGTGCACGGTGGCGGCGGTGTGCATGGCGATGCCGGAATGCCGGTGCTCGGTGTTGTAATAGGTGAAGAACGCCTCGCAGAAGACGTTCGCATCCTGGATGGACCCGAATGCGCCGGGAAACGCGGGGCAGTATTTGAGGGTTTTGAACTGCGCCTCCGAAAAGGGGTTGTCGTTGGAGACGTGGGGCCGGGAATGGGACTGGGCGATGTTCAGCCTGGCGTACAGCCCGGCCACGGTATTAGAGGTCATCGAGGTGCCGCGGCCGGCGTGCACCGCATGCGGCGCGATGCCGCCGTTGGCGGCGATGGCGTGCTCGATGAATTCCTTCGCCAGGGTCCCGGTCTCGGTCGGCCAGACCTCCCAGTGAATGACCTTTCTTGAATAGATGTCGAGGATGACATACAGCAGGTACCAGATCCCGCGGGCCGGGCCTTTCAGCTTGGTGATATCCCAGCTCCATACGTCATTGGGCCCGGCGGCCACCAGCTCAGGTTTCTTGCGGGCCGGATGCACGGCCTGGGCGCGGCGCTCGCCGGACTGCCCGCGCTCGCGCAGCAGCCGGTGCATCGTGGCCTGCGAGCACAGGTAGATGCCCTCGTCCAGCAAGACCGTGTACACCTGGGCGACGGCCTTGTCCGCGAACCGGGGACAGTCCAGCACCGCCAGCACGCGCTCCTTCTCCGCCGCGGCCAGTTCCGCTGGATGACGGAATTCCTTCCGTTCCGCAGGTTCTGCGGCCGGCCTGGGGTTGCGCTGGCGATGCAGGGTGGACCTGCTTTTCCCGAGCACCTTGCAGGCACCGGACGTGCCGATCGCTTCTTCCATCGCCGGGAAATACACGTCGATGACCTGGATCAGTTCTCGCCGGAGTCCGCGCTGCCGGAGATGTTCTCCAGCAGCGCGAATGCTTTTCCCGCTATATCCAGCGCGGTCCTGGTCTTGCCCAGATCGGACTGCAGTTTATCGTTCCTGGCCTTGAGCTTCTTATTCTCCGCCCGCAGCCACGCCAGTTCCTCACCCCCGGCGCTTTTGGCCGGCTTTCCCGACGTCGCGGGCAACGTGCCCGCTTCCTGCTGATGCCGCCAGTGCTCCAGATGCGAGTGATACAGCCGCTCCCTGCGCATCAGCGCGCCGCGCTCGGGGCTGCCCTCAGCCAGCGCGTCGAACTCCGCCAGAATCCGCGCCTTATACGCCGCCGTGAACGTCCGCCGCTTCGGCCGCCCCGGCTGCCCCTCGGTCACCTGACCATCATGCCCAGTCATCACGGCC
>JBOGKQ010000111.1:0-1528 GCA_050747905.1 Terriglobales bacterium | reverse complement strand
AAGGCGGGATACTCTCCCCGCTGCTGGCCAACATCGCGCTGTCCGCGCTGGATGACCACTTCACCCGGCAATGGCAGCAGCAGATGGACACCAGATGGCAGCGGGCCAAGCGCAGGAGAAACGGCCAGGGCAATTGGCGGCTGATCCGCTTCGCCGACGACTTCGTCGTCATGGTGAGCGGGGAGCGCCGTCACGCCGGGGCGCTGCGCGAGGAGACAGCAGCCGTGCTAGCCCCGCTGGGGCTGCGGCTGGCTGAGGAGAAGACCCGCGTGGTCCATATCGATGAGGGCTTCGACTTCTTGTCCTTCACGATCCGCCGGATGCGGAAACGGGGCACGTCGAGGTACTACGTCTACACCGTCCCGTCCAGGAAGGCCATCCAGGCCGTCAAGGACAAGGTGTCGGCCAAGACGTACAGGTCAACCCTGCACATGAGCCCGGAAGCGCTCATCCAGAGCATCAACCGGGCACTGGCCGGGTGGGCGAACTACTTCCGCCACGGAGTGTCCAAGGCCGTCTTCAGCGCGATCGACTCCCACGCATGGGGGCGGATCATGCGCTGGCTGCGGCGCAAGTACAAGAAAGGAAACTCCCGCATCGGGATGCCGGAACTCAGGCGGCGCTTCTGCGTCCCCGGGACCTGGCGGTTCGCATACGGCGGGGTCAGGTTCACCGGCGCGTCCGCCGTGCCGGTCACCCGCTACCGCTATCGCGGCAGCACCATCCCGACCCCGTGGCAACCCCAGCCGACAACAGCACAAGCTGAAACCAGCGGGTAAGGCACGCGGAGAGCCCGGTGCGGTGAAAGCCGCACGCCGGGTTCGGGCGGGCGGGCCGGGGAAACCCACCGGGAGCAATCCCGGCAGGGCGCCCCGGTCCGATCCCCACCAAGAACCGCTACCGCGACGAGCACCACCTCGCCGCTACCACCCCGCCAGCATCGAGGAACTCAACCTCACCACATGACCGAAACAACCAGAAATAACACACCTCTCAGAAAGACGCATCCCCTGCTGCCAGGTGTGAGAGTGCCGGTGCAGGGTGTCAGGCACGCCATGGCCGTGATAACACTCATCCTCCCCGATGGGGCAATCCTCGTACCGGATGCGCGGAGATTCCTTGACGTGGCAGCACGTCCGGCCATGAAGGAGTGGGTGATTGCACCTCTCGATGCGGGTAGCGGTCGCCACGGGCTCATCCATTACCGCGGTCACCATTCCTCGCTTTCCGCCCTCTTGCGGAGGGCCTCAAGTTCCCTCTCGGCATCCTCGGTGTATTCCCTCATCTGCGTGGCCGCCATCTTGGCCAGCTCGCCGGCTAGCTCCAGGGCCTGGAAGGGGGTCAGGAAGGCTCCGTAATACCCATGGTCCTCATCGTTGACTGCCAGCTTGACGCACCAGGCAGGGGTTTGCCAAAGTCGGTGTGACAGTGGGTGATTGACGGGGCGGGTGTCCTGCCGTGCCGGCGGGGCGTTCAGGGCGGTGGCACCGCGCCTGCTGGCTACTTTGCGTAGCGGCCTTCGGAGGGC
>JBOGKQ010000110.1:0-1529 GCA_050747905.1 Terriglobales bacterium | reverse complement strand
GGCGCAGGCGCCTGGACAGGCGCTTCTTCGCAGGTCCGGCAGGCATATTTGGGACGATGGGTCACAATCACCCGGAACTGCGCGGGGATCACGTCCAGCCGCTCCGATGTTTCCTCGCCGATCACGTGCATGGGCGCCCGGCAGCACGGGCAGTTGGTATCTTCAGGGGCGACCGTTACATCCACCCGCGGCAGATGCTGCGGCAGCGAGCCGCGATTGGCACGCCGCGTTTGGACGCGGGACGTTGCGGCCTTCTCATCCCTCTTGTCATCCAGCGCCTCGCTCTCGGCCAGCGCCTGCTCGATGTCCTCGAACGCGAGCGCCAGCTGGTCGGCGTCAAGCTTCTCCGACTTGCGGCCAAAATGGGCGCGCTGCAGCTGGCGCAGCAGATGGCGAAGACGATCGTTCTGCGCGATGAGACTGTCGCGTTCGGCTGCAGCCTCAAGCTTCCCGGCGCGTTCGGCATCGCAACCTGCAATCGCCGCATCGCGCTCCGCAATCGTCTGCAGCGCAAAGACGCGCAGCGTCTCGAAGTCGGAAGGAAGCCGATTTGCGATGTCGCTCACGCGCGCAAATGAATCGGATTCGCGAGTCTTTGTTATGCACAATCGCACGCCTGATTCAATTTATCGCAGTGACCGTAAGAGCTACTGCACAGCTTGCGGCCTGGCGATCTGCGCCACCTGCACCCGTGTCCAGTCCAGCCCCTCGATCAGCGCCGTCAATTGCGCCGGCGACAACCGCATCACCCCGTCCATGATCGGCGGCCATTTGAACGCGCCCTGCTCCAGACGCTTCCACACCAGCACCAGGCCGCTGCCGTCCCAGACCAGAATCTTCACGCGGTCGGCGCGCTTGGCCCGGAAGACCAGGATCACACCCGAGAACGGATCTTCGTCCAGCGCGGCCTTGGCAAGCGCCGCCAGTCCCTGCGCGCCTTTCCGGAAGTCGACCGGCATCGAGGCGATCAGCACGCGCATATGTCCCGAATGCGGCAACCCCGGAAGCGCGCTCATCCCGCAGCCTTCGCGGCACGCAACACGTCAACCAGCAGACGCAGATCGATGCCCGGCACAGCACGCACAACAAAATCCTGAACTGCAATCTCGATGGCTACTTCCGCCACCCTGCCGCGCGAGTGCAGCGAGTTCGCTCTCTGCTCTGTCTCCGCAACGATTGGCACAAACCTTATGCCTTCGGAGCCTGGACAAGCCTCTGCCGGAAGCGCCAGCCGGCCTTCCCGCGCCGCCCGGACCCAGTGGAAGAGATGCTGTGAACTCATGTCGTGCCGCCGCGCAACCTCGGCCACAGGAATGCCGGCGACGAGCGTCTCGGCAACGATCCGGCCCTTTTCTTCCGACGTCCACCGACGCCGCCGACCCACCCCCATGCGAATCTCAACCCGCCTCCGCACGGGCTTGGTGTCACATATAATGTCGGACATATGTACAAAACTTCCGCGCCAAATCAGCCAGAAGCCTGCGCCCCAACCCGCGCCCACATCAACGTGGGGGCAGAAAACCGCTTAC
>JBOGKQ010000109.1:0-1568 GCA_050747905.1 Terriglobales bacterium | reverse complement strand
CGAGCGCCGAGACGTTTGCCGGTCGAGTGCATGTCGAATGGGACGGCGACGGGCAGGCGACGCCGCTCGGGCACTTACCTTTCTTCATCGACTACCTGAAGCAGGCTGGTCTGTTCGCAAACTGGGTTGCGGATTGCCCGCTGAGCTACAGCAGCCCGAACGCGCCCGCCAAGCGTGACCTGCTGGGGACTGTGCTGCTGTCGGTTTTGTCGGGTCACTATCGATATGCTCATATCACGACGTTGCGCTGCGATGCGGTCAACCCACGTCTGCTGGGGATGGAGAAGGTGCTGAGCGAGGACGCGGTGCGCCGCGGGCTGGCGAAAATCGAGGAAGCCGCTGGTCTGGGCTGGCTGCAGAACCACCTGGAGTATTGCCTGCGGCCGCTGCTGACTGAGCCGTGGGTGCTCGACATCGATAGCACCATCAAGCCGCTCTATGGTCATCAGGAAGGCGCGTTGATGGGCTACAACCCGCACAAGCCGGGACGGCCGTCGCACTGCTACCATAGCTACATGGTGGCGAATCTTCGCCTGGTGCTGGGTGTGGATGTGCACTCTGGCAACGAGCACGCGGCGAAGCATGGCGAAGCCGGCTTGTGGGCGCTGCTGCATCGGCTGGGGCGCGAGCGATGGCCGTCGCTGCTGCGCGGCGATATCGCCTGGGGCATTGAACCGGTGATGTCGCGCGCCGAGCAGGAGAGGCTGGCCTATCTGTTCCGCCTGCGCCTGACGGCGAATGTCAGGAAAGCGCTGGGCAGGATGATGGCGGAGTGCCATTGGGTTGATGCCGGGCAGGGCTGGCAGGGCAAGGAAACGACGCTGCGGTTGGTGGGTTGGAGCCGGCAGCGCCGCATCGTGCTGCTGCGCCGCAAGCTGGATCGATCGCTGATACTGGTCGATCGTGGTCAGCCGCAGCAACCACAGTTGACCTTTGCCGAGGTCGGGCCCGACCGGGAGGTGTGGGAATATGCCGCGCTGGTCACCTCGCTGGACAACGAGATCCTGACCCTGGGTCAGCTTTATCGCGACCGCGGCGATTGCGAGAACAGCTTCGACGAACTGAAGAACCAATGGGGCTGGGGCGGCTTCACGACGCACGACCTGAAACGTTGCCGGCTGCTCGCGGGCATTGTCGCGCTGGTGTTCAACTGGTGGAGCCTGTTCGTGCGTCTGGCCGATCCCGATCACCGGCCGGAAGCGATCACCACCCGGCCCTTGCTGATGCAGGCCATCGCACGGTGCACCCGCCATGCCGGTCAGATGACACTCACCGTCAGCAGCACGCACGGCGAACGCGACAAGGCGCGGCGTGCCTACGTGCGAATTGCCGCCTTCCTCGGCCGCTTGCGGCAAACTGCGGAGCAGTTGGATCCGCTGCAACGCTGGTATCGCATCCTCAGCGAAGCGCTCAAGCGCTACTTGAAGGGCCGGCACCTTGACCCGCCGCGCCGGCTGCAGCCGGCCTGACCCACTCGCAGCGGTTGCATTCCGCGATCCGGCGGGCCGGCAGCCAACCATCAACTCACGGATTTAGGGTCAATTCTCAGCTGACTAAATCCCTTTGGG
>JBOGKQ010000108.1:0-1585 GCA_050747905.1 Terriglobales bacterium | reverse complement strand
CCTGAGAGCCTGTGACTTTTTTGATGCGTCTGCGGGGAGTTGCTGAGTTTTCCACGCGACTGACGGTTATAAGGAAAGCATGGGCGGTGGCGAGATGACAACCGGCGGGCAAGTGCAGACGGCGAGGGGTGCGGTGCGGTTGCGCGTGCCGGAGCGGCGGCAGATGGAGTGGGTGGCGCAGTGCCCGGACGACCTGGTGGGGACCGACCATCCAGTGCGGTTGGTGGCGGCGGTGGCGGAGAAGCTGGACGTGTCCGGCTTCGAGGCGGCCATCCAGGCACGGGAAGGGGTGGCCGGACGGGACACGACCGATCCCCGTTTGCTGATCGGGCTGTGGTTGTATGCCTGCATTCGCGGCATCGGCTCGGCGCGGGAGTTGGCGCGGCGCTGCGAAGAGAGCGCGCCGTTTCAGTGGTTGTGCGGCGGGGTGACGGTCAACCATCGTCTGCTGTCGGACTTCCGCACCGATCACGGCGCGGCGCTGGACGATTTGTTCACGCAGGTGATCGCCTCGCTGGTGGACAAGGAAGTGATCGCGGTGAGCCGTGTGAGCCAGGACGGAGTGCGGGTGCGAGTGAGCGCAGGGTCGAGCAGTTTCCGGCGCGAGGAGCGGCTGCAGGAGTTGCTGACCCAGGCGCGGGAGCACGTGGAGGAGTTGCGGCGGCAGGTGGATTCGCCGCGGCAGGCGTTGCTTTCGGCGCGGCAGCGAGCGGCGCGCAAGCGGGCGGCGGCGGAAAAGCTGCAGCGGCTGGAGGCGGCGGTGGCGCAGTTGCCGGAGTTGAAGCAGAAGCAGGCCGAAGCGGCGCGGCGAGCAGGCCAGGGCCAGCGCGGACAGCAGATCCGGGCGCGGCAACCGCGAGTGAGCACCACCGATGCCGAGGCGCGCGTCATGAAGATGCCCAATGGAGGCTTCAACCCGGCGGTGAACGTGCAGTTGGCGGCCGACACCGAAAGCCGAGCCATCCTGGGCGTCGCGGTGAGCAATGAAGGCAGCGACAACGTGGGCTTGAGCGAGCCGATGCGGCGCCAGGTGGGTGAGCGGACCGGAGGCAAAGTCGAGCAGCAGTTGATTGATGGCGGCTATATGCGCAGCGACGACATCGAGCGGGCGCACGCCGAAGGGGTCGAACTGTTCGTGCCGCCCAAACCGGGCAGGAGAGCGCAGGCCCGGGGCCGGGAACTGGAACCGAAGCCCGGCGACAGTGCAGCAGTGTTGCGTTGGAAGCAGCGCATGGCAGGCGAGGAGGGAAAAGAAATCTACAAGGAACGGGCGGCGACTAGCGAAACGGTGAATGCCGACCTGAGAAGTTATCGCGGCCTGAGCCAACTCACGGTGCGCGGCCTGGCCAAGGCACAATGCGTAGCGTTGTGGTGCGCGCTGGCCTACAATGTGATGCACTTCGCCCATGCCCTGTTGCGCTAAAAGCCAAATCACGGGATGACAAGCGCCGGCACAGGGTCCAGAAAGCTGACGGTGCCGATCACAAACTGATTTATGGCCGGGCTTTGCCCCCCATGGGGCACGCGGAAAGAGCCAGACGCGTCCGTCTGGCTGGAAACTGAATAAAGTCACAGGCTCTGAGCG
>JBOGKQ010000107.1:0-1593 GCA_050747905.1 Terriglobales bacterium | reverse complement strand
ATCTTGTTGGGCCCGATCAACGTGATCTCCCAGATCTCATACCCGATCTCGCTGTCCCTGCGACTCTTTGGCAACATGCTGGCCGCGGTGATCATGCTCGAGATCATTGCGTTGATGCCCATCTACATCGGCTTCATCTTCAACGGTGTTTGGAAGGCATTCGAGGGTGCGTTCGTCGACGTGGTGCAGGCGTTCATATTCGCCTTGCTCACGGTGATTTACCTCAGCTTGGCGGCAGGGGATGACGAGCACCATGCGGCCGAGGCGGCGCCGGGCTGACGGGCGCGGCCTATATCGCCTACAAGGGAGGAATCTGATTTGGCGCTCACCGATGCTCACGCGACCCTTTACGCCGGAGCCATGATCGGGACCGGGGTTGGCGCCGTCGGCGCTGCCGTCGGTGATGGCCTGGCCGGTGCTCAGCTGATTGCTGGCGTGGCGCGGCAGCCCGAGGCACAGGGTCGCCTAATCCTGTGGACCTTTCTCACGGTCGGCATCGCCGAAGCCGTCTACTTCATCAACCTGGTCCTGATGTTCTTGTTCATAGGCATCGCGGGGAAGTAGGTCCAATAGTCGTGCCTGTTGTCGCAGCCGCCAGCCTCCTCACTCTCAACTTTACCTTCGTAATTGAGATCGTCGTCTTCCTGGTGCTCCTGTACGTGCTGCGCCGCTACCTGTGGCCCTATCTAGACCGCGCGATCACGCGGCGGCAGGAGCAAATCGCCCAGGCGCTGAAGGAGGCGGAGCAGGCGCGCAAGGATGTCGAGAGCTCGCGCGCGGCCGAGCAGACCGAGCTGGCAGAGGCGCGGCGCCACGCCAAGGAGATCGTGGACCGGGCGCAGAAGGTGGGCGAGGAACTGCGCCAGGAGCTGCGCCGCAAGGGAGAGCAGGAGCAGGAGGCGATGCTGCGGCGAGCGCGGGCGGACCTGTCGAGGGAGCGTGAGCAGGCGCTGGCGGAGTTGCGCCGCCAGGCCTCGGACCTGGTGATGCTGGCGACCAGCAGGGTGCTCCAGGAGGAGCTGGACCCCAAGCGTCAGCAGCGTCTGGTCGAAGCGGCCCTCAAGGAGGTGGACCTGAGTGCCTGAGCCGGCCGCCGTCCCGAGCCAGGCCCGCCACTATGCGCAGGCGGTCTTCGAGCTGGCGCAGGAGGAGGGAGAGTTCGCGGGCTGGTCTGCCCGGCTCGACCACCTCCTCGAGCTGCTGCAGAAGACCGACCTAGGCTCAGCCCTAGCCAACCAGGGGCTGTCAACCAGCCAGAAGCTGGAGCTGTGCCGGGCGGCGCTGGCGGCCGACCGCGACCTCGACCGATCGGCCGCCAACCTGCTCCTGTTGCTGGTGTCGGGACGGCGGCAGCAGCTGTTGCCAGCGATCGTTCAGGCCTACTCGGAGCTGGTCGACTCCCGCGAGGGGCGGGTACGGGCCCGGCTCACGACCGCGGTCTCGCTGTCCGCGGCCGAGCGCGAGCAGCTGGCTCAGAGTCTGGGCAAGCAGCTGGGCCGACAGGTCCGCTTCGAAGCTGAGGTTGACCCAGAGCTGCTGGGCGGCGCGGTGATACGGGTGGGCGACCGCGTCTTCGACGCCAGCCTGCGCAGC
>JBOGKQ010000106.1:0-1639 GCA_050747905.1 Terriglobales bacterium | reverse complement strand
CCGGTTCTGGCCGGACGGCCAGCGGGCCCTTCTGGGGCATCGACGGGACCGAGGTCGCCGGGGTCATCGCCGGGCACGGACACGGCGCCGGCGGCGAGGCGGGCATCCTCGGCATCGCGCCCGCGGCCAAGATCCTGTCCATCCGGGTCAGCCTGGAATACAACGATCCGCTGAACTCCGATCCGGCCGTTGGCCGGCGGCTGCCCGAGGCCGTCGCCGAAGGCATCACCTACGCGGTCGATCATGGGGCCCGGATCATCGACCTGCCGCTGGACCCGGGGACGGCCGGCCTGACCGGCCAGGGGGACCCGGCCGCGGCGGGCGGCAGCCAGGCCGAGCAGGCGGCGGTGGCGTACGCGCTGCGCAAGAACGTGGTGCTGGTGGCCCCGGCGGGCGACGACGCCCTTGGGGCAGGCCTGATGAACTACCCGGCCGCCTACTCCGGCGTCATCGCGGTGGGCGCGGTCGGCCGCGACGGGCAGGTCGCCCCGTTCAGCAGCAGGCGCTCGTACGTGGCGCTGACCGCGCCGGGCGTCGCCCTGATGGCGGCGACCCCGCCGGAGGACTACGCCCGGATTAGCTCCACCAGCGCGTCCAGCGGCATCGTGGCCGGCGTGGCCGCCCTCATCTTGTCCAGGTACCCCGACCTCACCGCGGCTCAGGTCACCCAGGCGCTGACCGGGGGCACGACCGCGGCATCGGTCACCGGCCGGGCGGCCGCCCCGGGCGCCGGGCACGGCACCGTCGACGCCGCCCGGGCGGTCGACCTGGCGTCCGCGATCTTCTTGGCCGGCCGGCCGAGGCAGCCGGCCCCGCGCCCGGCACGGCCGGCTAAGCCCGAGCGGGTACTGACCGCGGCGGCTCAGCCGGCCGCTAGCGCCAGCGCCCTGGCCGGGTCCCTGGTGCGCTACGTGGTGGCCGGGCTGTGCGGGCTGATCCTGCTGCTGGTGGTGCTGCTCCTGGTCGTGCGCACCCGGCGGGAGCGGGCCAGGGCGGCCGCGGCAGAATCCGGGTCCGCCCGGGCCCGGCCCCCTGGGCGGCACGGGCGCCGCCGGCCAGAAACCGGGGTACCCGGTGGTCCCGCGCCCGGCCAGGTCGCCGCCGGGCTCAGCGCGCTTACGCCGTCCGGCGGGCTTACGCCGTCCGGCGGGCTTACGCCGTCCGGCGGGCTTACGCCGTCCGGCGGGTTTGCCGGGCTCGGCGGGACCAGCCGGGCTCGGCGGGACCCGCCCGGGCCGACGGCCACGGGCGGCTGGCCCGTCGCTGGGGGCTGGCAGGGCGGCGGCGTGGGCGAGATCGCGCGCTCCTCCGGCGGGCCGCTCCGCCCGGTCATAACGCCGGCGCCGAAGGCGGCCAAGGCGGCCGCGAACACCTTGGGGCCGCCCTGGGCGCCCGCGCCTGAGCCCGAGCGCACGATCGGGCCGCTCCCGACGGTGGCGAACAGCGCGCTCCCGCCGGATCCGGGCCCGGGCATCCGGGTGCCCGGGGACATGACGGCGTTGCCCGCCGTGTCGCCCGACGCCCCGCCGCCCGCGCCCTTCGACTTCACCACGTCGCCGGACCCGGACTTCCCGCCGCGGCCCGCGGTCGCTGAGGACCCCGGCCTGGCCGCCTTCCCTGACTTCCCGGCCCGCCCGAT
>JBOGKQ010000105.1:0-1642 GCA_050747905.1 Terriglobales bacterium | reverse complement strand
TCCTTGACGCCACGCCATCAGATCGCCAGAGAGTCAGCGAACACGTCCTCTTCCGACTTCGGGTACCCGATCCGGCACAGCCACTGGTTGAGCCATATCCGCAGCCGCTTTGCATGCTCTCGATTGGCAAGGTCAGGCTGGCTGCCGATGTCATTTCGTGCCGCTTCAAGCGTTCGGTCGAACGGGAACTTGCCATACTCAGGGAGAACGCCTGCCGGCATGGCCAGCGTGGGCGCAGATGGCGGCTCACTGCTCATGCGGATCATTCTGCCAGCCTTATCGTCCCAGGCGCACCGCCCGGTCCCGGGGCGTGATCTGTGATAAACGAGGGAGTATGGATGACGTCCTGCTCGGGATCGTGCTGCGGCGCTTGGAGGAATTTCCCCTGGCGGAGCGGGCAGCCGATCTACTGCTGGCCGCGCTGGAGGGCGATGAAAGCCTGTCGGTCCAGTTGGGAGGCCAGGCGCAACCACATGGCGGTACCCCGGCGGTCACGGCCCCAGCGCAACCGGCTGGTGCCTACCTGCGATCACTGACGGTCAGCGGATTCCGCGGAATTGGCCCGCCCGCAACTTTAGATGTGGCGCCGAACCCAGGGCTGACCCTGGTGGTCGGCCGCAACGGCAGCGGAAAGTCAAGCTTTGCCGAGGGACTTGAGGTGCTGCTCACCGGGAACCTCAGACGCTGGGAAAAGCTGCCGGCGGTCTGGCGCCAGGGCTGGCGCAGCGTGCATCATCCGGGCCATGCGCAAATCACAGCGGAGTTCCTGGTAGAAGGTGCCGGGCTCGCTATAGCGCAAAGAACCTGGGCGGCGAGGGCGGACTTCGCGAAATCCTCGGTGTCGGTGCAAGTCGCAGGTGAGAAGCAGGCAGGCATCGAGCGCCTGGGGTGGTCCACGGCTCTCACCGACTACCGTCCGTTCCTTTCGCACAGCGAACTGGAGGCATTCTTCGGCAGCCCGTCAGGCCTGTACGAGCTCCTCGCTTCGGTGCTCGGCCTGGAGGACCTTGCCCTGGCTGCCGCCAGGCTGGCTCAGGCTCGCAAGGTCCGTGAGGCCTCACTTGGCGAGGTCAGTAAGCGGCTTCCGGACCTGTTGCGCCGATTGGAGGCGACCGTCGATGAGCGCGCGGAGGCCTGCCGCCACGCGCTAGCGGGCCGCACCTGGGACCTGGCCGCCGCGCGCTCGGCCGCGACCGGCGCGCAGGTGTCGCGCGACGGCGGTGAGCTTGACCAGCTGCGCCGCCTCGCCCAGCTCACCGCTCCGGCCGCGGACGACGTGCGGGAGGCCGCGGACGCGCTCAGGCAGGCCGCGGCGGGGCTAGACGCGGTCGCGGGCTCGCCCGCCGGCCGGGCCCGGGCGCTTGCCGCGCTGCTGACCGCCGCGCTGCAGCACCACGATGCGCATGGAGACAGTGACTGCCCAGTATGCGGGCAGCGCGGTGCGCTGACCAGGCAGTGGCGGCAGGCCACCGAAGAGGAGGTGGCCAGGCTTGGCCGCGAGGCCCGAGCAGCAGAGGACGCCGAGCGCGCCGCGGACGATGCCAGGCGGCAGGCGGCAGCCCAGATGCAACCTCCGCCGTCGGCGCTGCTGGCGGAAACGCCCCTTCCGGGCCTGGACACTGAACCTGCTCGGGCGGCCTGG
>JBOGKQ010000104.1:0-1660 GCA_050747905.1 Terriglobales bacterium | reverse complement strand
CGGAGACGGTCACCGCTCCGCCACGCGCCGCCCCCAGCCAGGATCGTCCCCGGGCCCCGGCGCTACCCTCGGCGCGACGGGCGGCGCGCCTCCTGGGCGTGGATGTAGAGGGGGTGGCGGGCAGCGGCCCGGCGGGCCGGGTGCGCCTCTCCGACCTGCCCAGTCCCGGGCGACGGACACCGCTGCGGGGGGCACAGCGGGTGATGGCCGAGCGGATGGCGCACGCGCATCGGGTGGTGCCGCAGGTGACCGTGGTGCTCGAGGTTGACGCCGCCAACCTCGAGTCCCTGGCCGGGTCTGAGGGTGGATGGAGTGTGCTCGGACTGATCTGCCAGGCGGTGGTGCGCAACTTGGTGGACGACCCTCTGCTCAACGCGCGCCTGGATGAATCGGCGATGGAGGTGGTCTTCCACACGCACGTGGGCCTGGGGGTGGCGGTGCAGGCCGGGCAGGACTTGCTGGTAGCGAACATCCCCGCCGCCGAGACGCTGGCGCCGGAGGAGCTGCAGAGGCAGCTGGATCAACTGGTGGCGGCGGCCCGGGCCGGCTCGCTGCGCCGCGAGCAGCTGACGGGAACCACCTTCACCGTCTCCAGCGGTGGCAGGTTGGGGGGGCTGCTGGCGACGCCGATTGTCAATTGGCCCAACCTGGCCATCCTCGGGGTGCACGCGATCCGCGACCAGGCCATGGTGCGCGATGGCCGGGTCGTGGCAGGGCGGGCGCTCAACCTCTCCCTCTCCTTCGACCACCGGGTGATCGACGGGATGCGCGCCTCCGCGTTCCTCCACCGCCTGGCAGACCGCCTGGCGACCCCGGAGCAGCTGCTGCAGGCTGGCGCCGGTTAGCATCTGCGCTCCGTGAGGCGCGACGGCTGCCGGCGGGGGGAGCTGCTCCGGGGCGGCCGCCCGCGTGTGGCAGGGAGGGGACCTAGACCTGGGAAGCAACTACAGCGCTTGTCGGGTGCCCACCCAGCTTCGCCGCGGCGCGCCCGCCCGCCAGGCCGAGAGCAGCACGACCCGCCGGATGTTTGCTTCTATCGTACCCCTGTTCCCTGCACGGTGCACCTGCATCTGCTCCACTTCTTGCACCGCAAAGCGGTGCTGTGCTAGGATCTACTCATGAGCGGGCGGATCTACACCAAGGCCAGTCCATCCCTCGTGCGCGCGCTGGAAGCCGCACCGGAACTCGGCCTGGTGTCATCGGATGCGTCCAGGGCAGAGCGCCTCAGCACATTGGCGCTGCTGGGATATGAGGCGGCGGTCAAAACCGAGCGCCAGACCGCGAAGCTCCGCGCCTACCAGTTGCTCGCTGAGGATGAGGAAAGGGCGGATGAAGTCCGGTACCATGCGGAGGCAGCCGTAGAGAGCGGTCGCTTTTAGCGAGCGGTGGTTCCGCAACGTGGCTACCTATACGCACTGCAGTATCGGTCGGTGCGGGCTCGGGCCGTACTTGTTCTGTCGGAAGACGAGTGGAACACATACTCTCGAGACTGCGTGGTCATCCCAGCTTACGCCCCATCCGAACTGCATTCGTCCATCCTGTGCCCTCGGATAGACGCATGGACTGGCAATTGCACCAAGATCATGAGCATTCCATGTGACTGGCTGGGCAAAGTTATGGGACCGTGCAGCCCTGAAGAACTCGAGTCCATCTGTGCTGG
>JBOGKQ010000103.1:0-1701 GCA_050747905.1 Terriglobales bacterium | reverse complement strand
ACGCCTATCACCCCCAAACTCCCTTCCCGGACAAAGGAAGGGAGCCTGACACACAGCGTCAGAGGGGGGGCGTTATTGGACGCGAAAACCGCCCCTCAGGGGGTCACTATTGCGCGCGAATTTACAGTCATGAAGGAAGCGCTCGAACTCGGCGCGGCGCCGGGTGCCGTATCGGATGGCATCGGCCAATTTGGATTTGCGCGGGATGTGCTTGAGGCTCTTCGACGTTTTAAGTGGATTTGAGAATGTCGGGCAGTGGCGCGGCAAGCAGGTAGATGATCGTGATGTAGGTGGCGGTGTTGGGGTGGCCGCGGGCGCGAGCGCGTGCGGCCTGGAAGATGCCATTCAATCCTTCCAGGCGGGCATTGGAGTGAGAAGAAGTCCAGCGCTGGATGATGCGCTCGACATGGGAGCCGAAGGTGCGCAGCGCGCGGCGGACG
This sequence comes from Terriglobales bacterium, assembly GCA_050747905.1. Classification (GTDB taxonomy): domain Bacteria; phylum Acidobacteriota; class Terriglobia; order Terriglobales; family SCQP01; genus SCQP01. Next base: position 1,261 of record JBOGKQ010000103.1, on the reverse strand, counting down.
GGATCGAGGAGCGGGCCGGGATCAAGGCCGAGGCCGATATGATTGATGAAGCGGGTGATGCGCCAGCGAGCGGCTTGTGGGCTGCCGGCTTGGCGAATCCAGCGCAACATCTCCTTGGCGCGATAGGCGGCGGCGGTGGCGAAGCCGCCGGTTTCCAGCTCGGCCAAGGCGATGCGCTGGCTATCGGTGAGGTTGCGATCGCCGGCCTTGAGGACGGGCCCAGCGGTCAGCCTTGGGGAGCTCGCGGCTACAGGCCTCGGCCTTGCGCACCTGGTCGACGGCGGTGGTGAAGAGCTGGACGACGTGGAACCAGTCGACTGTGACGGCAGCGTTGGGGAAGCCCTGGGCGAGCGCGGCGAGGAAGGCGGGTGACATGTCGCAGACAACCTCGGCGACGGTCGTCGGCTCGCCGCCGTGGTTGAGCATGAAGGCGCGGAACTCGGCCACGCAGGCCTTGCCCTTGCCAGGGGTCACGAAGATGACCGGCTTGTCGGCGCGGTCCATGTCGATGAACACGGTGACGTAGTTGTGGCCGCGCTTGGAGGCGGTCTCGTCGAGGCCCACCGCGCGCACCACGCTGAGATCAAGCGTGCCGACCGCACGGCGGAGGTAGTGGGCGACCAAGCGCCAGAGCCGCTTGTCGGTGATGTCCATGAAGCGCGCTGCTGCCAGCACCGGCATCTCGCGCACCAGAATCAGCGCCGCCTGCTCGAACAGCAGCGTGAACTTGCTGCCCGGCCGCGCCCACGGTACCGCCACCCGCTTGATCCCGTGATCGGGGCAATCGACCCGCGGTACCCGCGCCGCGATGAAGCAGTGGTGCTGGAAGAAGTTCAGATGCTGCCAGGTGAAGCTCCCGAAGTCGTGCGCCTTGCAGGCCCGTTTGCATTCGGGGCAGGGGAACAACGCGCCCCGATCCGCGACCACCTCCAGGTGCAGCTCGTTCGGCCGCTTCTCGACATCCAGCCGCTGGCCGGCAAGCTTCCACGGCTCCCTCAAGCCGAGCCCAAGCGAGAACACGTCCTTCGTTTCCATACTGCCCACCTTCATGCCGCCACCTTGGCAACATGCAAGGCCTGTCAGCCGCCTTCAACCGGCGGCCTTTTCCACTTGGAACGTCCAGGAACCAGTTTTTGGCTCATCAGGGAATCGAGTGGATGATTTGAGGGTGTTCAGAGCGCGGGCAGCATGCATGTGAGCACCTTCAGTCGCAGATATTCCTGGTCGCGCAGGCCGTAGGCGCGGTGCTAGAGGACGCGGA
>JBOGKQ010000102.1:0-1706 GCA_050747905.1 Terriglobales bacterium | reverse complement strand
TGGGCTCTTCCGCGAATTTGGTGCAGCTGATGCGGCTTTGGCAACACAAGGGCCGGTTCGGAGGATGAGTTCGGTGCGCGTTCGCCTACTTTGTAGAGGCGATGGCACTCACGAAGAGCCACTCGCAATCGGTTCTCCCTAATCCACGGTCCTTAGTTCTGGAATCAATCCAACAATCCGATAACCACTTTCTACTTTCCGTGCACGTCCAGCAAGTGCCCTCCTGCCCAGAATGCGGTCGGCCATCGCATTCCCGACACAGCAGCTATGCGCGGCGCCTGCAGGATCTGCCCTGGCAGGGGCTGACCGTGCAGATTCGTCTGCGGGTGCGGCGCTTGCGCTGCCGGAACCATAGTTGTCCGCGCCGCGTATTCGCCGAGCGGATTGCCGGCATTCCTTCGTATCTTCGCCAGACCAGCCGGTTGGCGGAGATTGTGCGGGTGGTGGGTTATGCCGCTGGCGGCTTGCCAGGCGCTCGGCTCTTGGCCCGTCTGGCCATTCGCACCAGCGATGACACGGTGCTGCGGCGCGTGAAAGCTCCCGTAGCGCCCGATGTGAATCACTCGATCGAGGTTCTCGGTGTGGATGACTGGGCCTGGCGCAAAGGGCAATCCTACGGCACGATCTTAGTCGATCTGGAGCAGCGTTCCGTGCGGGACCTGCTGGCAGACCGCTCAGCCCAGAGCTTCGGCGCTTGGTTAGAACAGCAATCGAGCATCCGCGTGATCAGCCGGGACCGTGGTGGCATTTATGCAGAGGGTGCGGAGCGCGGTGCGCCACGGGCACGACAAGTCGCCGACCGCTTTCATTTATTTTTGAATCTTTCGGCGGCGGTAGAACGCGCTCTGGAAGAACATCGGCAAGAGCTGTGGCTCCGCGACACTCTGCCGGAGCTGGCGGAGGTCGCTCGTGCAGCGGAGGCGTCGAGAACTCGCTCACAGATTTTGCAACGGGAGCGTCGTCAGCGCCGCTTGCAGCGCTACGAAGAAGTGGTCGAATACTATCGTCGGGGATACTCGCAACAGAAGATCAGCGGCATGCTTCATGTGGACCGCCGGACGGTGCGGCGCTGGATTCGAGCTGGTGTGTTTCCCGAACGCCAGCGTCCCCGACCGCGCCCCACCAACGTGCAGCGCTTTGAAGAGTATCTGCAGCGGCGTTGGGGCGAGGGATGCCACAACGCCACGCGGCTTTTCCAAGAATTGAGAGCCCAGGGTTACCGCGGCGGACGCAGCATGGTGGCGCGGCACGTGGCCCGTTGGAGGAAAACGCTGCCGTCCATTCCCAAACTCAGCACCCAGAAGATCACCCCAAAACAAGCGGCGATCTTGGTTACCAGACCCGCTGCTCGATGGACGGCGGAACAGCAAACCTTGCTCGATCGCCTGTCGACGCAGTGTCCCGCTCTGTTGCAACAACTGCGGGAATTTTCGGAGGAGTTTCGAGCGGTATTCCAAAAGGGGGAAGGCCCAGCTCTGCGGACCTGGATGACGCGCGCCCAGCAATCGAAAATCGGTTCTCTGGCTCGGTTTGCGATGGGTCTAGAGAAAGACTTCTCAGCGGTGGCAGCAGCCGTGGAAACAGATTGGAGCAATGGACAAGTGGAGGGACAAATCAATCGCCTCAAGATGTTGAAGCGGCAGATGTACGGGCGAGCTGGGTTCGCTCTTCTGCGTGCCCGGGTTCTGCCCTATGTACCGCTACGA
>JBOGKQ010000101.1:0-1755 GCA_050747905.1 Terriglobales bacterium | reverse complement strand
AGCGTGCCAAAAGATCGACCAAACCACGTTCGGCCCGCTGCAAGTCACCTCGGCTCACCCGGCGCCGGTCTCTCAGCGCCCGGTCGGTCGCCGCCGGTCAATCGGCCGCCAACTCACTCCGACAGGCAGCTAGGACTCGGTTACGTTCTGCGTCATCCTCAAGCATGGGCAAAAGGGCCAGCGTGCGCCTGTTGGCTCGCGCGGCGTGGGGAGACCAAGTCCTGACAACCAATCCCTTCGTTGGTGAGACTGCAAGGACCATTCGTTGGAGCCGACCTGCATTTCAAACCGCCGGCAGCGGAGGGCACGTCAAAGGCGCGAAGCGGGACCGGAGTCACGCGCAGCGAAGCGAGCATGGCGAGGGCCCGCCCTTTGACGCGCCCGAGCAGCCGGCGACAATTGCCTCCAGGAGGACCGACCCTGGACAATTCCCGCTTCCGCAGGCCATCGAAAGCCTGACCTCGCTTACCTTTACTGCGTTACGTAACGGTTTGCAGTGGGGGTGAGGCGGAGCTTGGCGCCGCCTCGTCCGTTGCAGGCGGTCCAAACACCAACGTATGTGCAACCTCCCGCCGCCAGATCTTCAGTCGGCGCTGCAGGGTCCGCAGTTGCCCATCCGGATAGACGCCGGGGTGCTCACCTTGCAGCCGCTCAAGCAACTCGCGCGACGTCCGCCAGGGCTCGGCCTCGAACCACTCGCGCGTCTGCGCCGCCACCGCCTCGAACGGGTCCGGGCATCGGCGCCGGTACTGGGCAACCTTCTTCTTCGGCTTGCTTGTCGGGCGCACCTCGCCCTCTTGCCATGACGTCCGTAGCCCAAGGAGAAACTGCGCCAGCGTCGGTGCGCTCGGCGCCGTCGCTTCGCCCGTCACCGGCCGATCGGCGATCTCGACGAGCTGCTGCTGGGCCAGACGGATCTCGCTCAATAACCGAACCGGATCCAAGATCGCGTGCAAGGCGCTCACCCGACGCCGCACCTCATCGCTCGTGCGCGGATCAGCCAGCAGCCGCTGATACGGCGTGGCCGGTGGATGATAGCGCTTCCTCACCTTCGCCCCATCGCGCACCTTCTCGGCCAGCTTGAACGACGGCTGGAAGAAGTTCACGAACAGCCGAACTGATACATAGAGTCGACCCAACGTCGCCGCGGCCTCAAGGCCCACGTAGCGTCGGTAACCCACGATCCTTCGAACAACAGTGCCATTCTTCTGTTCCACCCAAGCCTGGTCGTTCTTGCGATACGGCCGACAGCGCGTGAACTCAACGCCAGCTTCCTTGCAGTAGGATTGCACGGTCTCGTTCATGAACACGCTGTCGTTGTCGGTGTCGAATCCGAGCAGAGGAAACGGCATCCGCTTGCGAACCTCGCCCAGCACCTCGGTCAGCAGCGTCTGCTCGCGCACCAGCAGCGGCGCGCACTCCGTCCACCCCGTCGCGATGTCCGTCAGCGTCAGCGTCTGCACGAAGCTGCCTTCCGCCGTCGGCCCGCTATGCGCCACCAGGTCCACCTCCATGAATCCCGGTGCCGGGTCGTCCCAGTCAGCAAACGTGCGAACCGGCACGCTGCGCCGGACTGCGGACGACGCCGCCGCGCGACGACGTGTCCCTCCTCCCGCCTGCCTTCTGATCTCTTGCAGCGCCCGGTCGATCGTCGCAGCACTCATCGACAGCAGGCCGCCGCGCACCTCCGGCGCCAGTTGAAGGTGACCGTGCCGCTCCATCGCCTCGACCAGCAGCGGCACCAGCGGACGCAAC
>JBOGKQ010000100.1:415-1756 GCA_050747905.1 Terriglobales bacterium | reverse complement strand
GGTCCAGGAGATTGGCGGTTTCCGTCAGGGTGTTTGACGTGACCATGACCTTTGAGACCGGCGCGATTACCTCCACGAGCAAATCAAAATCGGCTTCCGAATAAGCCTGGAGACGCTTATGTCTGCTGATATAGGCGCGCGAGGCGGTTCCGACCGTCAACAGCACAAGAAGGTTGCTGTCGAGAATGAGCGGTTCACCCGGCATCAGCCGGCTCGCGATTTTTGATCGAGAGAGGTTTCCCGGTCTCGTCGGAGATGCGGACAACTTTGTATCGCCGGCGCCACTGGCTCAGGTCGCGTGTCATCAAGGAGAGCGCGTTTTGCGGAGCATCCCAAGGCCACGAAAATCCGACGGTGATGTTCCAGATTTCCGTTGCCTCATCGAACTCAACCTCCTCCAAGGTTAAGGCCTGTTATGGCTTGAGATTTATGTCCATATTGTGGGGATGACGGAGAAAGATGCAAATCAGGTTTTCACGGATGAGACATGGGCGCTGTGGGAACCGCTGATCGAAGCGGTCCGGCCGCACGGCAAGACGCCGCCGGTGGAACTGCGGCAGACGATCGCGGCGATCTTCTGGCGCCACCAGAACGGGGCCAAGTGGCGCAGCGTGCCGCGCGAACTCGGTCCCTGGTGGCGGGCGGCGCAGTTGTTCATCCGCTGGGCCAAGCAGGGGGTGTGGGAGCGCTTGCTGGAGTTGGTTCAGCAGCACGACCTGGTGCTCGGGATGAGCTTTCTCGATGGCACCAGCATCCGCGCCCATCACAAGGCGGCGGGCGCGCCAAAAAAGGGGGTGACAGCCACGAGCGAGACCGGCGTGAAGCGCTTGGCCGCTCGCGCGGCGGCTACGGAACCAAGGCCTGTGTGATCGCCGACGGCCGCGGGCGGGCGATCGCCTTTGCGCTCGCCCCCGGGCAGGCGCACGAACTGCCGGTGGCGCCGGGTCTGCTCGCCCGCCTGCCGCGGGTGCCAAAATGGGTAGTGGGCGACAAGGGTTATGCCAGCGATGCCTTTCGCGCGCGTATCTGGGACATGGGGGCGCGCCCGGCCATCCCGCCCAAGCGCACCGATGCGCCGGTCGCCTGCCCGCCCTGGATCTACGCCAACCGCCATCTCGTCGAGAACCTGTGGGCGCGCCTCAAGGAATGGCGTGCGGTGGCAACGCGCTATGAAAAGACCGCCTGCTCCTTTCTTGGCGTGCTCTGTCTGGCCGCTGTCGCCGATTGGATCAAGCTCTAACAGGCCCTAGCACTACAGTTGCAAGTTTTGAAGCTCTCCGCATCTATAAGCCATCCGGATTGGGAGGTCACGGATGGCGATGGCATCGATCGAGACAACGC
>JBOGKQ010000100.1:0-405 GCA_050747905.1 Terriglobales bacterium | reverse complement strand
GGAATGGCGTGCGGTGGCAACGCGCTATGAAAAGACCGCCTGCTCCTTTCTTGGCGTGCTCTGTCTGGCCGCTGTCGCCGATTGGATCAAGCTCTAACAGGCCCTAGGGTTCGACCCTTTCGTTTTCCAGTTCCTCGGCGCTCCCCTCCTGGCTCGGCTCCGCCGGATCCGGGTGCTCGCTTGCCACCCCAAGGCGGCTGTCCGGATCTTTTCCGGGCGGCCCGGCAACCTTGCGCTCATACTCCTCGGCCAGATCGAGAAGCCGCTGCTGCAATTCCCTGTCTCGCACATGAGCAGCCAAGCGGCGGCAGCGCGCCGCCTGTTCTCGCAAGTACTCCGATGTGGGCATCAGTAAATCAACCGCCTGTCGCGCCAGCGCCGCAATAGCGCCGTGCCTTCTTCTAA
>JBOGKQ010000099.1:0-1773 GCA_050747905.1 Terriglobales bacterium | reverse complement strand
CTGCGGAGCTGGAGCAACACGCTGGTTAGCGCGCGGCAGGCCACGCAGCGCAATGCTGGCCGCAAGACGGCGGGGATCGACGGGGAGGTCGCGCTGACCTCCCCGGCCAGGATGGGCATGGCGGTGCGGGTGCACCAGTCATGGCGGTCCTGGCGGCCCCGCGCGGTCAGGCGGGTGTATATCCCGAAGGCGGGAAACCGTGCAAAATTGAGGCCGCTCGGAATTCCGGTTATTTCGGACCGCTGCCATCAGGGCAGGGTGCGTAATGCGCTGGAACCCGAATGGGAAGCCCGGTTCGAGCCCCGTTCTTACGGGTTCCGGCCGGGTCGCGGCTGCCAGGACGCTATCCAGGCGATCTACATGACCAGCAAAGGCCGCATGGCTAAGCGGGTGTGGGCGCTTGATGCGGACCTGGCCGCGGCGTTCGACAAAATCGATCACTCCATGCTTCTTGAGGCGCTCGGATCATTCCCGGCCAGGGATATGATCCGGGACTGGCTGAAGGCCGGGGTATTCGAGAAGGGTAAAGGATTCGCGCCAACCGAGGAGGGAACTCCCCAGGGCGGCGTGATTTCACCTTTGCTACTGAACGTCGCACTGCACGGGCTGGAAACAGCGGCCGGGGTCCGCTACGTGACTTCCGGCAAGAGCGCCGGGGACACCAGAGCGGGATCCCCGGTGATCATCCGCTATGCCGACGATATGGTTGCGCTCTGCCACAGCCAGGAGCAGGCGCGGCAGGTGAAGGCGCGGCTGGCCGAGTGGCTGGCGCCCAGGGGCCTGGTCTTCAATGAGGACAAGACAAAGATTGTCAGCCTTAACGAGGCCGGGTTCGATTTCCTGGGATTCAATGTGCGCCGTTACCGGGGCAAGCTGCTGATCAAGCCCAGCAAAGCCGCCATCGGGCGGATACGTAAGAGGCTGGCCGCCGAGGCGCGCGCGTTGCGCGGCTCGAACGCTAAGGCGTTCCTCGCCGCGACCGTTCCGGTCACGCGGGGATGGTCGGCCTACTACCGGTGTGTGGTGTCGAAGAGGATATTCACCAGCCTCGATGACTACATGTGGAAACTCACTTACAAGTGGGCGAAATACAGCCACCCGAACAAGCCGAAGTCCTGGATCATCACCCGGCACTACGGCCGGTTCAACACCGCCAGGCAGGACCACTGGGTATTCGGCGACCGCGCCAGCGGCGCCTACCTGCCCAAGTTCGCCTGGACGAAAATCGTCCGGCACTGCATGGTGCCAGGAACGGCGTCCCCGGATGATCCGGGCCTCGCCGTGTACTGGGCCGGCCGGCGCCGCAGGTATAAGCCCCCGCTGGACAACGGCACCCTGCGCCTGATCCAGGCGCAGAAGGGCCGCTGCCCGCTCTGCGCGGACTACCTGCTGCACGCCGACCGGGAGCCAGCCAGCCCGCGCGAGTGGGAACAATGGCTCACCGCCGCCCGCAAAGCGATCACCAGGCACAACCTGGCCGCTTGCGGGCCGGGAAACGCGCCGGACGAAATCCGCCTCGTACATGTCTCCTGCTACCGCCGGGTAACCGGCGCGCGCAGAGACCCGGCGATTCTGCATACCTGAACTGGCCCTTCGGGGCTTGCTTGAGCCGTGTGCCGCGATGAGTGGCACGCACGGTTCTGAGGGGGCCGGGGCGTTTGCCCAGAGTTCCGGCGAACCCAAGGGTCCGTGACGGGGAGCTGCGGGGCATTCATGCGGTATGGGCGGATCCGGCCCCTGGGTTCGTGCGAACAGCCGGGCAGACGCGGCCGT
>JBOGKQ010000098.1:0-1776 GCA_050747905.1 Terriglobales bacterium | reverse complement strand
AGTTACGGCTTGCCAACGTAAGAGGGGCAAAATTCCGGGCGGGGGCTGATTTTTTGCTTGCGCCGACGCGGAGCGGCTTGATTCAAGCTGCGTGTGACCGCGCCGCCCGAGATTAGCCGCCTGTCGCGCTCTGAGCTGGAAGCTCTGGTGGTGGAGCTGCTGGGCGAGATGGCGGAACTGAAGCGGTTGGTCGCCGAGCAGCGTGCGGAGATCGCACGGTTGAAGGGGCTGAAGGGCCGGCCGGAGATCAAACCCAGCGGGATGGAGACGGACACCGCGCCAAAGGTCGCAGGCAAGCGCACCGGCCGCCGCGGTCGTGGCAAGGCGACCCCACGCGTCAGCGTTGAGGAGCAGATCCTCAGGGTGGAAGTTCCGAGCGGTTCGCGTTTCAAGGGTTACGAGGATTTCGTGGTGCAGGACCTGGTGCTGCGAGCGCGGGTGATCCGTTATCGGCGCGAGCGCTGGGTTACTCCGGATGGGCAGACGGTGATCGCGCCCTTGCCGCCGGGCGTGAGGAGGCACATCGGGCCGGAGCTGCGCCGCTTCGTGCTGGCACAATACCACCAAGGACAGGTCACGGTGCCGCGTCTGCTGGCGCAGCTCCAAGCGCTTGGCCTCAGCCTCTCGAAGCGACAGCTGATGCGGCTGCTGATCGGCGGGCAGGACGAGTTCCTAGCCGAAGCGCGCGAGGTGTTGCGCGCCGGCCTGGAGACGGCGAGCTGGATCACGGTGGACGACACCGGGGCGCGGCACAAAGGCGTCAACGGCGTCTGCACGCAGATCGGCAACGACGACTTCGCCTGGTTCGCCACCACCAAGAGCAAGAGCCGAGTGAACTTCCTCGATCTGCTGCGGGCCGGCCACAGCGACTACGTGATCAACGACGCCGCCTTGGCCTATATGCGCCAACGGGCGCTCTCCGGGCCTGTCATGACTCGTCTGGCGGAGCACACGGACAAGCAGTTCGCGGAGCCGGCCGCTTGGCAGGCGCATCTTGCGCGGCTCGGCATCACGACGCTCACAGTCACGCCCAACCCGGTCCAGATCGCCACCGAAGGGGCACTCTGGGGCAGCATCCAGGCGCACGGCTTGGTGCGTGACATGGTGATTGTCAGCGACGATGCCGGCCAGTTTGCCGTCGGCCAGCATGCGCTCTGTTGGGTGCATGCCGAACGGCTGGTGCACAAGCTCGACACTTTTACCGACCCGCAGCGCGCCGCCCAGCAGCGGGTCCGCTCGCTGATCTGGAACTTCTACGCCGATCTGAAAGCCTACCGCACAAACCCGACCCCGCGCCGCCGTCGCCAACTGCGCGCCCGCTTCGACCGTATCTTCTGCCGCCGCACCGGCTTCGCCATGCTCGATCGCCTGCTCCAGCGGCTGCACGCGAACAAGGCCGAACTGTTGGCCGTGCTCGATCATCCGGACATCCCGCTACACACCAATGGCTCCGAGAACGACATCCGCTGCCAGGTCACGAAGCGAAAAGTCAGCGGCGGCACACGCAGCGACGGTGGGCGCGACTGCCGCGATGCCTTCCTCGGCCTCGCCAAAACCTGCGCCAAGCTCGGCATCGCTTTCTGGGATTATCTCGGCAGCAGAATCGGCATCGCCGACCAGCCAGCCGTGCCATCCCTGCCAGACCTTATCCGCTGCCGAGGCCACCCAGCCTAGCCGCCTCGGCCCGCGGTTTTGCCCCTCTTACTTTGCTTAGTCACTATCGGAAGCTGGGGTCCATGGCTGTTGTGGTGTGATGACGTGTGGGGAGACGTCGAG
>JBOGKQ010000097.1:0-1785 GCA_050747905.1 Terriglobales bacterium | reverse complement strand
GAGATGGCCTTTGAGCGGCGGATGGCGCCCGTGGTGGCGAGTATGGCGCCGGGACCAGACGGCGAATATTTCAACGTGAACGCGGACGATTTTGCCGCTGCGCTTGCCCACGCACTCCCGGCAGACCGGTTGATTTATCTTACCGAGTCCGGCGGCGTGTGGGACGCTGAACGGCGCCAGTTGCCCCAGGTCCGCGTATCGGAGATTGAGGCTCTGATCCGCGATGGCGCTGTGCGCGACGGCATGATTCCCAAGCTGCGCTCGTGCGCCAATGTGCTTGCAGGGGCGGTGGGCGAGATTGACATTATTTCGGCCTCCGCCGCCAACGGCATTCAACAAGTGCTGAGGAACCGCGGCCACGCGGGCACGCGCATCGTGAGGTGAATAAACGGATGAATTACGAAGCAGTTCGGGAACTCGAAAGCCACGTGCTGATCCCCACGTACGAGCGCATGCCCGTTCTGGCCGTGAGGGGCGAAGGCTGCTGCGTCTACGACGATCGCGGCAAGCGTTACCTGGATTTTCTCGGCGGGCTGGCCGTGAACTCGCTCGGATATAATCACCCGGAAATTATGAAGGTGCTGCGGGATGACAGCGAGAGCCTGCTGCACGTTTCGAACCTACTCTATCACCCATTTCAAGCTCCGCTGGCCGAGGCGCTGGCGCGCCTGGCGCACCTTGACCGCGTGTTTTTTGCCAACTCCGGTACGGAGGCGACCGAGGGCGCGATAAAGCTGGCGCGCGTGTATGCGCGCAAGCGCTATCCCGCCGATCCTTTTGAGCGTTACGAAGTGCTGGCGGTGGAGAACTCATTTCACGGACGGACGCTCGGCGCGCTGGCGGCGACGTGGCCGGAGAAATACCGCAAGCCGTTCGCGCCCTTGCCGCCTGGCATCCACTTTGCAGGCTTGAATGACGTTGAGAGCCTGAAGCGGAACTTTACGCCGCGCACCGCCGCGCTGATGGTGGAGACGATCCAGGGCGAGGGGGGCGTGGTTGAACTCCGCGAGGAGTTTCTCAAGACGGCGCAGGAGCTTTGCCGCCGGCACGGCGCGCTCTTCATCTGCGACGAGATTCAGTGCGGTCTGGGCCGGACGGGGCGCATGTTTGCCTTCCAAAAGTTTGGCCTTGATCCTGACGTGGTTCTGGTGGCGAAGCCGCTCGCGGCGGGACTGCCACTCGCCGCGATCATTGCGCGCGATGAGGTGGCGCAGGCGCTTTCCCCTGGCTTGCACGGCACCACGTTCGGCGGCGGCCCGCTGCAATGCCGCCTGGCGCTCAAGACGCTGGAAGTGATCGAGCGGCCGGGCTTTCTCGAGCACGTGCGCGAGACGGGAGCCTATTTGCGCGGTCGGCTCAAGGCCTTGCAGGCAGACCTGCCGGTGATCGGGGAGGTTCGCGGAGAGGGATTGATGCTGGCGGCGGAGCTCGCCGTACCCGGCAAGAGCGTGGTGAAAGAGATGCTTGACGCAGGCTTCCTGATCAACTGCACGCAGGAGAGGGTGTTGCGCTTTTTACCGCCGCTCATTATCGAGCGGCATCACGTGGATGAGCTCGCCGGGGCGCTGCGGCCCATCCTGGCAAAGTTGGCACGCCAGACGGGCGCCACCCAGGAAACCCAGCAGGAGGTACACGCATGAGCACGCTATGGACGCAGATTGAGGCTCGCGAGAGGCTATCGGTGCGCGACCTGATCGCCGGCCGCGATCTTTCGCGCGACGACATTGATCTGATCTTCACCCTGGCCGGACGCTTGAAGCAATCCCCCAGGGATTACGCCCGCGC
>JBOGKQ010000096.1:0-1789 GCA_050747905.1 Terriglobales bacterium | reverse complement strand
AGCCCGGCCGCGCCCGCACCGCCCGGCCCCATCTGGGACCCCGGCGCGAAACTGTCACCCGACCCGCCACCACCAGGCCCGGCCGGAGCCGGGACAGCCGGGGCGGCCGGCAGGGGCAGGGCGGGAACGGCCGGCAGGCCCGGCGCTCCGGCACCCGCACCCGCCAGCCCAGCCCCCGCCACACCCGCACCCGCACCCGCGCCGGCACCGGAACCCGGCAGCACCGGCAGCACCGGCAGCACCGGCAGCACCGGCAGCACCGGCGCAGGCCCGCCGCCCGCCACCGGGCCGATGCCAGGTACCGAACCGGAGCCGGACCCAGAGCCAGTACCCGGCGCCGAACCGGACCCGGACGAGGAGCCGGTCCCGGAGGACGAACCCGTCCCGGACGAGGACCCAGTGCCGGACGAGGAGCCAGACCCGGACCCGGAAGACGAACCCGTCCCGGACGAGGAACCCGTCCCGGACGAGGAGCCGGACCCGGACGAGGAGCCCGTCCCGGTGGAGCCGGTGCCGGTCGAGGAGCCAGTGCCCGGACCGGTGCCCAGCACCGGGGAAGTCACCGAAGTCACCGTGCCGGTCACCGTGGAGACCAGCTGGCCGACCGCCGAACCCGCCGCCTGCACCACCGACCCGGCATCCCCGGCCACCGAAGTCACGGTCCCGGTCGCAGTCCCGGTCACCGCGGTCACCGTCCCGGTCACGGTCCCGGTCACGGCGCCGGCCAGCTGACCGACCGCCGACCCGGCCCCGCTCACCGTGGCAGGCACCGTGCCCGTCACCCCGGTCACCGCCGACCCCGCGGCATCTGCCACACCAGTCACCGTGCCAGCCAGGACGCCGGCCACCGGGCCGACCACACCGCCGACCGCCGGACTCGCGCTCGCCACCGGCCCAGTCACCGCGGTCACGGCCCCGGCCACAGTGCCCGCTGCGCCCGTAACCGCCGTGGTGACCGCGGACGTAGCGCCCGTCGCGGTGCCGGTCACGGCCGGGGTGACCTGCGAGACCGTTGACGATGCCGTGGTGGTCAGGGCCGCCGGGCTCTCGGCGCTCGTCACGGTGCTGGCCGCCCCGGTCGCGGCACCCGCCGCAGTGCCGACTGCGCCGGTTACGGCAGCCGTCGCAGTGCTGGCCGTTCCGGTCGCGGCACCCGTCGCGGTGCTGGCCGCCGTGCTGGCCGTACCGGTCACAGCGCTGGCCACGCCGGTGACGGCGCTGGTCAGGGAAGGCAGGACCGGGCCGGGCGGCCCGGAATTGGGCAAGACGGTGGCGGCCGCAGCGGGCGTAGCAGCCAGCAGGCCTATGCCCACTAGGATGCACAGTCCGCCAAATGCCGCCCCGACGGTGTACAAAAGCACCTTCAGGGCCGACTGGCACCAGCCCTTCATGCGCGTCACGCTAATCACTTAAAACTCGGATGTCCATACCTCTGAAGCCATTTCCCGGATATTTTCAGGTGGCCGCCTGATAATCAACCCGGATGCCGTTTATCATGCATTCCCGGCTTTTCAAGTAATGATCGGTAATGCCTGATAGATACACTTTGACCCGTTACGAGAGGATAGGATGACATGTTCTGTGGTGCCTTCTAGCCGCCCAAATGATGACGGTATACGTGTAAGCCGACTTACGAGTCGCATCATGAATGGGTCAGCTCAATACGTAAACAATCAGCCCATGCACGCAGGGTGATGGGTAGCGCGGGTTGCGATTGCCGGTTACGGGGAGAATGCCAGCGCGGGCGGTCGCCAGGGCCTGCCGAGCATGAGGTCGTGCAGGACGTCCA
>JBOGKQ010000095.1:0-1847 GCA_050747905.1 Terriglobales bacterium | reverse complement strand
CCCGACAACCAACCGGCCTTAACCTGGATTTCTCAAACCCAGGCAGTGCATCGGGGCCGCGAATCTGGCAAAGTGGGCTTGTGAACACGACTCTACCGGATCCAGCGGAGTTCCCCGATGCAAGCAGAGTGTACCACGAAGCTGTTCGAATTTGAAGCGGTTGATCGGCGTGCGGTGGTTGCCGGCTTCGACGGCGGCGCCATCACCTCGAATGCGGGTGGTCTGCTATTGGGTCAGGTTGATCGCGGTCTGGGGCTGATCCGTCGGTTCGCCCGGTGCTTCAGCGACCGGCGCGATCCTCGTTATGTCGAGCATCAGGTCGAGACGCTGGTTGGCCAGCGGATTTTTGGCTTGGCGCTTGGCTATGAGGACCTCAACGATCACGACGAGCTGCGCAAGGATCCGGCGTTTACGACGCTGGCTGGCAAGCTGGCACCGGTGCTGCGCTCGGACTGCGAGGCACTGGCGGGCAAGAGCACGCTCAATCGTCTTGAGCATACGCCGAAGCGCCACGCCACGAAGTACCACAAGATCGACTGCGACGGCGCACAGGTCGATACGCTGCTGGTTGATCTTTTCCTCGAGGCGCACGAGCGTGCGCCGCGCGAGATCGTGCTCGATCTCGACAACACCGACATCCCGCTCTTCGGCATGCAGGAAGGCCGCTTCTACCACGGCCACTATGAAGAGTACTGCTACCTGCCCCTCTATGTGTTCTGCGGCCGGCACCTGCTGCTGGCCCGGCAGCGGCGTGCGAACGTCGCCGGCAGCGATGGCGCGGTCGAGGAGGTGGCGCGCATAGTGGCGCAGACCCGCCGGACCTGGCCACGGGTGCGCATCATCCTGCGTGCCGACAGCGGCTTCTGCAACGACAAGCTGATGCGGTGGTGCGAGGCGAACCGGGTCGACTACGTGTTCGGCCTGGCACGCAATTCCCGGCTGGAGGCAGCACTCGTCGAACAGCTCGCAGAGGCCAAGGACCTGTGCCTGCGTTCCGGCAAGCCCGCGCGGGTCTTCCGCGACTTCCAGTATCGCACGCTCGACAGTTGGAGCCGGACACGGCGCGTCGTCGGCAAGGCCGAGCATACACTGGACGGCGCCAATCCGCGCTTCGTCGTCACCTCACTCAAACGCACCCGCGTCAGCTATGCCGCGCGCGACCTTTACGAGGATTTGTATTGTGCCCGGGGCGAGGCGGAGAACCGCATTGGCGAACAGTTCGAGATGTTCGCCGATCGCGCGTCGTCGGCAACGATGCAGGCCAATCAGCTGCGCATGTGGTTCTCGGCAATGGCCTACGTGCTGGTCGACACCTTGCGCCGCGTCGGGCTGCGCCATAGCCAATTCGCCGATGCCGCGGCGCAGACCATTCGTCTCAAGCTGCTCCGGCTCGGCGCCCAGGTGCGCACCAGCGCGCGCCGCATCTACTTCGCCATCGCCTCGGGCTGTCCCAACCAGGCCGAGTTCGCCCTCGCCTACATCTATCTCCAGCGTGCTTTCAGCTCCGCCTGATTTGCTCTCCGTGCAGTCCGACCCCGGTCACGCCGCTGCAGCGGACGCTGACGCGCGACCCAACAGACACCTCTGCCGGGAACTTCACGACCCCTGGACTCGCATCGCGCGAACCGCTGATTATCGGACCCAAACCACCCAGCCTAACCGCTCCCAACCGAGAAAATCAGCCGCCAACCGCCGCACTTACCGTTGCAAAGCAGCCTACGTTTGAGAAATCCAGGCTAGTGCGCCCACTCGCCAATAGCGGCATCATGCGTCTGGACACCAGGTCTTTGTTTTCAGTGGCCTGCTGGTCCCTGAAATGGGCAGGCATTTCAGGGGCAGGACACTGG
>JBOGKQ010000094.1:0-1853 GCA_050747905.1 Terriglobales bacterium | reverse complement strand
TCACGACGCGACGACGCCGCATAAACATCCCGACAGCCCGGGACAACGGGTCGCCGCCATCAATCGGCTGCTCCGCGGCTGGGCCGAGTATTTCAACCAAGGGCCGGTTCTCCCGACCTACAAGTTGGTACGTTGGTATGTTCTTCGGCGTCTGCAACGCTGGCTGGTGCGACGCAGCGGGCAAGCGGGCACCGGATATCGCCGGTATCCGGACGAGTATCTCTATGAGACGCTCGGCCTCTACGCCTTGCCGCATCGCCGCTCTGACCTGCCGAGCGCGAAGGCTTGATGACGCAGGAGAAAGCCGGACGCGGGCGACCTGCATGTCCGGTTTGACGAGCGGCGGCTGGAAACGGAGCTAGGGTTTCGAACTGAGGCACCGGCAACTGGCGAAAGTCGCCGGACAACCGCCACTCCTCGGGACCTATGGCCACCGCGCCAGTCGTCGACTCTACTGCTGGTGCCCGGCGGCAGATGTGCCACGGTTATGGACAAGCCCGTCTGATCGGCCAGAGTCTGCAACTCAGTCTTCCATAGGCGTACCCGCGCCCCGTTGCTGCCGCCGCAATCGGCGGTGATCAGGATGCGTGTGGCGTCCTGGTAGCGCGATGGTCCGAGTTCGCGCCACCAGCGCCGGATGCTTTCCACCGCGAAGGCGGCCGTATCGCTGGTGATGCCGAGGTTGATCCAGCCGGCATTGGCGGCGATATCGTAGACACCGTAGGGCGCCACCTTGCCCAGTTCGGGGAGCATGAAATCATGCACCCGGACGGGCTCGGGATCGCCCTTGGGACGCAGTTCGCGACCGCCATTCTTGAAGTCTCCGACGAGTTCCTTCTTCTTCGTATCGACCGAGATGGTCGGCTGTCCCGCGGCCTGGAACGCATTGATCTGCGCATTGATGTGCTCGAACTGGGCGTTCCGGTCGGGATGGCTCGCGCCCTCACGGGTCTTGCAGTTCGCCTGCAGGCTGAAGCCCAGACCACGCAACAGTCGTCCAACCAACTTCTGACTGGCGCTGAAGCCACGCTCGGCCAGCGCGCGGGCGAGATGACGCTGGCTCTTGCTCACCCACAGCAACGCCGCCTCGGGGTCGCCACGGATCGCCGATTGCACCAACTCGGCCAGTGCCTCCAGCAGTCCCGGCTCAGTCTCGACCTTCGGTTTGCGTCCGCCTCCCGGGCGGCGGATGCGGCGCAACACTGCGCCCTCTTCGCTCCGCAATTCCGCAAGACCGCGGCCGATCGTGCTGCGCGCAACGCCCGTCACTTCGGCAACTGCGGTGACACCACCATGCCCCGCCGCATGGGCCTCGCTCGCCGCAAACAGCCGCCGCGCGCGTTCGTTCAGGTGCGGGGAAAGCACCTCAAAGCGCGCTTTGATAGCCTCGGTGTCGATCATCCAGCCAGGCTAGTGCGGGCCGTCGGCCGATTCCTAGCCCCCGATTCGCTTGTTTCGCGTCAGGCCCTTAGTGTTGAAAATCACACGCTTGGTACCCAGCGGGGCTGGCGCGGCATGTCGCAGTCGGGGACTTATTTGCCGTTCCGCGGCTGCGCCGCGAATGGCCGCTGTCCTGGCATCACCGCACATAGCGCCAGCGCCGTCCGCGCTTCCCAAAATGGGCAAGGATGGCCGAAAGCGGCTGGCCCGCTATGGAATGAAAACGACACGGTTTGCCGCCCGACAGCTATCCGGCAACGAACCCGCAGAAGCGGACGTTTATTCGTCCTCCTGGCGCCCGAGCACGACGTGCGTTGCGAGGTCTGTGGCAGTGGATTCCATCACGCAGTAGCCAAGGGCAGGGAGATCCAAGCCCTCGAACATCGTCTCGCCCCGTCCGAGCAGGACAGGTG
>JBOGKQ010000093.1:0-1856 GCA_050747905.1 Terriglobales bacterium | reverse complement strand
CCCGTCTTCGCGGATTTGGGGGGTAGCGCGCGGGTAACGTCTTGATTTTACGGAGAGGCACCCCCGTAGGTCGGCACTACACGGGGCTGGCTGAACCGACCTGTGCGGCGGTGATTTTCGGGGGCGGCTGGGGTGGCAGTGCGAGCTTGAGTTTCTCGAGCAACAGCTGCAGTTCCCGCTCCGGTTCGGTGTAGCGGGTGAGCGTGAGTTCGCGCCCGTCGGTGGTGGGCACATGCACATCGATCATCTGCATGGCGGAGAACTTCTCCAGCACGCTGCGCGCGGTCAGCCCAGGGGCGAGGCCCTTGAGGCGGTGGCCCAGAGTGACGTGCAGACAGTAGGCGAGGAAGGCGATGAAGATGTGCGCCTCTATGCGATCCTCATGTTGGTGGTAGATCGGCCGGATCGCCAGATCTCCCTTGAGGGTCTTGAACGCTTCTTCGACAGCAACCAGTCGCAGGTAATACTCCCAGAGTTTCGCCGGATCAGACTCGGTGAGATTGGTGCGCAGCAGATAGCGACCCTCGCGCCGCCGCGCTTCACGCAGCTTCTTGCGATTGAGCCAGAAGCCGAACGCGGTCCCCTGCACGGGCAGCTCCACGGTCAGCAAGCGCCAGGCAGCGGGGGCTTTGCTCTGTGCAGCGCCGAGCTTCATCAACAGCGCCTCGCGAGTCAGCTTGTGCATCGTCGAGAGCTGCTTGAGGCGCTGCCACAGCCATTTCAACTGACGCCGGCGCATACCGCGCTCCTTGGCAATGCGGTCGCGACTCTCGGCGAACACGTACAGCTCTCGATCTTGCGCGAGCAGCTTCACGCGTACGTCCTCGCGTGCCTTCACCCACGGCTTCTCGAGCAGCGAACGCTCGAGGGCACTCAGCCGCCCCTTTGGAGTGCCTACGAGGTACTGCACCGGCGGATCGCTCGCGCGCATCTCCTGCAGCACCTCCTCCGTGGGCACGCCGCGATCGCAGAGCCATATCCGCCGCGCTTTCCCGTACTGGCGTTCGATGCGCGCAAGGAAGTCCCGCAGCGTCGTATTGTCGGCGGTATTTCCAGCCAGCACTTCGTAGGCCAGCGGGAAGCCCTCGGGAGTCACCACCAGGGCAATCACCACCTGTACGCAGTCAGGGCGGTGATCTCTCGAGTAACCAAACTGGCGCTTACTCTGCTCATCCAGCGGCGGGTCGATCTCGAAGTAGGTGGACGTGAGGTCGTAGAGCAGCACGTCGAAGCTGACGTTGAACAGATCCCGCCAGCGGCCCACCAGATGATCAAACAGATCCGCCTTGTACTTCAACAGCAGATCATGGCAGTCGTAGAGCGCGTGCTCGTCGATGACCCGATCCATCCCCAGAAGATCCGCCAGCGCACTGCGCCCATACCATTCCCGATGCAGCCGCCATTCGCTCCCAGGGGAAAGCAGCCGGTACACCACCAGGATCAGCAGAACCTCGCTCCAGCGCGTGCCTTTACGCGAGGGCAGCAAACGCTCCGCCCAAAACTCATCCAGCTCCAGCTCACGCCACAATTCCAGCGCCAGCCAACACCCACCCCACTGCCGCGGTCGCACGAGTCGCATCTGCGACATGCGCAGCCGCACCACCGACTCATCCGGCAGGAGCCCCGCGCAATCCTCGGGAAACAGCGCGAGCGACCGCGGAGCGTCGCTGCTCTCGTCCAACACTTCGATCGACTTGCGCCAACCGCGCTCCTGCGAGGAGTTGATCTCCCCCAGATACAGCACGTGCCGCTGCACCACGCGACCGCCGCGCACGCGATGGTTCTCCACCACGCTGAAGTAGCGGTGCTCCTTGCCGTCTTTCTTACGGATCTTGGCGCGCAGGAACATGACGGGG
>JBOGKQ010000092.1:0-1951 GCA_050747905.1 Terriglobales bacterium | reverse complement strand
CTGCAACGTGCGAATACCCAGGTCACGAGTCGACTCGATGCCTCGTGAGTGACCGTGGTTGAGCATGAGTGGCGCAGTCACATGGCACGCATGTGGCACGTCGCGTGGCCCTGGGCCATCCGCCCGACAGCCGCCGAATTGGCCTGTAGGCCGGGTCTTGTGCCCGGGGCCGTTTTACCAGGGCGAATACCGGCAAGACACCAGTTGACCTGCGAAAACGCTCTCAATAGCTCTCGTCGTCTCTGGCCGGCCAGCAGCGGGGTGTGCCTGGAAAGTGCCCTGTCGGGAAGACCAGCTTGGCAACAATGGATCGGGGCCTCACTCGGCCCGTGCGGTTTTGCAAGATCAAGAGGAGCAGGAATCCGCCAATCAAGGCGGCAAGCAGCGTGACGCTGCACCATAGCGGCGTCAGCACCCACCACCAGGACCAGTCGATGATCCCGGCCAGCTTCAGCGCGATCAGAGCAACCTGCACTGCCGTGCCCCAGGGGCCGGGAACTCGCAGGTGCCACGATGATCCTCGTCCGCTGGTCACGCTGCGAGGGTATCCGGCAGGTGGCAGCCGGAACCAGAGGAAGCCGAGGCGAGTTTGGTCCGTCCACCTGATCGCCGCCGGATCTTGCCGTGGAAGATCAGTGCCAAGGGTGGCCCTTGCGCCATCGCCGCAGGCGACGCGCCCTTGGGCCCGCCCTTGACGGTGATCTTTGTACGGCGACAGAATGCCCGGCGCGGGGAGGACGGCCCGGTCAGTCATGCTGGCGCGGTCACCGGCGGCGGGGGCGGTCGATAAGGCCGCCCGCGCCGAGCTGCGCCACGCCCGCAAGTGGCCCCCCAAGATCAAGAAGGCCGCCACCGGCAACGGCGCGACTCGTGAAGATCACTAGCGTGCGCTCCGGAACCGGGCCTGACCTGCAAGGGAAGCTAGGCGCCCCGAGCGCGACTCGAGCGCGCGACCTACTGCTTAGTGAGTGTTTGATAAATGACCCGGGGCGCCCGGTGGTGGCTGGGGGCCGTGCGGGGTGTGGGTGTGCCTGTCGTGGCGAGATGGGCGGGCGCGGGTCCTGTGTTCCCTGATGTGTGACGACCAGGAAGACATCAGGACCCGCGCATGCCCAGGGTATGCGGCCAGCAAGTTCGCAGGCCAGGCGCTATCCCAGCGACCTGACCGACGCCCAGTGGCAGGTGATCGCCGTTCACCTGCCACAGGACGTGCCCGGGCGGCGGGGCAGGCCCCGGGCCTGGCCGCTGCGGCGGATCACCGAGGGCATCTTGTACCTGGACCGGACCGGGTGCGCCTGGCGGTACCTGCCATCCGATTTCCCGCCCTGGCGGACCGTATACGGGTACTTCGCCGCCTGGCGGGATGATGGCACCCTGGCCCGGCTGCACGACGCGCTGCGCGCCCAGGTCAGGGCCGCCGCCGGGCGGGATCCCGCACCCACGGCCGCGGTCATCGATTCCCAGTCCGTGCGCGCCGCCGACACCGTGCCCAGGGCCAGCCGCGGCTGGGACAACGCCAAAAAGGTGAACGGCCGCAAGCGGCACATCGCGGTGGACCCGATGGGCCTGGTGCTGGCCGTGCTGATCACCGCCGCGTCCGTCCAGGACCGCGACGCCGCCCGGCCGCTGCTGTGGAACCTGCGCCGCGCCTGCCCTGCCCTCAAGCTGACCTGGGCCGACGGCGTCTACGCCGGCAAGCTCGTCAGCTGGGCCGCCAGCGCGCTCAAGCTCACCATCCAGATCGTCCGGCGCCCCGGTAACCTGCACACCTTCCAGGTCCTGCCCCGCCGCTGGGTCGTCGAGCGCACCTTCGCCTGGATCAGCAAGCACCGCCGCACCACCCGCGACTACGAACGCCTCCCCGCCAGCCACGAAGCCATGATCTTGTGGGCCATGGTCGCCCTGATGGCCCGCCGCCTGGCCCAGCCCACCCATTTATCAAACACTCACT
>JBOGKQ010000091.1:0-1981 GCA_050747905.1 Terriglobales bacterium | reverse complement strand
CATCCTGCCCCGTCATGGCGGCCTGGTCAGCAAGGGTCATCGTCACTGTCTCAGAAGTCCTGTCTCGCCCTGCTTCGCCTCAAAGAACTCATATGTCTCGTGTCTCACAGCAGTCTGACAGAGAGGGCTTGAACACGCTGAAGTCCGACGTAATGACAGCCACGGCGGACCAAGGAGGAGCGCTCGGAACAGGTACAAAGCTCTTCGCCATCGAGGCCGGGTCTGCCGTGGAACAGGACTGTCAATCAATCAACCCTTCCTCATGACCCAATTCGTATTCTGAGCGGCCACACTGCCGCCGAGGCCGAGGCTTGGGCTCGGCAGTGCGTCTCGTGGGACTCAACACCAGATCGGGCCATCGATGTTTTCGCCGTCGCATGCGCACGCCTCTACGCAGAGATCGCGCGTGAGGATCCGCGGGGATCGCGCGCGAGGACTCGCAGCCAATGGAAATGCCACTTCGCCGCAGTCGCGAGGGACTGGGCTGAGTACCGCGTCCGGGAGAAGACCGCGCTACCGCCGTAATTTGGCTCAGAGCATCTGGGCGCATGCTTGCGCGAAACCGGCGCAGCCTGAACTTGGGGCCCCAAGGATGGCCAGCAGCGACTCGATAGATCGCGGCTCGCGACGGTAGCGCGAGACCTGGCGGCCTAAGGCGGCGAGCACATCCGCTGGGCGCAGGTCCAGTGCGTCCAGCAGGAATGCGTCCTGCTTGACAACCTTGATGTTGTAGGCGCTCACAGCTTCTTCCGCGAAGTGGCGCAGGTTCTCGGTGACCAGTACCTCCGCACTGCCGCGCACCGCAGCGGCCAAGACATGCCGGTCTTTCGGATCGTTGGTCATCTCGCTGATGAGCGCCTCAAAGCCCTGCACCACCGCATCGGGGAACACCTCATTCATCTGGTCCAGCCGATGCCGGATTTGCTTCTCGTCCAGCCCGCGTCGGGCTAAGTTCCGTTCCAGCTCACCCATGACCAGCGGCGACCACAGAGGGCGGTAGACACCGGCCTCAGCGACGCTAAGAAGCGCGTCGCATAAGTAGGGCTTCAGCAGCACGCACGTATCGAGGAAGACGGGGAACACCGGCGCTACCCATGCCGCTGGTCGCCGCCTGGCGGAAGGCGCTCGAATGGCGTATCCGCGGGCAGATCGTACAGCCCCGCCTCCTCGGCGTCGGCCACCATGTGATCGAGCAGCGTCGCGCGTCTACGACGTGACCGCTGCTGGTAGGCCAGCAGGTCGGCGAGCCGGATCTTGCGGTGTCGTCCCGGCTTGTCGAAGGGAATCTGACCAGACTCCAGCAACCGCACCAGCGTGGGCCGCGACACGCCCAGCAGTTGCGCCGCCTCACTGGTAGAAAGCACCGTCTGATGCGGTGCCACAGTGATCGCGAGCCCCTGGGACAACGCGGCGACCACTTCACGCAGCACCTCGAACACCTCACCCGGCAGTTCCAGCTGCGTTCCGTCCGGGCCGGTCAACGTGGCCCGGCCAGCTGACTCCGGCGCCAGCAGGGCAAGCACGCCAGTCAGGCCCTCCGGGTGCTCCGGGGGCAGCACCGTCCGCTCCACCATCGCTGTCATGCCATCAGTTTACCCACGAAACGAACAAAACGAAAGCCTGCTCGGTTACCGCTCCCCCATGCATGGCCAGCGCCCGGAGCTGCGGCCCGCGGCGACCCGCGAGGAGGAACTCGCTTTCCTTACCCAACAGATCCGCTCGTGGCTGTCCACCGGAATCGAGCCGCACGCGATCGGGGTCGCCGCCCGGTCCTCCAGCCTGGCTCGTCAGGCCCGTGACGCGCTCAACGCCAGCGGCAGTCACCCTCGAGGACGAAGACGCCGTGGCACACGCCCAGGACCTGCAGCGAGAACGCTGCGTGCTGTTCGTGGCCTGCACCCGGGCCCGGGACCAACTCTACGTTTCCTGCACAGGCCAGCCGAGCCCGTTTCTGCCCGGATGAATTCGCAGCGGCCCGGAA
>JBOGKQ010000090.1:0-2034 GCA_050747905.1 Terriglobales bacterium | reverse complement strand
GGGGCTGTAAGCCCAGACCCTCGAAATTGTCCGCTATCGTTGTAAATCAAATAGTTGATGAGGATTCCTGGGTTCTTTGGCCACAGACTTCGCCATCAGTCCTTCCAGAAGTCGTTGAAGCGGTCGGCGGCGAGCTGGGTGTAAAGAGCGGTGTGCTGGATGTTACGGTGCCCGAGATAGTGCTGGATGGCTCGGGTGTCCTGGCCGTCGTTGGCGAGCTTGAAGCCGGTCGAATGGCGCAGCATGTGCGGGTGGATCGGCATGCCGAGCTTGGCCTTTTCGCCAGCGCGAGCGATGAGCTTGCGGAAATTTGCCGCGGTCATCGGGGCCCGGCGCTCGGAGACGAAGACGTAAGCGGTTTCCGGGTAGTCGCGCAGCACGCGGCGAAGCGCCCGCAGTTCCGGGCCGCGCAGGGGATGGGTGCTGGGCAGTCCGTTCTTGCGGCGGCGGACATGGAGGAGGCCTTGGGGGAGGTCGATTTGCTCGCGCCGCAGAGCGACCAGCTCCGAGACGCGCAGCCCGTGCCGATAGGCGAGCAGGATCATCGTGGCGTCGCGTTGACCGTGGCGGCCGAGCTGCTGGGCGGCCGCGATCAGCCGGTCGATCTCCGCAGGCGTCAGGTGCTCCCGGCCGCGCCGGTCGGCGTTGGGCACCTTCGGTGGTGGCGACATCACACAACTTTCCCTAAAATGATGATCGGCGTTCGGGTCGTTTCACGATGATTGTGCAGGCGCAGCCTAAGCAAGTTTGCGGGGTTCGGCCAACAGATGGCAAGGTTGGCTCGTGAGGGTGGTACGCTTTGGGAGGCGGCTCATGGCGGGCAAATCTCCTGTTGCAGCAGATGCGGCACAGCGCCGGGCGCTGGCGGCCTTGGGCCGATCGCCGGATCGCGGGGAGGCGGATCGGGCGCGAGCGGTGCTGCTGACCCTGTCGGGGTGGACGAGCGAGCGCATCGCCGAAGCCTTTGGGGTGCGCGAGGATACGGTGCGGTTCTGGCGCAGCGCGTTTATGACGGGCGGAGTGGCGGCGCTGCGCACGCGGGTTGCACCCGGCCCAGCCCCGGTCAAGGCCGAACGGGCGCTGGCGGTGGCGCAAGAGGTGCTGAACGCGCCGGTGGCCGATCGCCCGAACTGGACCTTGCCGCGGCTGGCGGAGGAAATCGCGCAGCGTGCAGGGGTGCGGCTCTCGCCCTCGCGGCTCTCGGTGGTGCTGCGCCAAAAAGGGGGTTCCGCTGGCGGCGGGCGCGGCACACGCTGAAGGGGCGCCAAGATGCCGCCGCAGTCGCGCGCGCCGCCCGGCGCCGCAAGCGCTTGCAGGCGCGGACCCGGAAGGGGGCGATCGTCTTGCTGTATGGCGACGAGTCGGAAGCGCTCACGCATCCCTACCTCGCCCATGTCTGGGCCAAGAGGGGCGCCGATCTGCGGGTTCCGGCCCCCGGCCAGGCGGCCAAGGTGGCGATGTTGGGTGTTCTCGACTGGGGGCGGGGTGAGCTTGTTGTCCATACCAGCGCGCGCAAACGCAGCGCCGACTTTCTCGTCCTCCTTGCGGAACTCGATTGGCGCTACGGACCCTGCCCCGGGGTTGTCGCCAAACCGGTGGTGCTGGTTCTCGACAACGGCCCGATCCACATCAGCAAGGCGACGCGGGCCGCCCGCGCCGCCCGCGCACATTGGCTCAAGATCGAATGGCTTCCGAAATATGCCCCGGAACTCAATGACATCGAACGGGTGTGGCGCGATTTGAAGCGGCATCATCTCGCTCACAAGACCTTCACCGGTCCCGAAGACCTGACCCACGCCATCCATGAGGCCGTCATGGCACGCAATACCGAACGTCGTCGCCATCTGTTGGCCTTCCCGCGAAGAGCTGCTTAGGGGCGCGATGGACAATACTCCCGAAGACAGTTGTTATAGGGAAAGTCCTGACCTGCCATGCCTCGGATGAGACCGATTGGGAAACGACCGACAGACGCGGACAGGCGGCGCCAAACGGCTGACGATCTTCACCGCGGCCGAGCGGCTGGCTCTCTACAGC
>JBOGKQ010000089.1:0-2119 GCA_050747905.1 Terriglobales bacterium | reverse complement strand
CCCACACCGGCACCAGTAGAGTCAAGCCCTGTGATATCAGAGCCCAGCTCTGGCTCTATAGGTGAATCTTCTCCTGTTATAACAAGTTCAGAGGTCACATCTTCAGCTAGCAATGAATCTGTAGTATCGCCAAGTATAGTGATCTCGGGCTTGAATGACTCGATAATAAACAGTACAAACACAAACTCGAGCATAGTTTATTCCACAACCGTATACACCGGAGTCCCAATCCTGCCCCAAGCACTCTTGCTGACCAACGACCAGTCATACTATGCATATGGTGATGTTGTGACGCTAAAAGCAATACTGCCTGGTATGGTTCTTCAAAACATTGCGCTTGTAGTTGCAGACCCTACTGGCAATGACATTGTATCAAGGACAGTAACCACAGGCAACAATGGCACAGGCGAGCTACAGTTCAAAATTCCATCCAATTTCCAGACAGGTGTCTATCAAGCTATAGCTACGGCTCTGGTTGGTGGGAAAAACTATACCAACTCTACACAGTTCAATGTTATCAAGACCCACGGGATATTGATAGATTCGGTGCAGCTAACTGACCAACAAGGAAACCCAGTCTCGATGATAAAGAAGGGCCAGAATAACTTTGTCCAGGTATCAGTCTCTTCTGGAGAAACAATTCCTGTTCTTCTTACTCTAAACTTGTTTGATGCCAACCAGAGCAGTATTGGCACTGCATCAGTTAATTCAACCATAAAGCCTGGAGATACCCAGACAACTCTTTCGTTCTTTATACCGCCAGACTCGCAGGTAGGAACAGCTAACATATTTACAGATGCATTCTCCAATTGGCCAAGCGATGGTGGCACACCACTTACTACAGAATCATGCCTCTCAGCAAGTCTAGAAAATCCTGCCACGCTTCCAGTCTCGTATCAGCCAACCACACCACAGTCTTGTACACAGCATCCGCAAAACCTCGCTGGAACAACCCTGGTATCAAATACCGGATCTACGATGACAAACAATCAGGCAATGGTTACGCTGGGTGTTTCCATACAAAATGATACCATGACATTCATGAGCCCGGCCAAGGCACAACTCTTGGCACTTGCATACCAAAACGGGACAGCAACAAATGCCGGAACCAGGTCAATTGCACTTGTTAATCTCAATCTAGCTGCGCTCAACTCCACTGTAGCATCTAATACAACTGCAGTGAACTCAACCCAGTTTACAACTCTTGCAGGACCCGCACTGCAAAATGATCCAATGGCACAAAAGATACTGCAAGAAATTCAGAGCTCAAAACAACAGGTAGCAAACATAATTGCAAACGAGACGGCTGCAACGGTTAACGCAAATCTTGTACAACAGCAAAGACTTGCGGCAGCAAGCCAGCTCAAGCAAGACCTTACAGCTCTTGAGCAGGCAAATGCGGTAAATACTCCATCCGCACAATATTCTTCTTTTCTTGCTACCATACCAGATAACGCAACACAGGGAGTCTTTAAGGGAGAATTTAATTTCATGCAGCAAAGGGTAGCAGCTGCAAATGCTGCAATGCAGAATATTCTTAGCAACGGCGGAAGCTTGGACCAGGCAATGCAAACTTTCAACAGCTATGCCGCAATAAATCACGCACAAATTGTACAGATGAACAATAACCTCAACGTCGAGTATGGTCTTGCAAACGCCAATGTGCAATCATGCTTTGACAGCAATGGCGATCTCACAGTTGTTAACAATACAAACCCATGTCTTGTAAATGCCGAGAACAACTCTACCACTTCTAGTGGAATCCAGATTGTATCAGTCCAGCCAACAGACCAGAACGGAAATCCAGTCTCGACATTTACAAGAGGGCAGAGTGGATATGTCAAGGTAAGCATCTACTCAGGATATTCAGCCCCGTCTCTTGTAACGATAAATCTCTTTGACTCTAGCCTAAACACGTTGGGTACAGGCTCGGTAAAATACACGCTAAGCCCGGGTAATTCCGAGGTGGTACTTCCATATTACGTACCAACCCAGTCTTTGGCAGGACTGGCCAGCATATACGCTAACGTACTCACGGCCTGGCCAAATAGCGGAGGAACATCAGAAACACATGAACTATCATACTTTGTCGGACTCTTGTAGGAAAAGCAAACTGCAG
>JBOGKQ010000088.1:0-2186 GCA_050747905.1 Terriglobales bacterium | reverse complement strand
GATGCCGCGCTTCGTGCTCCTGGTCGAGCGCCTGCCGTTCCCGCTCAGCGGCGCGCTCGGCGATCTCGCGGTTGATCTCGCCACCGGCGCTGCGCGCGCCGTCTCGCCTCGCTTCCGCCGCCTTCTGCCGCTCGGCGCGCACCTGGGCGAGTTCGATGATCTCGGCCTCAAGGTGACGGATCTCCTGGCCGATCGTCTCCCGCTCGGCATTGTGCTCTGCGACCTCGCGGTTGTGGTCGCCAAAGCGGGTGCGCCGGCCCTGGCGCTCTTTCCGCATGTCGCCGGGTCCGATGTGCCAGTGCGCCTCGCGCTCGCTGCCCTGCCGCTCATAGGAGCGATGGTCGAGCCCGGCCGCGAACCCGTGCCGCGCCAAGTGCCGGTTCGCGACATGCCCCCAATTCTCACGCAGATGGTCGAGATAATCGCTGCGCCCAAGATACCGTTCTTGCTGCTCCTTTGTCTTCAGCGGCTTCATCCCGTGCTCGTCGACACCGCGTGTCGAGACCAGCAAATGCGCGTGCATGTTCCGCTGGTCGCCCTCGCGATCCGGCACATGAATGGCAAGCTGCACCACTCGCCCCTGCCGCGTGAAGGGGTTCCGAGGTCTTTTGTTCCATAACACCCGCTAACACTACCTAGGCACTTTTGACGGACGTCGGCGTTCAACCTTCGACCGGCCGATGGGTCCGGCCGGATGGGAGGCGGCGATGTCTGGCACCCGTGGCGCCACACAGGATCTGGACGTTTGGCTGACGCCGTTTCTGGAGGTGCTCGGCCGCAAAACCCGGCGGAGATGGGCACCGCTGTATCTGCGGGGCCTGCTCGGTCCGGGCGAGCGCAAGAGCCTGCAGCCGATGGCGGCCCGCCTTGGCCTGTCGGGGCATGATCAATTGCAGCATTTCATCGCCAGCCCGGCCTGGGACGATGCCCCGCTGTGGCGGGTGCTGGCCCGGGAAGCGGACCGGCTGGTCGGCGGCCCGGGCGCCGTGTTGGTGATCGACGACACGGCGCTGCCGAAGCAGGGGACGATGTCGGTGGGGGTGGCCCGGCAATACTGCGGGGCCCTGGGCAAGCGGGCGAACTGTCAGGCCCTGGTCTCGCTGACCCTGGCACGCGCGGAGGTGCCGGTCCCGGTGGCCCTGCGGCTGTTCCTGCCGCAGACGTGGACCGGCGACCCGGCGCGCTGTGCGCGAGCGGGTGTACCGGAGGCGGCCCGCATCGCCCGCAGCAAGGGCGAGATCGCGCTGGCCGAGATCGACCGGGTTCTGACCGCGGGTGTGCGCTTCGACATCGTGCTGGCGGATGCCGGCTATGGCGCGAGTGCCGCGTTCCGCCAAGGATTGGATCAGAGAGGGCTGCGCTGGGCAGTGGGCATCCCGCGCACCCAGAAGGTCTATGGACCTACCGTGCAGCTCATCCCGCCCGCCGGGCGCAAGCGTCGCCCGGTGCCGGATGAAGAGCCGCGCGAGGCGGAGGCCGT
The DNA here is from genome assembly GCA_050747905.1 of Terriglobales bacterium. Taxonomy (GTDB): domain Bacteria; phylum Acidobacteriota; class Terriglobia; order Terriglobales; family SCQP01; genus SCQP01. Next base: position 706 of record JBOGKQ010000088.1, on the reverse strand, counting down.
CTTGGCCGAGCGGCCCTGGCGCCGGGTAACTTGGCGGCAGGGCACAAAGGGAGCCCTGGCCGCACGATTGGCCGCCACCCGGATCCGGGTAGGCGATGGCGCGACGTTCGCGAACAACCGTCACCTGCCGGGCAATGAGGCCTGGCTGGTCGGAGAGTGGCGCGCGACTGGCGAGCGCAAATACTACCTCAGCAATCTGCCGCCCAGGACGTCTCTGCGCGCCCTCGCGAGCGCGATCAAGGCGCGCTGGGTCTGTGAGCAGACCCACCAGCAACTCAAGCAGGAACTCGGCCTCAGCCATTTCGAAGGCCGGTCCTGGACCGGGCTGCATCGCCACGCGCTGATGACCTGCATCGCTTTTGCCTACCTGCAGCACCTGCGCCTCATCCGGCACCACCGCCAGACGAGGCGGGGGAAAAATGCGGCCCTGCCTTCCAGGACCGCCCCCGTCGCCGAGCTTGCCGGCCGTGCGCCGGGCCATCATCGCACGGCTCTTCGCATCGCTCGTTCCGCCAGTCCGATGTCCACACTGCAGGCAAAGTTTCAAGCCACCGCTCGATCCTAAACTGCCCAGGTAGTGCTAAGCCACTCCGGGTGTCGCGCCGGGGATGAGCGCGAGCTCGCGGTAGAGGGTTGATCGGCCGAGGCCAACGTGACGGGCTGCCTTGGCGGGGGACATGCCATTGCGGATCAGGGTGAGAGCGGC
>JBOGKQ010000087.1:0-2328 GCA_050747905.1 Terriglobales bacterium | reverse complement strand
CATACGTCCCGTTCGCGAACCCCGTGAAGTGCAGCGTCGGGTTCGTTGAACTCGCGTTCATCCCCCCGAGCGTCCCGCTCCACGCCGCTCCCGACGGGAGCCCTGTCTCCGTGATCGTGACGTTGTAGGTCACCTGCGTGAAGACCAGTGTCGGCTCGTTGATCGCCGCTCCCGAGACCCGCCCCGACCCGGAGTAGGGCAACGTGATCTGGTGGTATCCTGAGTAGTCCGTGATCGCGTAGGTGAACGTCCCGTTCGGTAGCTGCGCCGTGATCCCTGTCCCGACCGCCCCCGAATACAACGTCCCGTTCATCGTCACCGACCATGTCCCGCTCGGGAGTCCCGTCTCCGTGAACGTCACCGCGTAGGTCACCTGCACGAACGCCAGCGTCAACCCGTACCCCGATGCCGTCTGCGTCGCCGTCTGCGTCGTGTACGGCACCGTCGTCTGATGCCAGCCCGCTACGTCCTGAACCTGGAACGTGAACGTCCCGTTCGGGATCATCGTCGTCACCACGTTCGGTGACAGCGCCGTGTAGAGCGTCCCGTTGATGATGACCCCGAACGTCAACCCGCTCGGGAGTCCCGTCTCCGTGAACGTCACCGCGTACTTCACCTGCGTGAAGGTGATCGTCACGCTCAGCCCCGGGTCGTTGATCGTCCCGGAACCCGTGTACGGGACCGTCGTCTGGTGCCAGCCCTGCACGTCCCCGATCTCGTACGTATACGTCCCGTTCGGCAGCACCGTGCTGATCGTGCTCGGCGCCGCCGCCGCGAACAGCGTCCCATTGAGCGTCACCGTCCACAGCAACCCCGCCGGTAGACCTGTCTCTGTGTACGTCACCGCGTAGGTCACCTGAACGAACGAGAACAGCACGTTCACCGGAGCCCCGGTGATCTCGCCCCCGCCCGAATACGGCTGCGCCATGTGCCAGCCCGGTACGTCCCCGATCGAATACGTATACGTCCCGTTCGGCAACGACTCGACGATCGGGTTCGGTGCGACCCCCGCGAAGAAGCTCCCGTTCAGCGTGACGCTCCACGGCAACCCCGCCGGTAGTCCGACCTCGGTCAGCGTCACCGCATACGTCACCTGCGTGAAGACCAGCAGCGTGTTGATCGGAGCCCCATCGATGCTCGGTCCGACCCCAGAATACGGCGTGATCGTGTTCTGGTGCCAGCCCGCCACATCCTGGATCGCATACGTGAACGTCCCGTTCGGTAGCTCGATGGAGATCGACCCCGTCCCGTCCAACAGCGTGACGTTGAAGAGGAACGTCCCGTTGATCACCGCTCCCCACGTTATGCCCGCCGGGAGTCCAACCTCACTCATCGTCACCGGGTACAGGACCTGGTAGAACACCAACGCCGGGCCCGACATGGGTCCGCCGTTGATCCCCGAGACCGTGCCCGAATACGCCGGAGAACTCAGGTGCCAACCCGCCACATCCTGGATCGTGTACGTGAACGTCCCGTTCGTGCTGTAGGCCGCCAGGCTACCGCCGCCCATCCCGGACGTCGCGAAGAAGAGGGTGTCCGAGTAGAATCGGCTGCTCCCCGCCACGGCCCACGTCAGGTTCGCCGGGAGACCCGTCTCCGTGAACGTCACCGCGTAGGTCACCAGCGTGAAGTCGATCGTCTGGCCGTCCGTGCCCGAAGGCTGGATGACCGCCCCCGCTCCCGTCACCGAGATCGTTCCGACCCCGGGGCTCGGTGCAAAGTAGTATCCGCCGGACTCGGCCCGGTAGCTATACGACCCATTGAAGAGCGTCAGCACTACGGTCGTTCCCGACGTCGTGCCGGCGCACGTCGCTCCCGTGTACGCGCACAGGGCGAGTACGGTGGTCGCATTCAGGGACCACGTCTCGCCGCCATAGAGGCCGCTCTCCGTAAACGTCGCCGTCTGAGTTTGCGCCACCCACGTCACCGTCGCGACCGTCCCGTAGTCCGCCGCCGCCACCGTGAACGACCCCGTCCCCGGCGTCGGTTGATAATACTGCCCGCCCGACGTCACGATGTACGCATACGTCCCGTTGAACAACGTCAGTGTGATCGTTCCCGACGTGTCCCCCACCGACGTCCCGCATACCGACTCCGTGAACTGACACGTGTTCACCGCGCTCGTCGCCGTCGAGTTCACGAACCAGGACTCATACGCCGGTAGCGTCGTCGTCGTGAACGTCGCCGTGTAGTCCTGCGCTACCCACGTCACCGTCGCGACCGTCCCGTAGTCCGCCGCCGCCACCGTGAACGACCCCGTCCCCGGCGTCGGTTGATAATACTGCCCGCCCGACGTCACGATGTACGCATACGTCCCGTTGAACAACG
>JBOGKQ010000086.1:0-2390 GCA_050747905.1 Terriglobales bacterium | reverse complement strand
CGAAGGGCTGCGAAATTCGGAACGGCGGCCCGCCCCCGGGGAAACTTGCAGGCGCGGCCCCAGCGAGGCGCAGCGTCGGGTTGGGGCCAAGGGCCCCCAACCCGACGCGAGCATAAGCGGGGCGCGCGGCGCAGCCGCGCTGGGGCCCGCGCCGACATCTGTCACTGGGCGCAACCGCGCGCTGATCACCGCAGGCGGCGTGCGCGCTGGGGCGGCAGCGCGAGGGCGGCTCCAGAAAGTGGTGGCCGCGCCACGCTGATGCGCCTGGAATGGCTGCGCCTCATGGCCCTCACTGCGGTGCGCCAGCGCAGCCGTCATCGCCATTTCCATTTTCGCTTTCGCCCCGGCCCCGGCGGCTCACTGCGCGCCCGCATTACCCCCCGTAGGGGGGCCGCTGCCGCCACCGTCGAGTTGCGTCCGGGCACCAGCGACCGCCGCGTATTCCAGCAAATGTTCCTCGAGGACGAATTCTGGCTGCTCGATCTGGCCCGCTGGCCTGAGCTCGAAACTGCCCCCGCGCCGCTGCTCCTCGACCTCGGTGCCAACATCGGGCTCGCCTCGCTGGCACTCCACTTCCAACTTCCCCGCGCTCGCATTCTCGCGGTCGAGCCCGACCCCGCCAATTACGCCCAACTCTGCCGCAACGCCGCCGCCGTCACCGCCATCGTGCCTGTTCACGCCGCGGTTGCCCCTCGCGACGGCTGGGTGCGCATCGCCAATCCGCACGGCGCCACCGCTGGTTTCCGCACCGCACCCGTCGCCGAAGGCTGCCCTGCCGCCATCGCCGCGCGCAGCATGGAATCGCTCTGTGCCGGTGAGCCGCCGCTGATCGTCAAAATGGATATCGAGGGCGCCGAGCGTGACCTGTTCTCGGGCGACTGCGCTTGGCTCGCCCGTACCCGCTTGCTCATCGTCGAGCCGCACGACTGGGCGCTGCCCGGACAGGGCATCTCGCGCGGCCTGCTCGCCGCACTCGCCGCCCGTGGCGGCGACATCATCGTCCGCGGCGAGCATCTGCTTTGTTGGCGCTGAAACGCCCTACGCGGCCGCTGTCGCCGAACTCCGCTACCCCACCCAGCCAACCTTGTCTACACTCAACCGCATCTCAGCCCATGCTGAGCGGCACGCCGCACAGTAATGGCGCTGCGTCGCCAGTTTACTTGCCCCGTCCTGGAAATCACTGCAAGCGCCACATGGGAGCTGTCCCAGGACTCGCCCTTCGCTCTCCCATGGAATCATAGGTTTAGCGCACAAGTGTGGGACACTTCGGCTCCTTATTTACCCGGCACCTCGCGGGCGCTGGGGTTCGCGCCAACAGTAAGCGCGCTACAGCAACGCCGGACGCTGCAACTTGGCGACGCCCTGAGCGCCAGCAGGCGTCCTTTGCCGGCGAACGACGCGCGGCAACAGCCCGACCCATGGGAGGGCGGCTCCAGAAAGAGGTGGCCGTGCCACCTTGACAGCCGCGCCCGGCTCCCGTAGTCTGATGGAACGCCTCCGGCCCCTGCCATGCTTTGAAACATTTCCGTTGGCAGGCGGGCTTGGATCGCGGTATACTAGCTCTTGCTGTCGTGGATTTTGCGTGGGACCGGTTCCCAGCCTAAGGCTCCGGTAACGGGCCGTTAGCCAAAATTCAAAGCAGAACAGCCAGAGCAGGCTGTCGTGGCCCGCTCCGGCAAGGGATTGCGTTGCTCGCGTGTGGCGAAGATGCGGTCGAGCAGAACCTGATTCGGTTCTTGTTCCCGCGGCAAGACTTTGCTATACTCGAACGGTTTCGAGGACGGAGGCCAGCATCTCGCGATGCGCCTCCGGAAGCGGCCCCCAGGGGCCACCATGGCTGGTGCAAGCCCGCCGTGGGGTCGATGTTTGACAACTGGATTGAATACGTCAGATAGAAACTTGTCGATTCTGGGTTTTTGAGGCTAGAGCGACACTCGTCAAGTTCTTCTGCGTGCCCGGCTTGCCGGGGGCGCGGAAGTCCTTTTTTACTTGAGAGTTTGATCCTGGCTCAGAATCAACGCTGGCGGCGTGCCTAACACATGCAAGTCGAGCGCGAACGCCCCCGCAAGGGGGCGAGAGAGCGGCGCACGGGTGAGTAACACGTGGACAACCTACCCTCGAGTGGGGAATAACCTCGCGAAAGCGAGGCTAATACCGCATACGTTCCTTGGTCCGCATGGTCCGGGGAGGAAAGCAGCAATGCGCTGGAGGAGGGGTCCGCGGCCGATTAGCTAGTTGGCGGGGTAACGGCCCACCAAGGCGATGATCGGTATCCGGCCTGAGAGGGCGCACGGACACACTGGAACTGAAACACGGTCCAGACTCCTACGGGAGGCAGCAGTGGGGAATTTTGCGCAATGGGGGAAACCCTGACGCAGCAACGCCGCGTG
>JBOGKQ010000085.1:0-2394 GCA_050747905.1 Terriglobales bacterium | reverse complement strand
GTGCTGTCACCACTCCTGTCAAATATCTACCTGAACAAGCTCGACGAGTATGTGGAAAGGGAACTCATCCCGCATTACACCCAGGGGAGCCACAGGAAAAAGAATCCCGAGTATGAAAGGATATCACGGCAAATCCCGCGCGCACGGGAACGCGGCGACCGGACGGCCGTCCGGGAACTGGCAAAACGAGCGCGCGGTCTCCCCTCAAGGGACCCTATGGACCCCGGATACCGGCGGCTGCGTTACTGCCGCTACGCTGATGATCATATCCTGGGTTTCATCGGGTCAAAGGCCGAAGCCGAGGAGATCAAAGAACGATTGGCAGACTTCCTGCGCGAGAAGCTGAACCTGGCGCTTAACGAGGATAAGACGCTGATCACCCACGCTCGCAGCCAGCGCGCGCGGTTCCTCGGCTACGAAATCAGCGTCCAGCACAATGACACGAAGATCACAAATGGCCGACGTACGGTCAACGGGACCATCGCGCTGCGTGTACCTACGGACGTGATAAAGGCCACCTCCGCCCGGTACCGGTGCCACGGGAAACCCTGGCACCGGGGCGCGCTCCAGAACCTTTCCGACTTCGACATCGTGAGGATATACGGAGCCGAATACCGGGGAATCGTGAACTATTACATGCTCGCTCATAACGTGTACCGGCTGAATACGCTGCACTGGAACGCCGTGACGTCGATGTTGAAGACGCTGGCGGCCAAGCACCACTCCAGCGTGTCGAAGATGGCGGCCCGTTTCAGGGCCAAAGTCGAGACCCCGGAGGGGCTGCGCAGATGCTTTGAGGCCCGGATTCAGCGCGAGGGCAAGCAGGATCTGGTAGCACGATTCGGCGGGATACCCTTGAAACGAAATAAGGACGCGGTCATCCGCGATCCCGGCCCGGTCCTGGTACCCTACCCGCGCAAGGAGCTGATTTACCGGCTCCGTAAACACTGGTGTGAACTGTGCGGGCAGGGCGCGACGGTGGATGTTCACCAGGTCGCCTCCCTCGCACATCTAGGGAGACCGGGACCAGGCCAACTCGGGTGGGCGGCCGTAATGGCCAAAAAAGACGGAAGACCCTTGTGGTCTGCCAGACATGCCATGAGGTCATCCACGCCACACCTGTCACGAACGCGGCATAGACACTGGAGAGCCGAGTGCCCGGAAACGGGCCAGCTCGGTTCGGAGGAAGCCTGCGCGGAAAAGGCCGGCAACCTGGATGAACAGGACGCTGGACCTCGCCGCGCAGGCCATCCTGTGCTCGCCGGGAACGTCTCCCGGCTGCACCGGCTGCGGTGGGCAGCGGAAACCTCCATGCTCAAGACGCTGGCCGCCAAGCACGGCTCCACGGTGACGAAAATGGCCCGCAAGTACAAGGCCAAGATCGCCACGCCGCACGGGCCGCGCACCTGCTTCGAGGCCAGCACTGAACGGGCAGGCAGGAAACCACTGGTCGCCAGGTTCGGCGGTATCCCGCTGATCCGGCAGAAGAAAGCGGTCCCCACCGACCGCGAGCCCGTCCCGGCCACTGGCCGCAAGGAGCTCACAACCCGGCTCCTCAAAGGCCTGTGCGAATGGTGCGAGCACCGCGCCCCGGTGGAAATCCACCAGGTCCGCAAGCTCGCCGACCTCGCCAGGCCGGGACAGCCGCAGCCCGCGTGGGCGCACCTCATGGCCACCATGCGCAGGAAGACCCTCGTGGTCTGCACCCCCTGCCACCAGGCCATCCACGCCGGGCAGCCAGCCGCCGCATCCACGCAATAGTCACTGGAGAGCCACGTGCCGGGAAACTGGCCCGCGTGGTTCGGACCGGGGGCCGCTGGAAAAGGACCTGCCAGCACGGCAGGCACCTCGCCAGCGGCCTACCGGTGTGCAGGCTCCGCGCCCACCAGATCATCGACCGCATCCCGCACAGCCGCAGCTACCAGGTCACCCCCGAAGGACTGTCCATCGCCTTGTTCCTCACCCGCGTGACCCAGCGGTTCCTCATCCCCGGACTGGCCCAGCTCACCGCCACCGGCCCGCCGGGCTCACCGCTGCGCCAGGCAGACCGCGCCTGCAAGGCCGCGATCACCGACCTCGCCCAGCAAGCGTCCATCGCCGCCTGACCACTCACAGTCAACGGCTGCCGTCCCGCACTAGCACCCAGGAGTCACACACGCCGCAAGTTGACTCAAAATTCAGCATCCCTGTAGTACAGTCGCGGTTTCGCGGTGCGGGTTCGCCGTGTTGCGTACTGTGACGTGGCGGGTTCTGGTTTGCGGTTACGTTCTGTCACCTCCTTCCGGTCGTCCTTGGTCAGGTGCTGGCTGCGGCGGCCAGGCGGGTGGCGTAGTGGTGCCATCGGGCGCGGGCCTGGTGGCGGCGCCGCCACCGGGACCAGCGCAGGCAGAAGGC
>JBOGKQ010000084.1:0-2415 GCA_050747905.1 Terriglobales bacterium | reverse complement strand
GCCCGCATCTCCGGCGCCCGCTTTGCCGTCTACCGCGCCGCCGGCGCCCGCCTCGAGCGCGCCCTCGCCAACTTCATGCTCGACCGCCATACCGGCCGCCACGGCTACACCGAGGTGCTGCCGCCGTCGCTGGTGAACAGCAAGAGCCTGCGCGGCACCGGCCAACTGCCAAAGTTCGCCGCCGACCTGTTCAAGTGCGAGGGCAGCGACCTGTGGCTGATTCCCACCGCCGAGGTGCCGCTCACCAACCTGTTTGCCGACCAGGTGCTGGATGAAGCCGCACTGCCGGTCAGCGTCTGCGGCTACACCCCCTGTTTCCGCAGCGAGGCGGGCAGTTACGGCAAAGACGTCCGCGGCATCATCCGCCAGCATCAGTTCCAGAAAGTCGAGCTGGTCAAAATCGCCCACCCGGCGCGCTCCGCCGCGGATCACGAGCAGCTCACGCGCCACGCCGAAGCCATCCTGCAGGAACTCGAACTGCCCTACCGGGTGATGAATTTATGCGCCGGCGACCTTGGCTTCAGCGCCGCCCAGACCTATGACCTTGAGGTCTGGCTGCCCAGCCAGAACGCTTACCGCGAGATCAGCTCCTGCAGCACCTTCACCGATTTCCAGGCGCGGCGCGCCAACATACGCTTCCGGCCGAAGGGCAAGACCAAGGCTGAACTCGCCCATACCATCAACGGCAGCGGCCTCGCCATCGGCCGCACCTGGATCGCCGTGCTGGAGAACTACCAGCAGGCCGATGGCTCGGTGATCATTCCAGCCGCGCTGCGCCCCTATATGGAAGGCCGCGACCGCATCAGTCCCGCGGCCAGCTAGCCCTAATACTGTTCACTTAAGTATCCTGATGGCGCTGCGAACGTCGTGGAGTGGCGGGGGCTTGGCGCTGCGTGGACGGAGTGGGAAGTTGCTCATCTTTCGCTTGACGCCGCGGGGATTACGCCGGCACCGGCTGGAGGCGACTCGTTCCTGGAGGATCTCGTCGAGGACGGCATCATGGAAGGCCGGCCTATCCCGAGGGGGGGATAGCGGGATAGCGGGCCAGCTTGCGGCGTACCACGCGTACGGCGTGTAGGAACGAAAGCCGGTCCGGATCTTCGCTGGCTTTCAACGCCGCCTCGTGCATCAGACCGCGGAGGGCAAAGTGGGCCATCAGGAGACCATAAAATTCCTGCCGCACCAGATCGGGAGTCTTGCTGCGCAGCACAATGCGCGCCCCGCGCAGGTGGGTCTTGAGTTCGTCGAAGGCGGTCTCAATCTCCCAGCGCTCGTGATACAGGGCTGCCAGTTCGCTGGCCGGCGCCTGCGTGGGGTCGAGGATGGTGGTGACCAGCCGGTAAACCGGCTCGGCGCCCTCGACGCCTTCGAGCCGGTAATCGATCACCCGCACCGCCGTGCCATTGCTCCGGTGCCGCCGGTCCCGCTCCGAGGAATAGACATGGCCCAGATAGGAGCCATCGTCAAGGCGGCGCTCGCAGGCCACGCGCATGTTCTTTTTCATCCTCCACAGCAGATCCGCGCCTGTGGCCTGCGCCTGCCGCCACAAGGCCCAGCCAAAGAAGTTCCGGTCGGCTAGGCACAGCATGCCCGGGCGCAGGCACGGGAGCACCTTTTTGGCCAGCGTGATTTCCCCGATGCGATAGGCGCCCATCTGGCTGCCGAACAGCACATGCGTGCCGTTCTCCAGCAGGGAGACGAAACGAATCTGCGGGTAGGCGCTGGCTCCGCGGCTGGCTCCGGGACGGCCGAACGCCTCTTCGTTGGTCTTCTCATCGGCTATCTCCAGCGTGCTGCCGTCCAGGCTCACCAGCCGCCAGTCCCGGAACCAGGCACCGCGGGTGCCGCGCACCGCGATCGGCTGCACCAGTTGATCGTGCAGCTGCCGCAGCGGCTCCCAGCCCAGCCGGCTGCGGGCTTGCGAAATCCCCGATCTGCCCGCCACCCGCGTCTGCGCCGACGGATCGCGCAGCCATTGCACCCCCTCCAGAAGACACCGCAGCACCTCCCGGTAGGAAGACTGCATGTACAGAGCCAAGGCAATCACGTAGTACACCACCACCTGCGCCGGCAGATCCCGCTGGCGCCGGCTGGTCCGGCCCGTGTCTATCAATACGGCCCTGACCGCCTCCTCAGGGAACGACTTGCTGATAACGCCAAGGCTGACGTAGTCGGTGATACGTGCCCCGGCAGGCAGTTCGGCAACGGTTCGCGCCAATGCGGCCTCCTGTACCTCTCCTGCAGGATACCACCGCAGAAATGCTAAGTGAACAGTATTAGTCCTAACCCGCATTTCTCACCAACCCAGCCGCTGCCACGCGCGGTATAGCGCGCCCGTCTAGAAAAATGGGCGGCGCAGCACCTGCCCTGGTGCCATCGTCCTCCAGACAGCGCGTCCTGCTCGCCGTTCGATAT
>JBOGKQ010000083.1:0-2589 GCA_050747905.1 Terriglobales bacterium | reverse complement strand
GAGATAAATGACCGGCCCCGTGCTATCCTCGGATTCAGGACGCCAGCAGAAGTGTTCGCAGAGCTCCTCCTCGCTGATAAACCCGGGGATAACCTCAGCTCAATTGCTTCCACCTGTTGAGACCAGCGTGGGTTGACTGGTATAACACCGAGCGCCTGCACTCCGCTTGCAAGTACAGTCCGCCGAAAGAATACGAGGAAAACTACTACGCGCAGCAGCAAGAATGGTAAGTTAATCTTATCCGGCAAGCAAGTGCCTCCAAAGAAGCCGGGGCGATCCACCGGCTGGTGCGCGGGCGGACCCCGAAATCGGCGCACCCGACCTTCCTTGCCCGCTGGCCCGCACGCAAGGCGGCCCAGCATGCCCGTGACCGGATCCGGGAGATCACCGCCCGGGAACCGCTGCTGCTGCCGGCTGAGTGGATCGTGGAGGATCTCAACAGATTCCTGCGCGGCTGGGCCGGGTACTTCCGCTACGGAAACTCGGCCCTGATGCTCGGCCAGATCAGGAACTATGCCCTCTCCCGGCTCGCGCTGTGGCTGTCCAGAAGACGCAACCGCCGTCGGGCCTGGGGATGGGGCATCAAGCAGGTGCTGCTATCCCCAGATCACCTGGGCCTGATCATCCTTGATGGAACCGTCCGCCCGCCCAGGCCTTTCCGGGACTGGCGGGGGAACACCGAACACCGCCGGTGAAGAACGTCGGTAAAGCCGTGTGCGGCAGAACCGCATGCACGGTTTGACGGGCGGGACTGGAAACGGGCCGCGACCTGCGGAAACCGCGCCAGTCCCCGACCCTCCCCAATCGGGGTGTGGCCTGTGGGGTAGCGCGATTTGAGGGTGCCTGCGGTGTTGAGGATAAGGGTCAGCGCACGTAGCGCAGGCTGAGCTGGTCGGTGTGCCCGTCCCAGCTCAGGTGCAGCGTCCAGCAGCCGGGCGCGGGCATGTTCACATAGGAAGGTCCTGGACCGTTCGGCAGGTCCACGGTAGTGGTGCGCGTGCTGTCCGTCAGTGTGGCCCGGATGGTCATGGGCCCGGACGAGAGCCGCGACACCCACAGGATCTTGTTGTGTCTGTTCGGCAGCGCCGGTGCGTGCAGCGCGTTGCGCGGCGCCCACAGGATGGCGACGATGTTGCCCGCCGCGCCCATGACGTGCGGCATGGCGATGTCCGGCGGCGTGAATCCGGATCGCGCCCAGACCGGAAGCGGGCTGACGGGCGGCTGCCCTGCGCAGCTGCTGGCACTCGCGGGGGAAATCAGTCTGGAGGGCTGCGCGGCCGATGGCTGAGCCTGCTGCGGCTGCTGCTGTGAGTTACCGCTGCATGCCGCCGCCGCGAGCGAGACCGCCGCCGCAGCCACCGCGGCCACGAACCGGCACCTCATGTCCGGACGGTATGCCGGTCATGGCGCAGCGTCTAGTACTGCAGGCCACCAGGCTCCTTTTGGCTGGTTGAGCAAGGTGATCACGGGTTCCGGTGGAGCCGGGTGCGCTGGTGATATCAGCGGGCCCGGGCTTGATGGCGACGTCGCCATGCCTGCCAGCGCGCGGCGTGGCCGGGCGGCGCCGGCCCGGTGAGCGCGGCAGCGAGCAGGCGGGCTGTCCCGGGGACGGTCAGCGGGATCATGCCCGGGCCAGGCGGAGGCGGCTGGCCCGGCCGTGCTGGCGGCGGCTGGCGGCGGGTGCGCTCATGCCGCTCTTGACCAGCGCGTTGACGTCGGCCACCGTGCGGCAATTCCGGGATTTCAATGCCGCACGGTGGCCAAGCCAGCCTCATCGGTCACGCTGGGGCTCACCGGGTGAGCGAAGAGCGGCCATGGTGTCTTTGGTCCAGCGGAGGCTGGCGCGGTGGATGGCCAGGCCGTGGTCGAGGGCGAGGCGAGGATGGCGGCCGAGGGGCTGGGCCGGGGCGGCCGCATAGCGCTGAAGTTGCGCGAGGGATGCGGCCAGGGCGTCCTTGAGGCTGGCGAGGAAGCCGAGCACATCGTCTGGCGGGAATGCGTATTCCATCATGACGAAACGCATCAGGTGCAGGCCGAGGTCGCGGGCGACGGTGGCCGGTTCTACCGGGGTGCGGAGCCAGGCCAGGTGAGCGGTCTGGCCGGCCTCGGTGGGCTCGTAGACGCGGCGGCGCCGGGCCGGCCGGGTGGCGGAATCCGGCGGCTTGGCCTGGATCAGGGCCCTGGCTTCCAGGCGGCGCAGCGCCGGGTACAGCGCGCCGGAGCTGGGCTGGTAGACGCCGGCCGGGGTGGTGGCGAAGGTGCGCTTCAGGTCGTAGCCGGAGGCCGGGGACAGGCAGACCAGGCCGAGCAGCACGTGCTCGAACGGGGTGAGCTGGTCCGCGGCCATGACTGGCAATCTACCCTTGTTCTATAGGTCGAACCGACCTATCCTCTGCTGGGGAAGAAACCGGATGGCGCGGACCGGTCCGCCTGGCTCACAGGGGCAGCGCAGGCGTCCGCGGGCCTCTAGGAAAGGCGCGTGCCGTGGACGCGAGCCGCGATACCCAGCCAGCCACCACGCCCAGTCCGGCCGCCGCACCCAGCCCACCTGGCGCGCCCAGCCAGGCCGCCGCGCGGTTCCGCTCGCTG
>JBOGKQ010000082.1:0-2752 GCA_050747905.1 Terriglobales bacterium | reverse complement strand
TCCACCTTCGTTCTCCTTGTCATCCGCCTCCCTTGCACTGCTTCGCAACAGCCAAGGTAGCGGTTCAAGCCCGAAGGTGGGGCCAAATTACCTGAGCGACTGGGGCCAGATTACTGTAGCGAACTCATTGCGCGCGCAGCAACGCCAGGCCAGGCGGCACGGCCGCAGCCATCGCGCTCAGTACCATGGCCGTCATCGCAATCCAGAGTAAGCGTCAGGCAAAACCATGGGGGATGGCGGCGTGACTCGCGAGCAGCCGTCGGATCAGAGCGCTGAGGGCTTTTGGGCCGCCCAGGCGGAGGGGGTGAGTTGGGCGAGGCGGCGGAGCGGGACATCGCGCAGCGCAGGCAGCACGGTGGCGAGGTAAGAACGCAGCGGCACGTGCAACCGGCGGCAAGATTCAAACACCGACAGGATGGCCGCAACCCTGGGACCGGCGGCGGCGCTGCCTACGTGGATCCAGTTCTTGCGACCGACCGCGATGGGCCGCATCGAGTTCTCGGCCAGGTTGTTGCTCACTCAGCTCGAGCACTGGATGATCGAGGAAGCGGATCAGTTTGGGCCACTGCGCCAGCGTGTAGTTGGCCGCCCGGGCCAGTACGTTACCTGGCAGCGCCCCGGCGCGGGCGGCCTCGACAGCCGAACGGATGGCGGCGAGTGCCGCCGGCGCCTGTTCGGCGCGCTGTAGATGCCGCTTGGCCGCATCCAGGCCCTGCTCGCGTGCGCGGGCGTCGGCGGCGAAGAGTTCGCCCATCCGCGCCAGCACATTCAGCGCCGCCTGGTCTTCCGGGTTGAGCTTGACCGCGTCGTGGAACTTGCGCCGGGCATGCGCCCAGCAGCCGGCATGGACCAGCTTCGGCCCGCCGACGCCTTCATAGGCGGCGTAGCCGTCGGTCTGCAAGATGCCGTTCCAGTCCGCCGGCCAGGCTCGCGGACCGGCGCGATCGCGACCCATGCGAAAGTCGAACACCACCCCCGCCTCCGGCCGGCCGTACTGCCAGAGGTACGCTTGGTGATTCCGCCCCTTGCCAGGCTCCTGCACCGGAACCGGCGTCTCATCCACCTGCAGGTAGTTTCCGCCGCGCAACTCGCGCCCCATCTCGGCCACCAGCGGCCGCAGATTTTCGCCCACCTGCATCACCCAACCATCGAGCGTCGCCCGGCTGATCTCCAGCCCCGTCTCACGCGCCAGAGTTGCGCTCTGGCGGTACAACGGCTGATGTTCGGCATATTTTGCGATCAGCGTGTTGATGACGATGCCGTCGCCGACCAGGCCCTTTTCAATAATGGCGGGCTGAAGCGGCGCCGCCACCACGTCCCGCTCCGAACAGCGCGGGCAGGCCCGCTTCTCGCGCCGGGTGTGCGCCACGAAGTATTGGGCCGGCTTGACCTCCAGCCGCTCGCTCTCGTCAAACCCAATCACCGGCATCGCCCCGCCGCAACCGGTGCAAACGCATTGTTCCGGCGTACAGCTCACCACCCGCTCCACCCGCGGCAGATGGGCCGGCAGCGCCTGCCGTCCCGGGTGCGGCTTGCCTTCGCGCGGCTTTCGGTTTGGACGTTACGGCAGCGGCTCGCGCCTAGCTTCGGCTTCGACCTCATCACGGCTGACGCCCGGCTCGAACTCCAGCAGCTCCAGTTGCGCCGCGCTCAGCCTCTCGCTCCCGGGCCCGTACTTCTGCAGCCGCTTCAGCCGCAGCTTCTCTTCCAGAAGCTGCACCCGCAGCTCCGCCCATTCCCCCTGCTGCAGATTCCTTCTCACCCGATCGAACAGCGCCGCCGGCAGACGGGACTCGATCTCGCGCAACAGCTCGGCCAGCGGTGGCTTGGGGGCGGGCGTGCTCACTCCCCTTGTTTACTAACACGGAGGCGTCCAGGTTACATCTTGCCGTGATTTATTTAGGCCGCGCTCGGCGCCCGCCGATACCAGCGCCGCGGCTTGGCCTGGGCCAGGTCGAGCCTGCCTAACAGCAGCGCCAACTCCTCCGCCCGCAGGGTCACGGCCCTCACTCCCGCCTCCGCCCCAGGCCACCAAAACCTACCTTTCGACAAACGCTTCGCGCAAACCCATAGCCCGCTGCCGTCCCAATACAGCGCTTTCACCCGCGTGCGGGCGCGGTTGGCGAACAGGTACACGTGCCCGCTCAGCGGATCCTGCTCCAGGTGATCGCGCACCAGCCCGAACAAACCCTCGTACCCCCTGCGCATGTCGGTCGCGCCCACCGCCACGTAGATGCGCGTCGCCGCGCCCAACCCCCAGACGCTCACCTCGCCTCCAACGTCTCCAACAGCCGCAGCAGCGTCGCCGCATCGAACCCGGGCCCGATTTCGATTCTTCGCCCGCCCCCGCCGTGCAGCGCAATCGGCTCGCGCCCCGCCACGCCGATCACCTCGACCGGCAACAGTCGCGCGGCAGTACCTGATGCCCCTCGCCACGGTACGAATCGAGCGCCCCGGTGGACAGCCCCCGTTGCGCGCAAAACGCCCGCCGTGTCAGTCCGCTTGCCTCAAACTCCGTCACCAACGCCGCCGCTTCCTTCCGGCTGCGCCTCCTCCTGCGCCGCTGCAGTTCCGCCATCCACCCACTTCAGCAGGCTTCACGCCGCCGCGCCAGATGGGTTGGCTTGCTTTCAATTACCCACAAGTTTTGTGCCGATCGAGACCCCGAGGTGGATATCAGTCAGACGCACCCAGCCGCGCCAGATGATTTCATTGCCTGGTGGTGAATCCCGGGCGCGTGCCAGATAGCCGC
>JBOGKQ010000081.1:0-2784 GCA_050747905.1 Terriglobales bacterium | reverse complement strand
CCGGTCGAGAGGCGCTGCCGCGGGCGGCTCACGGGATCTGCCACCAGGGATGGTGCTTGACGAACACGATTAAGACCCCGGGCACGGCCACGTGGTGGGCCTTGCCGCACACGTTGTCGCTCACCACGCCGTGTGCCAGGATTTTCGCGATGGGGTAGTCGAGCTTGTAATCGACATTGTTGTAGGGTTCGCACGGAATATCTTTGAGCACCCAGAGCGACAGATCGTCAATGCCGACGCTCGGACGGTAGGGAATCACGGCGTTGCCGGCCTTGTCCGTCACAAAAACCGGCGCGGTAACGGGCGACTTGGTGAGGGTAATGCCTTTCTCCAGCCGTACCCCCAGCGGTTCCTTATTGATTGGCTTACCGCTATGCGCCTCGAGGATGCGGATGACGATCCTCTGCGGCACCGGCGGCTTCGCGCTGGTCTGGGCCCAAGCGCCCATCCGGGCAAGCAAACTGACACTCGATGCCAGGCACAACGCCGCGCTAGCCCGGCACATCCCGCCATGCGCCTTCAATCGTTCGGGCATGCGTCCCTCGTGGCGTGGCCCAGCACATCTCCGAACGTGTGAATGAGAAGCCCCAGCGGATTGTACGCGTAGCCACTGTCAAGGTGCACCGTCATCGTCAACGACGGCACACCGCCGGCGTCTGTCTTGGCGAAGAATGCGCCCGGATCGAGCGCCGACCGGCCGGCAACATGGAGCGAGGAGCCGATACCCGTGATCATCGTCGCCAGGCTCGCGTACCGCCCTAGGTCGATCGCGCCAAACTGGCTCGGCGTGAGCGACGTCGAACTCATCGTGAGGTTGTACTCGCCGCCGCCGGGCGCGATGCCCCCGGTGTTTATGTTCCACTGGAGCGGGATCGTGCCGAACTGGTTGTCCACGGCCGTGAGCAGCCGGTCCCCGCACTCGGCGGCGGTTGGTTGCACTTCCGGCGTGCCATTGATATCGGTTTGATAGGCCGTCGTTTGCAGGCCGCGGCCGATTGAGTAGGTCTGGAGAGCGCCGACCGCCGCGCCGGTGCCATCCGGGCCGCCGTGCTCGAGGTCGCCTGCCGGAGCCATGCCGGAGTCCACCGAGCCGCCGTCGATTTCCAGTGGGTCCCAGGGGTTGGTGCTGCCGTAGATCAGGCACTGCTGAATATTGCCCCCGTCGGCGCTCCCGGCGGCTGTCTCGTCCTGGGAAACGTAGGGGCCGAAGTCGCCGCTGGCCTCATCGCCATCGCTGTTCGTGTCGTTGAGCTTCACCGTGGCGCAGGTGCCCAGCGGATCGACCAGCGTCAGCGGCTGGTCATTGACGTAGCTGTAGGCTTTCCAGGATTGCGGGTAATCCGGCACGGCTTAGTCGTAGCTGAATGCGGCAACCCGGCGCCGCCTCATGTCGGATTTCCGGTCGGCGCGGGGTGCGCTGATCCGTCCCCGCTTCCGCGCCGTAGCGCCTGCAGGTAGGCCCAGACAGCAACGCCGACCAAAATCAGCGCAGTCGCGGGAGCATAGGTCCGGGCTACATCCCTAGCCGAGTCCAACCCTAGATGGATTGCACCAAGTGACAGGGCGGTCGCGATGAGGCCAAGCCAGACGTAACAAGTGACCGCCGAGCGCACGGCATAGGATCTAGACGAAGGTTTTGCGGCTCTGATCCAAAGGAACATGGCCGGGAGCGGCACGCCACACCATGCCAGTAGAAAAAATGGCACCCAAAATTCCCGGAACGGTGCACCGAGAACAGCGAATAAGAACGAGAGCGCAATCGCGGCTCCGACGGCCTGCCCCGCGATGAGCGACAGCGCCCAGCCCAGAGTTAGACGCCCCTGATCTAGCGCTGCGCGGCCGTTGGACCCGCTGTTATCCGCGCTATTCATTGCCACCCCAGTTTTCGAATGCAGGGAGCGTAAACTTTTTGAAGAAGTAAACGCCAAGTCCGAGATCGCTGACACCTGTCGCGCCGATCGCCAGCCCGCCCAGGCCACCGGCCGCGCAGGTGAGCGGTTCGAGGGGTGTCGGCTCCAAACACGACGCAACGGCCAGCGAATACCCAAACCCGGCGGCAGCAGCACCGGTGAAGAGCATTGCCGTGTTAGCGGCGGCGAACTGCAGCGGACGCATGAGCTTGGCGAATGTGGTGACGGTCTGCCCTAATCCTCCAAGCGAGCTGGTGCCGCCCGCTACGGACGGTCCGGGACTGCCGTTGCCACCTGGCTGTCCTACTGTGGAACTCCGCGCCAAGGCGGCGTTGAGATCGCCAATCTGAGCCTCGATCAGGTTCGGGTCACCCAGGCCCAGCTCGCCGTGGTAGGAGGACGCGTCGCAGATGTACTGATCTACCTGGCCCTGGTAGCAGTAGCCACCGTAGGGGTTGGGCACGATCTGATATGACTGGCCGCCGATGCTGACCGTGGGCGCGGTACTCATCGAGCCGCCTCCGCCCCAGCCCCCGCCGATCCCGCCGAGATCGCCGAACAGGCCCGGCGGCAGATCGACCCCATCCAGTGAGGTACAGTTGCCATCGCCGGTCGCTTGCTCGCCAGCCGTAGGCTCGTCTTGGGACACGTAGGGGCCGAACTCACCGGACGCTTCGTCATCGCCGCTGCCATCGCTGCTGTCATTTTTGGAAACGGAGGGGCATGTCCCCAGCGGGTCGACCAGCGTCAGCGGGTTGTTGTTCGCATAGCTGTATTCATTCCAGCTTTGCGGGTTGGCGGGGTTCACCGCCGCCAGGCCGGCGGGGTCGGGCGTCCACCAGCGCCCCTGCTCGGAGTTGTACTCGCGGAACAT
>JBOGKQ010000080.1:0-3042 GCA_050747905.1 Terriglobales bacterium | reverse complement strand
CGCCGCGCGCCCCGCTTTTGCTCGCGCCGGGTTGGGGGCCCTTGGCCCCAACCCGCCGCTGCGCTTCCAATGTTTGTTGGCGCGGGCCCCTGCGCGGCTTCGCCGCGCGCCCCGCTTTTGCTCGCGCCGGGTTGGGGGCCCTTGGCCCCAACCCGCCGCGAGCCTCCATCGAGCGCCTCGCCAGCTCATTTCCGCATCTCAAAAAGGATGGCTGAATCTAGCGAAGTTTGCCCCAAGTGCCACTTGGCCATCCGTGCCGGCCAACCGTGGACACTGCACGAAGGCAAGCGCTACCACCGTGACTGCGTACCCCCTTCCGCCGAAGCTGACAAGGGCAACGTGACCGAAGACGGCCCGATCTTTATCTAGGAGAGTGCGGCAGGATGCATGCTCCTAGCTGAGCACGGCGGCCGCGGCGCTGGTACCGATTCGGTCGGCACCGGCGGCCAGCAGGGCGCGAGCCTGCGCGGCTGTGCGGATGCCGCCGGCGGCCTTGAGCCGGGCGCGGCCGGCGGCGAGAACGCGCAGGCGGGCGATGCCCTCCACGGTGGCCCCGCCGGGACCGAAGCCCGTGCCATTTTTGAGAAAATCCACGCCTGCGGCCAACGCCGCCGCGACGGCCTGCTCGAGCTCGCCAGGCGAGAGCAGATCCATCTCCAGGATGACTTTGATGCGCGCAGCCGCGGCGTGCGCCAGCGCGGTGATGGCGTACAACTCGTCCTCAACCTGGGCGTGGTGGCCGGACTTGAGCGCCCCGAGGTTGATCACCACGTCTAACTCGTCGGCGCCTAGCTTGAGGCACTCAGCGGCCTCGAAGGCCTTCACCGTGCCCAAGGAGGCGCCGAGCGGGAAGCCCACGACGGTGGAAACCAGCACGGGCGTGGGCCGCAGGCGGGCGACGGCGAGCGCCGTCCAGACAGGCGCGACGCATACCGCAGCCACACCCAACGCTGCGGCTTCCTCGCACAGGCGCTCGACCTCGACGGCAGTGGCGCCGGGCGCAAGCAGGGTGGACTCGATGGCGCCGGCCAGACCCCCGACGGCCACAGCAGGTTCTGGCCTGGACCGCGCCGCTTGCAGGATCTGCTCCACCAGGGCGTCGTAGTCGTGGCGGGCGAGCTCGATCATCGGCCCGATGATAGCATTTCAAGGGAGCATGTACCGGCTGGAAGACCTGGATTTCATGCGCGAGGCGCTGCGGCTGGCGGCCAAGGGCACCGCCTTGGCCTCGCCCAATCCGCGCGTGGGCGCGGTGCTGGTGCGCGACGGGCAGATTGCCGGGCGCGGCTCGCACCGCTATGAGGCCAAGGTGCATGCCGAGGTGCTGGCGCTGAACGAAGCCGGCGAGGCGGCGCGCGGCGCCACCTTGTACGTGAACCTCGAGCCGTGCTGCCACACCGGGCGCACGCCGCCCTGCGTGGAAGCGATCTTGAGGGCGGGGGTGGCGCGCGTCGTGGCCGGTATGCGCGACCCCAACCCGGAAGTCACAGGCGGCGGCCTGCGGCGGCTGCAGGAGGCCGGCGTCAAGGTTGAGGCCGGGTGCCTGGAGCGCGAGGCGCGCCGGCTCAACGAGGACTTCTCGAAGTGGATTCGCACCGGACTACCCTTCGTGACCCTCAAGGCTGCCCTCAGCGTAGACGGCCGGATTGCCGCGGCCGCAGGAGGAAGCGCTGGCGCCGGCGCCGGCGCCCATCCATGGATCAGCTCGCAGCCCTCGCGCGAGCGTGTGCAGGCATTGCGCCATCAGTCCGATGCGGTGCTCAGCGGCATCGGCACCGCCCTCGCGGATGATCCTTGGCTCACCGATCGCACCAAGCTGGCCCGGCGCCGCCCGCTGCTGCGGGTTATCGTGGACAGCCATCTGCACCTGCCGCCCACGTCACAACTGCTGCGTGGAGCGCGGCGCGCCCACGACCTGGTGGTGTTCCACGCCGATGGTGGCGTCGAGGCGCAAGCGGCACTGGAAAAGGTGGGCGCGCGCCTCGAGCCTGCGCCGGCGGCGCCCGGCGGCGTGGATCTGGAGGCGGTGCTGCGCTGGCTGGGCCGGGAACAGATCACCTCGGTGCTGCTGGAGGCGGGCGCGCGCCTCAACGGCTCCATGCTGGCGGGCGGATGGGTGGACAAGCTCGTCCTGTTCCAGGCCCCTGTGCTGCTGGGCGACACGGGCGTGCCGCTGGCCGCGGGCGCAGGCGCCTGGCCGCGGCCGGTGCAAGGCACGCTCACGGCGGAAAACGTAGGGCCGGACCTGATGATCGAGGCCTATCTGGCAGACTGAAAGAGTATGTTTACCGGAATCGTGCAGGCAGTGGGGCGGGTGCGGAAGCTGGAGCAGAGCGGCAACGGTGCGCGTCTGGAGGTCAGCGCGCCCGCGACCATGCTGCGACGGCTGCGGCGCGGCGCCAGCATTGCCGTTAACGGTTGCTGCCTGACCGTGGTCAGCAAGCGCGGCGGCGCTTTTGCCGCCGACTTAAGCGAGGAAACGCTGGCGCGCACGGGGCTGGGGAGCTACCGCGCGGGCGCGCACGTCAATCTGGAACCATCGCTACGGCTGGGCGACGAGCTCGGCGGCCACCTGTTACAGGGCCACGTGCAGGGCACCGCAACCCTGCTCGAATTCCGCAAGCTTGCAGGCGGCGGCGGCTGGTGGCTGAGCCTCAGTATCCCGCCTGAGCTACTCCGGCTGCTTGCGCCCAAAGGCTCACTGGCGGTGGACGGCATCAGCCTAACCGTGGCCGAGCTGGGGCGCAATCGAGCCCGGTTCGCGATCATTCCCTACACCTGGCGGCATACAAATCTGCGTTGGCTCGCACCCAAATCGGCCGTAAATCTCGAGACCGATCCCATCGCCCGTCACGTGGCGCGTCTGCTGGATGCCTGCAGGTTAGTTTAGAGCCCAACCAGCCCCCCTGGCAATGTTGGCGCGGGCCCCAGCGCGGCTGCGCCGCGCGCCCCGCTTATGCTCGCGTCGGGTTGGGGGCCCTTGGCCCCAACCCGACGCTGCGCCTCGCTCCCACCCCAGGGCGCAGGCGCCGTGGGGGCCCC
>JBOGKQ010000079.1:0-3154 GCA_050747905.1 Terriglobales bacterium | reverse complement strand
GGGCGGGTTTGACCCGGCAGGCGGAAGGGATACGTGAAGGCCCGTTCGCTCATTCTCCGCTCGCGGTCTTTTCAAAATTCGCCGCCAACCGCTACACGTCATAGGCGGCACGCCCCGAGAACGGCGCTACTCGCTGGAATACGCGAGGGCGCGCTTAGCCCAAGTGGTGGTGGGGAATTCGGCGCGCACTTTCTTGCTCCACTCTTTGAGAAAAGTGCCGTCGTGCGTTTTCTGGAAGTGGGCCACCGCCGCCCAGTAGCTCGCTTGGGCGGCGAACTCGCACTTCGGATCGCGATCCGCCGCGGAGTTGAATTCCCGCGCCGCGTCGTCCCAACGCTTATGCGCGAACGCGACGCGCCCGCGGCCGAAGTCGAGCTGCGCTAGAAAATCTGCGGCGGGCAGATAGCCTTCAAAGCGGTAACGTTCCTTGCCATCCGTGTCGAGCACCATCACCGTCGGCGTCCAACTCACGTCGAACCGATGGAACCCGGAGGGGTTTTCCTTGATGTGGATTTTTACCGGAACGAAATTCCCGGCGATGTATTCGCTGACCTTGGGGTCTGGGTAAACCTCGGCATCCAGCCGAGCGCATGCCCCTCAGGAGGGCGCTGCGCTGAAATCCACCATCGTCAGTTTGCCGGACTCCTTTGCTGCTGCGAGCGCGTCATCCGGATTTCTCTGCCACGCGATAGCCATCTTTCCTCCATTGGCGCCCACCGCCTCATCGTCCGAGGCGCCTCTCGCGGCCACGCCTTCATTTTACTGCTGCATCCGCTCGCGCGGCAACCAAATGTCACGCAAAGCGAAGAATCTCTTTCCCTCTGTTTTACGGGCAGATGCTTTGCCTCGCTCAGCATGACCCTTCATTTGATCGCCCCCATGCCGCGCTGAGCCACCCGTGAATCCAGGACGGCGCGGGCACTCCTTCGGCCAATCACCACGGTGAACACCGCAACGGCAATCGCCGCCACGATGGGAACAGCGAGCACTTTCGCGGGGCTTGACCCGGCCGCCCAACCGCCCGCCAACGGTCCGGCCACGCCGCCCACCAGAGAAACCGTCATAATAGCCCCAAACACCGTTCCCGTTTGGTGCGGAAAACAATCCCCCGCCAGACCGAGGGCGGTCGGGTAGATGGCGGAAAGACCGAAACCGATCACGGCAAATCCGGCCAGCATTCCGTCGAACGTTTTATCGCCCAGCACAAGACACGCACCGGTTACGACAATCGCCGCTGAGATGAGCAGCAGGCCGCGGCTGCCGAGCCAGCGCAGCCACAGTGCCGCCAGCAAGCGGCCCGCTCCGAGGGCGACGCTGAGGCCGACCAGCGCAAGATCAGCGCGCTGCGCAGACAGACGCATCACGTCGCCCATCACCTTACCGGCCCAGACGAACATGCAGTTCTCGTTTCCCGATTCGAAGAAGAGGAGCGCGCCAAAAAGCCACACCAGCGGATGCCGCAGAACCTTGAGCAACTCTCGAAGCGGGGTGCTTGAATGCGCTGGGGCGGGGAAGCGCAGCGCCAAAACGAAGATAAGGACCGCCGCTGAGGCCAGCGCGAGAATATGAAGCACGGTTGAAAACCCGCCTCGCGTAACGGAAGTCAGCAGGGGCGCCACAATGGCGCCGAGGCTGAACGAAAATCCCAGCAGGTTCAGCGCGGCGCCGCGCCCCGCGGCGCTCAGGTCCGAGACCAGCGCATTGGTCGCGGTATTCAGGACGCCGCCTCCCAGTCCGTAAACGAGCGCGGCAATAGCAATCGTTGCGTAGCTTGAAAGCAGCGGCATGGCAGCGAGCGCGGCCACGATCAAGACCAGAGCCACGGCCAGCGCCACCTTCGCGCCCGCTTTGTCCAGAACGGGGCCGATCAGGATCGTAGCCGCCAGAATGCCAATGAGCGGGAAGGAGCCGAGGCTGCCGGCGCGGGCGCTGCTCACTTTGAGGCTGGGAAGCAGCGAGCCCATCAGGAGCAGTACCATGCCAAAGACGAACATGCAGGCGTTCGCCGCCGCGATTAGGCTGGCGCGCTGAAACGCGGCGTTGCGGGGACTGTTGTCCGTGGTGGAAGGCTTCACAAGAGTTGAAATCTGAGACTTGAAATTTGAAATTCAGAATTTGAGATTCAGAGTTGGGACTTCAAAGCGTGAGGCTCTATGTATGACGTGATCCTTCAGCGATGTTAGACTCTGCAGCGGCCTCTCGCCGCCGGTTTTTAATGGTAAAGACCGGCGGCCAGAGGCCGCCGCTACAGCAACGGCGCATCGCTGGCTTGTGGCGCTCCGGATAGAAAAGTTTGACGCCGCGTCACGGAGCCAATTGATCGAAAGCCAGCTTGGCGGCGCCGAGCAGGCACGCGCGCCCTCCCAGGCGGCTGCGGCGGATTTGCACCTGCTTCACCGCGACGGGCTGCGCCCATTTTCGCATGGTTTGCCGCGCGGGGCCGATGAGTAGTTTTCCCGCCGCCGCCGCGCCGCCGCCAATCACAATCATTTCCGGGCTAAGCGTGTCCACAAGGTTCGCCAAGGCAAGTCCCAGAGTTACGCCTGCTCGCGTCATGATGGCTCGTGCCCGCGAATCACCGCCGCGCGCCAGCCTGACCACATCGCGCGTGCTGAGATCACGCTTAAAAACGTGCTGGGCTTCCCTGGCAATGCCTGGCCCCGCGGCATGAAATTCAAGGCAGCCTACGGATTTGTAACCTGGGAGAAACTGATGGCGCACGGCCATCCACCCGATACAGCCGGCCAGCTCGCCATGGCCGCGAAGCAGGCGCCCGCCGCTGATGATCCCGGCGCCGATGCCCGTCCCGATAGCGACGTAGATCACGTCACGGCGCTTTTGGGCAATCCCCTTCCACGCCTCGCCCGTCACAAAAGCGTTGCGGTCGCTATCGACCACCGTCGGTAGCTTGAAGCGGCGGGTGAGGGTTGTGGCGACCGGCATGCGCTGCCACCCGGGAATGTTCGGCGCCCACACTGTGCCATCGGGATAAGCGAGCCCTGGGACGCCTACGCCCACGGCGCAGACGCCTTGCGCGGGCAACTGGCGCAGCAGATGAATCATTGATTCAAGCACGGCCTTGCCGCCGGCGGCGGGTGTCAGCGCGATCAGCCGATGCGTGATTTTGCCGGCGTCGCTGACGCGCGCAACCGCG
>JBOGKQ010000078.1:0-3249 GCA_050747905.1 Terriglobales bacterium | reverse complement strand
AAATAGTTATTGTACTTGACCTGCCAGCTGAACGTTTCAGGAGACTCGGCCGTGTAGCCAGAGCCAGGCTCTCCCGGGACCCCGGTAGACCAGCCAGAGGCCGTCTGGTAAACGGCGTTGTCTCCGATGCTCACGCTGTGTGCCGACGCGGACGAGGTCTCGGACCCGTATTCGCCAAAGGCCGGAGTCATGGTGTTGCCCGTGGAGGTCCCCTCGTGTCCGTTGAAGAAAGATGCCCAGCTGTCCTTGCCGTTAGTCTGGATCTGTGCGCCAACTCCAGGTGAGAGAGGCGGATTATTCTGCAGTACATGCGCGAAGTAGTTTGAGCCAGGTCGCAAATCTCCCCAGTACCCGTAGCGCCCGGCTGTGGTGATGCCGCCGTAGTTGAGGTTGCTCCCAAGTTGGACGAAACCGACCTCGATCCAGTGCTCGGCATTAGCGTCCACCAGCCAAACTTCATCATTCACAAAGTTCCGCGAGGGGGTACTTAGGCAAGACGGCTCAATAGTGACGGCGTCGCCGATGATCCCGGATACGTCACCAAACGCGACGCCGTAACAATGGCTGCTCACAGAGCAAGCCTCAGCTGGAGAAGCAGTGGCGACTGCCGAGGCTACTGTTCCTGCCATGAGTAGGACTGATGCGCCTAAAATAATGGTAGCGCGTTATACTTTCATCATATCCCTCTGTCGTGGCAGTTATTCCGATGCCAGATAAACGATCCCAGATAACTACTGGAGAACGCCAAGGCTGGTCGCCCGATCGAGCTAACCACTTGCCCCACTTATGTATAAGTTCTCGCTAGAGTGGGTGCTATCAATAAAGCTGAGGATCACGTGAACCATGCGTTCACTTCAATGGCCAATCTAGAGGCTGGACATTATGGCGCGGCCGCAGATCGGTCAGCGCGACTGCTTGCCAGGCGGGGCCAACGCCAGCCAATCGTCCGCAACCACAACGAAACAGCGGTTACGAGTAATTGTCAATAACTGTGGATAAAGATCTTCAGGCTGCTTCGGAGACCTTCTCGCCAGCGGTCTGGTGCCAGGTGGCATGCTCGCCGTTGTAGGGCTCGCCCGGTTGCGGCTGCCTGCAGACCTGCCATGGGAGGCCGCCGCTCGCCAACCTCGGCTACCGGCTGGCCAGAAGCTACTGGGAGCAGCCCTCACTTACTATGTGGCCACCAGCCGACGATCCAGGCCATGGCCCGGCGCGCGCTGGCCCGGGGTGCGCTACCGGAGGCACCTGCTGTGGCGCTGTTCCCTGATCTGGGCCAAACCATCAACGAGGCCAACTGCGATGCCGGTGCCAGTGACAAAGCAGCAACGCGAAGCGCTGATCACCCGAAAAGCCGGCTTCGACCGCTACAGCGCACTCTAGACGGGCTGGTATAGCTCCCCGCAGATGTCGCACCGGATAGGCTGCGCGGCGAGCTTCGCTGCAGCGTCAAGCCCGCGTATGCGGATCTTTAGTGCCCCGGGGCACGCGCACACAGCCACGATGCCGTTGCGCTGGCTCTGCCGGGGTGAGTCGGCCGGGGGTGCCGGGGGTTCCCAGTCCACGGAAGCAGCTGCCAGCTGGCCGATCTGATCGCCGTAGGTGTCCACTGCCTCATCGGTGATCTCAGTCACCGACCAGCCCCGGCCAGCTGTCCCGAATTTCGGGTCTTGCTTGACTGCCAGTTGTAGCGCCGTTGCGCGGTCGCGGAAGGTTGCCGAGTGCCAGCGCGAGCGGGCATCCGCTGCCCAGCCGTGCGCGGCCTGGTGCAGCAGGTAGGCAAGGATCGCTTCCGGCCCATCGGCCACTGTCTGTGCGGGCAGCTGGATGACGGGGGGGCCACGTCCATGGAGATGGTGTATGAGATGACCACCTCGCGATCTATTTCTATTTAAGCACCAATGGCCTCGATTGTCACGCCAGTACCATTAGTTTCAGGCAGGTTTTCGTTTCTCTGGCATGCGGCGAGGATTTCGGCGCCCATGTAGCGGCGGGCCTCGGCCCATTCGTCGTTCTGCTCGGCCAGGACGGCGCCGACGAGGCGGATGATGGCGTCGCGGCCGGGGAAAATGCCGACGACATCGGTCCGGCGCCTGACCTCTTTATTCAGCCGCTCCTGGGGGTTATTGCTCCAGATCTGGCGCCAGACCTCGCGGGGGAAGGCGGTGAAGGCCAGGATGTCGTCGCGTGCCTCGTCCAGGTGCGCGGCGGCCTGCGGGAACTTCGCCTCGAGCGCGGTCACGACCTGGGCGTGCTGCGCGCGCACCGAGGCGGCATCGGGCTGCTCGAAGATGGTCCGCACCAGGGTGGACACCCACGGCTGCGCGGACTTGGGAACGCGGGTGAGCAGATTGCGATGGTAATGCGTCCGGCAGCGCTGCCAGGCCGCGCCGGGCAGCACGCTGGCGATCGCGTCGCGCAGGCCCTGATGGCAGCCGGAGGTGACCAGCGCCACGCCGGACAGGCCGCGGGCGACCAGGCCGCGCAGGAACGCCAGCCACCCCGCCCCGTCCTCGGACGAGGCCACCTCGATGCCCAGGATCTCCCGCCGGCCATCAGCGTTGACGGCGGTGGCGATCAGGGCATGCACGTTCACCGTCCGGCCGCCCTCCCGGACCTTCTGGGTCAGCGCGTCGATCCACACGAAGGTATACGGCCCCGCGTCCAGCGGCCGGGCCCGGAAGCCCTCCACCATCTCGTCCAGCTCCGCGGCCATGAGGCTGACCTGCGACTTCGACAAGCTCGTCACCCCGAGCGAGGCAGCCAGCTTCTCCACCCGCCGGGCCGGGACCCCCAGCAGATAGCTGGTCGCGACCACCGAGGCAAGTGCCCGCCCGGCCCGCCGCCGGTGCTCCAGGAACTCCGGGTAGTACGAGCCCTGGCGCAGCTTCGGGATCGCCAGCTCGACCGTCCCGGCCCGGGTATCCCACTCCCGGCGCCGGTACCCATTGCGGGAGTTCACCCGGTCCGGGGTGACCTCCCCGTACCCGGCGTTGCAGCGGATCTCCACATCGGCGTCCATCATCCGCTGCGCGAACCCCTTGACCATCTCCCGCAGCAGATCCGGGCTCGCCGATGCCAGGGTCTCCTCGAACCGGGCGCCGGGAACCGGCACAATGTCACGTGCGGCCATCTCGTTCTCCTTCGTCTCGCAGTGAGCACTTCGAAGGATCACCAGGTGGCCGTCTCACGTCACGCCGACACGCCCAGCCAGGGCGGATCAGTCACAGCCCGATCATCTACCCCATACAC
>JBOGKQ010000077.1:0-3594 GCA_050747905.1 Terriglobales bacterium | reverse complement strand
GTGTGCTTCCGGTACGCGTGCGTGACCGAGGGCGGTCGGTATTGATAGCGTTTCTTCCACGCCTGATTCGGGCGATTGGAGGAACGTATGGGCAACGAGACGAGCGAGAACGGGCGACCGCAGGACTTGGTGCGCCTGCGACAACGGCTGGATGAGTATCGGCGTGATAGCCAGCCGGGCAAGGCCCTTCCAGGATGGGCGTGGGCTGCGGCCGGAAGGCTGGCGCGCCGGCACGGGGTGCACCGCAGCAGCCAGGTGCTGGGGCTCGAGTACAACAAGCTCAAACGCCTCAGCAGTGCGGCGGCGGCGGATCGGTCCGGGCGGGCGCGGACCAGCCGGCGCGGGAGGCCATCCTCGCCGATGCAGTTCGTGGATCTCAGCGGCGCACTGACCGCCGCTGGGGATTGCCGGTTGATTCTGGAGGGTCCGGGCGGGCAACACCTTTCCGTGCAGATGCCCGCGGGGGCGGCGACCGAGGTGGTGCTGGGACTGTGCCGCGCGGGCTTCGGAGCGCGGTCATGATCCAGATCACCCCGCAGATGCGCGTGCTGGTGGGGATCGAGGCGGTCGATGGGCGCCGCGGGATCGATGGGCTGGGGCAGATCTGCCGTTCGGTGCTGTTGGCCGACCCCGGCGACGGGACGATGTTCGTGTTCCGCACCCGCTCGGGCAAGGCGATCCGCCTGTTGGTGTATGACGGCCAAGGATTTTGGCTTGCGAGCAAACGCCTGAGCACGGGGAGATTCCGGTACTGGCCGACGGCCGCCGGGGCGGTCAGCCGGGAGCTGCTGGCGCATGAGTTCTCCGCCCTGATCTGGGGCGGGGATCCGCAGCGAGCCCAGGCGGCGCCGATGTGGCGGCGGATTGCCCTCGAGCCGCCCGCCGCGAGACCTTCCTGACTCGAAGGCTCGGGCCCGATCCCCTATGCGGGTGGGTCCGAGCCCGCCTGCTGGCGCGCGAGCCTCGAGTGGAAGTTCCAGGGCATCCACTCGCTCGGTCGCTCGGCGAGCTCGAGCGGGTGGCGCAGCAGGGCCGTGAGGTATTCGAACGGATTGACCCCGTTCAGTTCCGCGGTATAAATCAAACTCATGAAGACATCGCCGGCCTTCGCGCCGTTGAGAGTTTTGTAAAACAATGAGTTGCGCCGATGCACGATCGCCCGCTTCAGCGCCCTTTCAACCACGTTGTTATCGAGTGGCACGCCCTGCACCCGCAGAAACAGTGTCAACCCCTCCCAGTGGTTTTGTAGATACCGGATCGCCTCCCCGAGCCGCGAGTTCGGTTCGATCAGCCGCTCGGCGAGTTGCTGGTCCATCCACTCCTTCAACGCCGCCATGCGCGGGGTGCTCTCACGCTGGTGCAGTCGCAGCCGTTCTGCGGGGCTGAGCTTTCGAGTACGGGCCTCGGCATCGCTCTTGTAGACTTCCCGCAGCGTCTCGAGCACAAAACGCACCTGCTCGGGGAACAGCTCGGCGAGCTCGACGAACTTCCGCCGGCCATGCGCGTTACATTTCCCCAGGAGCGTCTCGAAGTCGCCCGCGGTATTGCTCGATGAGCCATCGCACATCTGGATCGGGATGGGCAACTGCGCTGCGCGCCGCTTAAGGACCGCGGCGAGGTTCTCTCCGGCATGGCGCGCGCCGGTAAAAAACAGCGCGATCTTGCGTCCCTCACCGATCGAGACGATCCC
The DNA here is from genome assembly GCA_050747905.1 of Terriglobales bacterium. Taxonomy (GTDB): domain Bacteria; phylum Acidobacteriota; class Terriglobia; order Terriglobales; family SCQP01; genus SCQP01. Next base: position 1,904 of record JBOGKQ010000077.1, on the reverse strand, counting down.
GGAGGTGAACACCCCGGTGCGCCCGCGGGCCTCATCCTCCCCGAGCGCCGCCGCGCGCTGCTCGGCGGTGAGCTCGAGCAGCTTCATGGTCGTATCGTCGGTGTGCACCACGGTGCCTTGGGCGGCCTGATCGATCATCCGCTCGTGTGCGGGAAGGAGCTGCGGGAGGGCACCTCTCACCAGATCCCACTGCGTGGCCGCCGGCAGTGGCACACGCATCGCTTTCTGCAGTTGTTCGATGCGATTGAACGGTAACCCAGTGCCGTAGCGCAGCATCCCCACCATGGCGGTGGCGCTCGCATCGTACTTCTCGCTCCCAACCCCGGGGGGCGCGGCGGCGGTGTAGACCTCCCCGCACAGATTGCAGCGCAGCCGATCGCAGGCGTACACCCGCGCCCCAAGCGGCGCCATCCCCGTAATGCGCACCAGCACCGCCGGGGGCTCGAGCGGATAGACCTTGCCGTGCGGGCATCCGCGGCAGGCATCGCCCCGGGCAAGACCGGCGGGCGGCACGTGGATGTGCTCAGCCCCACAGTAGGCGCTCGCCGCGTTGCGTCCGTGGCCAGGGGCCTTCTTGCGGGCCGCCGCGCCATCGGCCGATGCGCTCAGCGCTGCATCCTGCCGACCCGCACCGGCGCGTGCCTCGCCCAGCACCTCATCGGTCTTCTCCGTCGGCGATCCAAAGAGCATCCGGCGCAGCCGCTCGAGGGAGGTCTTCTTCCCTTGCAGCTGCGCGATCAGCTCGGCCACGATCTGCGTCGTCGAGGCGAGCGCGGCCATCGCCGTCGTCAGCTTCGCGTGATCCTCGGCACTCAACGCTCCCTGGGCGCGCTCGAGAACCGCCGCGAGCTCCTCGAGGTTCACCTCCATCGTTGGCGGCTTGCCAATCGGGACATGCCGGCGCGGCTTTCCACCCTTGCGACTCATGCCGAGGCCAGCCGCTCGCGAAAGTCCGCAACCAATGCCAGTCCCAGCACGTCCTTCACCGTGCGGTTCGGCCGGTGCGTGAGGTCATCCTTGCCACGTCCCTGGGTGCGTCCCAGCATCACCCAGTTCGCCGCCCGGTAGCAGGTGCCCCGATGACGCGTGGTATCGACAAAGGTCTCGGCAAAGTACACCGGATGCCCATACACCTTCTCCCACTCGACGGACAACATCCTCGTCATGCGCGAAAGCAGGTGCGAGGCCAGATGCGGCACCTGTACCCACGGCAGCACGAGAAAGCGAGTGTTGTACGCGAGGAAGCGGATGTTGCGCTGGCGGACCTGCGGGTGCCACCCGAGGTATCGATCCCGCGGCGCAAGGTGCCGTGCCGCCGAACTCCAGGCATACAGCGCCACCGGCCGCTCCCCGGCGTACACCATGAATTTCAGCTGCTCGCCAACCGGTTGACTGTAGCCGAGGTAATGATGGCTCTCGAGCAGACCATTGAAAAGGCGCTCCTCGCCCGTGCGCCGCACCTGACGGAAGACCAGCTCCCCAAGCTCTCGCAGCTTCCCGGATATCGGCGCGCGTTGAATCTCGATCGATCCGGGCCGCGCCCGTACGCTGAGCGGGTTCGGTGGCCGCCACTTCACCGCCGGCAGCTCGATGTGCCCGGCGCGCGCGAGCGCCAGCATCAACCCCCGCGCCACCATGTCCCGCAGCGCACCGTTCCCTTGCCGCCAACTCCATGCCTCGCACAGCCGCTGCGACAGCCGCCGCCGGCTCTCCCCGGGATGCGCAGCAATCAGCTCGCGTATCTGCTGGATTTCGCCCGCCGTGACCGGCCGGCCCCGATAGCGAAGGAGCATCTCCATGCTCCGCACGATAGCGAAAGTCGAAATGGAACGCAAGCCCCCCTTTCCCCGGGGGACCTCCGGCCCACGTCAGGTCACGTTACGCATACTCACCGGAAGGACACG
>JBOGKQ010000076.1:0-3870 GCA_050747905.1 Terriglobales bacterium | reverse complement strand
CTGGGGCGCTTTCCAAAATTAGTCCGCCCTTGCTCGGCAGAAGTAGTCCGTCGCGGGGCGACGGTCTGATCGGGCACGTATAACAAGAAGGTTTTGCGAGGGGTGGGCTGCGGCAGGATTGATCTGTGCCAGATCGCCGAGTGCGCAGTGTGTGCTGAGCGAGGCAGACCAAGAACAAGAGCCGCCGCTGCCGCCCATAATTATCGATGGCAGTGGTCGATTCCGAGGCCCTGATAAGCTTCCAAGCTGACGCTGGATAGGCGAAGGCCCGGGACTGATTAGCCGTCAACCCCCGGGCCCTCGGTGCGCAGCGCCTGAGAGAGGCGATGGTACAGGCCCTTTATGCCTGCGTTGCCCGGGCGCTGTCCAGTGCCTGGGGAGGGGCATGGGGGCGCAGTGCCCGGTCAGTCATCGGCTCTACCCCTGTCGGGGCTGCGGCATGATCGTATGCGTGTGTCGGCGCTGCGATCGCGGGCAGTGTTACTGCCCGGGGCGGTGCGCACGGCTGCGCCGGGGCGAGTCGCTGCGGGCAGCGGGACGGCGCTACCAGTGCAGCCGCCGCGGCGCGCTCCACCATGCGGCGCGCCAACGGCGTTATCGGCTGCGCCGAGCCCAGCAAAAAATAGTGACGCATCAGGGTTCCGCCCCGACACAGGTCGGCGGCACAGTGCAGGCCGATGTCGCCGCGCTTGCCGCTGTTGCCTGTGTGTCCCCGCCCGCCGCGGCCGGCTGGCGCTGTGACTTTTGCGGGCGGGGCGCGCCGTTCGGGGAGGTAGGCGGTGGTGGAACTGGAGCTGCATCAGCTTGCACTGCGCTACGAGGGGCTGCGCAAGCGTCATCCGGCCCAGGAGCGGGCCCTGCTGGGCTCTCTGGCCGCGCTGGGCCAGCAGTCCCCGATCGTGGTGGTCAGCGAGGCGGCCGGCCTGATCGATCAGTTTGTGCTGATCGACGGCTACAAGCGCGTGCGCGCCCTCAAGCGTCTGGCGCGCGACACGGTGCAGGGCACCTGTTGGTCGATGAGCGAGCTGGAGGCGTTATTGCTGGAGCGCTCACTGCGCTGCGCGAGCGAGGATGCGCTGGACCAAGCCTGGTTGCTCGCCGAGCTGATCGGGCGCTTTGGGCTCTCGATCGAGGAGCTCGCCTGTCGCTTCGCGCGCAGCAAGAGTTGGGTGAGCCGGCGGCTCGCGCTGGTCCAGGCCCTGCCGCCGGCGGTGCAGGATCAGGTGCGCCTCGGGGCGCTCTCGGCACACGCGGCCATGAAGTACCTAGTGCCGTTGGCGCGCGCCAACGCGCAGGTGGCCACGCAATTTGCGGCGGCGATTACCCCGCTCAAGCCCACCACGCGCGAGGTGGCCGCGCTCTACCAGGGCTGGCAGAGCGGCACGGCGCGCACCCGCGAGCTGATCCTCTCCTCACCGCAGCTGTATCTGCAGGCCCAGGCCGCCCTCAGCCCGCCGGCCGCCTCGCCGACACAACGCTGGCTCGATGATCTGGGGGCCCTCGGTGGCATCGCCCGCCGCGCCCGCCGCGCGCTCGAGCAGGGACTGTGGCAAGGCTTGCTCGGCGCCGAACGCGAGGAACTCGCCGCCGCCTTCGCGCGCATGCGTGCCGAGCTGACCCGACTGATCCATCGCTTCGAGTTGGAGGTGGGCCATGTTGGATGAAGCCACACGCAGCGCCATCTTGAAGCTCAAGGGCGAAGGGCACGGCAGCCGCACGATCGCCCAGGTCCTGGGTATCGCCCGCGCCAGCGTACGACGCGTGATCGGTAGCGGGGTGGCGCAGGTGCCGCCGCTGTCACGCGCCGAGCTGGCGGAGTCCTGGCGCGAGCAGATCCTGGAACTACATGCGCGCTATCAGGGGCATCTGGGCCGGGTGCACGAGGAACTCATCGGCCGCGGAGCCGCCTTGTCCTATCCGGCGCTGACCGCCTTCTGTCGTCGCCACGGTATCGGTCATGTCGCGGCGCCCCCTGCTGGGCACTACGAGTTCACCGCGGGCCAGGAGATGCAGCACGACACCAGTCCCCACCGCGCCAGCATCGGCGGGGTGCTCGCCCGCGTGCAGACTGCCTCGCTCGTGCTGTGCTATTCGCGCATGATCTACTTCCAGCACTATGCGCGCTTCACGCGCTTTGAGTGCAAGGCGTTCCTGGCCGAGGCGATCGGCTACTTTCACGGGGCGGGGGCCACCTGCATGGTGGACAACTCGCATGTCGTGGTGGCCGCCGGCACGGGGGCGAACATGATCGTCGCCCCCGAGATGGCCGCGTTCGCGCAGCGCTATCGCTTTGTCTTCAAGGCCCATGCGGTCGGCAACGCCAACCGCTCCGCGCGCGTGGAGGCCCCGTTCCATCGCATCGAGCGTGCCTTTCTGGCCGGGCAGGACTTCGCCGACTGGAGAGAACTCAACCAGCGGGCCCGAGAGACCGCCGAGGCCTGGAACGCCAAGTTCTCCTCCAAGCTGCACGCCAGCCGCCGCGAGCTCTTCGCCGCGGAACAGCCGCACTTGAAGCTGCTGCCGCTGTTGGTGCCGGAGGTCTATCAGCTCTTCACCCGCATCGTGGATGCCGAAGGCTACGTGCACCTCAATCGCATCCGCTACTCCGCCCCTTACCGGCTCATCGGTCGGCCCCTTGAGGTGCGCGAGACCCTCGAGCGCGTCGATCTGTATGAGGGGCCGCGCCGGGTGGCCACGCACGCGCGCCTGCACGGACCACTCGATACCCGCGTGACCGATCCGGCGCACCGTCCGCCGCGCGGCCAGGGACTGACCCGGCACCCGCAACCGGCCCCAGAGGAGATCGAGATGCTGCAGGCCGAGCCGCGCCTGGCCAGCTATCTGGCGGCCCTGAAGCAACAGATCGGTGACCGGCGCGCCCCGCTGCGCCGGCTGCTCTCGATGCTGCAGGAGTATCCGCGAGACGCCTTCCTCAGCGCTGTGGGTCTCGCCGAGCAGTATCGACTCTTCGATCTGGATCGACTGGAGAAGCTGGTGCTCAAGCAGATCGCGCACGACTACTTCGTGCTCGACCTGGAGCCGGAGGGCGGCGATGAATGAGGATCTGCAGCAGTTGCTGGAGAATCTGAAGCTCAAAACCATCGCCGAGCGCTTCGATGAGATGCTCACCGCCGCTGAAGAGGGTGGCACGCCCGTCCCAACGCTCTTTGCACAGCTGCTGCGCGCCGAGTGGCATGCACGGCAGGAACAAGCACTCGAGGCACGTATCCGACGCGCTCACTTCAAGGAGAGCTGGACGCTGGAGTCCTTCCCCTTCAAGGAACAAAAGGGCGTCAAGGAGCGCCAGATCCGTACCCTCGCCGAGCTCTCCTTCATCCCCAAGGCAGAGAATATTGTGTTCATCGGTGAAACCGGCGTCGGCAAGACAGGATTGATGGTCTCCCTCGCGCGCAAAGCCGTGCAGAATGGCTATCGGGCTGTGTTCATCGAGGCTCAAGATCTGTTCGATGAGATGTACGCCTCCCTAGCCGATCGCTCAACGCGTCGCCTCCTGCGCTCACTCGCCAACGTGGACGTCTTGGCGATTGACGAACTCGGCTATGTCAACGCGAAAACCGAGCAAACCAACATCTTCTTCAAGCTCATGGAGGAGCGCCATCGTCGCAGACCCACCCTCATCACGACGAATCTCCCGTACCCCGCTTGGCAAGACTTCCTCGGCAACCCCGCCTTGACCAAGGCGCTCCTGAGCCGCCTACGCGAGCGTTGTCATACATTGATAATCGACGGACCTTGCATCAGGCCGCAGACCGGCTAGCCATTACCCCCGTGTGTGCGAAATGCGTGGTCGGCACCGCTGGCCATAGCCGCGCTCATTACGCAATAAACATCAGTGCGCCAAATCGCGCG
>JBOGKQ010000075.1:0-3947 GCA_050747905.1 Terriglobales bacterium | reverse complement strand
CGTCCAGCTCGTTCATCTCCCGGACGATCCAGGCCTGATTGGCGGACCCGGACCCCGCCCCGATCTCGCCCACCCAGGGTGCCGCGTCCGCCTCGCGGGCTTGGTCGTCCAGCAGGCGCAAGGGGATGGCGTACTCGGGGGTGGGCTTCTGCCAGGGCGGTTCCAGCAGGGTGGCGAAGACATGACTGGAGTAGATCTGGTTGGGGTAGGGGAGCCGGCCCACGTAGGTGGGCAGCCCGAAGGACAGGGTTTGCTCGGTGATCCACATCTGGTGGGGAGCGACCTTGGCGAGCTGTGTGATCAGCGCGGCCTCGAAGGGCTGCAGTGCCTTGCGCTCGAAGAGTCCGGGTGGGGAGGGGAAGGGGTGCGGCTCGTTCCAGAGGTCGAAGCCGGCGATCGCGGAGTCGTTCCGGAAGGTCTGCGCCAGGCGGGTCCACACCTGGGTCACATCCTGCTGCCACCCTCCCAGATCGGCCCAGAAGATGCCGTAGCTGGCCAGTACCCCAGGGGCAAGGTGGCGGTTCCAGGGCGAGCCCAGCGGGAAGCTGCGCGGTAGGAAGCCGGCCGTCACCCAACTAGGCGCCCCGTCCCCCCCGTAATAGATGCTCCAGTCGATGTTGTGCATGTCCAGGATCGTGTAGATCCGGTGGGCGGCGGCGTCGGCCACCACCCGCTTGATCAGGGCGAGGTAGGAGTTGGAGAACTGTCCCGGTCGGGGCTCGAGCAGTGACCAGCTGATCGGCAGCCGGATGGAGTCGAAGCCGTCAGCCGCCATTTCTGCGAAGTCCGCGCTGGTGGGCAGTGGGCCCGGCTTCATGTCCTTGGCCTGCTCCAAGCCGGTGACGTTCATCCCTCGCAGCAGCACCTGGCGTCCCGAGCTGTCCTCAATCACCTTGCCGTTGCCGTGCAGCCAGGGCAGCCCGCGCTGGGCCGGCGCCGCTTTTGCGGTCAGAGCGCGGCTGGGAAAGGGAGGGAACGAGTTGGGGATTAGGGTGAAGACGATCAGCGATACCGCCAGCGCCAGGAAGGCGATCAGGCAGCCAGAGCAGCACCCACAGCAGCCGCGGATCGGGCGTGGCCAAGAACGGGGCCAGCGCCAGGCCCGCCAGCGATACCACCAGCTAGCCCCGGGCCGTTCCACGGTCGGCCCAGCATAGCTCGCTCACTCTCAACGGAAGAGACCAGCCGCCCGGCGGGCGCGTGGCGGGTCAGGAGAGCGGTTTGTTCGTCTCCTCGCGGCGATGTCCCTTGCTCACCTCGCGCAGGGCCTCCTTATCGATGAAGTGGCCCGGGACCACCGCCAACTTCCCGGCGGTGACTGCCCGCAGGGTGGCGGTCCTCGCTCCCCCCTCGAGGATGGCCCGCTCGCCCAGCAGGGCGCCCGGACCGAGCTCGGCCAGGCGCTCCCCACCCCGCTCCACCCGGACCACCCCGTCCAGCACCAGGATCAGCTCGTCCTCGAGAGCGCCTTCCTCGGTGATGACCTCGCCCGCCTTGGTGCTGCGGATCCGCGGCGACACATTTCCCCGCATCACCAGGGACGAAAGTTCCCGCTCGAGGGCCGACTCAACTTCTGTCGTCAGTGCGGCCGAGTCCCGGTCCCCCCAGGGGCTGTGGCGGCCGAACGCCCGGGCATACCAGTTGGAGAAGTCGATGGTGCCGCTCTTGGCGACCAGGCTACCCTTGCTGTCGTAGAGCCAGTGGCGGGGGAAGGGGCTTGCGCCCGCCAGCGAGAAGGTGGAGGCGCCGTTGGCTCGTATGCGCAGCTGCAGGGTGGTCCAGGCCAGCGGGGCCGAGATCTGCACGAATGGCGCCCGCCGGACCCGGCGCGGGGCGGGCACCCCGGTCCGCCCTCCACAGGTCTGGGTGAACAACACCTCGCCGTCCGCCACCGTGGGGTGGGGGCGGAGGTCCGGGAGGGCGGTGGCTGCGAAGGTCACCGCGCGGCCCCCCATCTTCATCGTGGTGCCACCGATCATTCCCCCACCCTCCTGGCCGAACTTGACCGGCCTGCCATCCTCGAACTCGACGAACGCGGAGAGGCGGTTGGCGAAGCGGAATCGATCAGCGCGCCGGAGGTCGTCTAGGTCCGTCAGGCGGTCTGGGGGCGGGTCGTCATAGTGAGCGACCCCGAGATCGAAGGGCAGACGGACGGCAAGGCCGGTGATCGCCTCGGACGGGATCCAGCTCAGAGAAGTCACCGCGGATTCGATGCGGACCATCCCTGCCTCCCTCCTCTCTGCCCGTGCTCCGCCACCGTATCGGCCACGAGGCTGGCAGTCAAGGAATGCGGATCGCTCCCCGAGGCCGGTTCTGGAGCCTCGAAGCCGGCCAGGCATCGTGGGGCTTGAGTCCAAACTGACCCACTACCCGAGACCGCCTTCAGCTTGACCTGGGGCTGATCTCGGGATATACTTCACCGTTCGCGCTGGGCCTCGGGCTCGGCGGCCGGCCAGCTGGAGGGTTGCTCCGGCGTGCTCCTTGACAATTGAAGAGTGGAGACGATTCTGCGTCCACATGCCCCTACAGGAAGGGGTCCAACAAATTCTTTGCCACCTACCCGGCTTCGGCCGGGTTGGTAATGACGGAGAGTTTGATCCTGGCTCAGGATTAACGCTGGCGGCGTGCCTGACACATGCAAGTCGAACGAGGCCGCAAGGCCTAGTGGCGGACGGGTGAGTAACACGTGACTAACCAACCTCGAAGTTGGGAATAGCCCTGCGAAAGTAGGGGTAATACCGAATGTGGCCCGAGGTGGGCATCCACCACGGTCTAAAGATTCATCGCTTCGAGACGGGGTCGCGGCCTATTAGCTTGTTGGTGGGGTAACGGCCTACCAAGGCGATGATGGGTAGCTGGTCTGAGAGGACGACCAGCCACACTGGGACTGAGACACGGCCCAGACTCCTACGGGAGGCAGCAGTGAGGAATCTTCCGCAATGGGCGAAAGCCTGACGGAGCAACGCCGCGTGTGGGATGAAGACTCTAGGGTTGTAAACCACTGTCGGAGGGGACGATCGTGACGGTACCCTCCAAGAAAGCCCCGGCTAACTACGTGCCAGCAGCCGCGGTAATACGTAGGGGGCAAGCGTTATCCGGATTTACTGGGCGTAAAGCGCGTTAAGGCGGATGGCAAAGTTGGGGGTGAAATTCCAAGGCTTAACCTTGAAACTGCCGCCAATACTGGCCATCTAGAGTGTGGGAGAGGAAGGTGGAATTCCGGGTGTAGTAGTGAAATGCGTAGATATCCGGAGGAACACCAGTGGCGAAGGCGGCCTTCTGGCCCACAACTGACGCTGTAGCGCGAAAGCGTGGGGAGCGAACGGGATTAGATACCCCGGTAGTCCACGCCCTAAACTTTGTGCACTAGGTGTTGGGTGTATTGACGCGCTCAGCGCCGTAGCTAACGCATTAAGTGCACCGCCTGGGGACTACGGCCGCAAGGTTAAAACTCAAAGGAATTGACGGGGGCCCGCACAAGCAGCGGAGCATGTGGTTTAATTCGATGCGACGCGAAGAACCTTACCTAGGTTTGACATGTCGGTGTAACTCTTGGAGACAAGAGCCCCCGCAAGGGCGCCGGCACAGGTGGTGCATGGCTGTCGTCAGCTCGTGCCGTGAGGTGTTGGGTTAAGTCCCGCAACGAGCGCAACCCCTATGGTTAGTTGAATTTTTCTAGCCAGACTGCTGGGAGAAACCCAGAGGAAGGTGGGGATGAGGTCAAGTCAGCATGCCCTTTATGCCTAGGGCTACACACATGCTACAATGGGTGGTACAACGGGCTGCGACCTCGCGAGAGGAAGCTAATCCCTTAAAGCCATCCTCAGTTCGGATCGCAGGCTGCAACTCGCCTGCGTGAAGTCGGAGTTGCTAGTAACCGCAGGTCAGCATACTGCGGTGAATATGTTCTCGGGCCTTGTACACACCGCCCGTCAAACCACCCGAGT
>JBOGKQ010000074.1:0-3953 GCA_050747905.1 Terriglobales bacterium | reverse complement strand
CCTCAAGGCGCTTGCGCCTTGGGGTGGGAGCTAGGCGCAGCGTCGGGTTGGGGCCAAAGGCCCCCAACCTCGCCCTGCGCACTCACAGCAGGGCGGGGAAGCCGACGCGAGCCAGCCGCCCCGCGCAGTTCCAGCGTGGCGGCTCATAAGCGGGGCGCGCGCCGCAATTCGCCCTGTGCAGCTCCAGCAGGGCGAAGCAATTCGCCCTGTGCAGCTCCAGCAGGGCGAAGCAGCCGCGCTGGGGCCCGCGCCAACACTTCGTTTAGAACTCCAGCCGAACTTGCAGGGAAACCATGCGCGCGCTGCTGTCACCGCCCAGGCCCACGCCCAGCAGGCCGGTGGGCGGCGAGGTGGTGGTGGTGAGCGCGCCAAACCCTGTCTGGGTGCTGGGCTGGCCCGGCACGCCGGCGTAAATCACGCTGGGCAGGGCGAAGTTGGGATGGTTGAAGATGTTATAAAACTGGGCGTCGAAGCGCAACTTGGTATCGCCGCGCAGCAGAACCGAGCGGGTGAGGTCAAAGTCGCTCCAGAAGAAGTTCGGACCACGAAGGGCGTTGCGCCCCAGAGTGCCGAACTGACAGGTGGCGGGCGTATCGCCTCCCACGCAGGCGCCGGTGGATGGATCCACGGTCGATACAAACGCGTTCGGGTTTAGCCATTGGATGGTTCCCGGCTGGGTGACGCCGGTGATCGGGTTGTGGTCGTAGAGCGGCACGCCGGGCACAACGCTCGCGAACTGTGGTCCCGCCGCCTGAATGACGCCATTGCCGTTGGCTGAATAAGGCGAGCTGAGCACCGAAAAGGGAACGCCCGTGTGCCAGAAGATCGTGCCCGCGACTTGCCAACCGTTGCCCAGCACGCCCCAGGCGCCCGGCTTTTTGAAAGGCAGGCTGTAGGAGTACTGGGCGGTGAGGTTGTGCCGGATGTCGTAGTCGCAGGGGCCGTAGTCGCGGCCCAACTCGCCCGGCAGTGGTTCCAGGATGCCACCAGCGGAGAACGGCAGGAGGCCGCCGTTGGAGACAGTGTCGAGGCAGTGGCTCCAGGTGTAATCGAGCTGGCCTTGCAGTCCGTGGCTGATGCGCTTGACCGCGGTCACCTGCAGGCCGTTGTAGTTACTGTTGGCGCCGGTCTGGAACTGCGTGACCGCGCCAAAGCGTGGGTCGGCGGGCCGCTGGTAGGGAAACGAGGCAAAGCAGCCGGCACACACCGTCTGGTAGCCGTTGACCTGGGTGAGGTAGGGCTGGTTCACGGCGCGCGTCCCGACGTACTGTGCCCGCAGGGCGGTGTTGGTGCCGAACTGATGCTCGACCCCGAGGCTCCATTGCATAAAATAGGGAGCGTGCAGCGTGCCGTTCGGCACGGCGGTGATGGCGGCGGGCGGCAGGCAGCCGGCGGGGTTGGCCTGGGGCGCGGCGCAAGACAACTCGCCCGAGCTGAAACCGGCGCCAAAGTTCTGGTTGGCCGACTCTACCGCGGCGATCGCGCTGCCGGGAACGCCAGGGGCAATGCTCACGCCGCCCACCGTGCCCAACAAACCTCCGGTCAGGGTACGCACGTAGGGAGGATTAGCTCCGATCAGGTCCGCGATGCTGCCGGGCATGAGATCGCTGAAAACCCCAAATCCGCCATGCACCAGGGTATGGGGACTGAACTGCCATGCGAGAGCGCTGCGCGGCTGCAGCAGGGCCAGCGGTGTGGCTGCGAACAGGTGTCCCAGCCCGGTGGTTATGGCGGCGTTGAGGGGTTGGTTAGGATCGTGCGCAATGGAATCGAAAGACCCCGTCAACCGCGCTACTTGGTCGTGGGGATTGAGCGGGTTGGTGTTGGTGCTGGAGCGCAGCCCGATGGTCCAGGTCAGCCGGGGCGTGATGCCCCAGGTGTCCTGCGCATAAGCGCCGAAGTTGACGAAGTTGTAAGGCTCATTGGCGGAGGTGGCGAAGGTTTGGCTGGTGGTGGAGGCGACTCCGTAGATGTATTGCGGGAGGGTGGCCACGGTGACGGTGGGCACCGCGCCTTCGCCAAAGTCGTAGTCGTTAAGCCGAAAGACGCGCGTGTTCACCCCAAAGCGGAACTCATGCGCGCCCCGGCTCCACGCCAGGTTGTCATTGAGAAACAGGCGCCCGGCGCGCCGGCCTTGCACCCAGGTGTTGTCCAGGCCGCCCATGGTGGTGAAGGGCACATTGGCACCGGCGCCTTGCAGCACGATGGGAAAATTGGCGAGCGTCTGCTGCAACTGGTCGGGGCCGAACAGGCTCTCGTACCAGGAGAAGCCGGGGTTGAAATAGTTGACCAGATTCGGCGAAAACACCTGGGTGAAGCCTGCGGCAATCGAATAGAGCGGTTGTGAGGAGATCGCGTCGAAGGTGGAATTGATGGGGTCGGTGTAGGCCGCCTGCAGCCCAGTGTCGGCTTGCAGGCGCAACCAATAGCTGCGCGTGGAACTGGCATCGTAGTCGAGGCGCAGCGTCTGCACCTGCTCGCTGTCATCACTGGAGTGGGAGACGTTTTGGCGCAGCGCGCATCCATCCCCGTTGGGCGGTGTCCCCGCCGCCAGGCCGCCGCCCGTCTCCAGCGGGCAGCCCAGGATGGCCAGGGGCGTTCCCGCGCGCGCGTCGGGCAGCGCGCCGTATAAGCCGAACATGTTCTGGTAGAACGGCACCTCCGCCGGCTCGGGGGCGTAGGTCGATCCGGTTACGGCATCCGTGCCTCCCTTGGGGAGCTGCCCCAGCACATAGCTCTCAAACGCCGGCGTAGGCACCGTGATGGGGGTGAAGATGGGCAGGGCGATGCGGACCCACTCGCTATCGACAAAAAAGAACAGCTTGTTGTGCAGCAGCGGGCCGCCCAGACTGCCCCCGAAGTGGTTGACCACCGAGCCCGGCTTATGATTGCCGGGCGTCGCGTTGGTAAAAAAATCGGCAGCGTTCAGCACCGCGCCATTCCATTGCTCGTAGAGATTGCCGTGAAAGCGGTTGCCGCCGCTCTTGGTCACGTAGTTCACCTGGCTGGCCCCGTAGAGCCCCTGGTCCACCCCGTAGGAGAGGGTGTTGACGGTCACCTGCGCAATGGAGTTAAGGCCGAGCACCAGGTTGGTCGCCAAGCCGCTATTCAAGTTGGTCAGCGGATCATTGGTTTCGAGTCCATCTACGATGTAGCCATTGGAGGTGGCCGGCAGGCCATTGAACTCGACGTTGCCGTAGCCGTTGCTGCCGCCCACAAAGTCGTTCGAGCTACCGGCGGTGTTGATCAATGCCCCCGAGGCAAATTGCAACGGATAGGTGAGGTCACTGCCCGGATTGGGCAGGTTCTCCAGCGCGGGCGCCGACAGGTTGGTGACGGTATTGGGGCTGGCGGGGTTGATGAGCGGCGCCACGCCGGTCACTTCGACCGTCTGGTTACTGGAGGCCGGAGACAAGGTGAGATTGACCGTCTGCTTTTGCCCCAACCCCGCGTCCACGTGCGCCTGCACTTGAGGCGCGAACCCCGGAGCTTCGGCGCGGACGGTGTAGAGCCCAGGGAGGAGTTGCGGAACATCAAAGCTGCCGGCGGCGTTGGTGGATGACGTGCGGCGCTGGCCGGTGGCCTCTTCCACCACGCTAACGCGGGCGCCGGGAATGGCCGCCCCGGAGCCATCCCGCACCCGGCCGACGATCGCGCTGGTGGTTTCGCCTTGTGCCAGCAGCGAGCTCGCGGTTAGGCATAGAGCCAGCACGGCAAGCAATGCCGCCGCGATCCCGGGTGTATATGCATGTTTCATCTTTACATTTAATCATAGTTAATATAAAAATGTTGCCTATACCTTTCGTGGGGGTCGCGCCGCTTTGCACCGTGGGCAAAATCGCCGCGAAGGGCTGCGAAATTCGGAATGGGCGAGCGTCCCAGCGAGCGCCCCCGGGGAAACATGCAGGCGCGGCCCAAAGCCCCGGGGCCCCCAAGGCGCCTGCGCCTTGGGG
>JBOGKQ010000073.1:0-4202 GCA_050747905.1 Terriglobales bacterium | reverse complement strand
CTCGAGTTCGTCCGCACCCGCACTGTCCCCAGCTCGTCGCTCAGCGCCCAGACGAAGGCCGAGGGCTCGCCCGTGCCGAGATAGCGGCCGCCGATGTAGGTTTCCGCCTGCTCCAGATTTCCGCTGCTGCCCACCACGGTCAACTGCTGCCCTCCCTCCCCGTATATGAACTCTTTTACCACACCCCCCACTGATTCGTGCACCCGCCGCCCCTCGGCGTCGTAGACGTAGCTGGCGGTGGGGCCGCCGTCCACCGAGATCAGGCGGTTTTCGGCGTCGTACTGGTAGGTGTGGCCATTGTAGCCGAGCAGGTTGCCGTTGGCGTCGTAGCTCCAACCGTCCACGCGGTTGTTGTCGCCGGTGAAGCTGAGCGCCGGGGGCGGCGACCCCGGCAGCGTGCCCGTTTCCGTCCAGCGGTTACCGAAACCGTCGTAGGCATAGGCCGCGGCGTCGCCCGCGCACGGCGAGGCCGAGCAGGCGGCCGAGGTCAACTGGTTGAGTCTGCGACTTCGGGCAGCCGGTACTCGCCCTTCGTAATGTTGGCGCGGGCCCCAGCGCGGCTGCTTCGCCCCGCCGGAACTGCGCGGGGCGGCTTGCTTACGTCGGGTTGCCCGCCCTGCTGTGAGTGCGCAGGGCGGGGCTTGGGGCCCCTCGCCCCAACCCGACGCGAGCATAAGCGGGGCGCGCGGCGCAGCCGCGCTGGGGCCCGCGCCAACGTTCGATTCAACCGGTTCGCCGGCGGCAATCGCCGCCGCCCCCGCAGCACCCGCCCACGGGGTGACGTGTCACCCCCCAACAGCCGGCGCTGCCAAGCGCCGCCCTTCCCACCGCTCCACCATTGCCGTCAGCACCGCCGCTCGGGCCGGGAGCACGCCCCCGCCACCATGCCGGCCGCCACCGATCCGCACCCCGCTGCCACGGCCACGCGCGAACCGGCGGCTAAAGGAAAAAGCTGGAAAGGCCCTGCGCGCCACCCGACAGCCATCCTGAGCTACGCACGGGCTGCTTGGAAAAGGCGTATGCGTCGGGGAAAACTACTGCCTCGTTGCTGTTCCGGCGCCACGGATCCGCTGCATTACGGCGTCTCGGTTGCGCACGCCGCCTTTGTACCCGAGAGTAATGCTGGCCTCATCTGTGGGCCAAGGATCGTCGTACGTGTAGCCTTCAAGGGACTCGAGAACCCCTCCCCTGACAAACAGTACAAAACCGGCTCCGAGCGCAAGCTGCGGCGATTTGCCGTTTACGTCGCCGAGGTCGAACGTCGGGCGGCCAGGAAGCGGAACCGGCTCGGAGGGATATGCAAACTTTGTGTGGAACCCTACGCCGCTCAGCCGGCGGTCGGCGGCTTGAACGGAACCGGCTTGCACCCGTAAGGTTGCCAGCTCCGGTTCCGGGCCAGCCAGGAACATTTCCAATACGTTGCACTCAAGCGTTGTGAGCCTCATGGCTTCGGGATGTATGCCGTTCCAATCCTGACGGCGCCGTTCATGACCACGCCAGTAACCGTTACAGATTGGCCGCCAACCTCCACTGTGGTCTCGAATTCGCCGGTTAGACCTCGTGTTTGAGCGGCAGCATCCGTTACGGCCTGCAGGGCGGTATAGGCTTTTTCTTGGGAGCCGTAAGCCGAGACCACAGCATCAAGCCCATGGCCCGGATCGTCGAAGATGTGATGGAGCTTGTTGGCGTCGACCGCTGCTTCGCCAGCCTCTGCCGCCACATCGGCGCCCTCGGCGGCGTCGCCTGCTTCACCAACGCCTGGAATGAACGCCATTCCGACAACGCCGACGCCGGTGCCAATCGCGGCCGGATTCCCTTGCCGAATCTGCTGCGTCACGGTCACGGTTGCTTGCTCCGCTCCGCGTGCGGCGATGATCGGGTGCCGGGCCATGAAGCCGATACCCTCGGCCGTGGCCAACGGATGGCTCGCCATGTTCCAGGCGGCGCCGAGGGTCGAGTTGTAGAGCGAGCCGCCGAATTTCTTCAGCCAATCAAAGCAGCAGATATGTCCGTCCGCATCGGTGGCGGAGACCGGGTTGTTGAGGACGTAGCTGTAGAGATTCAGCGACTGCGGGTTCTCCAGGCTGGCATAGGGCACGGCCTCCGGCGCTTCGCTCCAGTCCGGGGTGAGGAAGCGTCCGAGGTTCGAGGCGTAGTAGCGGGCGCCGAAGTAATCGAGGCTGGTTTCGCCGTCGCGGTACTTACCGGTGAAGTGCAGGTTCGAGTACGCCCCGACGTTATTCAGGTACGCCCCGAAGGGCCAGCTCGTGTCCGTCTCGATCACCGCGCCGCTGGCGTTCGTGCGCACCCGCACCGTGCCCAGCTCGTCGCTTGCCGCCCAGACGAACCCCGACGGCGCCTGCGTGCCCAGGTAGCCGCCGCCCAAGTAGGTCTCGTCCGCGATCAGATTCTGGCTGCCGTCCACCACGGTCAACTGCTGGCCTCCCGTGCCATATACAAACTCTTTTACCACACCCGCGACCGTCTCGTGTACCCGCCGCCCTTCGGGGCCGTACACGTAGCTGGCAGTTGAGCCGCCATCCACCGAGATCAGGCGGTTCTCGGCGTCGTAGGCGTAGGTGTGCACCCCGTCGGCGAGAAGGTTGCCGTTGCCGTCGTAGCTCCAGCCGTCCACGCGGTTGAGGCAACCGGCCCGCCGGGTCGCCGCCCGCGTCGTGGCCGTCGGGGTCGGTCGCCGTCGCCGGGTTGTTCAGCACGTAGCTTTAGAGGTTCAGGGACTGGGGGTTGCTGAGATCGGCGTAGGGCGCGGCCTCGGGCGTGGCGCTCCAGTCCGGGGTCATAAAGCGGCCGAGGGTGGAGGCGTAGTAGCGGGCGCCGAAACTATCGTCGGCCCGTGTGTCGTACCGATGGGCAGCACTCATTGCACGCTCACCTCAGCACCAGGCGGGGCAGACCGACGAAAGTGCCAACGAAAATCCCTATCGCCACTATCGTCGTCAGCACAGCCCTCGTCCGACGTGACCTCGCATTGGCCGGCGGGCTGCGCCACGAATACACGCGTTCTGCCAGCACTAGGCCTACCAGCCACATGGCGGCCTGTGCGAATGCGAAGATGGACACGATGGTATGGACCTCCCCGGGCGCGCGACCACTGGCGCTTGAGCTGGCAAGAAGGTAATCCAGCAATGCGAACACGCCAAAGATGGCTATTACCGACTGGGTCACCTGTATTCTCAGCGCCCTACCGCCGTCGTCCTGCGGCGCTTGTCGGGTCATGATCCCCCGCCTCCTTGCTTGCTCTGCGAATCGGCCGCCGCCGGCCCGACCTGCCCTGGTGCCGCCGTTGATGCGCCGCATTTTGTCTGCTCCTTGCAAGCCTTCGGCTCGGCGCCGCCATGATGCAGGTCCGGTTGGGCCAAGCCGAGGCCCACTGAGAGGATATCTGTGGTCACCTCCCGAATCGCTGTCGATGCGATGTTCGCGCTGACCACCCCGCCGGTTACCGCCCCAATCACGCCCGCCCCGGCGTCGACCGCAAGCGCGGGGCCGTCGGCGACCTTTTCTCCGTTGAGGCCGCGCTCCAGCGCCCCCCCTGCAACATTACCGATAACGGCCCCCCCGTCGCCAGGGCGGCGGCCGAGGTCTCGCCCAAAGCTAGCGCCTCGCCGCCAGCAGGGCCGGCAACCCCGATCGCGGTGCCGGCCACAGCGCCGCCGGCTGCGGCGTGCAAGATTTTATCCCCGTTCCAGGTGTCTAGGGTATGGTGTGCGATCGCTTCGTGCGGGTATTCCGTGACCCCGCCGACAACGGCGCCTATCGCCGCCCCGGCAAGCGCGGTACACCAAGGCCAGCAATGGCCGTCCGTGTCGGCGTCAGTCACCGGGTTGTTCTGCACGTAGGCATAGAGATTGAGGCTTTGGGGGTTGCTCAGGTCGGCATACGGCACGGCCTCGGGGCTGTCGCCCCAGTCCGGGGTCAGGAAGCGTCCCAGGGCGGCGTTGTAGAAGCGGGCGCCGAAGTAATCGAGGCCGGTTTCCCCGTCGCGGTACTTGCCGGTGAAGTGCAGGTTCGAGTACGTGCCCACCTGGCTGAGGTACGCCCCGAAGGGCCAGCTCGTGTCCGTTTCCACCGCCGCGCCGCTCGAGTTCGTCCGCACCCGCACTGTCCCCAGCTCGTCGCTCAGCGCCCAGACGAAGGCCGAGGGCTCGCCCGTGCCGAGATAGCGGCCGCCGATGTAGGTT
>JBOGKQ010000072.1:0-4789 GCA_050747905.1 Terriglobales bacterium | reverse complement strand
GGGCCCCCTAGCCCCAACCCGACGCTGCGCCGGTGCAAAGCCCGGCGAGCCGCCCTAGCGATAGCGCACCCGGCTCTCGGGCGTCTCGGGAGCTTTGGGCACGACGGTGATCCCACTGGGATCGCGCGTGTATCCGCGTTCCTGATCGCGCTCAGGGTCGAGACCGACGGTATCGCCCGGGGCGATATGGGCGTTTTTGTCCACAATGGCGCGGTGCAGACGCGCGCCGCGGCCGATCACCACGTTGTCCATGATCACGCATTCGGTGACTTCAACGCGCTCGTCCACGACTACGTTGTGGCCGAGCACGGAATCCTTCACAAGCCCGCCGGCAATGATGCAGCCGCCGGAAATGAGCGACTGCAGGGCCACGCCGCGGCGCATGTCCTCGTCGAAGACAAACTTCGCGGGCGGCTGATTGAAGTTAGCGCTCATGATGGGCCACGACCAGTTGAACAGGTTCAGTTCCGGCGTCACACTGCGCAGATCCATGTTGGCCTCGAAGAAGGCCGAAAGCGTGCCGACATCGCGCCAGTAGGGGCGTTCATGGCCGTAACCATGGTGCACGGGCAGGCGGTTGCTGTTGAAGTCATAGCCGAAGACGCGGCGCTCGGAGGTCATAGCGGGCAAAATAGAGCGGCCAAAATCGTGCGCCCCCGGGCGGCTGGCGTCGTCGAGCAGCACGTCCACCAGCACCCTGGTTTTGAAGATGTAGTTGCCCATGGAAGCGAGCACCTGATCGGGATGGCCGGGCAGGCGCGGCGCATCCTCGGGGGCAGGCTTTTCGACAAAATTCTTGATCCGCCCCTCTCCATCCACCTCCGCCACCCCCAGCCCCGCCGACTGTTCCGCCGCGACCGGCATGCAGGCCACGGTGGCGTCGGCCTCATGGTCGAAGTGGAAGTCCAACATCTGGGCGATGTTCATCTTATAGACGTGATCGGCGCCGAACACGACCACCGCGTCCGCCCCGTACTGTTCGATCAGGTTGAGGTTCTGGTAAATCGCGTCGGCCGTGCCCCGGTACCACAAATTACCCAACTGCATCTGCGCCGGCACAATGGTGGCGAACGAGTCCTGTCCCCCACCGACGAACCACCAGGCCCGCTGCACGTGGCTGATCAGCGACTGCGCTTTGTATTGCGTCAGGATATAAATGGCGGTGATGCCGGAGTTGACCAGATTGCTGAGGACGAAATCAATAATGCGATAGCGTCCGCCAAACGGCACCGCCGGTTTCGAACGGTGGCGCGTCAGCGGTTGCAGCCGGTCACCGCGCCCGCCCGCCAGGACGATCGCGAGCACGCGGCGATGCGCGGGATTGGGCATTATGCCGCATTCTACCGCATGCGAGCGAACCAGCGGTGCATGGGCGAGTCCGCGGAAAGCTCGGGATGAAACGTCGCCGCCAGAATCTTGCCCTGCCGCACCAGCAACGGCTGGTCTCCCTCCCACGCCACCACGTCCACGCCGGGCCCCAACTCGCTCAACTGCGGCGCCCGGATGAGCACCGCCTCCAGCCTCTGGGCCCCCAGGGCCTCCTGGTACTGCGGCGCCACCTCGGCCATGCGTACCGAGCTCTCCCGCTGCCGCCCATACGCATTCCGCCGCACGGTCACGTCCAACACCCCCAGCGACGCCTGCTCCGGCGCGCGTACCCGCTGCGCCAGCAGAATCGTCCCCGCGCAGGTGGCGAGGGTGGGCCGGTGGCTGACAAAGTTCCGCAGTTGCGCCGCGAAGCCATCCTGCTCCAGAGACTTGAGCATCGTGGTGCTCTCGCCGCCGGGCAGCACCATGGCGTCAAGCCCTTCCAGGTCCGCCGGCTTGCGCACCTCGACCGCCGCGCACCCCGCGGCTGCGAGCGCGCGTGCATGGGCGGCGAAATCGCCCTGCAGGGCGAGCACGCCGACGCGCATGGCTACCACCCCCGGGTCTGCAACTGGGCTTCGACCGGGATGGCGGCGGCATTGATGCCCCGCATGGCCTCGCCCAACTCCTCGGAGACCTCCAGCAGCACCTTGGGATCGTGGTAATGGGTGGCCGCCCGCACGATGGCCCGGGCCCGCGCCGCCGGATCCTCGGATTTGAAAATTCCCGAACCCACAAACACCGCTTCCGCGCCCAACTGCATCACCAGCGCCGCGTCCGCGGGGGTGGCGATGCCGCCGGCGGAAAAGTTCGGCACGGGCAGCTTGCCCTCGCGCGCCACCATGCGCACGAGCTCGTAGGGCGCCGCCAGTTCTTTGGCGCGCGCGTACAATTCTTCTTCCCCCATCACCGTGAGCTGCTTCATCTCGCGCACAATCGCCCGGATATGGCGCACCGCGTGCACCACGTCGCCCGTGCCCGCCTCGCCCTTGGTGCGGATCATGGCCGCGCCCTCTCCAATCCGCCGCAGCGCCTCGCCCAGGTTCCGCGCCCCGCATACGAACGGCACGGTGAAGGCGTGTTTGTCCACATGATGCTCCTCATCGGCCGGCGTCAGGACTTCACTCTCGTCAATGTAGTCCACGCCCAGCGCCTCCAGCACCTGCGCCTCCACGAAGTGGCCAATGCGGCATTTCGCCATCACCGGAATCGAGACCGTCTGCATGATCTCGCGGATCTTGCGGATGTTGGCCATGCGCGCCACCCCGCCCTCCTTGCGGATGTCACTCGGCACCCGCTCCAGCGCCATCACCGCTGCGGCGCCCGCGGCCTCGGCGAGTTCCGCCTGCGCGGCATCGGTGACATCCATGATCACGCCGCCTTTCAGCATCTCGGCGAGACCCGTTTTCAAGCGCAGCGATGTATCGTCCATGTCTCTACTCCTTCAGAAAAAACGCCAGCACAATCTCGGTGTGCATGGATTGCGCCACCGCTTGCGCCTGCTCCAAGGTTTCCGCGAAGCGGCCCTCCCGCCGGGCACGGTTGCGTCCGGGATGGTCGTCGTACCCTGGCCCCACGATCGGCAACTGGTGCGGGTCCTTGGTCTTCCATTCGTATACCTGCCGGCCAGCCGCAATCGCCGCTCGCGCCGCCTCCGGCTCCAGTTTTTCAATAAACATTAGGATACCTAATAAATCTCGAACCGTTCCTGATGCACGGCAGGATCCGAGCGCACCGAGATCCCCTTGTGCACCAGCTCCTCCATCTCCTGCAGCCGTTGCGCGCCGTGCTCCTTGAGCAGTTTGGCCACCTCCGGATGCACGCGCAGGACCATGTCGTCCCGCTCCAGCGTCGGCCCCAGCCGCTTCACGTCCAGATAAATTTCGTTGACCACGGTCACCGGCGACTTCACCAGCCCCACCCCCTCGCAGTAGGGACAGGGGCTGCCCAGGGCGCGCTCCAGCGACTGCTTCACCCGCTTGCGGGTCAGCGCCACCAGCCCGAAATCGTTGAAGGCCAGAATCTTCGAGGGCGCGCGGTCGGTCCGCATCCCCTCCTCCAACGCCTCCATCACCTTTTGCCGGTTGCGGCGCTCGTCCATGTCAATGAAGTCAATCACGATGATCCCGCCCAGATCCCGCAGCCGGATCTGGCGCACAATCTCCCGGATCGCCTCCACGTTGGTCTTCACGATGGTGTCTTCCAGCCGGTTCGACTTGCCCACGTACTTGCCCGTGTTCACGTCAATCGCCACCAGCGCCTCGGTTTGGTTGAGCACGATGTACCCGCCGCTTTTCAGCCACACCTTGCTGTGCAGCGCCTTGTTGATTTCCTCCTGCACGCCGAAGTGTTCGAACATGGGCTCGGCGCGGGTGTACAGCCGCACGCGGTCCACCAGATGCGGCATGAAAAAGCTCACGAACTTCACCGCTCGCTGGAACTGCTCGTCCGCATCCACCCAAATATGCGTAAAGTCGTTCGAGAGCTGGTCGCGCAGCGTCCGCTCGACGAGGTTGAGATCGTGATGCAGAAGCGCTGGCGAACGCACCTGGTCGAACTGCTGCCGCAAGTTGTTCCCCTGGCTGGCCAGCAGCCGGATGTCCGCCAGCAAATCCTCCTCGCGCGCTCCCGCTCCCGCGGTGCGCACAATGAAGCCTCCCGGAAGGTCCTGGGTGTTCTCCAGAATGATGCGCTTCAGCCGCGCGCGCTCGTCATCGGAGGCAATGCGCCGCGACACTCCGATATGATGCACGGTGGGCATGTACACCAGGTAGCGGCCCGGCAGCGCCAAGTGGCTGGTAATGCGCGCGCCTTTCTTGCCCAGCGGTTCCTTCGCGATTTGCACCAGAATTTCCTGTCCCTCGTGCAGCAGGTCGCTGATCAGACGCGACGACTCGTTCTTCCCCTCCCTCGGCACGGAGGCTTCGCGCGCCGGCGCTGCGGCAGGCTCGGCAGCGGGTTCCCCGCCGCGCCGGCGCCTGCGGTGGCGGCGCCCGCGGCCCCCTTCCTGGGCTGCACTCGGCTCGCGCGCCGGCGCTTGCAGATAGGCTTGTCCGCCGCGCGCGCGCACGCGGGCGCTGGCTTCTCCGTCCTCCTGCTCTTCCACCGCCGGGGCGCCTTCGGCTTCCGCCGCCGGGGCGGTTTCCTCGTCGGGTACTCCCTCGGCTCCGGCAGCCAAGGGCGAATCCGGCTGGGTGCGTTCCTCTTCGAAGCTCTGGCGTTGTTCCTCCGCGCTGGGCTCGTGATCGCCGTTGGCCTCCATCTCAGTCGAAAGCGGCCGCGGCTCGCGCGGCCCCGACTCCAGCTCGACCTCGGTCTCCGCCGGACGGTGCCGGGCCATTGCTTCACCCGGCAGCAGCACCCACGCCGCCGCGGGCGCCGCCGCCACCGCGGGCACGGGCGCCACCGCGGGCGCGGGTGC
>JBOGKQ010000071.1:0-4956 GCA_050747905.1 Terriglobales bacterium | reverse complement strand
CGACTCGCTCGCACCAAGCGCCGCCGCGGCTATCGGGACCGGGCCGCATGACCGGGCGCCGAGTTATCCCCCGTCATGGGGGTAAGCCGGAGCATCGATCGGGGGATAGCGCCCCGAAACACCCGCCTCGCGGCGGGTCCGCCCGCCCATTGCCGAGCCGAAACCAAGGCGGAGCAGGGGCTCTTTCCCATCGGTCCGTTTCGCGGCCAGATCCTCGCCAGGGCGGAGCCGGCCAAGGTTCCGCCGGCCCCGAACCGGGCCCGATTTCAGGCCTTCAGTTCTACACTCCAGAGGGCGCCCGCAAATACGTCACCGCCGGCGAACGCGCGGCCTTCCTCGCTGTGGCCGAGCGCGCCGATCGCCAGGTCCGCACCCTCTGCATGACCCTCACCTATGCCGGCTGCCGCCTCTCCGAGGCACTGGCGCTCACCGCCGACCGCGTCGATCTCGCCGCCGGCGTCCTGGTGTTCGAGAGCCTGAAGAAACGGCGCCCCGGCATCTTCCGATCCGTCCCAGTGCCGCCCACCCTGCTCGAGGCGCTCGACCTCGTGCACGGCATCCGCGAGCTCCAGGCCCGCCGTGGCAAGGGACGCGGGGTGCGGCTTTGGCCCTGGTCCCGCATGACCGGCTGGCGCGCCGTGCACGCGGTGATGGAAGAAGCCGGGCTCGAGGGGCCGCAGGCCTCGCCCAAGGGGCTGCGACACGGATTCGGGGTGGCAGCCGTCTCCGCTGGCCTCCCCCTCAACCTGGTGCAGAAATGGCTCGGCCACGCCCAGCTCACCACTACCGCCATCTACGCCGACGCCGTCGGCGCCGAGGAAAAGGACATCGCCAGAAGAATGTGGGGGTGACATGTCGCACGATGGCCGCGTGCGCAGTCTCGTTCAGCGGGTTATATCGCGCCCAAGGAGCTCTGGATGGACACCACGGTCGAAGTCACCCTTCCGATCGATGCCGAGGCTGCCAAAGCGCTCAACAGCCCCGCACGGAGGGAGGCAGCGGGTCGCTACTTGAGCAGCTTGCTCAAGGGGGGACGCGTTCGTGACGTTCTCGCAGAGGCGATCGCAGATGCCAAACAAGAGGCCCGCGCGGGTAGTCTGACGGACGAAGACATCGACGCCGAGCTTGCCGCCTGGCGGGCAGAGCGCAGAGCTTGATCGTCGTTTTCGATGCTTCGACTTTCGTCTCTGCGGCCCTCAAAGAGAATAGCCTTCCTGAACAGGCGCTGTTGCGTACCGTGAGTACACCCAACCGGCTGCTTTTCTCGCAGGCGATCGAAGACGAATACCGCGAGGTTATTTTCCGTCCGAAGTTTGATCGGTTCGTTGCCGCCGAGCGCCGCCAGCGAATCCTCGGCATTGTGATTGTCGCAGCGGAGCGGGTCGAACCGGTCGAGGCCGTCCGCGAGTGTCGTGACCTCAAGGATGACAAGTACCTGGCACTGGCTGCTGCGGGCAAGGCGGATGTCATCGTGAGCAGCGACCTGCGTATAGCGCGACGATCTGGATGGGAGTGCGCGTCAATCAGGATGGTGTCTGCGACCGCGCTTATGGCAGAGATTGTCGCGGTTGATTGTGACTGACAAGTGCTTTTTTTGTGCGCATGGCAGTTTTGATTGTCGCGCGTTGATTGTCGCTGGGAGAGACGGGCACGAGCACGCTGTCTGATGTAGCTGGAAGCGCAGAGCGATCGCTTCCTGCTTCCGTTTTGCCGTCGGGGAAGCGGGAGTAGAGCACGGGCCTGCGCGCGGGAGCGTCTTCAGCACCCGCCGCGTAGGAGCCTGCCGCCGTGCTCGCGGCCGTCAAGGACGAGCCCTTCGGGTGGCCGCCGAGAGAGCGGCCATCCTTGACCGCCGCTCGACACGGCGGCGGATTTGACGCGCGGTCGGGGCGGAAGAATGGCTTCGCCGAGGTCGAACAGAAGAATGCGTCGATAGGTGGCGGATTTTGCCTGTTTCTGTTCAGTCGCGTCCGTAGCCGCGCGGTGGCTCGATAGCGGCCAGTATGTCGAGGTCGAGATCGGCGATGGTTTCCAGGGCACCGGCGGTAGCGCTGTCGCGCAGGCTATCGGGCAGAGCGTCGAGCCAAGCTGCGTATTCGGCTTGCAGGCGGAGCAGTTCGGCGACGGCATCGGTCCAGCGCTGGGGGCGGCTGCGGCGGTCTGGCGGGCGGCGGGAGCGGCGCATGGGCAGGAGTTGCGAGGTATGCTGGCGGGAGCGGTAGCGGGCCTGCCGTTCGGCATTGCTGAGCGCGTGCTCGGCTTGGGGCTTGCGGCCTCGGGGCATGGCGCTGTCCTCCGTTACGTAACGGAATGCAGTGGGAGAGGTTCGCTGGCGGAGGCGATCAGGATCGGGTTGGCTCCTTCGTCTTTTTGGCTGGTTTGGGAGCTGGCTTCTGGCCTGCCAACTCTTCTTTGCGCTGGAGCGCACCGCGCCGGCGAAAGCTTTCGACGTTCATTTCGAAGATGATCGAATGGTGGACCAGGCGGTCGATGGCCGCGATCAGCATGGCGTGATCCGGAAAGACCTGGGTCCAGTCAGCAAAGGGTTGATTGGCGGTGATCAGCATCGAGCGTCGCTCGTAGCGCGCGCTGATCAGCTCGAACAACACCGAGGTCTCGGCATGATCCCTGTGGACGTAGGAGAGATCATCGAGGACGAGGAGATGGTATTTGTCGAGCTTGGCGATGGCGGCTTCGAGCTGCAGGGCCTGGCGGGCGACTTGCAACCTCTGCACGATGTCGGAGGTTCGGCTGAACAGGACTCGGAAGCCGTTTTCGACGAGGGCACGGCCGATCGCCGATGCGCAGTGACTCTTGCCGGCGCCAGGTGGGCCGAACAGGAGCAAGTTGGTGGCCTTGTCGAGCCAAGTGTCGCCGGCCGCCAATGCGACGACGCGTGCCTTGCTGAGCATCGGCACGACGGCGAAGTCGAAGTTGTCGAGTGTCTTGCCGGGCAGCAGGCGGGCCTCGGCGAGATTGCGCTGGACCCGTCGCTGGCCGCGTTCGGCGATCTCCAGTTCGGCCAGAGCGGAGAGGAAGCGTGCCGCCGGCCAAGCCTCCTTGTTGGCGCGTTCGCTGAACTCCGGCCAGAGACGGGAGATCGCCGGCAGCCGCAACTCATGCAGCAGCAACGGCAGGCGGGCGGCGTCGACCTCGAGCTTGCTCATGCGCCGAGCCACCCCCGGGGCGCTTCGAGCAGGACGTCGTAGGCGAGGGCCGCGGGCATGGTGACAGTGATCTCCGGCACCGCGACGGTCTCGGGCATGAAGCGCTGCTGCAGGGCGGTCAGCTCGGGGAGGTTGCCGGCGTCGAGGATCGCCGCGAGCTCGCTGGCCAACTCCGCCTCGCAAGCGCGGTCATGGGCCAGGGCGAGCAAGCCGACCATGGTGCGACAGGCGCTGCGGGCGGACACCGCCGCGAGCAGTGCCTCCCACGCGCGGCGGAAGGCCTCACGCGGGAACAACTGGTCGCGGTAGGTGAGGTTGAGCAACGCCATCGGCTTGCGGCGCAACGAGTGGATGACGTGGTGGTAGTCGACGACGTGGCCGTTGTGATTGCTCAGCGCGCCGGCAGGCCGCCGGCCGCGCGGTAAGGCCACCACCAAGCTGCCGCCGAGGAAGCATTCCAGGCGGTCGTCATAGAGGCGGACCCGTAACCGATGGCCGATCAACCGCGAGGGGACGGTGTAGAAGACATGCCGCAGCAGGAAGCCGCCGCTGCGGGTCACGGTGACCAGCTCTTCATCGTAGTCATCGGTCCGCCGCGGCGGCAGAGGCTGCAGCTTGGCCCGTTCGATCTCCAGCAGTTTGCGCCGGGCGGCATTGGCACGGCCGACCAGCTCATCGACGAAACGGCGGTACTCATCGAGAGCAGTGAAGTCGCCGCTGCCGCGCAGCAGCAGGGCCTGCTCCAGCACTCGCTTGAGGTGGCCATGTGGCCCTTCGATCGAGCCGTTCTCGTGCGCAACACCGCGGTTGTTGCGGGTCGGCGTCATGCCGTAATGCGCACAGAGCGCCTCGTACCGCCGGGTCTGATCCTCCGCGGCATCGCGATCGAGATTGCGGAACGCCGCGGAGAGGCTGTCACTGCGATGCTCCCGGGGCACGCCCCCCAGGGCCCAAAGCGCATTCTGCAACCCTTCAGCCAAGGCGACGAAGCTCTCGCCACCCAGCACCACGTGCGCATATTGCCAGTTCGAGAACGCCAGGCAGAAGTGATAGAGGCGATGATCGAGCGGCACGCCGGCAATGCTGATGCCGAGCTCCGTCGCATCGGTAAAATCCGACAACGCCTGCTGCCCGGGCGGATGTTCTTGCCGGAAGATCACCTCCCGGTCCGGCCCATGCAGCGCCTGCCACAGCCGGATCCGACGCTCCAGGGTTCGCCGCAGATTGTCGGAGAACTCCGGGTGCCGGCGCTCCATCTCGCCCAAAATCGTGATCGGCCGAAGCCCCGGCATGGTCTGCAGCAACGGCACGATCTCACTCTCGAAGTAAGGTTCCAGAGGGTCCGGCCGCCGCCGGCCGCGAGGCTGGCGTTTGCGGGAAGGCCATCGGGAATCCGCATCAAGCCGGGCGCCGGTGGTGATGCCAAACCCGGCCATGGCCGCGGCGGTCTGGCGGGGGTGGGTCCGTCTCAGGGTCATGTACAGCTTCGCCTGCTGGTCTGTGATCTGCCGCCCGGACATGGAGGGCTCTCTTCCTGGAAGTTGAGAGCCTCACCATTCCGGCACTCGTCACGAAGTCGCAGGCGGCCCCCTCAACGGAACCGCTTCGCCGCCGGGGGCAGCCTACGGCCGGGCTACGCCCGCCCTCCGGCCACCCTCGGCATCGCCCATCCTGATTGACGCGGAATCCATCCTGATTGTCGCGCGGCAGCCGCCGCGGCGGCATCGTCAAGCTGCTGTGGTATGATGGCCAGGGCCTGTGCCTCTACACGAAGCGGCTGGAACGCGGC
>JBOGKQ010000070.1:0-5053 GCA_050747905.1 Terriglobales bacterium | reverse complement strand
GGAGCTCATCAGCCGTCAGGCTTACGGCTTCCGCAACTTCGAAAACTACCGCATGCGTGTCAAGGTACTATGTGGTTGAACCGTTCCGGGGTACCCACCCCCCCCGTTGTTGGCGTAGAGCCGGTGCCCGAAAGATTGGCTCCTCAGGTAGGACTCGAACCTACAACCCTCCGGTTAACAGCCGGATGCTCTGCCATTGAGCTACTGAGGAGTGCGCGAACCGCATGCGGTCCGTCTTTTGGTTATAACACAGAACACGGTCCCGTCCCCGCTCCTACCCTCCGCTGGAGCCCGCGCCTCTTAGTGGACCAGGCGCTCCAGCACCGCATGCGCGGCCAGCAGCGTGGTGGGCTGCAGGGTCAGCCAGAGGAGGGCGGCGGCAATGGCGAAACCAACCCAGCGGCGGGGGGCGGTGTGGGCGCCCTCGCAGGCCAGCAGGCGAGCGATGCGTTCGCTGAGATCGCGGCCGGAGCCGCGCTCCAGGGTGGAGAGCACGGGGACGAGCCGGGAGCAAGTCGCCGCAGCGCCCAGGCGGGCGACGGCCAGCAGCGCGGAAGCGAGGGTGAGGGAGCGGCTCGCGTCCCCGCCGGTGGCGAAATCATCGGCGGCCCATTCCGCCCAGCGCGCCCAGGCGCGCTCCAGCTCCCGGGCGCCGACGCCCGGAACGGGAGCCGCGAGCAGCATGAGGCGCTTCCAGTTATCGCCGGCGGTCCTGTGCGCTTGCTCGTGGCCGAGGGCGAGAGCGAGTTGTTCCGCTGTGAGCTCGGCGAGGGCGGATCGGGAAATGGTCAGCAGTGGCCGCAGCGTGCCGGCAACCGCCAGCGAGGCCGCTGGGCCTGGCAGCACCTGGACGCGCCGGTTGGCGAGCGTGCGGCTTTCGCCGTCGCGGCGCGCCTGGCGCTGGTAACGCCAGCTGGCGCCGCAGGCGCGCGTCAGGCGCGCGGCGATGAAGCTCAGCCCGGCAGCGCCAGCCAGCGCCAGCGCGCAGCACAGCCCGCCCACGTGTTCGGCCCCGCCGCCGCGCGGCTCCAGCCAAAGGAAGCTGGGCAGCGCCAAAGCGAGCGCGGCCAGGCTCGCGGCCGACAACGGCAGCAGGCGCAGCGCCAGCGCCACCCCGGCGGCGCGGGCGGGATAGTGGCGTTCGGTGTTTTCCAGGCGGCGCAGCAGCAGGGTCGCGGCGAGCGCCGCCAGCGTGGCCCCGAGCGCGTAGGCGGCCGCGCCCGCGGCGAGAATCACGCAGGCCAGCCGCGACCAGTAGGGGAAAGCTTGCAGGCCGCCGGCGATCATGCTTCCGTCTCCCGCTCCCACTGCCGCCGTTTGTCCAGGATTTCGCGGTCCAGGGCGTCGAGCAAGGCGGTGTCGTATTGTTCCACCGCGTCCAGCAGGCACGACAGCAGCGCCGTGCGCTCGGGCTGGGCGCCGGCGAAGAAGCTGGCGATGAATTCCCCCGCGCGGCGGCGCAGCCACTGTGCGTGGGTGATCCGCGCGGCATAGATAAAGGCCCGCTGCTGCTTGCGGCGATCGAGCAAGCCTTTCTTAAACAGCCGGTCGAGGGTGGTCATGACCGTGGTGTAGGCCAGCGGTTGGGAAAGACGTTCGCTCACCTGACGGACGTTGCAGTCGCCGTGACGCCAGACCACCTCCATCACCGCACTTTCGAGCGGTCCCAGTAGATTCGGATTGTGGATGCCAGAACTCACGCTGGCGCCTATTCTACCTCTCCCGGGGGTCGCGCCTGTAAATTATGCTGGTGATGTTTCCAGTGGAGCGCATGGTGGGGCAGGCGGATGTTGGCGGGTAGGCGGGCCACTCCGCGTGCCGACAGGCTGGCGCCGAACAACAGCAGCAGCGCGCCAACGTAGCCCCAGACCAGCAAGGTGACCGCCCCTGTCAGGCTCGCATAGACGCGGCCAAAGTCGAACCAGGGCAGCAGGAGAGGGAAGATGATTTTGAATACTTCGGCCAGCAGGCCGGTGTAGAGGGCGGCTGGGAACACCTGCGCCGCGGAAACCGGACCATTGGGGAGCTTCCAGTAGACGAGAAAAAAGACCAGGATGGCGGCAGGGATGGAGACGAGAAGAAGGAAAAACCGATTCAGGACGGCAATGAGCAGCGTCCAGCCCACCGGCAGCACTGCCTCCACCGCGGCCGCCCCGAGCGAGGCGAGCACGATCGAGGCGTAGGCGATGGTGCCGCACGCGATCACCAGCGCGAAGGCGACGATCATGTTGCCGGCGTAGCCCCGGTTTTTGGCGAACCCCCAAATGCTGTTGAGGGCGACCTCGAGCGGCAGAAACACGCCGCTGCTGCTGACCGCCAGCATGACCAGCGAAAAAAGCTGCACGCTATTGCGGTTGGCCAGGTTTACGGCGTCGAGAAAAAGCTGGTGCTGGCCCGCGGGCAGGACCGTCGCCGTCAGTTGGGCGATCACCGCCTGCTGGGTGCCGAGCGCGGGTAGCAGATGGCGCGCCGCCCACAGCATGAGGAACAGGAAGGGAAGCGACGCGAGCAGGCAATTGGCGGCCACCGAGTAGGCGTAGGTGTGCGCCTCGGTGGTCGTCAGCAGCCGGGCGCTGGGGCCCAGCACGCGTGCGGTCTCGCGCAGCAGTGTCCAGTGAAGCCGGAGCTGGTCTGGCCATTCCGAGCGCCGCGGCTTCACAGCTTGCGCTCCCAGACGTAGGCGTCGAACTCGCTCAGGCGAAGAAAGCCGAAGCGGCGGTAGAGGGCCAGCGCGGCGATGTTTTCGCTGGTGACGGTGAGCGAGGCGGCGCGCAGGTGCTGGTGGCGGAGGCTGGCGAGCGCGCGCGTCAGCAGCGCCTGCCCCAGTCCCCGGCGCTGGCGTTCGGGGCGCACGCAGATTTGGGTGATGTGCGCCACGTCGGGCTTGACTCGCGAGGTCAGAATCATGCCTTCCAGCGTGCCCCGGTCGCGGGAGCGCGCCAGAAACGATGCCGAAGCGTCAAAGATCCCGCAGCCGGGATAATGCGCGATGTTGTGCATGAACCGCATGGCGCCCGCAAAGCTGCGGTACTGGTCGTTGATGCGGCTATCCACGTGACGCTCGTAGGCGATCTGAATGAGGCGCGCGGCTTCCTCATAGCTGGCGCTGCCCCACGGCTCCAGGCGGACATCCTGCCAGTGTGTGGTGCCGGCGGGCTCGGCATCAACCTCGCCGGCGCCGGGCGGTGCGCTCAGCCCGAGTTCGAGAAATACCCGGCGGTAGCTGGCGAAACCGTTCGTGGCAAAGCAGGAGGCGAGCGTGGCGGGCGCAAACGCCATCAATTGCGCCTCGATGCGGTCCAGCCGGGGCGTGGCCGCCAGGGTCGCGATCATGTGCTCCAGCAGCGTGAACTCGGCGTGGCCGCCATCACGGTGTTCGGGGGCGACGAACAGGTTGCCGATCATGCCCTTGCGGCCCTCGTGGATAAAAAAGCCGTAGCCCAGCGGCGCCCTGTGGCCCCAAGCCCGCTCCACCAGTACGTAGCCCGGCAGAATGCGCGCGTCCACGTACTGGCGGATGAGCTCGACGGAGGGCTCATAGTCCCAGTCGAGGATGCGGTTCCACTCGTCGGCCTCCGCCGCCAGCAGCGCTTCAAGCTGGGAGGCGTGGAACTGGCGCAGATCGAGCACATCCACCATAGGGGAATCGTACCAGCCCCCGCACCCATCCATGCCGTGCTACGCTTTGGGCCATGCAAATGGCAACCCGAGCTGTTCACTCCGGCGAGCCCGACACGGTCGCGGGCGCGCACCCGGTCAGCGTGCCCATCCATCCCAGTGCCACCTTCTATTACGACCAGTCGGCCCAACTGGACGCGGTGGCCGCCGGGGCGGAGGGCTACATGTACGGCCGCTACCGCAACCCCACCAACGTGGCGCTGGAGGCGGCCGTGGCGGAGCTGGAAGGCGCGCCCGGCGCGCTCAGCTTTGCCTCCGGCATGGCGGCGCTGCATGCGGCGATCCTGGCCAGCGGCGTGGGTCCGGGCGAGGTGATCGTGTGCTCGCAGGAGATCTACGGAGGCACCCTCGGCCTGCTATTGAACGTGCTGGCGCCGCTGGGGATTGAAATGCGCTTCGCGGATCTGAACCAGCCGGCGCAGCTCGATGCGGCGCTGGCCGGCCCCGGCGTCCGCCTGGTGGTGGTCGAGTCGCTTTCCAACCCCCTGCTGCGGGTGCTGGATTTGGCCGTGGTGGCGGAAAAATCGCACGCCGCCGGGGCCCGGCTGCTGGTGGATGCGACCTTTACCAGTCCGGTGCTGTTGCAGGCGCTGGCGCTGGGGGCGGATTATTCCGTGCACAGCGCCACCAAGTACATATCGGGCCACGGGGACGCCATGGGCGGCGTGGTCGCGGCCGCGGCCGCGGACCTGGCGGTGCTCGACGGGCTGCGCAAATTGCTGGGCGGCATTCTGGGGCCGTTCGAGGCCTGGACGATCCTGCGCGGGCTCAAGACCCTGCCGCTGCGCCTCGAGCGCCAGTGCGCCAACGCCGCTACCGTGGCCGCATTTTTGCGCGCCCACCCCGCGGTGGACCGGGTCAACTATCCCGGCTTTGCCGATCATCCCGACCACGCCATCGCCGCGCGCCAGTTTGGCGGGCGTTTCGGGGCGATGGTTTCCTTCGAGGTGCGCGGCGCCGACCGCGACGGCATTTTGCGCCTGATGGACCGGCTGCGGCTGTGCCTGCCCTGCACCAGCCTGGGCGACGTGCAGACGTTGATGCTCTATCCGGTGCTGTCGTCGCACCGCGACATGGCGCCCAAGCAGCGGGCGCGGGTCGGTATTCGCGACAACTTGCTGCGCCTGAGCGTCGGTATCGAGGATGCCGGCGACATTATTGAGGACCTGGCGCAAGCGCTGAACGGCTGAATCCCAACCTGGCTCCCGCCCCGCTGTAAAACTCTCAGGAACGGGCGCGATGCAAGCGGAGCGAGGACGAAGCTCCGCGCCGCATATCGCCCCGCCCCGGCACCAACCCTCGAGAAGGGGCGAGATGCAAGCGGGGCAAGGACGCAGTGAGCAAGGGCGAGGGAGCGTATAGGGATATACGTGAC
>JBOGKQ010000069.1:0-6200 GCA_050747905.1 Terriglobales bacterium | reverse complement strand
ACTGCAAGGATCTGGTCGCCGGTTCGACCGTCTATTTCCCCGTCTTCGTTCCCGGCGCGCTCTTCTACGTCGGCGATGGCCACGCCGGCCAGGGCGACGGCGAGGTTGACATTACCGCCATTGAAACCTCCCTCCAGGGCACCTTCACCTTTACCCTGCTCAAGCACACCGGCCAGACCTGGCCGCGCGCGGAAACCGCCGCCAACTACATGACCTTCGGCTTCAGCCGCGATCTGCGCGCCGCCACTACCCAGGCCATTGGCAACATGATTGATTTCCTGGTCCAAAATCGTCATATGTCGCGTGCGGACGCCTACATGCTGATCAGCGTGGCCGGCAACGTGCACGATTGCGAGCTCGTGGACGACAATTTAGGCGTCAGCGTGAGCGTTCCCAAAGCCCTGTTCCAGCACTGAAGTGCTACAATCGGCGGCATGACGACGCGCGCGTGGATTGCAGCGCTGGCGGGCTTGGCCCTGTCAGCTTCCCTGGCGGCCCAGACCTCGACCACCACCTTTGATCACCCGCCCACGGTCACCCCGGCCGCCAACGCCACCTTGAAAGCAATAGTCGCGCAGATCAGCGCAGCCAACATCCACGCCGATCAGGTGGCGCTCGTCGGTTTCGGCACCCGCCTCGCGACCGAGGAAACCGATTCGACCACCACCGGCACCGCCGCCGCGCGCGCCTGGCTCGTCGCCCAGTTCCAGAAATACAGCGCCGCCTCCGGCGGCCGCCTGCAGGTGCGCGAGGAACACTTCATGGTCCCGGCTGGCTTCCGCATCCGCAAGCCCGTGCCCATGACCAACGTCATCGCTACCCTGCCCGGCGATGATCCCTCCAACCACCAGATCTTCGTCATGGGCGGCGACTACGACACCATCGGCGGCTTCGGCGGGGGCACCGATTCCCGCACCCCCACGGTGGGACCGGGCGCCAACGACGACGCCAGCGGCGTCGCCGTCGCGCTCGAGCTCGCCCGCGTCATGAGCCAGTACCACTTCCCCGCCACCCTCCAGTTCATCGCCTTCGATGGCGAGGAGGAAGGCCTCTACGGCGCCTACTGGCACGCCCGCGAGCAGAACGCCGCCAACCAGGACGTGGTCGCCATGATTGACGACGACATCGTCGGCGGGGACAACACTCCCGGCCACGCCAACACCAACCGGATGCGCGTCTACAGCGAGGGCGTACCCGAGGACGCCTCGCCGCGCCAGATTCTGCGTCTGGCCACCATTGGCGGCGAAAATGACAGCAGCCCGCGCGAGGTGTCGCGGTATGCCTCCGGCATTGCCGCCCTCTACCTGCCCGATTTCCAGGTGGTGCAGGAATACCGGCGCGACCGCTTTGGGCGCGGGGGCGATGACATCGCCTACCTGCAGAATGGCTTCGCGGCGGTTCGCATGACTGACTATTACGAGAACTACGACCATCAGCACCAGTGGAAGCGGATGTATCACGGGGTGCAGTTCGGCGACCTGCTGCAGTTCACCAACCCCAGCTACACCGCCAACGTCGCCCGTGTGAACGCGCTTACGCTGGGCGCACTGGCACTGGCCCCGGCCACGCCTGCGCCCCTCGAACAGCAACGCCGCGGGTGGGGCACGCACCTGAGCTGGAGCGCGGTGCCCGGCGCCGTCAGTTACCGTGTGCTGCTGCGGCCCACGGCGGCGCCGCAGTGGACGCTGCGCTACGACGTCCACGGCACTTCGATCAACCTCGACAAGTCCCTGGACGACTTCATCATGGGCGTGGTCGCGGTGGGCGCGGCCGGCACCGAGAGCCTGCCCACGATTCCGCTGGCCAATGCCAGCACCCTGGGCCCGCCCTTCCCGGCGCCGGTCAAGCACTAAGCTGGGCGCGGGCCCCAGCGCGGCTGTTTCGCCCTGCTGGAGCTGCGCAGGGCGAATTGCGCCGTGCGCCCCGCTTGGGCTCGCGCCGGGTTGGGGGCCCTAAGCCCCCACCCCGGCGCGAGCCTCAAAGTTGGCGCGGGGCTGGTTTTGCTCTAACGGCCGCCGCCGAAACGGCCGCCACGCCGCGCTGTCAGCGGCTTCAGAGCGCCGGGGCCGGGTTCCTTGGGGGGGATGGCGCGCGGCGTGGGCGCAAAGCCAAACTCGGTGGGATGGCTCGATGCCGGCGAGTCGTAAATGGCGTTGAAGATCAGCGGATAGGCGCCGTGGGCTTGGGCGCGCCAGTTGGGCTTGAAGCCGAACAGGTAAATACGGCCCTTGCCGTAGGCGGCCTCGACCTCGGCGGCTTTGCCCTCGAGGAATTCCGGTCCCTGCAAGAAGCCGCTGGCGAGCGGATCCTCGCGGTTGGGATAGACGGCCAGGATGTGGCCGCGGAAGCCCTCGCCGGTGGCGAAGGCCAGGCTGTTGTCAAACATCACGGCCTGCGCGGGAGGCATGCCCCAGGTGCCGGCGAGTTCGGGCTGTTCCACGTGCGTCCAGAGGAGGGAGCCCGAGCTGTAGAACTTGCTCGAGCTGACGCCGGAGAGGACGTTGGTGACCGGCAGCCCAAACTGCTGGATGGCGAAAGCCGAGGCCTGGTTGAAGCAGATCAGAGTTCCACCGTTTTGCACAAAGGTGCGCAGCGCGTCCACGCCCGTTTTCCCGATGCCGCCGACGTACTGGCCGGGCATGGTGCCAGGGCCGAAGCCATTGAGAATGCCGCCGGGGTACTGGTCGGCGAGGATGATGACATCCAAGCGGGCGTTAAGATCGCTGGCCTGGATATCGCCGTTGCGCAGCAGCAGCGGCGGGAAATCGTAGTTTTGCAGAATCCAGCGGGTCCAGCCCATATCAATGCTGGCCTGCCAGGGGCGATAGAGGCCGACGCGGGGCTTGTGGACAATATCGGCGGCGCCGGCAGGCGCGCTCGCCACCGCCCGGGCGGAAGTGGCGGCGGAGTTGAGGATGGTCTGCATCTGGGCGCGGCTGAGGTTGCTGATGGCGGCCGTGCCTGCGGGCACGCCCGGGCCGGGGTCCGTGACGATGCTGACCTTGGCGCCCTGATCGAGGGCCAGGTTCATGGCGTAGAAGTGCTGGTTGGTATCCGGGGGCAGTAGAAAGACGCCGCCGCTGCCGCTGATTTTGCCCGGCGGAGTGGTGATGGAAGCCAGCGGCTGCAGGCCGGCGCGCTGCGCCGCCGTGACCGGCGAGCGCACGGCATCCACTTCCACATTCATCTGTTCGGGCAACGTCCAGCCAGCGACGTCATAGGGGCGGATGGGGCTGCCATTCGCGGTGCGCTCGGGATAGGCCTGCGGTTCGATCAGCTCACGCACGAGTTGCGCGAAGGGCTGGTCCATGAGGATCACCCAGGAGCCGGCCGGATAGCTGCGATGGTTGGCCAGGAACGGTTGCGACGCCTGGTCCACCGCGACACCGTTCACGGCGAACACGCGCGCCAGGCGCGCGGCTTCGGCGAGCCGCGGCTGGCCGGCGGGAATCACGTAAGCGTAGGGCGGGTTTTTCGAATATTGCTCGATGGTGTCCCGGCCGGCCTGGTACTTGTTGTACAGCAGTTGGGCATGATATTTGGCGGCGGTATCGAGCACCGACATGGAGGCGCCGACCATGTAGTGCACCGCGTCGCCCAGGCGCCACCAGCCTCCACGCCAGGGGCTGTTGTAAAAGATTTGCGGCTGCAGATTGCGGTAGGCGGGCGGGAAGTCGCGGAGGGTGTAAAAGTGCGGCGTGGCGTAGCCGTAGAGCGCCGTTTCGGTAAAAAACGCAATCGAGTTACGAAAAATGCCGGTGAAATCCTGATACCCGGGATACCAGTTGTCAAAGCCCACGCGGTGGATGGCGCCGGGCATATTGTGCTCGTCCAGATAGGCGCCCATGGCGATGCCGATCTGGTTGAGCCAGCGCATCAAGATGGGGTTGATGTTGGGCGAAATCGGGTCCACGAACGGCGGGATGAAGATGCGGGCGGGAAACGGCGCAGTCTGATGCTGGGTGTACCAGATCTCGGGGTTCCACTTCAGTTCCTGTTTGGTGATCGCCTGCGACTCCACCATGTTGTTCATGTAGCCGTCGCGGTTGTTGTCGTGTCCGACGTATTTCTGAAAGAGGAACGGAATCGGGCTCACCTCGAAGCTGGTGCCCACATTTCTGCGGTACCAGGCGACCACCTCCTGCTGGCCGTCGGGGTTGAGCGTGGGCCAGAGCACGAAGATGACATTGTTGAGGATGGCGTTGATTTCCGGATCGTTCTGGGCGGCGCAGAGGTTGTAGGCCAGCGCGATCATGCTCTGCCCGCCCGCGACCTCGGTCGAATGCATGCCGCCGTCAATGTGGACCACAACCTTGCCCTGCCCGGCGAGGGCGTGCGCCTGGGCATCGCTCAGGCCGCTTGCCAGGGTGAGGCGGCGGTTGATCTCCAGATATTTGTCCAGGTTGGCCAGGTTCTCGGGCGAGGAGATAACGCTGAGGACAAGGGTCTGGCCGCGGGAGGACTGGCCTACGTCGAACAGTTTGATGCGGTGGGAAGCCGCCGCCAGCTTGCGGAAATAGCCGATGGCATCGGTATAGTTGGCGAGATGGAAGTCGGCGCCGGGCTTGAAGCCGAGGACCGATTCCGGCGTCGGTATGCCCGCGATCACCGAAGCCGGGGCCTGCGCGGCGGCGAAGGGGAACGGCAGAGCCAACCCAAAAGCCAGCAGGGCAGCGGCGGCAAGAGACAGTTTAGGCAGCTTCACGCCGCCCACTGTAATCATTTGTGATTCAAAAGTAAAGCTAGACCAGCTGTGTCGCCTCGAACAGGAACCAGGCGCGCCGCTCGGTTTCATCCGTCCACACCTCGATCAGGGAGGCGGTGGCGATGTCATTGTGATCATCGCAGAGTTCATGCGCCTGGCGCAGGTGCGCGGCCAGCTCCTGGTTGTCATGGCGCAACTCGGCGAGCATGGCTTGGGGTTCGACGAAGGCCTCGGCGTTGTCGTCCACGCGCTGCTGGCGGCCGATATCGCCAATGGATTTCAGCGTCGGCCGGCCCAGCTTGCGCACCCGTTCCGCGAGGGGATCGCTCATGGCAAAAATCTGCCCCGCCTGCTGGTCGAGCAACAGATGATAGTCGCGGAAGTGGGGTCCGCTCATGTGCCAATGGAAGTTCTTGGTCTTGATATATAGGGCAAATACATCGGCCAGAGTGGCATTCAGGGCAGTGGCGATTTCCGCGGTGGCCGCCTCATCCAGATCGATGGGCGTGTGCAGCGGGGCGCTCATCCGGTCCTGCGTTTCTCCAGCCGGGCCGCCCGGTTGCGGCGCAAGGCGGCGGTGGGCAAGGGTGGGCTTCTTCATGGCATCCGGCCTCTCCCGTAGGATGCCCAGGGGCGGCGAAATGAGGCCTGGCGGCACGGCCACCTCTGTCTGGAGCCGCCCTCCCCGTTTGGGCTGCCCGCAGCCAGTTTGTAACTCCCACGGAGGCGGATTATCATGCACAATCAGGGCATGTCAGGCCAAGCCACACCCGGCCGGGGTGAGCGCGCGTGAGACTCTACGCGGACACCGGGATTTTTGTCGCGCTTTATTTGGACGAAAGCCACCGCAATCCGGTCCAGAAGCTGATTGCGGAGACCCAGCCCCATTTCTGGGTCACGCCGCTGTTGCAGGCGGAATGGAGCCATGCGGTGTTTCAGCGCGTCAGCGACAAGACGCTGGCGGCCAATGAGGCGCGGCAAATCATGGCGGAATTCGACCGCGACCGCGAAAATGGGCGCTGGAACCAATCCCCGATACCCCGGAATGCCGTCGAGCGCAGCATGGCGCTGGCCCGTGAGCACCATGGCCCGCAGGCCACCACCTCCGATACGCTGCACGTGGCCATAGCGCTGGAGTTGCGGGCGGCGCAGTTCTGGACCCTCAGCCCGCAGGCGGCAGCGCTGGCGGCGGCGGTGAACTTGAGCGTAGTCAGGCCGAGTATGGACAAGAACGCCCCGCGCGTGCGGTCCCGGCGCTAGAGCCAAGCCAGCGTTGGTGGAGCGCGCTTGAGGCAAGCGGGTGCGGCTTTTCCTGATGTCAAAGCCGCCAGCCGAGCGGTCCGCGGTGCTACAGAATGTTGGCACGGGCCCCAGCGCGGCTGCGCCGCGCGCCCCGCTTATGCTCGCGTCGGGTTGGGGGCCCTTGGCCCCAACCCGACGCTGCGCCTCGCTGGGGCCGCGCCTGCAGGTTTCCCCGGGGGCGCTCGCTGGGACG
>JBOGKQ010000068.1:0-7604 GCA_050747905.1 Terriglobales bacterium | reverse complement strand
GGGGTGGGGCCCTTGGCCCCACCCCGACGCTGGGACGCTCGCCCATTCCGAATTTCGCAGCCCTTCGCGTCGATTTTGCCCACGGTGCAAAGCGGCGCGACCCCCGCGAGCCGCGATAGTGGGGTTACTAGACTCGACGGTGGCCGGTGGTACAGCGGCGGCGTCGGGGATGGTGACAATTTGGGGATAGCGTGGCCGGCGAGCACGATACAGGCGGAGCCCAGTTCAACCAGATCCGCCTCATCCCGCCCTATTCCGCCTTATTCCTGGTTTGATCTGAGCCAGGAAAGACGCAATGAGGCTCCGCGGCCCCGCCCCGAGGAGCCGGCTCTTCCAGCTAGACTGGTTCTGTGAGCGAATCCTGTGTGAAGCAGAGGGACGCCATCCGGCAAGTGCAGTGGCTGACACTGGCATGGATGTCCGTCGAGGTTGGGGTGGCGCTCGCCGCGGCCGCGCGCGCCCGCAGCGTGGCGCTGGCGGGCTTCGGCGGCGACAGCGCGATCGAGATGTTGTCGGCGGGAACTGTGCTGTGGCGGTTTCAAAGCCAACACCCGCGGGCAGAAGCCTTCGCCACCCGCCTGACTGCATGGCTTCTGCTGGCGCTGGCCGCCTTCATCGCAACCGCGTCGCTCTACACGCTCCGGACTCCGTCTGCAGGCCCGCAGCCGAGCTACATGGGCATGGCGCTGCTGGCGATCGCGGCGCTGGTGATGCCCTGGCTGGGACGGCGCAAGCGCCAACTCGCGGCGGCGGCAGGTAGCGCGGCGCTGGCGGCCGACGCCGGCCAAAGCTCGCTGTGCGCTTACATGGCCTGGATTGCGCTGGGCGGCCTCCTCGTCAATGCTTTCGCCCACGCCCCGTGGGCGGACCCAGCTGCGGCGCTTTGCCTGTTGCCACTCGTGTTGCGGGAAACCCAGCAAGCGTGGCAAGGGTCTCACTGTTGCAGTTGAGGCACAGCGATGTTTGGCGCGGGCCCCTGCGCGGCGCGGCCGCGCGTCCCGCTTTTGCTCGCGTCGGGCCGGGGCCCCGGGAGAGCGGCCGTGCCTGCACGTTTCCCCGGGGACGCTCGCTGGGACGCTCGCCCATTCCGAATTTCGCAGCCCTGTCTGCTTTGCTGCCAGGAACCGCGATAGCAAGTCGCCCCTCCGGATTGTCAGTCGGGTTCCTGGTTCCTCTTCTAATAGGCAGTTTGGAATAGCTCCGAATACGCTCTTTCGGCGGCAGTAATCTCGACGTCAGTCAGGCGTGCAAATTGTTGCGTGCGTGCCCTCTTTGCAAGATGGCCTTCATTCTGATGGAGAAAATGGAAGAGCAAGTCAATCGTGCGACCGGGCATATCGACGATGCCCTCGATACGTGCGCGGAACTGGTCGTAGTGCGCCAGAAACGCAGTCTCGCGTGGCAGGTCGATTTCAACCGTCTTTTGAACGCAACCATAAAGAAATTCCGCATGAGGCGTGGCATCGATGAAGCGATAGAAATCCGCGCTATCGTTGAGTGCTCGCACGTTGCCGTCTTCGGTAGGCTGCCAATCGATCACGGGCATCAGGCGCCGGGAATAGTCCTCCAGCACGGCTCGGTACTCATTGATTCGCTCCAGAATGGCCGCTGAAACAGGAAACACAACGCCGACGGGGTTGAATCCGCGTTCAGCAAGAACATGGTGAATCAGGTATCGATGAATGCGGCCGTTTCCATCTACAAACGGATGCGCGCAAACAAAGCCGAACGCCAACGCCGCCGCGGCGATCACGGCATCCAGGCCCAAAGCCCTACCGCGATCAAATGCGATCATGCCTTCCGTCAATGCGCGAAGGTCCTCGGGCCTAGCGCTGATATGGTCTGGAATCGGCGAGCGCGTTTCCCGGTCGTGTTCGCCGATAAAGCCTCCCTCTTCCCGGAGCCCAAGTTTGACGAATCGAGTATCGCCAATGACGATGGCTTGCAGCCGCAGTAGTTCGTCCAGGCTGAGCGGCCGGCGGCCGGCCTCGCCGATTGCGCGCGCCCAGCGCTGAATGCGATCCTGCGGCGGGCGTTCGCCTTCGATGGCATAACTGGATCGCGAATCTTTAAGCAGCAAGAATGCCGCCGTTCGCATGAGAACGTCCCTCGGCACCCTGGTGGCGACTTCGTGAGCGCGTGCTGCCAGGTTCATAGCCGTGAACGTTTCAAGCTTGTCGGTGCGGAAAACCAGAGGACAAAACGCCGGTGTGCCAGGCAGGTTATTGCGGACACGATGACGCGGCGAGTTTTCGCCGGGCACAGCATATTGTTTTTCGGGATCGACGACCGGCTCGTAAGTGCCGCGCTCGGCATCGGGCAGGTCAAGTTGCCTGCCCAGCAGCCATTCGTAAAGGAACCACAGCCGCCGGGCATAGCTTCCCGTGGGCTTCGTCTTGACAATCGCCTCAATATCGGCAGGCGCGAGTGCAGCGAACAGCCGCTTTAGGATGGCGAGATCGAGACCCTCGTACTTCAGAGCGAAGACCAAGTGGCCTTCCAGATCGGGTGATGGGGCATGCCGCGGAGTGAAGATTTGCCATCCTGCTTCGATCCTGACCCGATGGTGTTCGCCAATGGCGGAAAGGGCCCGCGGCAATGGCACGCGGAGGTGATACGCGTCAATCAGAGCTGCATAGCCGGCCGGAGTTGCTCGTTCCGGGAGCTGCTGCTCTTGAAAAACGGTTACGGGTCCTGAAAAACGCTGTTGCTTAGCCATACGCGGTGAAAATTGCCTTCAATCCGTGAATTATGATTATATATCGTCGCCTGCGGTGAAAAATAGTGATGGGCCGCACCCCCCCTGCCGTGGGGGCCATCCAAGGCATGCTGACGGGGGGAATTGCTGCCGCCGTTCTCCTGACGTCTTCCCCGAAAACTGATCCAGGGATAATGTGAGTTCCTGTGCCGCGTTTGGAGCGTGGCTCGATAACCGCTCAAAGCAGTGATTGATTCACGCGTGAACGTGGGTTGGTGGACGGAACCGCCGGACGCGTATTTTCTTTTCCCGCTTGCGTGTCTCCGCGATGTTGTAGGACGCTTGCATCCGCATCAGAGTGTCCATCTTGACGCCAAACGCTTTCTCGATGCGGAGCGCCATGTCGCCGGAAAGATCGGCGCTGCCATTAAGCAGGTTGGATAAAGCCGGGCGAGACACCCGGAGTGCAGCGGCGGCGGAGGTCACCGAAAGTCCGGCGGGCTGGATAATCTCACTCCGAATGAAATCTCCGGGATGGGGCGGGTTCTTCATGGGCACGGTGTTCACTCCTTTTGTTTAGTGGTAATCTTCCAAATTCACGTCGCAAAGCTCGTTCTCCGTCGTGTCGATATGGAACGTCATTCGCCGGTTCCGGGTGACGCTAAGGCTCCAAATGCCTTTCCGGTCCCCGGTCAGCGCGTGGGCCCTCCAGGCCGCTAGCGCCCGCAATTCCTCCGGGCTCCCCATGTCGTCGAGGTACGCCAGTATCTTCCGCAGCTTGTCCACGGTAGCGGGCGGC
Source organism: Terriglobales bacterium (assembly GCA_050747905.1). GTDB lineage: Bacteria > Acidobacteriota > Terriglobia > Terriglobales > SCQP01 > SCQP01. The sequence continues at coordinate 4,107 of JBOGKQ010000068.1, read as the reverse complement.
ACGCCCTTCGGCTTGTCCTCTTCGTAGAGCCGCTTGAGGCCTTTATGGGCGAAGTTCCGAATTTTCACCGGAGAACCGTAAGCTGTAGCTTAACACTTGTCAATGTTGGCGCGGGCCCCAGCGCGGCTGCTTCGCCCTGCTGGAACTGCGCAGGGCGAATTGCGCCGCGCGCCCCGCTTTTGCTCGCATCGGGTTGGGGGCCCCGGGCCCCAACCCGACGCTGCGCTTCAATGTTTGGCGCGGGCCCCAGCGCGGCTGCGCCGCCCTGCTGGAACTGCGCAGGGCGAATTGCGCCGCGCGCCCCGCTTTTGAGCCGCCACGCTGGAACTGCGCGGGGCGGCTGGCTCGCGTCGGGCCGGGGGCCCCTGGCCCAACCCGACGCTGCGCTTCAATGTTTGGCGCGGGCCCCAGCGCGGCTGCTTCGCCCTGCTGGAACTGCGCAGGGCGAATTGCGCCGCGCGCCCCGCTTTTGCTCGCGTCGGGCCGGGGGCCCCTGGCCCAACCCGACGCTGCGCTTCAATGTTTGGCGCGGGCCCCAGCGCGGCTGCGCCGCGCGCCCCGCTTTTGCTCGCATCGGGTTGGGGGCCCCTGGCCCAACCCGACGCTGCGCTTCAATGTTTGGCGCGGGCCCCTGCGCGGCTGCTTCGCGCGCCCCGCTTTTGCTCGCATCGGGTTGGGGGCCCCTGGCCCAACCCGACGCTGCGCTTCAATGTTTGGCGCGGGCCCCTGCGCGGCTGCTTCGCCCTGCCGGAACTGCGCAGGGCGAATTGCGCCGCGCGCCCCGCTTTTGAGCCGCCACGCTGGAACTGCGCGGGGCGGCTGGCTCGCGTCGGGTTGCCCGCCCTGCGCACTCACAGCAGGGCGGGTTGGGGGCCCCAGGGCGGGGGCCGCGCCTGCATGTTTCCCCGGGGGCGGGCGCTGGGACGCTCGCCCATTCCGAATTTCGCAGCCCTGCGCGGCGATTTTGCCCACGGTGCCAAGCGGCGCGACCGCCGCGAGGGGATTCAATGAGGTAAATGGCGGGGACGACGGGGCTCGAACCCGCGACCTCCGACGTGACAGGCCGGCGTTCTAACCAACTGAACTACGTCCCCGCGCTGGGCGGCCATCCACGTTCCGGGCCTGGTGGGCGATCACGGGCTCGAACCGTGGACCTTCTGCTTGTAAGGCAGACGCTCTGACCAACTGAGCTAATCGCCCTGTGGGCAGACACCCATTGTAACCGAAATCGGGAGGGCCCGGGACGCGCGCCCCGGGCGGCGGGCCAGTGCTAGCATCGGTCCATGCCCCCCGTCCCCGCCGAGTTCCACGACGCCTGGCGTAACCTGCGGCAACGGCCGTGGCTGAGCCTGGCGGCGGTGCTCTCGCTGGGGTTGGCGATTGGCGCCAACACCGCCATTTTCGGCGTCTGGCACGCGGTCATGGAGCACAAGCTTGGGGTGCGGCAGGTAAACCGCGTGGTGGCGATCTACGACCTCGCGCCCACGGTGCCCGGCACCGGCTTCATGCCGGTTTCGCACCTCGACTTTCTCGACTACGCCGCCGAAACGCAACTGTTCAGCGGCGCCTACGCGCTGAAGCAGCAACCGGTGGCGCTGGGCCAGCGCGGCCAGGCCGTGCAGGTCATCGCCGATGTGGTCAGCGGCAGCTACTTTGACGTCCTGGGCGTGCAGGCGGCGCGCGGCCGCCTGTTCCACGCCGCCGAAACCCGCGAGGACGGCAGCGGCGCGCTGGCGGTGCTCAGCCACAGCTTTTTCGAGGGCCACTTCGCCGGCAACCCCGCCCTGCTGGGCACATCCATCACCCTGAACAACGCCGCGTTCACCGTGATCGGAATCGCGCCGGCCGGGTTCAAGGGCACCGGCACGCTGCAGGCGCCCGATCTGTGGGCGCCGATGAGCATGCACAGCGTCCTGCTGCGCGGGCCCCTGGAGAGCTACTACATGGCGCGCAACGCGCAATTTTTCGATGTGGCGGCGCGGCTGCGACCTGGGGTCACGCTGGCGCAGGCGCAAGCCGGGGTGCGGCTGATGGGCGACCAGCTGGCGCGGGAGTATCCCAAAACCGACAAGCTGCTGACCGCGACCACGCTGCCGCTGCTGGAGACCGGCATCGATCCCAACCAGCGGGGGCTGTTCTCGCTTGCCTTCGCGGTCATGCTGGCCGCGGTGGGGATGGTGCTGCTCATCGCCTGCGCCAACGTTGCCAACCTGCTGCTGGCGCGGGCGCACACCCGGCGGCACGAAATGTCGGTGCGCATGGCGCTGGGCGCGACGCCGCAGCGGCTGCTGCGCCAGCTCCTGGCCGAATCGCTGCTGCTGGGCCTGCTGGCCGGGGCGGCGGGAGTGGCGCTGGCGGAGGTGGCACAGCAGGCGCTGTGGGCCTACCGCCCGGCGGCGGTGGAGCGGGCGGCGTTCCATCCCGGCATCTCCGGCGCAGTGCTGTGGTTCGCGCTGGGTCTGGCGGTGCTGACCACGGTGTTGTCCGGACTGGCGCCGGCGTTGCAGGGGGCGCGCGTCCAGCCCGGCCTGGTGCTGCGCGCCGCGAGCGGCAGCGGCGGCGGGCGCCAGCGACTGCGGAGCTGGCTGCTGGCGGCGGAGGCGGCGTTCTCGATTGCGGCGCTCATCCTGGCGGGCCTGTTTGTGGCCAGCCTGCGCCATCTGCAAAGCTCGCCGCCGGGCTTTGACGCCGCGCCCCTGGCCAGCCTCCGCTTCGACGCGGCGGCCGCGGGCTTCAGCCTCACCGCGCCGGGCGCGCCCGAGCGGCTGCTGAACCTCGACCGCGCGCTGCTGGGGCGCGTGAGCCGCCTGCCGGGGGTGGCGAGCGCCACCCTCGCCACCGGCTCGCCCATGGCCAGCGGTGACTCGGCGCGCGGCTACCAGCTCTACGGGCAGGGGGCCACGCTCAACCCGGAGATGCGGGTGGCGAACATCGAATCCATCCTGCCAGGATCTTTTTTCGGCACCACCGGGATCCGCCTGCTGGCCGGCCGCGACCTGGAGCGCAGCGACAGCGTCCGCGCGCCACGGGTGATGATCGTCAACGAGACGCTGGCGGGCATCGCCTGGCCCGGCCAGAACGCCGTCGGGCAGCGCGTGCTTTTCCACGACGAGGACGAACCCACGACCGTGGTCGGGGTGGCGCAGGACAGCATCTATCACTCCCTCACCGAGGGCGCCGTGGCGCTCGCCTACCTGCCGCTGGCGCAGGAGCCCGCGACGGCGCTGGGGCTGACGGTGCGCAGCGCGGGCCCACCGCCGGCGACGCTGCTGCCGGAATTGCGCCAGGCGGTGGCGTCGGTGAACCCGAGCCTCGCGATTTCGCAGCTGGAAACCGGCTCCGCAGCCGTCGCCGCGTCGCTGTGGGCGGAGCGCATGGGAGCCATCCTGCTGTCGTTGCTGTCGGCGCTGGCGACGCTGCTCGCCGCCCTCGGCATCTTCGGGGTGGCCGCGTTTACGGTGCGGCAGCGCTGGCGCGAGCTGGCCATCCGGATGGCGCTCGGCGCCAGCCGGGGCCGCGTGTTCCGCTCGGTGCTGGGCGCCGGGCTGACGCCGATTGCCGCGGGCATGGCCGCCGGCATAGGCGCAGCCCTGGGGCTGGGCCGGCTCGCCGGTTCGCTGCTGTTTGGCGTGGGCGCCGCCAACCCCGGCATCGTGCTCGGCTACGCCAGCCTGTTTGTCGCGGTGGCGGTGCTGGCGCTGCTGCTGCCGGCGCGCAGCGCGGCGAGGGTGGAGCCGGCAGTCATCCTCAAAGACGCTCTGTAGGGGCGGGGGTTTGCACCGGGGCGGGGCGATATGCCGCGCGGAGCTTCGTCCTCGTTCGCGCAGGCTCGGTCACGTATATCCCTATACGCTCCCTCGCCCTTGCTCACTGCGTCCTTGCCCCGCTTGCATCTCGCCCCTTCCTTAGAGTTGTACCGGGGCGGGGCGATATGCCGCGCGGAGCTTCGTCCTCTCGCGGGGCCGCGCCGCTTTGCACCGTGGGCAAAATCGACGCGAAGGGCTGCGAAATTCGGAATGGGCGAGCGTCCCAGCGAGCGCCCCCGGGGAAATATGCAGGCGCGGCCCCAGCGAGGCGCAGCGTCGGGTTGGGGCCAAGGGCCCCCAA
>JBOGKQ010000067.1:0-7933 GCA_050747905.1 Terriglobales bacterium | reverse complement strand
CTGCCCCTCCCGCACTGCAGTGCACCGTAGTCACGGCCCGATCCCCCCTTCTAGCCCCCGCTTCTCTCGCCGCGAACTGCTCCCAACCACTTCCCCGCAAAATCACCGCTTAATCAGAGTCTCCTTAACCCGAATTCCGCACCCTGCGGATCCTGCAACACAGCCAAGCGTCCTACCCGCTCCATCGTCCAGGGGCGCAGGAGCGCTCGTGCGCCATTCGCCTCGGCGTCCTCGACGGCGGCATCGCAATCGGCCACCTGCCACCATGCCAGCCAGTGCGGCGGTGCTTGGGCATCTTCCGCCGGCGGTACGCCCCCAATGGTCTTGTCGCCATTGTTGATGAGCCAGTAGCCCGAGCTGTCCCGCTCACCTTGCCATAATCTCCACCCAAACAGCTCGCCGTAGAAGCCGCTCGCTTGTTCCGGGTGCGGTACCACTAGGTCAGCCCAGCAAAACGCGTTGTCACCGCGCGCCTCGAAGCCGCCAAAGCTCTTCGCCTGCCACAGACCGAATACGGCTCCCTGTGGGTCCTGCACCACCGCCATGCGTCCCATATCTTCCACGTCAAAGGGCGTGCGCACCAACTTGCCACCCAGTTCGACCGCGCGCCGCGCCATCTCATCGGCGTTCTTCGTGGAGACGTAGATCAGCCAATGCGGCGGCACCCCCTGCTTGCGCAGCTCCTCGGGAAGTTGAAAGCATCCCGCTGCGACTTCCTTTCCCCGCGCCAGCACTGTATACATATGCTTGGCGTCGGGTTGCCCTTGCGGCGTCCAGCCCAATAACGCTTTATAGAAGTTGCGTGCGCCCGCCGGATTCGGTGTTGCCAACTCCACCCAGCAAAACGATCCCGTTTCCGCCATGCCCTTAGCTTATCGCTTCGCGGTCGTGGCAAAAGTCCGCTATTGCCCCCAGCTCGCGCGCAGCGCCGCCAGCGTTTGCGGTGACCCGGTGATGAAGCCGTCCGGAAACTTGCGGTAGCGCTCGATTTGCCCGTAGATCGCGTTCTCATCCTGGCGGTTCAGTGCCAGCCCGGCCAGATACTGCAGCCGCAAGTTGCCGTCCCGGTTGATGGGCGCACCTTCCAGCCAGGGCTGCAAATCGCGCGCTCGTCCGGCATAGGTCGAGTACAAATCCACGGCGTTGGTAAACCCGATCGCCTCCAGCGAGGTAGCAACTTTGGCGTAGGCGGGCGAGCGCAGCTCCGCCTCGACCGCATCCAGATCAACCCGCAGCGGGCCGTTCGAGCCCAGCAGGACCAGATCGTAGCCGCCGCCATTGAGCGCATTCGCCCAGATCGAACCCTGCGGAAACACTCGGAAAAAGGTGGCAATCTCACTCTTCACCACCTCCGCACTGCTTTCGTACAGCGGCACCCACTGGGTTACCACCCCGCCGGGATTGAGGTGTGCGCGCTCCATGCGGAAGTACTCTTCCGAATACAGCGCCGCCGCCCCTTTCACCCACGGATGGATCGGGTCGGCGGTGATCAGGTCAAAGTTCTCCTGCGTGGTCAAAATATAATGCCGTGCGTCGTCGTAGATCATCGTGGTGCGTGGGTCGTGCAGCACGTCGAAGTTCTGCGCCCGGAAAAAGCGCGTGGCCGCGGGTGGAATCAGTGGCTCGATCTCGCAGATTACGATCCGGCGGACATCCGGAAACGTCGTGAACGTTCCCGCCGTCACCCCTGCGCCAAAGCCCACGACCAGCACCGAGTTCAGCTTCGGGTGTACCAGCCCCGGCACATCACCCAAGATGCGCTGCAGCCGCATATCGAAGGGCTCGGTCGAAGCGACAACCTTGCCGCTGACATGAAACTGAATGGCGCCATCGTTCCACTCGGAAACGGCGATGGAGGCATTGCGCCCTTCGGCGGTGTACAGAATCTGCGACTGCCCCGCATTCAGCGCCGTCCGCCGGCCATACGCAAGTAACTCCCCCGGCACCGCCGGCACATGTACCGCAAACCACGCCAGCGCGATCAGCGCCGTGGCGGTGGCGACGGCGCTCCACCGCAACCGTGTCAGGAATTTACGGAGAAGCAACAGCCCACTGAGCGCCGAAACTACGATCAGGACCCGCTCGCAGTTGTGGGTTCCGATCCAGGGCACCAGCGACAGACTAAAGGCCAGCGCCCCCAGGATCGCTCCCACAGTATTGGCGGCATAGATGCCGCCCACCACGCATCCCGGGTCGGCGTCCGGCCCGGCCGCTGCCGCCAGCGCCAGGGAAAAACTCGCGCCCCCAAACACCGCTGCCGGCAATAGCGTCCACAGGCAGCGCAGCAGATCAATCGGGAAAATGTACCATGGGCTTAAAGACAGCAGTGGATTGACCGGCCAGTAGGGCAGGGCAGCGCCCAGCATCCAGGCCCCCCACGCCACCCCCGCCGCCACCCCCAGCTGCGACCATGCCAGCGCCGTGCGCGCCCGGAAGCGCTTGCCACATTGCGCGCCCCATGCCGAGCCGAGTCCCAAGCCGATCAACAACACGGCCAGGATCAGCGAAAACGTGTAGACGGTTGCACCCAGCAGCAAGCTCATCAGCCGGGTCCAGACCACTTCAGCCCCCAGCGCCGTCAACCCCGACAGCCCGATGCAGACATAAACGTCCACGACCCTCTGCCGCCCCTGGTTGTCCCGCTCACGGCTCCCGAAAGAGGTGGCCGTGCCACCACTTGCCCGCTGCCCCGCCGCCAATCTCCAACTCAGCCCTGCCACGGCCAGGTTCATCCCCGCCGCCACGCACGTGGCCACGGCTAAATCAGACACTCGCAGCAGGTAAAAACCCGCCACGAGGCAGCCCGCCACCGCGCCGGCGATATTAGCTCCATACAGCCATCCCCACCACGCCACGCCTTCCGGCGTTGCCCTGATCCAGTTGGCCAGAGCTGGTAGCGACGCGCCCATCATCGTCGTCGGCAGTAGCAGGCATACGCCGCTCAGCCCGCCCCGCAGCAGCATCGAGCCCAGTCCGTGCCAGGCATGCGGGCCTGCTGAGAGCAAATACAACTTCTCGGCCAGCGGGAAAAATCCGAGCGTCCCCAGACCCAGAACGCCTGTCGCCAGCTCCAGCGCCGCGTAAACCCGCAGCGGATGCCACCCGCGTCCGCGAACCCGTCGCGGCAGCAAAAGGCTCCCCAGGCACAGACCGCCCATGAACGCCGCCAGCAAAAAGCCCAGCGACACCGCCGTCGAGCCGATCACCAGCGCCAGCGTCTGGTACCAAACGATTTCGTAGATTAAGCCCGCGCACCCGCTCGCGGCCAACAGTGGCAGCAGGACGGGCAGGTTACGGGGCAGTGGTTCAGGTCTCGGCGCGGCGGACGCCATGGCTCGGAAACGCTCAGCCCCCTGCGCGCGTTACATGTAGAAATCGGTCAAAGAGCGCCCGCCCCGCCAGGCTGACCTTTTCCACGTGCTCGCGGTCAAGTTTCAACCCCCGCTCGCGCCACTGCTGTGCCAGGCTTTCGTCCACCTCGATGTGGAATTGTAACCCGTAGACCCGCTCACCTAGCCGAAACCCCTGCTGCTCATAGCGGTCACTGCTGGCCAGCAACACAGCACCGTCTGGCAGCGCATAAGTGTCCTGATGCCAATGCACCACCGGCAACTCAGGGCCGTCGGCCCCCAGCACTGGGTCTTTCTGCCCTGCTTCGGTCAACCTGACCCAGCCCCCGCCTTCTTCCATGCCGGGTCCCTTGGTCACGGTGGCGCCCAGTGCCGCCGCCAGCAACTGCGCGCCCAGGCACACGCCCATCACCGGGATGCCTGCAGCCGCACACTCAGCTAGTAGTTGCAGCTCGGCGGTGATGAACGCGTAGCGCTCGGCCTCGTACACTCCCATCGGCCCGCCCATCACCACCAGCCCCTGCGGCACCGCCCTCGGCACAGGCTCACCGCGGTCGAGCCTGATGATGCGGAACTCGTGCGCGTGCGCATCGAGTGCATCGGCAATCAGTCCCGGGTCTTCCCACGCCGCATGCTGCAGCACCGTCCACATGCAGCCATTGTACGGGCTTATTCGGCGCGCAGCGCTGCCGCCGCGTCCACCCGCGTCGCTCGCCACCCCGGGCCCAAACCGGCCAACGCGGCAATGACGAGCATCAGAATTGCCGCCCCCGCCAGCGTCGCCGGATCATTGGGCTCCACGCCCGAGAGCAGGCTCTCGGCGGTCTTGCCCAGCGGTACCGCCAGAGCCAGCCCGGCAGCCACGCCGATCACCGCCAGCACCATGCCGCGCCCCACCACCTGCCGCAGCAGCCGCGCGCGCGGCGCCCCCAGCGCCATGCGCACGCCAATTTCCCGCGTGCGTTCGGTCACCGCGTAGCTCAGCAATCCGTACAGCCCCACGGCAGTCAGCAGCAGTGCCAGCAGCGCGAAGCCGGCCGTCAACTGCGCCTCCAACCGCGGTTGAGCCACCGCCTGGCTCACCACCGTCGCATAGCTCGCAACGCCAGTAACCCGCGTGCCCGGCTGTACCGCCTCCACCACCGCCCGCACCTGGGCTGCGCTCACGCCACCCTGCACCACAAACCAGTCTTGCGAGTCAAATTGAAGTTGAAGCTGTGTTTGCGGGATGTAGACCGTTAAGGGATAGGGCGTGCCGGCGGTCCTGGCGGGCACATCGGGAACTACGCCCACAAGGGTCCGTGGGTTCGCGATTGGCGGAATCAAAACCTTGCCGCAGCAAACCCCCAACCGAATCTGCCTCCCCAGGCTGTGGCCGCCAAACCACTGCCGAGCCAGTCCGGCACTGGCCGCCGCCACCAGAGGCGCGCTGCCCCGGTCGGAGTCGGCCAGGCTTCTTCCCTGCAACAGCGGCATGCCCATGGCGGCAAAGTAGCCGGGGCTGATCATGCGCACTTCAACCCCACCCGTGTCTTGGTTCTGGTGCCCGGCGGGCGATACCGGTAGGTTCCCCCGCCCCAGCAGCGGCAGTGCCGACGTGGCCGCGGCTCTCTTGACGTCCGGAAGCGCCTGCAAGCGCGCCAGCAGCAGCTGCTGAAAATCCGCAGCCGCGCCGTGCGGTGGCTGTGCAGCAAATACCATCCGGCCCGCCGGATCAAATCCCAGCGGGGCGTTCTCCAGGCTCGCCAAGGAGCGCACCAGCAGCCCTGCACCGGCGAGCAGCAGCAAGCTGAAGGCGATCTCGGCGGTCACGATTACGTCGCGCGCCCGTCCACGCCGCCGGAACCGAGCCACTTCCAGCCGCTTGGCGCTGCCCTGCCAGGCCGCCATTACGGCCAACAAAATTGCGGCGCCGCACACCGCCGCCGCCGTGAACGCCAACACCCGCCAGTCCAGGCTGATCGGTCCGGCCAGCGGCAGCGACCACGGTTTCAGGTTCACAGCGAGCGTGCGCAGCGTTGCCGCCGCCAGCCCCAGCCCGACCAATCCTCCCGCCACCGCCAGCACCGCGCCTTCGGTCAGAAACTGCACGAACAAGCGGCCACGACCGGCGCCCAGCGCCCGCCGCAGCGCCAGCTCCGGCGCCCGCGCCAGCGTCCGTGCCAGCTGCAGGCTGGCGACGTTGGCGCACGCGATCAGCAGCAGCAATCCGACGATGCCCAACAGAAAATACAGGCTCGTCTGCACCGGCATCGCCTGCTGGTTCTGGTAAGGATCCAGGCGTAGCCCCTGCGCCCACGGCCCCAGTTCGGTTTGCCGCCGCAGCGCCGGATACACCGCGTCGGCCTGCGCCTGCGCTGCCGCCGCGCTCACGCCCGGCCCCAGCCGCCCGTAAATCTCGGTGTTCAGACCCTGCGCCCCCAGGTCTTTGGTTTGTTGCAGGGCGACGTACATCTCCGCCGGGTTTTCGAGAAACTTGAACCCCACCGGCATAACTCCTACTACCGTGCAGGCGCGGCCATCGTAACGAATCACCGTTCCTACAACCCTAGGATTGCCGTCAAACGCCCGCTCCCAAAGCGCATGGCTCAGCACCGCCACGACTGGCGCTCCGGCGGTTTCGTCTCTGCGGACGAACCCCCGCCCCAGCTTGGGCGTCACTCCGAAGACGCGGAAAAAGCCGCTGGTCACATAAGCGCCCGCCGCCCAATCCACCCCGTGTCCATGATCCAGTTCCTCGACGCCGCCGCCTTCATAGCCCGCCAGCGCCGAGAACATGCTCATGTGCTGCCGCAGTCCATCCACCCACGCCAGCGGAAAGCCGTCTTGCAGGCTATTCCTGCTTCGGAACCGGAACTCGAGGATGCGGCTTGCCTCGGGGTAGGGCAGTGGCCGCAGCATCACCGCTTCGACCACCGAAAAAATCGCCGTGTTGGCGCCCATCCCTAACGCCAGCGTGATGATGGCCACGGCGGCAAACCCTTTCGCCCGCCCCAGGCGGCTCACGCCTTGCCGCAGCCCTTGTCCGATGGCCTCCAGCCACGGCCACAACCACACGCCCCGCGCTGCTTCCCGCATATAGACCTCGTTTCCCATGGCCCGTTCCGTTGCCGCCGCCAGCCGTTCCGGCGCCACTCCGGCCCGCGCCAGCGCCTCGCGCTTCAGCGCGCGATGCGCGGCAATTTCTTCCTCGAGCTCCCGTTGCGCCGCGCCCCAGCACCACCACTGCCGTAGCCGCGCTAGTATTCCGTGCATGTCAGCACCTTGCGGATGGCCGCATCCATGCGCTCATAATCGGCCCGCTCGTGCTCCAGTTGTTTCCGTCCTCTTGCGCTGAGGGTGTAGTAGCGCGCGCGGCGCTTATTCTCCGACTCCCCCCACTCGCCCCTGACCCATCCCCGCAGCAGCAACCGCTGCAAGGCGGGATAGAGCGAGCTTTCGCCGACTTGCAGGATATTGTCAGAGGTGGCGCGCAGTCGCTCGGCGATGCCGTAGCCATGCGCCGCGCCCGAGCGCAGCGCGCGCAGAATCAGCAGGTCCAGCGTTCCCGGCAGCAGCTCCATGCCCTCTCCCATCGTTTACCGATAGGAGTAGCATAGCACCCCCGGCCTGCGGACAAGATTTCGTTCAGTTCCCGTTGCCCCTGCGGGTGATGTAAAGCTCGACGACGACTATAAAGGCGTCCAATCGCTCGCGGGGGTCGCGCCGCTTTGCACCGTGGGCAAAAGCGGCGCGGCCCCCGTGGGCAGCCGCCTGGCCGCCCACGGCTAGGCGGCGCCTTGGCAGACCGCTGCAAGCGGGCTGAGGGCGGCCGCAGGCCGCCCGAGCCCCGCGCCTATCAATGGTTCCCCGTTCCCTTCTTCGCCACTTCCCGCTGCAGCATCACCATGTTGGCGCCGTGCGGCGACGAGCCCAGCAGCCACTGGCAGAAGTAGTCCGCTTTGCGCCAGAAAAACCAGTCCGTGTCACTGCCGTAGTGGTGGCGTTCGCCCGGCAGCATGATCAGGTCAAAGCGCTTGTTGGCGCGGATGAGCGCGTTCACCAGGGTCATGGTGTTGGCATAGTTCACGTTGTCGTCCATGTCGCCAGTAGAAAGCAGCAGGTGCCCCTGCAAATTGGCCGCCAGCGACGAGTTGGTGGCGATGGTGAACTTGAACGTGGCAGCGCCATCGGCGCCATCGGTCTCCTGGATGCCGTTGTGTTCCTCGCTCCAGACATTGTTGTAAATGTTGTTCTGGTGGTTGCCCGATTCCGACACCGCGACCTTGAAGAAATCCGGATACTCCAGAATCGCCGCCGCCGACATGAACCCGCCGCCGGAATGCCCGTTGATGCCCACGCGCTTGATGTCAATGAACGGGTACTCCTGCGCCAGCTCCTCTGCCGCGCGCTTCTTATCGGCCAGTCCGTAATCGCGCAAATCCCCGTAGCCGAACGTATGGTACCAATTGTCCCTTAGGAGCTTGTTGAAAAAGAGCGTAACCGCGCTGGGGTGGGGCGGATCTTAGGGACATGCGCGGAGATGACCTCAAGCCCCAGGCGGAACTGTTCCTATATAGCTCAGTGGAGGCGCTGATTCCTGG
>JBOGKQ010000066.1:0-7984 GCA_050747905.1 Terriglobales bacterium | reverse complement strand
GCGGAACGGAGCGCTGGCGAGCCCGCGGCAGCGGGCGAGACGGCGCGGAGTGGAGCGGCGGCCCCGGGGGATGTGACCCGCACTGGGCCTGACCCGGAGGTTGAGGCCCGGCCCAAGCGGCGGAGTTTCACCGCCGAGTACAAGCGGCGCATTCTGCGCGAGGCGGAAGCCGCCAAGGCGCGGGGTGAACTCGGGGCGCTGCTGCGCCGCGAGGGGCTGTACTCGTCGGCGCTGACCGGATGGCGCAAAGAGCGCGATGCGGCGACCCAGGCGGCGTTCTCGCGGCAGCGCGGCCCGGAGCCGCAGCGCAACCCGCTGGCGGCTGAAAACGACAAGCTGCGCCGCCGCAATCAGCGCCTCGAAGAGGAGTTGCGCAAGGCGCAGATCGTCATCGAGGTTCAAAAAAAAGTGGCCAGGCTGTTGCGCCCCGCCCGCTCGGAGATGCCGGACAGGGACCAATGATCCTGGCGGCCATCGAAGAGCTCTCCCCGCTGGTGGGGCGCCGGCAGGCCTGCCAGGCCCTGGCGGTTCCGCGCGCGACTTGGTACCGGCGCCGGCGCCCGTCCCTGCCCCGGCGTCGGCTGAAGCGCCACCCGCGCGCCCTCAGCCAGCAGGAGCGGGGCCAGGTGCTGGCCTGCCTGCACGAGGAGCGCTTCCAGGACTGTCCGCCAGCCCAGGTCTATGCCGCTCTGCTCGACCAGGGCCGCTACCACTGCTCGATCCGCACCATGTACCGGTTGCTCGACGAGCACGGCGAGAGCCGCGAGCGCCGGGATCAGTTGACCCACCCGCCCTACCAGAAACCGGAGTTGCTGGCGACCGGACCCAATCAGCTCTGGAGCTGGGACATCACCAAGCTGCGCGGCCCGGTCAAGTGGAGCTACTTTTACCTCTACGTTGTCCTCGACATCTTCAGCCGCTACGTCGTCGGCTGGATGGTCGCCTATCGCGAAAGCGCGGCGCTGGCGAAGCGGCTGATCGAGCACAGCTACCGCAGCCAGCACATCGTGCCTGGACAACTCACCGTTCACGCCGACCGCGGTTCTTCGATGAAATCAAAACCGCTGGCGCTGCTCCTTGCCGATCTCGGGGTGCTCAAAACCCACAGCCGGCCGCATGTGCCCGACGACAACCCGTTCTCGGAAAGCCAGTTCCACACCCTCAAATATCATCCCGGCTTCCCCGCCCGCTTCGGCTCCATCGAACACTCCCGCGCGTTCTGCCAGCCGTTCTTCCGCTGGTACAACCACGACCATCACCACTCCGGCCTCGGTCTGCTGACCCCGGCGGCCGTTCATCACGGCCACGCGCCCCAGATCCTGGCCCAGCGCCAGTCAGTCCTCACCACCGCGTTTACCGCCCATCCCGAGCGCTTCGTCCCGCGGGCGCCGCGCCCGCCGGACCTGCCCCCCCAAGTCTGGATCAATCCGCCCAACAAGGGGGTAAACGTTCTTTAAACTCCCGGCCCAGGTGTCTCACTTTCATTGACACGCACCGGGGAGAAGTGCGTCGATTTTGAATCCTGTTCGGACGGACCATAGAATGCGAGGATGTCCTCCCAAAGAGTGCGCCATTGGCGTTCGCCCCAGGTGTATGGGCGTTGGAAGAGTGGCACTAGGTTCTGTTTGAACCCGCTGAAATAGTTGATTATCTGTGTCGGCGTGGCTTCCATAGGGCTTGTGAATCCCCCAACTCAAGTGCTCACATTACTTTCTTGAGAAAGCTACAAAATGGTAGCACCTTGACCTGCCCCCTTTTTCCGTACACGCAACGCGCCCGCGCAGGACGAAACGTACGTCGGCCCCGTTCCCAGGAAGATGCACAAGTCGCGCCGGCCCAGGCTGAATCAGGAACGCTCGAAGTAAACCAACACCGATCCGCGCCGCGCCCGCTACGTGGGCAAGACCGTTCTCCAGGGACTATTGGACCGGCAATCGAACCTCCCCGCCCCTGCGCTGGCCCAACCAACTGCACACTTCGCAAGTGCCCACCTCGCGCTAAGTGGACACCTGTCAACACGGCCCAGTTCTGACGCTTACTGCTCAATTCGCGGGGGTCGCGCCGCTTTGCACCGTGGGCAAAATCGACGCGAAGGGCTGCGAAATTCGGGGTGGGCGAGGGTCCCAGCGAGCGCCCGCGGGGAAACATGCAGGCGCGGCCCCAGCCCCGGGGCCCCCAAGGCGCCTGCACCTTGGGGTGGGAGCGAGGCGCAGCGTCGGGTTGGGGCCAAGGGCCCCCAACCCGCCCTGCGCACCCACAGCAGGGCGGGCAACCCGACGCGAGCAACAGCGGGGCGCGCGGCGCAATTCGCCCTGCGCAGTTCCAGCAGGGCGAAGCAGCCGCGCTGGGGCCCGCGCCAACGTTCGTCGCGGAATTCTGCCCAACCCGTCCCACCGCTCGCGTCGCACGTACTTAGTCCTCGCGCAGCAGTTCGAGCGGATCGATGTGCAGAGCGCGCTGCGCGGGAATCCAGGTCGCAATCAGCCCCACCACGACCATGGCCAGTACGGCCCCGGCGAGCACCAGCGGATCGCGCGGGCTTGCCTCGTAGACGACCGCGCCCAGCACGCCCGAGGCCAGCACACCGAGCACGAGCCCGGCCGCCGAACCCCAGGCCAGTACCTTGAGCGCCGGCCCCAGGGCCGAACCTAGCAGGGCGCGCGGCCGAGCCCCCAGCGCCAGCCGGATGCCCAGCTCGCGCCGCCGGCGGCTCACCGCAAAGGCTGCCATCCCGAATATGCCCGTGATCGACAGCATGGCCCCGAGCAGTCCCAGCAGGCCTAAAAACAGTGTGGCCAGCCGCGCGGCAAACAGCGCCGCGCTCATCGCCGCCTGCCATGTCTGCACGCTGCTCACCAGCGACGGATCCACGCCCCGCAATGCCCCCCGCACCGCTGCCCCGAGCTCCTGCGGGTTGCGCCCTGACCGCACCACCATCACCGTGTCGGCCACCGGCCACTGCTGCAGCGCCAGAAACATAGCCGGGCGTTGCGCCTCGGTCAGGCTGTTGTATTTGCCGTTCTCGACCACGCCGATGATCTGAATGCGGGTCCCGTCCTGCACGCGGAAATCCCGGCCCATCGCCGCTCCGGGCGAGCCGAACACCACGCGCGCGAACTCCTGGTTTACCAGCGCGACCCGGGGAGCCGTCCCGTCGTCATGCCAGCTGAGGGCGCGGCCGGCGAGCAGCGACGTCTGTGCCGCACGCAAGTACCCGGGCGTGATCTTGAACACGGTGGCGTCGGCGGCCTCGTCCGCGGGCCGCAGATCGGCGCTGTTTCCCTTGAAGACGGCCTCGTCTCTCCAGCCTTGATTGCCGAGTGGCACCCAGTCGGCCATGCCGGCGGCGCTCACGCCCGGAATGGCTCCGACGGCCGCCAGCATGCGCTTTTGCAGCGCGGGCGCTTGCGCCCCACTGTAACCCGACATCTTCAGATCCGACCCCACCAGCAGCGCATTCTGTGGGTGGATGCCGAAGTTCCCGCCCAGCGTGCGCGTCAGACCGCGCACGGCGACCAGCGACGCCGTGATCAGCATGGCGCACGCGGCGAGCTGCACGCCCAGCAAAACCCCCTGCGTCGCGCGGCCGCGCCGCCGCTTCCCACCGGCCGGCTCTCCCTTGATCGCCGCGTAAGGGTCCATGCGCAGCACGCGTAGCACCGCGCCGGTGCTGAACCAGGGCCCGCTCACCACGGCCAGCACGGCGGCAAACACGTACACGCCCGCGCTGGGCGCCACCGGCAGATGAATCGGGAACTGCGGCATCGGGCTCCAGACGCTCAACCAGCGCAGCAGCACGATGCTGCCGTATAAGCCGAGGGCCCCTCCGGCGATGGAAACCAGTACCGCCTCCGTCAGCAGCGACCGGATCACGCGCATCCGCCCCGCTCCCATCGCCAGCCGCACCGCCAGCTCGCGCGAACGTTCCTGCGCGCGCGCGGTAAACAAGCCGCCCAGATTGGCGCAGGCCGCGATCAGCGTGAGTCCCGCCAGCAGCATCAAGGCCGCCAGAAACGCCCGCGCCGGCCGGCCCACGAAGTCGCCATACAGCCCCGGGCGCTTGAGGCTGAACGAATAGACGCGCTCCTGCTTCGGATAGGCCCGGTTGAGCCGGGCGCCGATCGCATTCAGGTCCGCCACCGCGGCCGCGGGCGTCACCCCGGATTTCAAATGCCCCACGCCCCCCACAAACAGCGCCTGGTCGTCGGCGCGCTGGTCGAGGGAAACGGCCTGGGCGAACTCGCCGTTATCAATGAGCGGCAGGAAAAACTGCGGCGAGAAGAACTCGATCGTGCCGCGGAAATGCCGCGGCGCTACGCCCACGATGGTGAACGGATGGCGGTCGAACTCGACCACCCGGCCGACCACGCTCGCGTCATTGTGAAACTGGCTGTGCCAGTAACCGTAGCTGATGACGGCGTAGGGCGCGCTGTTGGGGCCGCGCTCATCGCTGGGCGCTAACAATCGCCCCAGGTAAGGATGCACGCGCAGCACCTGGAAAAAATTGCCCGTTACCTCCTCGATCCACACCGGCACGGCCTCGGTCCCCGTCGTCAGCCCCGCCTGGGTGATGTTGAACGCCGCCAGGCCGTCAAAGCTGTGGTTGCGGTCGCGAAAGTCCTTGTAATCCGGGTAGGATTCCTGCAGCGAAGTGTCCTGCCGTTGCGCTTGCAGCACGTACAGGCTTTGCGCCTGCGGCAGCCGTACCGGATGCAGCACGGCGCTGAGCGCGCCAAACACCACCGCATTCGCCCCAATCGCCACCGCCAGGATGACCACCGCGGCCACGGCAAAGCTCGGCGCGGCGCGCAGCCTGCGGATCGCCTGTAGCACGTCGCGGCACAGGTCGTCCCAGGGCATCCAGTGCGTGGCTTCGTAGAAACGCTCTTCAATCCGCGTCACGTTGCCCACCGATCGGCTGGCCGCCGCTCTCGCCTCTGCCTCGCTCAGCCCCGCCTCGCGGAAACGGTCCGCTTCCATCTGCAGGTGCGCGGCAATCTCTGACCGGAAATCGCTTGCCCTCCGCTTCATACCTACACCTCATCCGCTCCGAGAACCCGCCCAATCGCTCCTGCCAACCGCTTCCATGTCTTGGTTTCCGCCGCCAACTGCTTCCGCCCCGCCGCCGTCAAGGCATAAAAGCGCGCCTTGCGGTTGTTCGCGGAGGTTCCCCAGGCGGCCGAGATCCAGGCACGCTTTTCCAGCCGCTGCAGCGCCGGATATAGAGCCCCGTGCTCGACCAACAGCTCCTCACCCGAGGTCTGCTGGATCGCGCGCGCAATGCCCTGCCCGTGCTCGGAGCCCAAGATGAGCGTGCGCAGGATGAGCAGGTCGAGCGTGCCCTGCAGCAGATCGAGGCGTTCCTTTCGGGTTACCATCTGACCCAAGCCTAGGCGCGCTTGCGGCAGATGTCAACCTGAAACGTTTCAGCCGCGCGCCGTCGAGGGTTGCGCCGCAGTCGCGCGCCCGCGCGACACGCAAATCCACGCGTTCGCGTCGTGGTCCCGGAAGCGGGCGGAGTGCAGCTCGACGATCTCCAGCACCGGCTCGATCGCGAGAGTGGCATCGCGTGCTGAGCGGCGCGGCGGGCCAACCTCGCGCGGCGGACCCTCGGTGCTGCCGATCAAGCTCAACCAAATCCCGCCCGGCGCCAGCGCAGCGGCAACTCGTGCCGCGAAATGCTTCCGTTCGCTGGGTTCATCGAATACATGAAAGCAACCGCGATCGAATACGAACTGGAACGGGCCGCCGGCAGGCGCCGCGGCGAGAAAGTCCAAGGCGGCAAAGCGGCAGCGCAGAGCGCGCCCCTCCACCTTGGCACGCGCCCTCTCGACCGCTAGCGGCGAGATATCAACTCCGAGAACATCGAAACCGCGTTCCGCCAGCCAGATGGAGTTCGTGCCCGTACCCGCGCCGATCTCAAGTGCCGGGCCTGGTTTGACCCTGCGCGATTTGACGAACGCAACCAGAAGAGGCTCTGGCTGCCCCGTGTCCCAGGGCAATTGTCCGGATGCGTAGCTCTCATTCCAGGATGGGTGCGGCATTCCAAAACGAGTTTAGCCGGAAACCGGCACCGTACCCTCCCATCCAGCCTTTCCCGCCCCAATCCCGTATAATCGCCGCGTGCGTGGCATTCTGCACCTCCGGGCGTGGCGCGCCCTCGGCCGTGGCGCGGCGCTCCTGCTCGTCGCCGCCGGTTTCGCCCTCGCGCAGCAGGCCGCGCCTGCCTCACTCGACACCGTCATCACCCACGGCCACATCTTCGATGGCCCCGGCTCACCCTGGTTCGCCGGCGATATCGGCATCCGCCACGGCCGCATCGCCGCCATCGGCAATCTTCGCGCCGTGCCGCGCCGCCAGACCATTGATGCTCACGGCCTGGCCGTCGCACCCGGCTTCATAGACATGCTCGACCAGTCGGGCATGAGCATTCTGCGCGACCCGCGCCTGCCCTCTAAGATTTATCAAGGCATCACCACCGTCGCAACCGGCGAGGGCAGCTCGGTAGCGCCGCGCAAGCCGCAACCTGGCGGCGCCCCCGCTCGCGGCGGCGTCCGCCCCGACTGGACCACCTTGGCCGCCTACTTCGCCCGCCTCCAACGCCAGGGCATCGGCGTCAACCTGGCCAGCTTCATGGGCGCCACCACGGCGCGTGAGCTGGTGTTGGGCGATGGCGACGTGCAACCCACCCCGCGCCAGTTGCACCAAATGGAGGCCCTCGTGCGCCAGGCCATGCTGCAGGGCGCGGTAGGTCTTTCCACGGCTCTACAGTATCCGCCCGCCCCCTTCGCCCAAACGCCGGAGCTGATCGCGCTCGCCCGCGTCGCCTCTCATTACCGCGGTATCTACGCCACCCACCTGCGCAGCGAGGGCGATGCCGAACCGGCCGCCGTCGCCGAAGCCATCCGCATCGGGCGCGCTGCCCACATCCCCGTCGAGATCTGGCACATCAAAGAGGCCGGGCACGCCAACTGGGGCAAGATGCCGCAGCTCATCGCCCAGATTGATGCCGCCCGCGCCTCCGGCCTCGATATCTTCGCCAGCACCTACGCCTACACTGCCTGGTCCAACGGCTTGTCTTCGTTCATCCCGCCCTGGGCCCACATCGGCGGCCCGGCCGCCCTGGTCGCCCGCCTCCAAGACCCGGCCACGCGCGCCCGCATCCGCGCCGACCTGCTCAACCCGTCCCGTTGGGGCAACAACGACTGGCAGGAAATCCCCGGCCCGCAGGCGGTGGAAATCGTCGGCGTGCGCAATCCCGCGCTCCGCCGCTTCCAAGGCAAGCGCCTCACCGACGTGGCCGCGGCCTGGCACGAAGACCCCATGGATGCCCTCTTCGATCTCCTCATCCAGGATCACGGCGCCACCTCGGTCGCCGTCTTCGGCATGAGCGAACCCGACGTCGAGCTGGCGCTGCAGCAGCCCTGGGTTTCCATCTGCACCGATGCCACCGGCATGGCGCCCTCCCCGGCCGAGCATCCCCACCCGCGCACCTTCGGCACCTTTCCCCACATCTTCCGCGAATACGTGCGCCAGAAACATCTGCTCTCGCTTGCCGGCGCCATCCGCAAGATGACCTCGCTCCCGGCCGCGCAAATGCGCTTCTCCCACCGCGGCGAGATCAAGCGCGGCCTGTGGGCCGACCTGGTGATCTTTAACCCGGCCACCATCCGCGACCGCGCCACCTACGACGACCCCCAGCAGTACGCCGCCGGCATCTCCTGGGTCCTGGTCAACGGTGTGCCCGTCATCGCCAACGGCAAAATGACCGGCGCTCTGCCCGGCCAGGTGCTGCGCGGCCCCGGCTCTACAATCCACCCGCCGGCAGCCCCCTACAGCCCTCACCGCTAGCGGAGCCGGCCTTGGAGAGCGGGCCGCGCGGCGCAAGCCGCGCTGGGCGCCCGCGATCATTAATGTCCTGCGCGGTCCCGGCTATCGTTCAGGGAACCGCGACTTTTAGCACCCGCCGGCAGCCCCCTACAGC
>JBOGKQ010000065.1:0-7990 GCA_050747905.1 Terriglobales bacterium | reverse complement strand
CCACCTTCGTTCTCCTTGTCATCCGCCTCCCTTGCACTGCTTCGCAACAGCCAAGGTAGCGGTTCAAGCCCGAAGGTGGGGCCAAATTACCTGAGCGACTGGGGCCAGATTACTGTAGCGAACTCAGGGCCGTGCTGAACGATCTGGTGTCCGGCCTGGATCTCCACCCGCACGCGGAAGTACGAGCCCAGCGTGCGTACCGCCCACAGCCGGAAGGCCTCGCCCACCCATGTGATCGCAATCCCCGCCACAAACCAGGCTGCCGTCGCGTGTTGAATCGCGGAAAAGCTCGCGTTGTACATGGCTGCAAAGCCGAGCCACACGCCTGCAGACACCCACAGGACCACCCACCACAGGCTGCCGCCGTCCTGGCGCTGGCCCCGGTTCAAGCGGCGCTCGCGCAGCCATACCCACAGTTCCGCGCCAAACCAGCCGTAACAATTGACCCAAAACGCAGCCCGCTGCCAGGCGGGCGCCAAGTTCAGGCTTGAGGGTGCAAGCATTGCAGCGGCTCCTCGAACGAACAGGATCCAAAGCCCACGAACAACCGCCGTCCCGCTTCGATTTGTTCCACGCTCCAGCTCTCCAGGCTGAGCTCCTCAACGTCGCTGCTCGCCAGCAAGTGCTCCGCCGCCGCACCTCCCTCGCCCGCCACCAGCGCCGTGGCCGCCAGCGCCAGGTTCATATAGCCGTGCATCGTGGCTTCGGGCGCTCGCGGCCCATAGTTGAGTGCATAGAGGCCGCGGCAGGCATGATGCAGCCCGGCAGTAGCTTTAAACGCCAGGCCGAGGTTCAGGCAAACCAAGAGGAAACTCAGCACCGCCTCCACGCTCGGAATCGCTTCTGGCACCACGCCGCCGGTGCGCAGCTTGGCGCGCGCGCCCGCCTCCCGCACCGCCGTCGCCGTCGCCCGAAACTCCGCCGCTGCCGGGCTGATCTCGCAAAACACCTGCAGACCACCGCTGGCGCCTGCACGCGCCCGTACCGCACTGCCATCGGGCGTTTTCGCCTCCAGCGCCTCCACGCAGCTGCGACCGTAGTGGTCCTGATTGAAGCGCGCAATCGCGCTGGCCTCCTCGTGCGCCTCGCCACTGCCCACCGCCGCTATCGGCCAGATTCCCCCGCCACTGCGGCGCGCGGCCGCGAACTCGGCCAGCCGCCCCACCGGGCATACAAAACGCCCCAGTGCCCAACTGCTCTCTTCCACCCGGTATCGGCGGTAGTTCTCCACCGCCGGCTCCATCTCTAGGCGTGCCGGCGGAAATAGCCCGGCATAATCAATGGCGCCCCGTAGCAGCGCCACCTGCTTTTCCGTCATAGCCCGCCGGTAAGCGGATGCGCCCCGCTGCTCTCGACCCATGAGCGGTAGTAACCGGTGTCCTCAATTCCCAGTGCTCCTCGCGCCACCTGCAGAGGCCGGAACGTGTCCATCATCACCGCCAGCTCGCTGGTTTTCGGCTTGCCCAGCGACTCTTCGGTGCGCCCCGGATGCGGCCCGTGCGGGATGCCATCCGGATGCAGCGTCACCGAGCCATACTCGATGCCTTTGCGGCTCATGAATTCCGAATTCGCGTAATACAGCACCTCGTCGCTCATCACATTCGAGTGGTTGTAGGGCGCCGGTACCCCCTGCGTGTCAAAGTCGAATGGCCGCGGGCAGAACGAGCACACCACAAAGCCGTCCCCCTCGAACGTCTGGTGAATCGGTGGCGGCAAATGAAACCGCCCCACGCGTGGCTCGAAATCGGCAATGTTGAAGGCAAACGGGTAGTAGTAGCCGTCCCAGCCGACCACATCCAGGGGATGGTGATCGAGCGTGACCTCCTGCGCCCGCTCGCCCTTTTTGATCACGATGCGGAACTCGCCCTGCTCATCATGCACCGGCAGTTCCGAAGGCGGCCGGAAATCCCGCTCGCAAAATGGCGCCGACTCCAGCAGTTGCCCGAACTCGTTGCGGTACCGCTGGGGCGTGCGGATGTAGCCCGCGCTTTCGATCACCAGGCAGCGTAGCTCGCCGGTGAAATCGAAGCGGTGCAGAATGCCGCGCGGTATCACCACGTAGTCGCCGCGGCGGACCGGAATCGAACCCATTTGCGATTCCAACGTGCCTCCGCCCTCGCTCAGGTACACCAGCTCGTCGGCGCTGGCGTTGCGGTAAAAATAGGTGTCCGGCTGCGTCGCCCGCACAAAGCTCATGGCCACGTCTGCGTTGAACAGCAGCGCCTGCCGGTCCAGCGTCGGGCTGGCAGTTGCCTCCAGCCGCGCCGTCTTGAAATGCCGGTGCCGGAACGTGGGTTCGTTGTCCGCTTCCAGTCGCAGCTCGCACAGCGGCCGGATCCCGGTCACCCGTGTGGGCGCGTGCAGGTGATACAGCAGCGACGACGGTCCGGTAAATCCGTGGTTGCCCACCAGCTCTTCCGGGTGCAGCGAGCCGTCCGCCTGACGAAAAATGCTGTGCCGTTTGGGCGGCAGCTTGCCCAGGCGATGATAGACCGGCATAAACGCTCTCCTTACAAATTGCCGCGCACCGCTTGCTCACGTTCGATGGCCTCGAACAGGGCGCGGAAATTGCCCTTCCCAAAGCCCCGGCAACCGTGGCGTTCGATGATCTCGAAAAAAAGCGTCGGCCGGTCCTCCACCGGCTTGGAGAAGATCTGCAGCAGGTAGCCGTCCTGATCACGGTCCACCAGCACCCCCAGCTTCTCGATTTCCTTCAGCGACTCATCAATCTGGCCCACCCGTTCCGGCAGCAGTTCGTAATAGGAGTCGGGCACACGCAAAAACTCCACGCCGTCGCGTTGCAGCGCGGTCACGGTTCCCACCACGTCCTTGGTCTGCAGCGCGATGTGTTGCACGCCCGGACCGCCATACGCCGCCAGGTACTCGTCAATCTGGCTCTTCTTCCGCCCCGGCGCTGGTTCATTGATCGGAAACTTGATGGATTCGGAATCATCCGCCATGACAACGCTCATCAAGGCGCTGTATTCGGTCGAGATGTCCTTGTCGTCGAAGCTGAGGAAGCGCTTGAACCCGAGCACCTTGCTGTACCAATTCGCCCATACGTTCATCTCGCCCAATCCCACGTTACCGACAATGTGGTCCACGCGCAGAATGCCCTTGTCCTGCCCTGGGACCTCCTCCTTGCGGTAGCCCGGCAAGAATGGCCCCGAGTAGCCGTTACGGGAAATGAACGAATGCAGCGTCTCGCCGTAGGTATGAATGGCGGCGTGCCGCACCACCCCCACGGCATCTTCCAAATCGTGCGGTTCAACCGCCGGCTCTGCGCCCCGCGCGACCGCAGCAGTGAACGCGGCATCGGCGTCGTCCACCTCAAACGCTACATCATGGACGCCATCGCCATGCTGCCGGATGTGCTCCGCTGCCGGACCGTCGGCCGTTAGGGGTGTCGTGAGCAGAAACCGCGCCCGTCCCTGCTCCAGCACGTACCCGCACTCTTTGCGGTTGCCGGTCTCCAGCCCGGCGTAAGCGGTTTGCGCGAACCCAAAGGCGTTGCGATAAAAAAACGCCGCCTGCTTGGCATTGCCGACCCAAAACTCGATATGGTGTACACGCTTCAGTTTGAGTGGGTTGTCTGCCATATTGGCCCCTTCAACCCTATTAGAGCATACAGACCGGGCAGGTGCTCACTCCCGAGCGCAA
Source organism: Terriglobales bacterium (assembly GCA_050747905.1). Taxonomy (GTDB): domain Bacteria; phylum Acidobacteriota; class Terriglobia; order Terriglobales; family SCQP01; genus SCQP01. The sequence continues at coordinate 4,330 of JBOGKQ010000065.1, read as the reverse complement.
GCAACAGGAGCATGAATCCACGCTTCACTAGTGCCAATAGCCAGTCATGGATGGGAGCCCTTATGCGCAGTCAATTTCTACGTTTGGCCAGCACCGCCCTTGCGGTTCTGGCCTTGGTTGCAACCGGCACGGTGTTAGCCAACGCGCAATCGGATCACAGTCAGGACGTGCAACGCATTCAACGTGCCATCGAAATTTTCCGCACCGCGTTTGAAGCCCCGGGCAGTCAGATTCCCAAGCAGATTTTGCAAACCGGCCAGTGCGTGATGATCATCCCTGGCTATAAAAACCTGGCCTTCGGCATCGGCGGCGCCTACGGCAAAGGCATTGCCATGTGCCGCAACACGCCCACGCCGGCTGTTCCGCCCTCCGCTGCAACCTCAGCCGCCACCACCCCGCCCCACGCTCGGGGTCTGCCGCTACCGCCGGGCTCGCCCCTGCCCACCCCCGCCACCGGCATCGCCGGCTGGAGCGCGCCCATTTTTGTCACCATTGGTGGCGCCAGCCTCGGCGCACAAATCGGCGTTGAATCCTCCGACCTGCTGGTGATTTATCAGCACCGCGAGGGCATCGAGAGCATGTTGAACAATAAGGTTCGGCTCGGTGTCTCTGCGGCTGCCGCCGCCGGCCCCATCGGCCGCCGCGTGGAAGCCGCCACCGACGCCGCCATGCGCGCCCAAGTGGTCGCTTATGCGCGCAGCCGCGGTATCTTTGCGGGAGTGAACATCAACGGTGCCATCGTCCAGCCCGACGAGACCGGCAACCACGCCCTGTATCCACACCAGTATTGGCAGGACGTGTTGGCCGGGAAAATTCGCCCTCGCGGCGAAGCCGCCACCCTGGTCGCCGAGCTCGACCACTCCCCCTACACCAATCCTGCCCTTCGTCCGCCCAATGCCGCCGCCACCGCCACCGCTGGCGCCATGGGCCGTCAGAGCACCATGAACATTGGCCCCGGCCTGCAGGCCCCCATGCCGTTTTCCGTCGGCTTCGCCTGGGAGCACGTTACCAGCCCCATCGGCCTCGGGGGCTGGGATCTGCGTCTCGGCATGCGTCCGCTCCCCCACCGTGTTCCTGAGTTGAGCGTCGTCGCCGACATTGGCCGCGCCGCCGGTTCCACTTCCCTGCTCGCCACCTCGGTCAAAAGTACCGAATGGACCTATCTGTTCGGTCCTGAGCTCGACATGCCGCACCGCGTCTTTGATCCCTATGCCAACGTTTTGCTTGGCTACGCGCACCTGGCCCAGCAGACTTCCTCCGTCGGCGCCACTACCTCCGCCGGCTTTTCCACCTTCGCATGGGAATTCGGCGCTGGAGTGAAGCTCAATGTTACCCGCTGGGCCTCCATAAGGCTGCTCGAGGTGGACTACCTCCACACCCCCTTCGACAATACCGGCGCCAGTCACGCCCGGGTCACCATTGGCGGCACATTTAATTTTTAGCCGCAGCCGCGCTTGGGCCCGCGCCTATCAACGTCTGCTAGCTTAGTTGCATGCCCCTCAGCTTTGCGTTGGTGCTCCACGCCCACCAACCGGTGGACAACTTCGCGAGCGTCATCGAGCAGAGCTACCAGTCCGCCTATCTACCGTTTCTTGAAGCTGCGGCCGCTCGTCCCTGGCTGCGCCTCAACCTCCATTTCACCGGCTTCCTGTTGGAGTGGCTGGAGCAGCAGCACCCCGAATACATCGCCCTGCTCCAGCGGCTCGACCGCGACGGCCGCCTGGAAATGCTCGGCGGCGGCTTCTACGAACCCATTCTCGCCGCCATTTCCTCCGCCGATCAGCAGGAGCAGTTGCGCCGCCTCGCCTCCGCGCTCGAGCGGCTCTTTGGGCACCGCCCGCCGGGCGCGTGGCTTGCCGAACGCGTCTGGGAACCGGATTTGCCCGCCGCCCTCGCCCGCGCTGGTGTGGAATACGTGCTCCTCGATGACAGCCACTTGCAGCTCGCCGGATTGGCCGCCGCCGATCTGCACGGCTACTGGCTGACCGAGGCCCAGAGCAGCACCGTGGCCGTCATTCCTTCCAACTACTTCCTACGCCAGGCGCTTCCCTTCCGGCCGGAAAATGAGGGCCTCGAGTTTCTGTCCGCCGCCGCCGCCCGCCTGCCGAACGGACTGCTGACCATGGGCGACGATCTCGAGAAGTTCGGAAGCTGGCCGCATACCTCGAAGCACGTCTACGGAGACGGTTGGCTGCAGCGTTTTCTCGACGCCCTGGAGCAGCGCCAGAAAGAGATCACCACCGTCCGCCTTTCCGACTATCTCGCCTCCCATCCCGCCCGCGGTCTGGTCTACATCCCCTCCGCCTCCTATCCGGAAATGATGCGCTGGGCGGGCAGCAACACCTGGCGCGGCTTTTTAACCCGCTATGCCGAAGCCAACCTGCTGCATAAAACGCAACAGGATCTCAGCCGCCGCCTCGCCGCCTGCAAGGGCAACACCCCGGCCGCCGGGCGCGCCCGCGATCATCTGCTCGCCGCCGAATGCAACGATGTCTACTGGCATGGCTGGTTCGGCGGCCTCTACTCGCCCCATCTGCGCGAGGTCGCCTTCCGCCATTTGCTTGCCGCCGACCAGGCCTTAGCCAAAGTCGCGCCCCTGCCGGCGACGCGCCGCTTCGATCTTTTGCGCAACGGCAGCGAGCTGGTCGAAATGCGCTCTTCGGACCTGCGCCTGCTGCTTGCTCCCGGCGACGGCGCCACCGTGCTCGAGCTCGACGCCCTCGCCGCCCATGCCAACCTGATCAATTCTTTCCAGCGCCGCCCCGAGGCCTACCACGACGACCTGCGCCAGCGCGCCACCTCCAACCCCGCCAAACTGCCCGGCGCGGACGAGGCGCCCGCGGCCGCACTAGCCGCGCGCCTGGTCTACGATGCCTGCGCCCCCGCCGGCGCCCGCCTCTACTCCGGCGCCGCTCCCGATACCGCCGCCTACCAGATCACCCGCCTGGAACCCGGAAATCTTCGACTCGCCGCCGCCGCCGCAGAGAAGCACTTCTCGCTCCAGGGCACGCAACTGTGCTGCGAAATGACGGTTCCTGCGGGCGCCCAGCCGCTGGCGCTGGAATGGAACTTCAACCTGCTGGCGCCGGACGCGCCCGACCGGGGCCTCATCCACGCCGGTCAGCGCTACCGTCTCGACTGGCAGGGCTCGCTTCCCGCCGGCCCACTCACCCTGTGTGACGGATGGCGCCGCCTGCACCTTGATCTCTCCGCCGAAGGCACCTCCGGCTGGACAGTCGAACCGCGCTACTCCGTCTCACGATCCGAGCAAGGCTTCGAGGCATTGTATCAGGGCAGCGGCCTGCGCGCCCACTGGCCTCCCGGTACTGTGAAAATTTCGATGCAAGTGAAAATTTTCCCTTGCCATTGCCACTTTTAGTGCTGTCTCGTGTACAATCACCTTGATTTTCGTACCCTTCCGGAGGAGGTTGCATGGGAGCTCTGACCAAAAATATGATTGTCACGAAACTGGCCGAGGAAACCGGCCTGAACAAAAAAGAGTCCGCTCAGTATCTGGACTGCCTGGCTGAACTGGCGGTGAAGGAAACCAAGCGCAGCGGCCAGTTCACCATTCCCGGTCTCGGGAAGCTGGTAAAGCAAAACCGCAAGGCCCGCATGGGGCGCAATCCGCAAACCGGTGAAGCCCTCAAGATCCCGGCCAAGATCGTGGTGAAGTTCCGCGTGGCGAAAGCCGCCAAGGATGCCATCGCGCCGGGCAAGAAGTAAGGGCTATCTTTCCGCCTTGGATAAACGCGCACCCGCTCTGGGTGCGCGTTTATTTTGGCCGGCGCACCCGGCCCGAGTGAAGTCGGGTCGCCAACACCACGTCCGTGTTCTCGCTGCCGCGGCTGATGGCGAGCCGGCCGCCGCGGGAAAACGCATAGCTTGCGATGTTGAGCTCGGTGAAATGCGTCAGCGCGTACGCTGTGCCACCCGCGACGGGAAGCGCCCAGATGTTGTCCACGGATCCCTGCCGGTGGATGTACGTAATCGCCCTTCCGTCCGGCGTCCAGGCGTAATCGGGTGCCGCTGGCCACCGCCAGCGCGATCTGCTCCCCATCCGGGACCACGCGGGCGTGGCGGGATTGAGCTGGTCGGTCAACCAGGCAGGTCCGCCCGTTCACCTCGCCGGTTTCATACAGCGTGCCGATGTGGGGGTGGTTCAGCGCCGCTACCGCCTGCGCCTCGCGCAGTGTCGCCCGGTCCCCTAGGAGGCTGTTGAAAAACGGCCCGGAATTTCTGTAACCAGAGGTGGGTGGGGCGGATCTGAGATGCATGCGCGGAGACGACCTGCAACCGGAACCGGAGCTGTTCATCTATTCATCGCTGG
>JBOGKQ010000064.1:0-8322 GCA_050747905.1 Terriglobales bacterium | reverse complement strand
CGCCGGCGCCGGCGCCGGCGGCATCGTCACCTCCACCTTGGGCGGCGGCCCCCCGGTGCCGCAATTGGATCCGGTGCTGAACGCCGACTTCAGTCTCACTGACCAGGTCACGCCCGAGGGATCCAAGGTCCTCACCGGCTTGCCGGTTGTGCAAAGCCATTCCGGGGTTGCCGATTTCAGCTATGATCAGGGCTTTCTCACGGGCGGCAATCTGAGCGTGGGCTATACCAACGTCCGCAGTAGCAGCAATAGCAACTTCAATCTGTTCAATCCCGAGTACAGCTCCGGCCTGCAGTTCTCCTTCACTCAGCCGCTGTTGCAGGGCTTTGGTATTGAGCTCAACAGCCGCAATCTGATCCAGGCCAAGGACGATCGCGAAATCGCCGATATTGCCTTTTCTCAGCAGGTCATGGCCACCGTCGCCCAAGTCGAGGACATTTACTGGGATGTAGTCACTGCCAATGAATCCGTTAAGGTGGCCCAGGAGGCCGTTAACCTGGCCCAGACGATCCTAGGCGACACCCAGCGCCAGGTCGAAATCGGCACCATGGCGCCCTTGCAGGTGACTCAGGCCAAAGCCACCCTGGCCACCAACCAGGGAACCCTCATCGCCGATCAAACCAACCTCGAATACAACGGCCTGCTGCTGAAAAACGCCATTACCCAAAATCTCGCCAATCCTGCCCTGGCCAGCGCTGACGTGGTCACCACCGACAGCATCCAAATTCCCGCTAATCAGCCCATCGAGCCGGTGGGCGATCTGGTCAAACTTGCCCTGCAATACCGGCCCGAGCTGGCGGAAACGCGCATCAATCTCTCGATTTCGGAAATGAGCCTGAAGGCCACTAAAAACGAGCTGCTGCCGTCGCTGAACCTCGTGCTCAACTACAGCCCCAACGCGCTACAGTCCAGTTTAGGCAATACGTTCGGCGATCTTTTCCGCGGCAACTACCCGACCTACGAGGCCGGCATCAACCTGCAAATTCCCCTGCGCAACCGCAGTGCCCAGGCGGATGTGGCCCGGGCGGAACTGCAGCTACAGCAGTCTTACCTGCAGCAGCAGCAACAGATCAACAACATCGTGATCAGCGTCGAGCAAGCGCAATTTGCGCTGCAGTCCAGCCGGGCGCAGATCCTCGCCGCCCAGGACGCGGTCACGCTCAACCGCGAAACCCTCGAAGCCGATCAGAAAAAGCTCGACCTCGGCGCCACCACCGTCACCCAGGTTCTCACCGATCAAAGCAATCTCACCACCGCCGAAAGCAACCTGGTGAACGCGCAAAGCACCTACATCCAGAACAAGGTCAACCTCGAGCGTCTCACCGGCCGCACGCTGGTGTCCAACCGCATCTCCATTCTCGACGCGGAACGAGGCAAGGTCACGCAAATGCCCCACGCGCAGTAGGTTGAGCCACTCTCGCGCTGCCCGTTCATTCCCGCAGCGCGATCACCGGATCCACCCGTGCCGCGCGGCGCGCGGGCGCGAGCGTCGCCACCAGGCCCACCACCACCACCACCACGGGCACCCCTACCCACATCCAACCCGCGCCGCCGACGCTGCCGTAGAGCAAATGCTCGACGCTGCCACGCAGCCACCAGGCCAGCAGCAAGCCGGCCGTAATCCCCGCGCCGATCAGCCGCAGCGAGGCCCGCATCACCTCCGCCGCCACCTGCTGCGTGCTTGCCCCCAGCGCCATGCGGACACCAATCTCGCGCCGTTGCTGGGCCACGTTGTGGGCCAGCACGCCGTACAATCCCGCCCCCGCCAGCGCCAGCGCCAGCAGCCCCAGTACCCCCAGCAGGTTGGCGCGGTAGCGCGGCGGCGCATTGGCGGCGTCCAACCGCTGTTCCAGCGTAGCCACGTTCCACAGTGCCACCTGAGGATCCAGCGCCGCCGATGCCCTGCGGATGGCCGGCAACAGCGCCATGGGATCCTTGGCCCGCACCCGCACCACCGCGCTCATGCTATTCCGGATGGAAGTCTCCAGCGGCACAAACAGGTTCCTCGCTGACGGGTCGCCCGGACGGCTTGCCCCTACCGGCGCCGTGATGCCCACAATCCGCAGCGTCTGCCGCCGCCCCCAGAACATCACCAGCGACCGCCCCAGCGCGCCGCCGTGCGGAAACAGTGCTTGCGCCACCCCGTCGCTGATGATCACGACAGGATCGGCGCCTGCCTGACCGTCGCGGGCGCTGAAGCTGCGTCCCCGCACCGGCATGCCCATGGCCTGAAAATAATCTGGCAGCACCGCCAGCAGGCCCGCCTGAGGCGACTGATTGCCAGGCGCTTGGGCAGCGGCGCTGCCGGCAGCCGCCACACTCGGATAGGCGGTGGTGCGCACATACGGTAACTGCGATACCATCCCCGCGGCGGTCACGCCCGGCAGATGCTGTAAAGCCTCGTTCAGCTTCTCAAAATAGCCCTCCTTGGCCTTCAGCTCGGCGTCCGAGGTAAACAGCAGCGCGGTGCGAAATGTGAGCACGTTGTGGGGGTCGAATCCGGGACTGATCGCCTCCAGCCTCCGCAAACTTTGCCAGAACAGGCCCGCACCCAGCAGCAGCATCACCGTGACCGCAACTTCCGCCACCATCAGCACCGGCGCCAGCGGTGTGCGCCGGGGCTGCCGCCCCAGCGAGCGGGCAGGTTGCACTCCGCTGCCCGCGCGCAGTAGTTCCCAGCCGGGCGCCACCGCGAACCATAGGGCCACCGCCAGTGCCACCAGCATGCCGAATCCCAAGACTCTGCCGTTCAACTGCACCTGCGCCAGCGCTGGCAGGCTGGGTGCCTGCAAATGCCGGATCACCGGCATCCCAGCCGCCGCCAACCCCCAGCCCACTGCTCCCGCCAGAGCCGCCAGAATCACGCCCTCGGCCAGCAACTGGCCCCACAATCGCTTGCGGCTGGCTCCCAGCGCCATCTGGAGTGCGATTTCCGGCCAGCGCGCCACCGCCGCGCCCAGGAGCAGATTGCCGGCATTGGCGCAGGCCAGTAGCAGCACCAGCAGCGCCCCGATCATCATTAAATCCATCGTTCCCGCCGCCGCACCCGCCACCTGCGCCCCCATCGGCGAAATCCTGATGCCGATATTGTTGTCATCCGTGGGATACGCTTGTGCCAGCCGCGCCGCCACCGCGCTCGCCTGCTGCTGCGCGCCCCTGAGGGTGGCCCCCGGCGTCAGCCTCGCAAAGACCGACAAATATCGCCAATCCCGCCTCTGCACGCTTGACCCGGGAGAATAGATCCACACGTCAATCCCCGCCGGATAGGCAAAACCTTTCGGCATCACCCCGGCAATCGCCACCAGTTCACTATCCAGGTCGAGTTGGCGGCGCGTCACCTCCGGATCGCCGCCGAAATATTGCCGCCACAATCCATAGCTGATTTCCGCCGCTATGCCCTTCCGCCTGGCTTCTCCTCCCCGCTCGAGCATCAGGCCCAGCAGGGGCTTCACCCCCAGCGCGGGAAAAAACTCACCCGTCACATTGCTATATCTCAGGTGTACCGGCGCGCCGCGACCGATCAGCGTCGCCGTCTGGCTGTAGTAGCCCGCTACATGGCGCAGCAAGTGCGCCTGGGCGCGCAAATCCTGGTAATCGGGGACCGAGAATCCGCTGGGCAGTACCGCTCCGGTGCGCAGGTTGGTGGTTTGCAGCCACACCAGCCGCTGGGCGCCGGGAAACGGGAGCGGGTGCAGCACCAGCGTGTCAAACACGCTGAACATGGCGGTGCTGACGCCCATCGCCAGGCCCAGGATCACCACCACCAGCGCCGCCGTGGTCCTGCGGCGGAGCAGCCGCCGCGCGGCGCGCATCAACTCCTGGCCCGCAGCTTCCCCCGCCTGCCACATGTTTGCTGGTTGGTTAGTCTACCCGATTCCCCGCGAAAACTCCAGCGGCCGGGCTATGGCGAAGTTACTGTAACTTGCAGTGGCACCGAGGCCTGCAGTCCCTGCACGCTGGCCACCACAGTAAGCTCATACACGGTGGTGGGAGGCGTGGCGGCGGCGGTGGTCACCGCCGGCGCTGAAGCCGCTCCGCCGCAGCCTGCCGCCAGCAGGCACACTGCCGCCAGCGCCGCTCCCCGCCAGCGCCGCTTGCCTGCCCGCAGCGCCAACCCCATCGCCATGGCGGTCAGCCACCACCACCACGAGCTGCTTGCGCCAGACCCAGCACTAGCCGCGCTGGCTGCCACCTGCAGCGCAACTTGCACCTGCAGCGGCGCGGAGGTGCCCGCCAGCGCCGCCGCCGCTGGCCGAAACACGGCCACCAGCCCGGCGGGCAGCACGCTGCCGTCCGCCTGCATCACCTGCAACTGCACCGCGCCCTGCAGTCCGTTGAGCGCGGTCAGGCTCAGCGGCACCGCCGCCGTGGCCGCACCCGCCTGCGCCGAAACCGCCGTCTCCCCGGCGCTCATGGTAAACGCCTGCTGCGGCACCGCCGCCGCGGCGAACTTCGTCACTCCCGCGGCTGTCGTCCCCTCCACCTGCACCGTCAACGCCGGCTGATTGTCCAACGCCGCCACGGTCACGACCGCAGTCTGGCCGGGTTGGACCGAGGAGGGCGACACGCTACAGTCGCCGAGCGGCTGCTCGCAGCTCAAGCTCACAGCTTCGGCAAAACCGTTCACCGGCGCAATGCTCAGCGCCAATTCCGCCGTCTTACCCGGCGCCATCGGCTGTCCCGGTGCCGTCAGCAGCAATTGAAAATCCGAGTTTGCAAACGCGGTTTCCTGCCATTGCAAGCTCGCAACCCCAGCCGCCGAGGCACTATAGGTCTGGGTGCCGGAGCTGGCTGGCAGCGTCAGCGTTGCCTGCACCCGTCCCGCCATCCCGGTGACCGCGCTGGAGGGCTCAAATTGCCCTCCCGCCAGCGTTACGGTCACTCCTGCCACCGGATTGCCGTACGCATCCGAGGCCGCGATCGCAATCGGTTGCACCAGCATGGTTCCCGCCGCCTGCGTCTGCCCAGCACCGGAAATCAAGCTCAGCGCCGCGACTGCGGCCGCCTGAACCGAGAAGGAGGTTTCCGCCGGAGCGGCGGTAAGTCCATCCGCGGCGGTTACCAGAACGGTTACCGTACCGGTCCGGGGCAGCGAAAACGTCACGCTGGCCACGCCCGCCGCATCCGCCGCAGCCGCACCGCTCCACACCGCATCGCCGTTCTGCGAGGCCGCAAACCCCACTTCTGCCCCGGCCACGGCTGCGCCCCACTCCTCCAGGCTCGCCCGCAGTGTGATCGGTGCGCCCGCCGTCACGCTCGCCGGCGGAGGCTGCACGCTCAACTTAGAGCCGGGGGCAAGCGATGCCGACCATATGCCCCGTCCGAGCGTCGCAGCCCAGAGCGATTGTTGCGCATCGAAGTCGAGCGCGGAGACCGGCGCGCCGTCCGCCAGACTCTGCGGCGCCGACCAGGTCGCCCCGCTATTTACGGTCCAGATGATGCCCGCAGCACCGGCTACCGCGATCACGCCGGGCTGTTGCGGATCAACCGCCAGGGCGCTGATGCGGCCTGCGGGGCTGCCGATCGCCGACCAGTCCGCGCCGTCGTCCACGCTGGTGTAAATCTGCGCTCCGCTCGCCACCCATATACCGCTGGCATCGGTGGTCACGGCGCCCACCCCCTCCGCAAACGTGTATTGCTCCCCCTGCGGACCCACCACCTCTCCGCTGCTGGTCCCCATCCATAGCCCTTGCGGCGCGCAGGCGAGCACCGTGGGGGTGCCCTGCGCCGCGGGCGGCAGTGCCGCCGTTTGCCAGCTTGCCCCACCATCCGGAGAGTGCAGCAGTTCTCCTGCGCTGAGCGCATAGAGCGCACCCGCTTGCAACGGGTCGGGGGTCAAGGCGCTGAGCTGCAACGCAGGGTTGCTCACCGTCCAACTGGCACCTGGATGCGCCGTCCCCGAAGCCACGCCGCCGCCATCCAGTACAGCGTCGAACCCCGCCGGGGCCGCTACCAGCCCGAGCGGTGCGGCATTGGCCAGGCCGGTGTTCATGGCCGTGGCCGTGTTGCCTCCCGGCGCGAGGTACCAAAGCCCATGCGCATTCGCCGTCCAGAACCCGCCGTGGCTATCAGTTCCGATGGCGTGCTGCTCTCCCGCCCCCACCGCGATCGCCTGCCAGCTTCCTCCCGTCGCCAGCCACAGGCCGCTCCCGCCTGCCAGGATTTGTCCGCTGGCGTTTTCACCCAGCGCCAGCGCCCGCTGTCCGTTCAGTTGCGGCAGTGCCGCGGCGGGGCTGCCAGCACCGGCGGAGCTGATGGTCCAGAGCGAGGCGCCGCCTCCGGCCGCCGCCAGCAACAGCAGAAATCCTCCCGCCGGCGCCGCTACCACTGCCGCGCGCACCCACGCCGCCGCAAGCCAGCCTACGGCAGTGAAGCTCGCTCCGTTGTCGGTCGAAAGCTCCACGCTGCTGGCCCCCGCCACCAGTACGCTGCTGCCCTGCCACGCCACATCCCAAAACTCACCCTCGAGCAGCGGCGCCCAACTTGTGCCCCCATCGTTCGACACGTACAGCCCTGACTGAGCCGCAGCCGGGCTGTCGTCAGCCACCGCCGCAACGGCCAAAAGGTGCGCGGCATCGGCCGGATCCACCTCCAGCCGCCGGATCGCGAGGCCCACCAGAGAGCCGCCCCCTGGCGTGCTCCAACTGATTCCGGCGTCGTGGCTTACCCAAACGCCAGTACCGGCACGGCTGCCGTCGCCATTATCGAGTTCGCCGGTGCCGGCATACAGCGTCCCATCCGCGGCCATCGCCAGGCTGGCCACTGGGCCGCCCAACCCGCTCGCAGCCCAACTGGCGCTGTCGGGGTTGAAACGCCACACCCCTCCCGCTCCACCCGCCAGCACCACCGGATTGCCCGTCGCTGCGGTCGCCACCACCACCGCGTTCAGCGGTCCTGCCAGTTCAGTGCCGCTTTCCGCCTGCACCAACTGTCCCGGTCCCTGCCAGCTCCACACCGGAGCCTGCGCCAGGGCCAGCCCGCCCAAGCCCACCGCCGCCCCGAGCCATCCCAGCCAACGCCGCATGACCTTCCCGCCGTGAAGGTCAGGGTAGAGGCCCGGCGCTGCCGCTCCCACCCCACAAACGTGGGAGCAAGTTCCCGCTATGGATTGGTCCGGATCAGCGACAAAAACTCGCCCCGGGTTTCCGCACACGTCCGGAACGTGCCCAACATATGGCTGGTCACCGCCGAGGAGTGCTGCTTCTCGACCCCGCGCATCATCATGCACAAATGCCGGGCCTGCACCACCACGCCTACTCCGCGTGGCTGAACCCACTCTTGCAGTGCCTCCGCGATCTGGGTCGTCAATCGCTCCTGCACCTGCAAACGCCGGGCAAACGCATCCACCAAGCGTGGAATCTTGCTCAGCCCCAGCACCTTGCCGTTGGGGATATAAGCCACGTGGCAGCGGCCAAAAAATGGCAGCAGGTGGTGCTCGCACAAGCTGAACACTTCGATGTCCCGCACGATCACCATCTCGTCGTAGTCCACGTTGAACAGCGCATTGGTGAGGATCCCCTTTAGTTCGGTGCGATAGCCGCTGGTGAGATATTCCATGGCCTTGGAGTAACGCTCCGGCGTATTCCGCAGCCCATCGCGGTCCGGGTCCTCGCCCAGGCGGCTCAACAGCGAGCGCACCAACTCCTGATTCGTGGCCAGAGCGACATCGGTCGGCATAGGCCTATTGTATTCTGGGATTTGCGGCGCTCTGCCAACTTTGCCGGACTGCTTGCCCTGGCCGCCATCCTGGCTCTCGCCAACGGCTGCTCCTCGCGCGCCCAGCCGGGCAGGTCCGTGCCCGACTTTCAGCTCACGCTTTTCAATGGCCGCAAGGTCTCGCTGGCCAGTTATCGCGGCCGCGTGCTGGTGCTGAATTTCTGGGCAAGCTGGTGTCCGCCCTGCATCCAGGAAACACCGGAGCTGAACGCCATGGCCCAGGATTTTGCTGGCGGCAACGTGGTGGTCCTCGGCGTTTCCATTGATGAAGACCCGGTCGCCTACCGCACCTTCCTCACCCGCTTTCACATCCGCTATCCCACCGCCCGCGATCCCTCGCAGCGTCTCATGCACCGCTTTGGCACGCGCCAGATTCCGGAAACGTATATCATCGGTCCCGGCGGCCGTCTGGCCCGAAAGCTGGTTAGCGTCGCCGACTGGACCTCGCCCACCATGCTCGCCTACCTCCGCCAGTTGGCGGCCACGGTGCATTGACAGGCGCGGGCCCCAGCGGGGCTGCTTCGCCCTGCTGGAGCTGCGCAGGGCGAATTGCGCCGCGCGCCCCGCTTATGCTCGCGTCGGGTTGGGGCCCCCTAGCCCCAACCC
>JBOGKQ010000063.1:0-8538 GCA_050747905.1 Terriglobales bacterium | reverse complement strand
TCCAGCGATGAATAGATGAACAGCTCCGGTTCCGGTTGCAGGTCGTCTCCGCGCATGCATCTCAGATCCGCCCCACCCACCTCTGGTTACAGAAATTCCGGGCCGTTTTTCAACAGCCTCCTAGGGGCTGAGGCCGCGCCTGCGTATTTCCCCGGGAGCGCTCGCCCGTTCCGGATTTCGCAGCCCTTCGCGCCGATTTCGCCCACGGTGCACAGCGGCGCGGCCCCGCCCACAGATAGCCGCACACAGCTCGCCAGGGGCGGGTTACACCAAGTCTGGAACTCCGCCCGAAAGACCGGCTGCGCTCATCGTGGCTCGCATCGGGAAACGGCCAAATACCATGGCGTCGGGGTGCTTGGCGGTGTACTCTAGCAGCCTCCGATGCAACTGGCTTGCCTCATGCGAGCCGATCGCGCGGTAATAGTTGACGCGGACGGTCAGAAACGCCGCGAGGAGTTGAGGGATCCGCGTGGTCTCGACGCTGAGCTCGGCACAGGCCGCGGCGAGGTGTTCGCCGGCCGCCCTTGGAAGACCGTCGTGATCTGAAAAGAACAAGCTGATGAAGGAAGCGAGCCCGAATTCACCGCGATCCTTGTACTGCTGGCGGCGCGCCTCCGGGGTCAGGTAACCGGTGGAGGCGATCAGCGAAAATATATCGTACAGCGGCGGATAACCATCCCCGAGGCTCTCCCAGTCAATGACCTCAATTCCGCCTCCCTGGTCAACGAACACGTTTTCAACCGTCCAGTCGCCGTGTTGCACCCATCCCTGTCCCGGCGCCCGGCCTATCCCGAGGGGCAGCGTCAGCCCCGCCAACTCACCCGGAACGTCATACCAGGATGGGTCCACCGGGCGCGCACCGGAAATCGCCTGGAACAGTTTTGCCGCCGCAACCGCGGCACGGAAGGCCAGGGTGAAATCGGCGGTTTGCCGGGGGCTGTCAAGGTATCCACGCCGCCAGCTCCGCCGCGCCAGCGAAGCGCCGCGCGCGGTGGTCTCCAGTTCATAGCGGGTGGCGCCCAGCGCAAGGGATCCGCGCAGCTCCGGCACCCGGAAGGGCGGCTCCGGCGATCGCAGCGCCGCGGCGATGAGCTCCCGATTGGCCAGCTCGGTGCTGGCGGTCTGCCCGCTCACCTTCCCCCGAACCCGCACTTTCACGATGGCCACTTCCCCAGCGGGGTTGGGGGCGCAGATGCGCAGTACCTGCTTACCCGAGTTTATCGTCGAGACGTGCGAGGAGAGCCCTGCTCGCCCCGGCTGCTGTAAGCTCTCCGCGAGCCAGGCTCCCAGGCGGTCGCTCTCGCTTTTCCGTTGCCGGGCGAAGATCACGAAGTCCGGCAGGAACCAGCGGATCAGCGGAGCTCTCGCCGCAAGCTCGCGCAGGCGCCGCCCGCGCACGCGCAGGGACCTGCTGACTCGCTCTTGCACTCCCTCCAGTCTCCACTCTTTGATCTGGCGCCGGGCCGGCAGCGGGATTAGCGTGTATGGCAGGTTGTACCCGGGATCGGCCCAAAATAACTCCGCCTCGGGCAGGCCTGAATGCCGCAGCAGGCGGCGATACCCCCGCGCCGTGTAGGTGTAGGTCCGGTATTGCCGCTTGGCGTTGAGCACGGTGCGGTAATGTCCGCTTGAGTTCATCCTCAGCGCCAGCGTCGCCGCCCAACGGGGGAGCAGGCTCGTATACGGCAGCCCGGAGTGGTCTTGTTCGCCGCGGAAGATATTGTATCCAATCCGGTTTTCGATGCCGATCATCACCACGCCGTCTGGCTTGAGCAGCGCCGTGAGCCTGCGTAAAAATCGCAGTTGCGCCTCTCGCGGCCCGCCCTCCAGGTCCCACTCGCCCACCCACTCCAGAATTCCATTGACCACGATCAGATCGAACGACTCGCGCGGGAACGGGAGCGCCAGCGCAGTAGCCTGGATCAGGTGGACGTTCTGCAGGCCCTCCTGCCGCAGCCGGGTTTGGGTAAAAGCGATGCGCTCGGGAACGGCTTCGACCGAATAGACCTCGCCCAGGGACAACGCCAGGGCATGGGTGATCGCGCCATGGCCGCTGCCAATGTCCAGCGCGACGGCCTCCGGCCCGAGGCCTAGCAAGGGAAGCCACGCCGCCCGCCGCAAGTCCTGGATGGACGCCGCCATTTCCCCTTCCGGGAAGCGGTCAACCACGGCTTGGCGCCAAGTCCGCTGCTGCGCGTCCCGGATGAGAGCCAGTTCGTCTTCGCGGGGGATTTCTCCCCAATACTCTCGAGCCTGGGAAAACCTTGGGACCCCGTCCTCGATCGGCCACGCCGCACCGCATCCCGGGCAGGCGCAGCCATGCTCCTCAATGCCGAGCTCTGAGGCGCACTCGGGGCAGCTCAGCCGGAGGCCTGCGTTCATGACCGGTGAGTTCTCTTCCGCCTGGCGATCATCTGGCGATTATACACGCGCCGCCCGCCACGCCACGCCGCACCGCTCGCGGGGGTCGCGCCGCTTTGCAGCCGACATTACGGCTATAGCTTTACGCACACGCCCCGGGGAAATATGCAGGCGCGGCCCCCAACCCGGGGCCCCCAAGGCGCTTGCGCCTTGGGGTGGGAGCGAGGCGCAGCGTCGGGTTGGGGCCAAGGGCCCCCAACCGCCCTGCGCACTCACAGCAGGGCGGGCAACCCGACGTGAGCCAGCCGCCCCCGCAGTTCCAGCGAGGCGGCTCATAAGCGGGGCACGGCGCAGCCGCACTGCGCCCGCGCCAACTTGTCGCTCGGATTTCCTGACGCCAGGCGGCCCTACTCGGTTCCGAAGACTCGCCGCGGCCGCAGGGCGACGCATCCGTCAATTATTTCTGTGCGGCCCGCTTGGCTGTACGTGTGCGTTGCCACGAGACCCTTTGCCCATCGCGGCTTTATTGTCAAGCCCGCTTTTTCTTCGTAGCGATCGCGGTCACAAGCGACGATCTCATTGAGCGTAAAGCTATAGCCGTAATGTCGGCTGCAGTCTTGGCTTGGCCGGAACCACTGCCCGCCGCGATGGAAAATCGCGCCGGCACCTCGGCTGTTGCGAACGTCCGTGGATATTGGGTTGGCCGGATTCGGCGTCCACTCTCCCGTGAGCGTCGTTGCGTAAAACAACCACAGTTGCGTAGCAAGGCCCCGGGGCTCTTCCAGGGTCACAAAAAACCAGTAGTTCCCGTCCTGAATCCATACCGACGTATCAACCGCCTGCCCCCTGAACAAAACCTTCACCAGGTCCCAGCGGTTCGGATAGCCGGCACAGCGGTACAGCTCGACCGTGCCATTGGATCCGCTCTCCGGGATCATATACAGTTCGCCGCGGTCGCGAAAAACGCAGGGATAGGAGAGGTGGTATGGGCGCTCCAAGGCTGGGCACGGATCGAGAATCCTGCCGCCGCTCACCCGCGCGCAAGCGATCTTGCCGCGCTGGGTGGAATAATCAAAGTCTTCAAAAAATACCCACTCGCGCCCGCCCTCCTCGATCATAAACGGGTCGGCGTAAAAATGGCCTTTCGGGGACTCGATCCATGAGAAGCCGTCCAAATTCTCAGTACCGCCGGGTTCGGTCACGAGTTGCGCTCCTGAGCGGATCGCCAGTCGCCAGTGCTGCACGGCCGGCCGCCGTGCGACTCGCCGCCACAGCTTCCGTGCAACCGCCGGCGCAAGCCACCTAGCCATTTCCGAATTTGTCGGCGCCGTGTAGATCTTTTTCTTCCCGGCGTATGGGGCCGCAGCCAATATCCCGCGCTCGACATGTCCCCAGCCATACTGGTGCAGTTCCAGGAGCTTTTGAATGATGAACGTCGCCGCGCCCCAATACGGCTGAACGCAGCTCCGTCGTTGTGAAATGCCGGGGGACGTAACAAAAAGTCCTTTGCACAACACTTGGCCCGCGTCTAACCGTTCCGTGAGGACCTGGAGGATCGCGCCCGACGTCGGGTTCCCTTCGTAGACCTCCCAGAAGTACGCCGGCCCGCCGCGGTAGTAATCGTTGTCGCCGTGGTGGTAGGACCACACGCCAAATTTAGCCGCAGAAAGGATTTCGCCCCGCAAGATATTGAACCCAAACCGAATCAACACGTCCAGTCGCTTTTCGCGAATGCGCTCCACCGCCTCAGCCGGGAAGCGATGCACAAATCGCTTCCGCATTGGGGTCACGGAAATCGCCTCGACGCGTTCCAGCCGCGCGGAGCAGTCAATCAGGCCCTCCGGGTCGCCCGAAGCATCGTTCCGCCGATCCCAGCGCTGATAAATGGCGAAGAGAAGTAGCCTCCTTCGGCGGCCGTCACGCAGTAGGGCAAGCGCCTTCGCCGGCAGCGACCGCTTTGGTGGGGGCTCGATCCCCTGCTTCTGCTCCTCGCCATTGAAGACGAGCAGTTCCAGCCGGGCAAAATTGCACTGCAATATGTGATCCACGACCTCGGAGAAAAAGGCGGGCAGCTCCGTGGAGTCAAGGAGCAGGCCGATTCTCAGGGGGGGGCTTGCGGAATGTGACTGCTGGAATAGCGAAGGCAGCATTCGCCCGCGTTCTCCGTTTCCACGACTTGGGTCAGTGTATGTTTATACACCCGATGCCCTTCCGCGGCAATCTGAAGACGCCCTGAGTGCCATGCGCCCTGCGCGGTTCAGCAGGGGAACAGCGGGCGTCCGTTGCCCGGGGCCGGAACTCCGCTGCGCGGAGTCCCGGCCCGGCCACAGCCCGACCAGCGCCGGAGCGCCCAACGCGCTTGCGCGTCGGGGCCGCATCGGGGGCGGCCCCAGTAAGAGATGCCGCGTCACTCGGGGGTGCCCGCGCGCGCCGATTTCTGGTCGGCCGGGCCGCGGGCTTGCCGCCGGCGGCGACCTGCGCTCTCCCCAGAGCGGTCGGCCGGCGAGCCGCTTCAGGAGGGAAGCCGGCCCGGGGGAAGGTACCAGACGTTGACGGTCCTAAGGCTTTCCTGGTACGGCTTGAGCTCGCCCCCGGCCGCCACGAACGCAGAATAGCCACGCGCCAGCGCCCATTCATGCGCATCCGGGTTCCACTCCAGCAGCAGCACCGGCTTGCACATAGAAATCGTCTGCACCCCGCCTTTGACCACAGGCAGCTCGTGGCCCTCGGCGTCCACCTTAATGAGGGCGACGTCGCGCATCTGCAAGGAGTCCAGCGTGATGCAGGCGACCGGCCCGCCGCCAGGCACGACGGTGGTTTCGTAAGGCACCTCGATGCCGTTGCGGACCGGAATGTTCAGCGAGGCTTTCCCCTCGCGGTCCGATGCCGCGGCACAGATTGCGCGGACATTCGAGCGGCCGAGCCGCCGCAAAACATAGGATAGGTAGCGAAAGCTGCGCGGGTTGGGTTCGATCGCCGCCACGGTCCCGCCTGGGCCAGCAAGCGCCGAAAGGACGTGGGTGTACCAACCCACGCACGCGCCCACATCAATGCAGCTTGAGCCCGGCGGCACGAAGCTTTTAAGGAATCCAAGATCGGGCTCGTCTCCTACGCTGCTGTCGGCTGCCTGCCGGTAGTAGCGGCGCTCCGCGATCACATCCCGCAGTTGACCGGGCAGAAGGCGGAGCGCGCGGCTCCCAAGTCGTTTTACTCTTCCGTCATCCACAGTACACCGGCCCCGTCCCCAACGAATGTTTGCGCGGGTCCCAGCGCGGCTTCCGAGCCCGGCTGCGAGTGCGCAGGGCGGGTTTGGGGATCCCTGGCTCCAACCCGACACTGCGCCTCGCGCCCGCCCCAAGGCGCGGGCGCCTTGGGGGCCGCGGGGCACCGGTCGCGCCCGCCTATTCCCCCGGGGGCGCTCGCCCGATTTCGCCGCCCTTCGCGCCGATTTTGCCCGCGGTGCAAAGCGGCGCGACCCCCGCGCGCGGCTTCCTCACCCCACCCGCACAGGCGCCACGGCGCCTGTCGCACTGCATGGTCGTCGGGTGAGCCGTCCGGGACTGGCGCGATATATTCCGGCAAGGACACGCGGTGAGCTCCCCCTCCCTGGGGCTCCGCTGGTGAGGATACCACCTCGCGCAGCACGGAGGCAACGAATGTTAGCGCGGGCCGCACGGGAGCCCCCGGCGCACTTGCGCGTTGGGGTGGCACCGGGAAGGCAGCAGTCAAACAGGGCCTCCGGACCGGCCGCTGCGCCACTTCACGTACTCAAAGCTCCAGCGGTACTGCTGGCTGAAGTTCTTGCCGCTCCAGCCAATGCCATTGCCCGCCGGGTCCGTCACGCCGGAATCCCAGATCACGTCGCCCTCCTGCTGGTAAATCATCGCGCCCGTCTCGCGGTATAGCCACGCGTACATCGGCGCGATCAGCAGGTTGAGATTGCGGTAGTCGGAGCCTTGCCCGTCGTTTTCCCCCCCGTTCTGATCCGTCAGGAGGTTGTAAATGAACATGCCGTTGTTGCCCGCGCGCGGCACCCATTCCGTCGCCCACAGGTGGTCGGCCAGCGCCTGGATCGCAACCGGAATGCGGGAATCCGACTGATTGCCGGTCTTGGGATCCATGTAGTATTCGATCAGCGCCTGCGCCGCCAGGCCGTCCATGAACGGCTGCTCGTAGCCCGTGGTGCCATGGACAATGTTGTCCAGGTGGGCAAGATCGTAGTTCACAAGCTGCCTGACCTGCGCCAGCGTCGTGTCGCCTGTGCCGGTGTCATAATCCAGGCGCTTCAGCCCCAGCGCGTAGCTGGTTTCCCGCACTTCCACGGCATCGAAGTAGACTGTATTGTCCGCCAAAAGGCTGCCGTTTGTGCCCCTGGCCAGGCCGTGAAGATCACGGCAGGCCTGGGCGCTTCCCCCGGTCACGCAGGCGTAGTAAAGCCCATGGGGAAACACCCAGTAGCCGGGAACGTTGTAGTTCGTGGCAATCAGGTACTGGTGGTACAAGGCCGCGGCTGCCGCGGCTCCTTGCGGACCATGTCCGTGGGTGGAACTCGGGCAAGGCGAAGTGCTGTTGCCTCTCAGCCAGTGAGCCAGCTTGCCGGTATATATGCCGATCTGGTCGTAAACCCAGGCGCCGTCGTAGTAGGCGATCCCTTGATCGTCGGAGTCCCACTCGCACGCGCCACCACGCTGCTGGCCGTTGTACCAGTAGCTTTCATTGGAAACGCCCGTGCCAACCATTTGCGCCTGCCAGAGGGCGAGATCGGGAATCGGCGGATAGGCGGCAGGCGGAGTGGCAGTAAACGTGACCGCCGGTTCTACCCCCAACGTCCAGGTGAAGCTGCCCCCCGGCGCGGCCAGGCCCCCGCTGATTACCGAGTAGCTGACCGCCAGCGTGTAATTCCCAACCGGGGTAGTTCCACCCTGATTCGTGAGAATCTCAAACTGTGTAACGCTGTTGGCCCCCAGCCCGTACATGGTCAGGGTGTCGTTTGTCGTGTGGGTAGTTGAAACGCTCCCTTGATGCAGGTTATTATCCTGCTGGTCCGGCCAGTGAACCTGGGCGAACGGAGGCAGGCCGGTGACCGTGAAAACCGTGCCCGGCAAACTTGCGGCTCCCTGTATTGGGCCGTAGTGGATCCCTACATAGAGCGGGTTGCCCTGAACCACGTTGTGCGGCCCAATACCGTAGGCCATGATCAGGGTTGACAATCCGCTGCCCGGCGCTTCGGTTGAAAACGTAAGCTGCGAGCCGCTCGTCGCCAGATAGTCCTGAGGCGCACCGCTGGCCACGCCGCGCGACTCGACGAAGTATTGGTAGCCGTTGCTGGGCAGAAGCCCCGTGACGGTCACCGCGTGCGAGGTGACGCCCGTCAGGTCGCTTTCGGGCGTACAGGCGCTGACGGCGTAGCCGATGGAGTAACAAACCTTGCTCGACGCAGGCACATCAGTGGTCCAGGTGATTGTCTCGGAAGTCGGCGAGGCTGCGGCTGCGACCGGCCGGGCGGTGATTTGCGGCCGCCGCGATGCCAAGACCACGAAGGTCAGATTCGCGGTCGCGGTATTCCCGCCGGCGTCCGCGACTTTAAGGGTCAGGGGATAATCACCTGATGTGGTTGGCCTGCCCGTAATCTTGCAGATCCCTGCCGGATAGATCGGAGGCACCGCCTCCGTGAGCCTCATGCCTGCTGGCTGCGCACTCTTCGCCACCGAGCAGGAATACGGCGCCTTGCCGCCGGAAATGTACACCACCGTGCCTCCGCCCCTGGATCCATCGGCGGCGTCGCCGGACACGTAGTTCACTCCCTGAAAGGCTGGGTAGAGCTTGGGCACCGTCAGCCTGATCGCGCCGCGGCTTGGCGCCCGCGGCTGCGGCACCGCCGCGCGCGTCCGCCGGCCCGTCTCTACAGGCGGCCTCGGCGCGTCCACTCGCGGGGGTCGCGCCGCTTGGCACCGTGGGCAAAAGCGACGCGAAGGGCTGCGAAATTCGGCATGGGCGAGCGTCCCAGCGAGCGCCCCCGGGGAAATATGCAGGCGCGGCCCCAGTCCCGGGGCCCCCGAGGCGCTTGCGCCTTGGGGTGAGAGCCCCGGGGCCCTCAAGGCGCTTGCGCCTTGGCGTGGGAGCGAGGCGCAGCGTCGGGTTGGGGCCAAGGGCCCCCAACCCGACGCGAGCATAAGC
>JBOGKQ010000062.1:0-9028 GCA_050747905.1 Terriglobales bacterium | reverse complement strand
GGCCAAGGGCCCCCAACCCGCCCTGCGCATTCACAGCAGGGCGGGCAACCCGACGCGAGCATAAGCGGGGCGCGCGGCGCAGCCGCGCTGGGGCCCGCGCCAACATCGCGCTGAGAGTATGGCTTCGATAATTAGCGACGGGTCCGTACCTGAATTTGACGCTCAGTGTTTATTCCTATCCCCGACCATCACCATCAGGGACGTATATTGCCGCGGTAGTTGCCGGCATAAGGGCGAGGAAGAGTACGCGACCGCCACGGAGTTGGTGTTTCCGTATCGCGGCGTCTTTGTGCGCCATCTTGGGCAGGACCAGGCTGTCGCCGAGGCAAACCAGGTCCTGTTCTTCAACGCTACGGAGGGCTACCGCGTGAGCCACCCGGTTCAGGGTGGCGATGCCAGCCTGTCGCTGGCAATTTGTGAATCGCAGCTGGACGAACTGGCGCCGGCTGACTTCCGGAGCGAGGGGACTGTCCCCGCCTTTCATCGGCAACGCCTTCGCATAGATCCGAGAGCCCAGGCGCTGCTGGCTCTGCTGCGGCACAGCCTTCGCGAAAGCATCGCGGAACCTTTGGAAACAGAGAGTCTGACGCTGACCCTGGTGCGGCGCGCACTGGGACCGCGAACAACCCACGCCGCGAGATCCAGTGCCGGTCAGCAACAGTTGGTTGATCGGATCAAGCTCGTGCTCGCGAGCGACCTTGCGCGACGTTGGACTTTGGCCGACATTGCTGCCGAGGTGCGTGGTTCTCCGGTTTATCTCACGCAAGTGTTTCAGCAGGTGGAGGGCCTCCCCTTGTATCGCTATCAGCTACGGTCACGTCTTGCGAGGGCACTGGATCTTCTTCCCGAGTATGACGACTTGACAACCCTCAGCCTCGACCTCGGCTTCTCCAGCCACAGCCATTTCAGTGCCGCGTTCCGAGCGCTCTACGGCCGTTCTCCCTCAGCTTTCAAGCAGTCAGCGATGCGCCGCTAGACTCTCTTAGCGAAATAACTAAAGATTTTGACAGCGCCTCCCGCGCTTCGCATGGCCTACTAGCGGCATCCGGTGTTCCGGGGTGGAGAGTCAAATCATGGCTCAAGCAACGTGTGCGGCTTGCGACTGCAGCTTGGATGCGAATCGAATCAAAGTGACAATCGGCGGCAAGACGGTCGAGGTCTGCTGCGATGAATGCGCGGAGAAACTGAAGGAAGCGCACGCTTCCGCAACAGCGATCAAACGGAAGTCGGTGGCGGGAACAAATAAATCATTACCTGCTCGGCAACGTGTGCAGACGCCGTCAGGCAAGATCGGTTATGCGGAGCAGGGCACCGGGCCAATCGCATTGTTTGTGCACGGCGTCCTGTTAAACGGGCATTTGTGGCGGTATCAACTGGCAAACCTATCCGACCTGCGTCGATGCATTGCGGTGGACCTCCTTGCACACGGCGACACAGAGGTCTCGCCGGACCAGGATGTGTCTGTAACAAGCAATGCACAAATGCTGAAGGAGTTGCTTGACAGTCTGCGCATCGAACAGGTGGATCTTGTCGGAAACGACAGCGGCGGCGGGATTGCGCAGATCTTTTCGGCATTGTATCCGGAGCGAGTTCGCAGTCTCACGCTCACTGACTGCGATACACACGACAATTGGCCTCCGGAGGCTTTTAAGCCCTTTCTCGACATGGCCGCGGGCGGAGGTTTGCGGAAAACTCTGGAGGCGATCCTGGCGGACAAGAACATTTATCGGTCGCCACATGCTCTCGGGCCTGCTTATGAACATCCAGAACATGTAAGTGACGATACCATCGAAGCGTATCTGCGCCCGCTGGTAAGAACGCAGCAACGAACGCACGATCTCGAACGCTTTCTGGCTGCCTTCGACAATAAGCACACGCTTGCAGTCGAGCCGCAGTTAAAAACACTCAAGGCGCCGACTTTGATTGTCTGGGGAACAGACGATGTCTATTTCGATGTGAAATGGTCGCGGTGGCTGGCCGACAATATCCCCGGCACGCGGCGGCGCATTGAGTACAAGGGGGCCAGAATATTCTTTCCGGAAGAGCGCTGGGCAGAGTTCAACAGAGAACTACGTGAACACTGGGTGACAGCAGAGCAACGAAGAGAATAAAGCTGACTTCAATGCATTGTGGAGCGATCCCATTTGACTGAGGAATACGGATCACCGAGAAGAGACATCCGCCGGTAGTGGAGCGAACGAGGTCAATTGCCGAGCAAGCCAGCAGCGGCGGGAGATTCACGGGTAGCTACGCAAAGTGACCTTGAGCAAGGAGCGCCGTATGACCGATCAGACTGGCAAGGTGGAGCAATTTCGCGCGCTGCACATTCGTGGAAATCCGCTGGTCCTCTTCAACGTCTGGAACCCAGGCAGCGCGAAGCGAATCGCTGCAGCAGGCGCAATGGCGATTGCGACCAGCAGTTGGTCAATTGCCGCCGCCAACGGGTATGCGGACGGTGAGCGTATTCCCCTCTCCTTGGCGATTGAAAACTTGCGCCGGATTGTGGCAGCGACAGATCTTCCAGTCACAGTCGATCTCGAAAGCGGCTATGGCGACTCGCCGGAAGTTGTTGGCGAAACCGTCGCCTCGGCCATCTCGGCGGGCGCCGTGGGATGTAATCTGGAGGACAGTTTTCCAACCAACGGGGAATTGCGGGGGACGGCCGTTCAATGTGAACGAATACGGCAGGCGCGAAGAAGGGCAGACGCGGCGCTGAGCGGGTACTTCGTCAACGCCCGCACGGATGTCTTTTTCCAGCGGCCACCGGAACAGCACAATGGCGCCCTGGTTGAAGAAGCAGTCGCGCGAGGCCGCGCCTATGCGGATGCCGGCGCAGATGGGCTCTTCGCGCCGGGCCTGAAGGATGCCGGTCTAATTGCCGACCTCGCGAAGGCGTCGCCATTGCCACTCAACATTATGGTCACTACCGGCACCCCATCGTTGCGGGAATTGGCGCAACGAGGCGTAGCAAGGGTGAGTTATGGCCCAAACCCATACCTGATTGCCATGGAGGCGTTGGAAGCCGCGGCACGGGCGGCGAGAGCATGATCACCGTCCTGTGTGGATGATCGCAGTGGAGGTGCCGGGAGAAGCGCCGATCGCGGGGGTCGCGCCGCTTTGCACCGTGGGCAAAATCGACGCGAAGGGCTGCGAAATTCGGAATGGCCCCCGGGGAAACATGCAGGCGCGGCCCCAGCCCCGGGGCCCCCAAGGCGCTTGCGCCTTGGGGTGGGAGCCCCGGGGCCCCCAAGGCGCTTGCGCCTTGGGGTGGGAGCGAGGCGCAGGGCGGGCAACCCGACGCGAGCATAAGCGGGGCGCCCGGCGCAGCCGCACTGGGGCCCGCGCCAACATTGTCCCAGCCGTTGAGCTTGGCGGTTCCGAGGGCAAAATCGGCGCGAAAGTCGCTTACTCGCACCCCGGCGCCTGCGGATCCCCGCCCACCTCCACCACCGCCAGATGGTTTTCGGTCAGCACCCGATTCAGCGCCACCAGCTCATGGCTTTGCAGCGCCTTCCAGGCGGTCAGCGTACGGCTGTAGCTGGCGCAGTCCGCGCGCCCGGTTTCCTCCATGGCCTGTGTGGGCGCCATATCGTAGCCCACCATCGTCTGGTAGATGAGGTCGCTGAACCCGGTGTTGATCGCGCGGAACGACTGCATCCCGCCCGCCGCCGGCCGCCGCCGGAAAAATCCCGCCGGAGCGCTCCCGCCTGCGATGGCCTTCACCGCCACCTCGACCCGCTTGGCCTCGGCCTGCACCGCCTGCGGCGCCTGGGCATTGCCGGCCACGCCCTCAACCTCGCGCGCCAGAGCCGCGGCCTGCTGCCCGCCGGCGTAGCTGGCTTCCATGCCCTGATAGGCGAGCCGGTTGAGCCGGTTTTGCGCGCGCAAGGCCGCCATCATGGCCGCACTCTGGCCGATCCTCGGATCGTTGATCACCGTCAGACTGCGGCTGTAGGTGCTTCCGTCCACGGTGAGCCTGAGCGTGTACGTGCCGGGAATCACCTGAGGCCCAATCGGCGACGGCACCACCTCGCCTTCGGC
Organism: Terriglobales bacterium; assembly: GCA_050747905.1. Classification (GTDB taxonomy): domain Bacteria; phylum Acidobacteriota; class Terriglobia; order Terriglobales; family SCQP01; genus SCQP01. The sequence goes on along the minus strand of JBOGKQ010000062.1, from coordinate 4,987 downwards.
AAATTCGGTTTCGTTTTCGATGTCATGCTCGAACGCCGGCGGTGGATCATAGCGCAGGTTCCAGTGCGTCCGGTTGGTGCCCACCGCCGTGGGCAGCGCCCGGCTGGCGGGCGTCGCCAGCCAGTAGGAGGGAAACGGCGCGCCCGTGGTCGGCGCCGGCGGCGTGCTCGTGAGCGTGCGCACCAGGTTCCCGGCGGCATCGTAAACCTTGAGCGTAACGGGTCCGCTCGGCGTGCGGCTCAGGTGGTAATAAATGATCGCTCCGTAGGGAGGGTTGGGCGCGTGGTTCTCCTCCCGCTGCACCGGCTGGTCCCACTGCACGTTTTCGCGCGAGCGGATGGCCTCGGCGGGTGTAAATAAATACGCCGGCGCCCCGGCGATATCCGCCGCGCTGGTGGCGATTTCGCGCAGTGGCGAAATATCGTCCAGCACCCACACCCCGCGCCCATAGGTCGCCGCCACCAGATCGTTCTCGTGATCGAAGCTGTGGATCTTCAGGTCCCGCACCGACGTGGTCGGCATATTCTGCTGCAGCGGCTGCCAGTGGTTGCCGTCATCGAACGATACATACACCGCCGATTCGGTGCCGCAGTACAGCAGCCCCGCCTGCTCCGGGTCCTCGCGCACCACGTTCACCCAGCTTCCCGTCCGCTGGTCGCGCGGCAGCCCCTGGACGATCTTCGTCCACGTCCGGCCGCCGTCGTGCGTGCGCCAGATCAGCGGCACGTTGGTATCGCTGCCCGCCGCCACCCCCACCGCCGCGCCGCGCATCCCCCCCAGCCGCCCGGAAATGTAGGCGGTCTGGGCATCCTGATGCCCGGCTTGGATGTTCCCGAAGCCCACCCCGGCGGCGTCCGGCACGTTGCTCTCGTTCGCCCACGTCTTGCCGCCATCGTGGGAGTCATAGATCTCCGCGTTCGTGCTCACCGTCCAGAACACGCCTGGCTTGGCCGTCGAAATCGAAAAATCCGCAATCGCCGCCCGCCCCGTGTCCCCCGCCGCCCCACAAGTGCGCAGCGGCTGTCCTTTGGCTTCGGTCAGGTCGGGGCTGGCCGCCTGCCAGCTCTGGCCCCCGTCGCGTGTCACCATCAAACACTGAAACGCCACATACAGCGCGTGGGCGTCAAACGCCGTGTCAAAGTGGCGGGCGCTGTCCCGCGACTCGCGGTAGCGGCTCGCCCCGGCCCCGAAATCCGGCGCCACGTTTTCCCACTGCCCGGTGACGGCGTTGACCTTCTGCACCCCGCTCCCGCCTCCGGGCACCGATCCCTCGACGCCGTAAATAATCTCCGGGTGCAGCGGGTCCGCCGCCAGCCGCCCATACTCGGCCGAGGGCAGCGACCGCCAATCAATGTTCACTTCGCCGAAGTGGCTGCGGTTGCGCATCATCACCGCCGCCGTGTCCTGCTGCGACGCCACCACCCAGAATGGATACTGGTCGGTTGTGTCGATGTGATAAATCTGCGCCACCGGCTGGTTGTAATACGTGCTCCAGGTCCGCCCGCCGTCGAGCGTGACGCTCGCCCCCTGGTCGGTCCCGATGATCATGCGCTGGCCGTTGCTCGGGTCCAGCCACATCGGGTGCATATCCTCCCCGCCGGGCGCGCCCTTGAACGCCGCGAAGCTATGGCCGCCGTCGAGCGAGCGGTACAGCGCCGTCGCCACCGTATACACGATGTCGGGATTGGCCGGGTTCACGTACACGCCACAGCTGTACGAGCCCTGCCCGTTGCTGATGCGCCGGTCTCCGGCGTCCATCTGCCGCCACGTCTGCCCGCCGTCGTCGGAGCGGACGAGCCCCGATCCGCCATGGATGCTGTTGCCGATGACATACACCCGTTGCGCCTGCGTATGCATGGCCACGGCCACGCCAATGCGTCCGGGAAAATCCGGCAGGGAACTGATCTTCGTCCACGTCTGCCCGCTGTCGCTGGACTTGTACAGCGCCGCCGGTACCGGCGCCGCTGCGCCCGCCGGCCGCCGTCCGAAGCGGAACCCCTCGTTGCCCTGCGCGGTGGCAAAGACCACGCTGGCGTCGTCAAACGCATAAGCGATATCGCGCGTGCCGTTATAGCCGCTGGGGTTGAGCACGTTCGTCCAGCTCGCCCCGCCGTCGGTCGAGCGGAACACGCCCCGCCCGCTGTGCGTGGCATCGCCCTGCGTCGAGGCCAGCAGCAGGTTCGGATCGCCCGGCGAGACCAGGATGGTATTGATCTTGACGGTATCTTCCAGCCCGGCGTGACTCCACGTCCGGCCGCCGTCGCTGGATTTATACATCCCGTCGCCCTCGCTGCCGCCCACCGAGTCTCCCGTGCCGGCATAAATGATGTTGGCATCGGACGGCGCCACCTGCACCGCCCCGACGCTATCCACCTGCCGCTCCTGATCGAAAATGAAATGCCAGGTTACCCCCGCGCTGGTGGTTTTCTCCATCCCTCCCTGCGGCAGCCCGGCGTAAAACACCCCCGGCTCGCCCACGGCCCCGCTTACCGAGGCAATCCGTCCCCCATGGTGCGGCCCGATGTCCCGCCACCGCAGCCCGGCGTAGAGGCCCGGGTTCACCTGCGCCGCCGCCCCGGCCACAAAAAATGTCATCAAGAACAGGCCGGCCATCACCAGCCCCCATCCCCGCGTCAGTTTGCTCATAGCGAGACCAGTGTACAACTAGCGGCAACCACTAAGAGCCACGAGCTTAAGAGCCAAGCCGCGCTCTTGCAGACCGCTGCAAGCGCGCTGAGAGCGGCCGCAGGCCGCCCGAGCCCCGCGCCCATCAATTAGAGGCATTACGATACAATGTTGGCGTATTGGGAGGGGAAATGAACCATCGTTGCATTCACTACCGTCTGGTTTCCGCTCTGGCGGCCGCGCTCGTCCCGCTCGCGTTGTACCTGCCAGCCCGTGCGGCCGCGCAGTCGCCGGCGTCGGAAAACGCCCGCATCGACCACATCCTGGCCCAGGCCGCCGCGGTCAAGCGCGTCTCCGGCGTCGAGCTGTCGCCGGACGGCCAGCACCTCGCCTGGACCGTCTTCGACCGCGGCCAGGCCCTCATGATCGCCGCCTCGGACGGCCGCGATGCCCACAAGGTCCCGCTCCCCGGCGCCTGCGCGGTGACCGACCTGAGCTGGTCCCCGGACTCCAGCTCCGCCGCCCTGCTCACCCGCTGCCGCGTCGCCGCCTCCAACACCCAGCCCATTGCCGGCGCCCTCTGGCGGGTGGGCGCCGCACCCGGAGCCACACCGCGAAAAATCGCCAGCCTTGACGGCTACGCCAGCGATCTGCACTGGTCCCCGGACGGCTCCCACCTTGCCTTCCTCTACGTCCGCGGCGCCACCCGCCTCGCCCGCGCCACCGCCTCCAGCAACCCCCGCGTCGGCGTCATCGGCGGCAACGACGTCCGCCCCGAGCGTGTTGCCACGGTCGCCGTCGCCACCGGCGCGCTCCAGCAGTTGAGCCCGCCGGGCCTCTACGTCTACGAGTTCAGCTTTTCCCCTCACGGCCGCCGCATCACCTACACTGCCGCTCCGCCCCCCGGCGATGACAACTGGTGGACGGCCAAACTCTACGTCCAGCCCGCCCGCCCCGGCGCCCCGCCCCAAGCCCTCGTTGATCCCGCCACCGTCACCGGTTCGCTGCACGACATGCAGATGCAGCAGCCCACCTTCTCCCCCGACGGCGGCTCCGTCTATTTCGTCGGCGGCCTGATGAGCGACCGCGGCGCCGATGCGGGCGACCTCTATCGCATCGCCGCCGGCGGCGGACAAGCCGTGGACCTCACCCCCGGCATCCCCGTCACCCTCCATCAGTTCACCTTCGTCGGTCCCAACGCGCTGGTCTTCTCCCAGGAGCGCCTCGGCCACGTCCAGGTGGCTCGCTACACCGTCACCGGCGATGCCGCGCAATCCTCCGGCGTGCTCTTCACCGCGCCCGGCGGCGTGCGCGGCGTCTCCATCTCCTCCTCCACGCCCCGCCGCATCGCCTTTGCCGCCAGCTCCTTCGAGCGCGCCCCCGAGGTCTATAGCGGCGTGCTCGGACATCAGCCGCCCCCGGCCGTCACCTCGCTCAACGCCACGCTCAAGCCCTCCTGGGGCAAGGCCCAATCGGTCCAGTGGCACGACGGCGCGTTTCTGGTCCAGGGCTGGCTGCTCTATCCGGTGAACTTCGATCCGAATAAGCGCTATCCGCTGATTGTGTCCGTCCACGGCGGTCCGACCTTCGCCAACCTCCCCTCCTGGGGCGGCAACGCGGCGGTGTACTCCAACTTTGGATACTTCGTGCTCCTCCCCAACCCGCGCGGCAGCACCGGCGAAGGCGAAGCCTTCGTGCGCCAGAACATCGGCGCGGCCAAGATGGGATACGGCGACCTCGACGACATCCTCAAGGGCATTGACAAGGTTGAAACCATCGCCCCGGTGGACAACCACCGCCTCGGCATGACCGGCTGGAGCTACGGCGGCTTCATGAGCATGTTCGCGCCCACCCAGACCAACCGCTTCCAGGCCGTGGTCGCCGGCGCCGGTCTTTCGGACTGGGAAAGTTACTACGGCGAAAACCAGATCGACAAGTGGATGGTCCCCTTCTTCGGCGCCTCCGTCTACGTGGACCCGGCCGCCTACGCCAAAAGCTCGGCCATCAACTACATCACCCACGACCACACCCCGGCCCTGATCGTGGTCGGCGAGCGCGACGAGGAATGCCCGGCCCCGCAGTCGTTCGAGTACTGGCACGCCCTCCGCGCCATGGGCGTGCCCACCACGCTGGTGGTCTACGCCAACCAGGGCCACGCCATCGCCAACCCCGCCGACCAGAAAGACATCCTCCGCCGCTCGCTCGCGTGGTTCGCCAAATACCTCACCCCCGGGACCTAGGAGCTTGTTGAAAAAGAGCGTAACCGCGCTGGGGTGGGGCGGATCTTAGGGACATGCGCGGAGATGACCTCAAGCCCCAGGCGGAACTGTTCCTATATAGCTCAGTGGAGGCGCTGATTCCT
>JBOGKQ010000061.1:0-9917 GCA_050747905.1 Terriglobales bacterium | reverse complement strand
TTCCGCGGCGGCCCCGGACGCGAAAAACCCAGTCACTTCGTGCTTGCTGGTCATGCCGATCCCCCTGCTCGCCCTGCTCTTTAATTATCGCCAGGCAAACTGTCTCAGCATTATTGGCACAGAGGGGGACGCAGCATCGCTCCAGCAGGCATACGAGCGCCTGAAAGAGATGCATGCGAATGCGTATTCGTGGGAGCCGCCAGAATTGCCGGCAGTACAAACGTCGGTGACGCGGCGGATGCGCTCGTATGTGCGGCGGTGGGTAAACGAATGGGACCTGCGAAGGCTATATCCAGGCGTGGACATTCAGCCCGAAGACGAGCAGGACAATAGGCCGACTTATGAGGCGGACAAGGACCTAGAGGTGGCATCAGAGCCCGAGGATGAGGAAATCAATGCGCGGGTGGTGACCCGCGTCTCCCGAAAGAGCGTCGGGCTATAGCGCGGCTCTTGCTTTTTTGGGTGGCTGTTCTGGTGGCTGTTGGGAATGGATTTGGGTGCGGGGTCATACGCAGCGGCGCGAGGTAGAAAACTCAGAAAATGCTTGTAAACACTGACTAAATGCTGGATCATGCAGACGGATGCGGAACGGTGCGAAAAGGCCAATTTGGGATTTTCAGTCCGCTGCTCTACCGACTGAGCTACCTGGCCACAAACGTGCGGAGGGCAGAGGCGCAGCAACTATTTTGCCACGGTTCCTGCGGGCGTGCCAGGCAGGGCCGCAGAAGTATTTAAGTGGCCGAAGCGAACACGCGTGAGCTAAACTACGCCTTCAGCTTCCGGAGGAACCTCATGTCCGCTCGTGCGCTGCGTTCTGCTGTCGTCTCCACGCTAGTTCTGTCTGTGGCGGCCTTCGCCCAGATCAATCCCAACCTCTATGCTGGCCTGCGCTGGCGCGATATTGGCCCGCACCATGGCGGTCGCATCGCCTCGGTAACTGCTGCGGTCGGCCAGGGCCAGGCGGGCGTATTCTATGCCGGCCTGCCGCAAGGCGGGATCGAGAAAACCACCAACGCCGGCGTGACCTGGGTCCCGATTTTCGACCAGTTTAAAAATGTCAACAGCGTGGGGGCGGTGCAGGTGGCGCCGTCGGACCCGAACATCGTCTATGCCGGCACGGGCGATTCGGTGGGCGGGTCGAAAGGCGATGGCATGTACAAGTCCACCGACGCGGGCAAGACGTGGACGCACATCGGCCTCGAAAATACGGTCAAGATCAACACGATTCTGATTTCGCCGACCGATCCCAACGTGGTGCTGGCCTCGACGCAGGGGGACGCCGAGCACAACGGCCGGGGCGTTTTCCGCTCGACCGACGGCGGGCAGACTTGGACCAACGTGCTGGACCCAAAGGGCTACAACGGCACGCGCGATATCGCTTATGCGTTTGACATGCCTAACGTGATCTTCGCCACCGTGCAGGGTACGGGCGGGTTCCGCTTCGGACCTCCGAATCCGCATGCGCCCAAGCCCAAGCCGGCGGAGCTGTTGAAGTCCACCGACGGCGGCCAGACCTGGACGAAAGTTACCTCACTGCCCGACTATACCGGCCGCATCGGCGTGGCCGTGGCCATGCACACCAACGCGCAGCGCGTGTATGTGATCGGCAATGACCTTGCCAACGGCTCGGGTTTGTTCCGCTCGGACGACGGTGGCCAAACCTGGAAACACATGGACGTGCACGATCTCCGCATCGCCAACGGCCAGGGGGCGTATAGCTGCGGCGTGTACGTGGATTCGCAAAACCCCGACATTCTCTACACCATGGCCACGGCGGTGTACCGCTCGACCGACGGCGGCAACACGTTTGCTCCGTTCAAGGGCGCGCCGGGCGGGGAAGACGCCCACCCCATGTGGATTGATCCGACCAACGGCAACCGCATGATCGAGGGCATGGATCAGGGTGCGGGTGTCACGCTCGACGGCGGCCAGACTTGGAGCACCTATTACAACCAGCCAATTTCGCAGCTTTATCACGTTGCCACGACCAATCAGTATCCGTTCTGGGTGGTGGGATCGCAGCAGGATACGGGCGCGGTGGCGGTGCGCAACCGCACCGATTACGGACAGATTGACGAAGACTGGCACGCGCTGCCGTCTTCCGAATTCGGGCGCCTGGCGGCCGACCCGGTCGACCCGAACATCATCTACGGTGTGGGCTATGGGCCTGGCGGCGGCGGCAGCGGCATCGTGAAGATCAACATGGCGACCGGGGATTGGGAAAACGTCGCACCCAACTTTGGCGCGAATGCCAGCAAGTATCACCAGGGCCGCGACTTCGCTAAGCACTTCGACACGGCCTTTGATCCGTCGGCGCTCTATGTGGCCTATCAGTGCCTGATGGTAACCACCGACGGGGCGCAGACGTGGAAGATGGCCAGCCCGGATCTGACCACCGAGAAAGGGCAGCCGCAGATTGTCTGCGGGGCGCCCGAGCCGGGGGCCGCCGGCGGCGGCGCATTCAGCCGGTTCGGTGGCGGCGGCAATTCCATCAATGATTTTTCCGTATCCACCGCCAAGAAGGGCGTGCTCTGGACCGTGAGCAGCAACGGCCAGATCTACAACACCATGGACGGCGGGAAGCATTGGAACAATGTCAGCAACATTGCCGACGCCAAAGGCGTGAATTTTCTCAATATCCAGGCCAGTCCGAAGGACCCGGAAGCAGCCTACATTTCCGGGCGGCTGGGAGCCGGGCGGGGCGCACCGCAGGGGATCACGCCCGCGGACGAGGATGTGCCGCTGATCTGGCGCACGCTCGATGGCGGCAAGACCTGGACGAAGATCGTCAATGGCCTGCCCAGCGATCAGCGCACCGGAAGCTGGGTGAACGTGGTACGCGAGGACCCCTTGCAGAAGGGACTGCTGTATTGCGGCACTGAATCGGCGGTTTATGTTTCCTTCGACGACGGCGACAATTGGCAATCACTGCAGTTGAACATGCCGACCACGTCGATCCGCGATCTGAAGTTCCACACCTTCGATCACGAAAACGACATCGTGGTCGCCACCTATGGCCGCGGCATCTGGGTGCTGGACGACATGAGCCCGCTGCGGCAGCTGGCCACCAGCGCCTCCTCGATTGCCTCCGCTCCGGCGTATCTGTTCGCGCCGGGCGACGCCATCCGGTCGCGCATCAACGTGAACTGGGATCAGCCCACCGAGATTTGGGAAAATCACGCGCCCAATCCGCCCTACGGGGCCATCATCTACTACTACCTGAGCCAGCCGCCGAGCGCCCCGATCACGCTCGACGTGTACGACTCCCATGGCAGGCTGGTGTGGACGCGTTCGAGCACGCCGCCCGCGCCGATTACCAACGCCGATTACCCCGATTACTGGCTGGCGACGCCTGCCAGCCGTTCGCTTTCGACCAACCTCGGCACCAACCGCACCAACTGGAACCTGCGCTTCACGTCACCGCCTGCCTTCCAGCAGGATCTGGAAAACCAGATGAACTCGACCGAAGGGGAAACCACGCCCGGTCCGAAAGGTCCGCAGGCGATTCCCGGCGTGTACACGCTTAAGCTCAGCGTGGATGGCAAGGTTTATCAACAGAAGGTGACCGTCATTAACGATCCGCGGATTGGCCAGGGCCCGGAGGTGATGACGGCGCTGCGCGCGCAGAACAAGCTGAACTGGCTGGCCTATGACGCCATGAAAAGCGCCTACGCCGGCCACCAGGAAGCCGCCGCCGCCGAGACGCAGTTGACGGCGCTGCAGCGGCAAACTCTGCCCGGTGACGTCGCCAACCAAGCCAAAAAGGTGGATGCCGAACTCAAGCAGATCGGCGGCACGGTGGCGCGGGGCGGCGGGTTCTCCTTCTTCCGCCGCACGCGGCCGGCTCCGGGTGCCTTGCACTCGTTCGTGGCCCTCAACAACAGCTTCAATACGCTGGTCAGCATGGTGCAGGTCGGTCTGGATATGGCGCCGACGCCCGCCCAGATCGCCACCTGGGAGAGCGACTGCGGGCAATACGACCGGACGGTGAACGCGTGGAAAACCATGCGCACAACGACGCTGGAGGCCTTCAATCGCCTCCTCAGCCAGAATCACTTGGAGACCATCTCGATCGCCCCCAGCACGCTCACGGACCCCAGCTGCCAGTTCAAGCAGTAGAATTTTCTACTGCCACGGGCTGCGAAATTCGGAACGGCGGCCCGCCCCCGGTTGGGTAAGCGGCGCGGCCCCCCACGGGCAGCCGCAGGCCGCCCGGGCCCCGCGCCTATCACTGGGTCGGTCTTGGGTTGCACGTTGCCGGGAAACGACTCTCGGGAAGAGGCGAGATGTAAGCGGCGTGGGGGGGAACGACGCACCGGCGTCGTTCACGGGAGCGACTCTGACCAGGCTTCAGGCGCGCTTGCGCGCATCCTTGGCGGGTGCGAGCATGCGGTCGAGGACCAGGCCGAGAAGCACCGCACTCAAGCCTATCGCCCACAAAATGCCAACTGTAAGGACCACGCCAGCAGTTATCGCAATCATCGCACCGCGCCTCCCGGCTCCGGATGCGGTTATCGGCGTTCCGCGCTGGAACTTTAGGCGGAGGCGCAGCGTCGGGTTGGGGCCACGGGCCCCCACCCCTTCCCTGCGCACTCACAGCAGGGCGAAGCAGCCGCGCTGGGGCCCGCGCCAACATCGCTTGCAAGCTCCGGGCCAGTTCCGCAAAATTTAAGCAGGAGGGCGCGCAATGTTGGCATCGCTTGTTGGCGTACTGGGACCTGAGCATGGCTGGATCGTGGCCGCCATCGTGTTGGGAGCTGCGCTGATCGCTGGCCTGGTTGTCCATGCCATCATCTTCAGTGTACTGACCCGCTTGGCTGCCAAGCCGAGCCGGGTGCTGGAAGCCTCGCTGAATCAGCATGCAAAGCGCCCCGCTAAGTGGCTGCTGCCGGTTGCAGCCATGTTGCTGGCCCTGCCCGCCGCTCCCTTGCCGGCCATGGTCCATAACGGACTGGAGCACCTGTTCAGCCTGATCCTGATCGGCGGCGGCGCCTGGTGCATCATTCTGGCCACCGCGGTAGCGGGCGACATCCTCGCGGCCCGCTATCGCGTGGATGTTGCCAACAACCTCGAAGCACGCCGCATCGCCACCCAGGTCCAGGTCATGCGCCGCGTGGTGGGCGTCATCGTGGTGATTCTCACCTTGGCCCTCATGCTGCTGACCTTCCCCGGCGCCAAGGCAATCGGCACCAGCATGCTGGCGTCGGCCGGATTGGCGGGACTGGTCATCGGCATGGCCATGCGCCCCACGCTCTCCAACCTGGTCGCCGGCATCCAGATTGCGCTCACGCAGCCCATGCGCCTCGAGGATGCGGTCATCGTCGAGAACGAGTGGGGATGGATCGAGGAGATCACTTCCACCTACGTCGCCGTCCGCCTCTGGGATTGGCGACGCATGATCCTACCCCTGACCTACTTCGTCGAAACTCCATTTCAAAATTGGACGCGCAAGACCGCGACGCTGATTGGCTCGGTGTACCTGTACCTTGACTACACCGCGCCGCTGAATGAGCTGCGTAAAGAGCTGGAGCGCATTTGCCACTCCACCGACAAGTGGTACGGCGGCGTTTGTGTACTGCAGGTTTCCGACGCCAAAGAGTACACCATCGAGGTGCGCGCGCTGGCCGATGCCCAAGATGCGCCCACGGCCTGGGACCTGCGCTGCCTCATCCGCGAAGGTCTGGTCAGCTTTTTGCAGCAGCATTACCCTTCGGCGCTGCCGAAAACTCGCGCCGAGCTCAGCCGTCCGCATACGCTCGCCGAGGGTGCTTAGAGCAAAACCAGCGTTGGTGGAGCGCGCATAAGCGGGGCGCGCGGCGCAGCCGCGCTGGGGCCGGCGCCAACATTTGGGGCAGGCGCGTGCGGCTTTTGCTGATGTCAGAGCCGCCAGCCGAGCGTTCGGCCGTGCTACAGCGGGGCTGGTTTTGCTCTAGGCCCGCAGCGCGCCCGCGGGGTCGGCCCGGGCCGCGCGCCAGGCGGGCAGCAGCGCCGCCAACAAGGGCACGCCCAACATGACCCCAATCGCGGCGATCAACGTGGCGGGATCGCTCGCGCCCACGCCGGGCAGCAGCGGGTGCACCCAGCGCGCGGCCAGCAATGTGAGCCCCAGGCCTGCCGACGCACCAATCGCCAGCAGTCGCACCGTCTCGCCCAACACCATCCCGAGCACCGCCCCGCGGGTTGCGCCCAGTGCCATGCGAAGTCCAAACTCACCCATGCGCGCCGCCACTGCGTACGCCATCACACCATAAACTCCGAGGCAGGCAAGGAGCAGCGCCAGCAGCCCAAAACCGCCGCTGAGCTGGGCAATCAGCCGGTCGCGGCTCAGCAGCCGCCCAAGGCGCTCGTTCATGGTCGAAACTCCGCTCACCGTGAGCCGCGGATCCACGCCCTTGAGCGCATGGCGCAGCGCCGCTGCCAGCGCCTGCGGCGCGCCTGCGCTGCGCACAACTACCCGCAGGGGTAAGTTGTCCGTTTGTTCCGCCAGATGAAAAAACATGGGCACGGCGGGCGCATGCGGATCATCCACCCGCGCATCCGCAACGACGCCGATGATCCGGAACTGGCCTTCCTGACTACTGCCGTAGCCGAAGGTTTGCCCGAGCGGGTTGCGCCCGGAATAGTAAGCGTGGACAAACGCCTGGTTCACGATCACGACCGCCGGGCTGTTAGCGGTGTCGGAGGCCGCGAAATCGCGGCCCCGCAGCCGCGGCATTCCCACGGTTGCAAAAAATCCGCGCGACACAGTATCTTCACGTGACTCCGGTCGCCGCGCAGTCGCTGTCTGCCCCGGGAACGCGATCCCGCTTGTCTCCTCGCCGCCCGCCTCCAGGCCGTTCAGCACCAGTGCCGCGGCGGTCACACCGGGCAGCGCGTGTGCCCGCGCCAGCAGTTCTTGCTGCAGCGCAATGGCCGTTCCCCTGGGCAGTTGTGGACCGCGCAGCGTCAACTCCGCGCCGAGCAAATGCTCGGGCTGAAAGCCGAGGTTCACATGAAACATCCCCGCCAGGTTGCGCGCAAATAGTCCCGCCGCAGCCACCAACAGCAGCGCCAGTGCAACTTGCGCGACGATGAGCCAACGGCCGAGCGGAACCCGCTTGCCGCCCGCCGCCGGACCACCTTCGGATTTCAAGGCCTCGGCCGGACTGCCACGCTGCACCTGCCAAGCGGGCAGCACGCCCAGGACCATGCCAGTCACGAGGGAAATGATCGCCAACAGCGCCCAGACCCGCCAATTCAGGTCGGGCCGGAAGGGGACGCCATTGCCCGCTCCCGCCAGCCGCACCAAAAAGCCGCTCATCCAATACGCCAACCCTGCCGCCGCTACTGCGGAGATGACTGCCAGGAAGAGGCCCTCGGTAATCAACTGCCGCGCCAGCCGCGGGCGGCTCACGCCAACCGCCATCCGAATCGCGATTTCGCGCCGCCTCCGCACCGATCGGGCCAGCAGTAACGTGGCCACGTTAGCGATCGCAATCAGCAACATCAGCGCCGCCAGCCCCAGCAGGATCCGCAGCGGTGCGCCATATTGGCCGCGCAAGCGCGAGCTGCCGCGCGCTCCCGCTGCGAGAGTCAAATGCCAGCTCGCACCCGCCGTAAGAATTCGCTTCCAGCTCTGGTGCAGCACCGCATTCCACTGCGGCTCCAATCGCCCCTGGAGTGACGGCGAAGGAAAGCGCGCGAATGCATCCAGCCAAGCGATCTGTTCTTGCGGTGGCCATGGCTTTTCGCGTTTCCCACCTACATCCATGTTGTTGCCGTGGATCGCGAGTACCGGCTGCATCATCACCGGTACCCACAAATCGGCAGGACTAGCCGGGTTCAGCCCGCCAAATCCGGGGGGCGCCACACCCACCACCGTGAGCGTATGTACGTCTATCCTCAGCGTCCGTCCAATTGCATCGAGATCGCCCCCCCAATGGCTCTGCCAGAATCCATAGCTGATCACGGCTACGGGTGACACTCCCAGCGCCCGATTGTCGCTCGCATTGATAAAGCGACCCAACCTCGGCTGCACGCCCAGACCGGCAAAATATCCGCCCGTCACCAGTTGCACGCCGACTTCCGTGCGGCTCGACGCGGCCGGGCCCAGCGGCACATGTACGGTCGAGCTGGCCGCCCCAACGAGTACTCCCGCGCCGCGGCCCACGCTTGCAAGCTGCTGTACTACCGGGTAGGAGATCTCTGCCAGCGAATCGTTGCCATCGCTTTGTCCCAAAAGAACAATCTGCTGCGGCTGCGGCACAGGCAGCGTCTTTAGCAGCACCGCATTCAACAGACTGAAAATCGCCGCGTTGGCGCCAATGCCGATCGCCAGGGAAGCCACGATGACGCAGGTCAATGCGGGGCTGCGGCGCAGTATCCGCCCGGAGTGGCGCACGTCTTGCACGCAGCTCTCCAGCCACGCGATCACATCCTGGCCGTGTACCTGCGCACCCAATCGCTCCGGTGGTCCAACCCGCAACCGTGCCGCGCGCGGCTCGCCGCCTTCGCGCTCTCGCAAGTGAAGGTGATGTCTCATCTCCTCGGCTCTATTCTCATTCAGCGAGTATGCAGCATTTTCAGCCAGCTATTGCAACTGATGTTCCCGCGCTCCGAGTTCAATCTTGGCGCGGGCCCCAGCGCGGCTGCTTCGCCCTGCTGGAACTGCGCAGGGCGGGTTGGGGGCCCTTGGCCCCAACCCGACGCTGCGCCTCGCTGGGACAGCAGCTTCGATCCCAGCCCTCTCTCGCCCCTTCCCGGCGCGCCCAACCTCAACTCCCGGCGCTGCCTCCGCCCCCGTTTGCCTCCGTGTTCTCAGGCCCTCACCGCTGCTGTCCCCACTAATTTGGACAGCAGTGTTTAGGCACCTACGCTGCGAGTTTGTGGTAGACTCCCGAACTATGCGGATAATGCGCCCCACACTCCTGGCATGCAGCCTTCTAGCCTTAGGTATCGCTCTGCACGCCTCCTCGATAACCTATGACTTCAGTGGCAGTTGCAGCGACTGTGCCGGCACCGTCACGGGCACCATGAGGCTTGACAGCACTTATGTGCTCGGCACCAGTTTCCTTGACAGCTTTCTCGGGTTCACCTACAACGGCAGCAACTTATTCACCGCTTTTAGCATCAGCGCTCCCGGTCCGCAGTCCTTCGGCTCGCTACCAACCACGCTACCCGGCGCCTCCGCCATGACCCTCATCAGCGATCCAACCACGTACGCCGGCGCGGCGGGGAGCTTCTTTTTTGAGCTCGAAGCTAGCGGGACTTGGGATCTCGGCTTTGATCCGCTGAACAGTGGTAGTGGTAGCGGTAGCGGCGGCGGCGGAAACGGCTGCCACCGCTGCGGCGCCGACACTGGCACCGGTGGCGTGTGGTCGTTGGCCTCGCCGCCTCCGGTGGTCACGCCCGAACCGCCCACCTGGACTCTAATGCTCGGCGGCTTGGTCCTGCTCGGACTCGGCCTTCGCCAGCGGTGCAGGTGCGACACTCCCGCCTAGCCGGTGCGCCCTGGCGCCCCGTGGTGTGTGTGAATCGGCCGGGTATGGCCGTAGGTGGGCGGTGCGCCGATAAGGGCCGGTTCCGGCCGGGCGGGGGCCACGCCCGCCGCGCGCCACCCTTGCCGGCCCAAACCCGCCGGCCCGACTTGGCCGAGATGTAGCTGCGGACCTGCGCCACCGCTCCAGCACGCTGTTTTCCTGCGATGGTGGTTTTGTCTGCGAAGCCTGCGCGGCAGAGCACTGCCGGAAGCAGCGGGCGGTAGAGGCCAACACCGAGCTGCAGCAGCGAACCGAGCAGGCATGCTATGACCGTAAGCGTCCGGTTCTGCTTTCAATTACCCACAAGTTCGGCTGGCCAGTACAGGCGCGGGTTGGCAATCTGAATGCCGCCTCAGCATAATCACTCCCGGCGGCGCGGAGGGGCTGCTGAACTTGCGG
>JBOGKQ010000060.1:0-10749 GCA_050747905.1 Terriglobales bacterium | reverse complement strand
TGTCTGCTTGCTGTAACGCTCAAATCCGTTCGCCAACGCCAAGGTCTGTTGTCGCATCCATCCCCCCTGAACCCAATCTACCTAACTCTGGCTCGAATGGAAATGGACTTAATCAGACCCTCCCTAACGGATCGGTGGCAGACCGTACGTTGTCTCCACGGGGGCCAGGAACGTGCGCTCCTCGCGCAGCACCAGCCGCTTTTGCTGCGCCATGTCGAAATTGCGCTGCGCGGATGGATCGGCAGCCAGGCGCCGCTGGTACTCCTCATAGGCGGCCAGGCTGCGCGTCGAAATCAATCCATAGGCCACGTCATTGGTACCGACGTCGGGCAAAAAATAGCCGACCAACTGCCCCCCGCAACGGGGAATAATCGTGCTCCACGCTTCGGCATATTCGCGAAAGGCAGTGCGCTGAAAGGGGTCGATTTGGTAGCGAATGAAACAGGTAAGCATGGGCGTGCTCGCTTTGCCGGATTTTAGCCAGGCCGCGCGTCCCGGCACCATCAGCATCCCGCATGCGCCCAGCAGGTGCAGGGCTGCGCGGCGCGTGAGGGACGGTTGGTCGGACGGCGGGGAGGACATGTCGGTCAGTATGCCCGGATGCGCGCGCCACGCTTCGTTTATCATCGAATTATGGTGGTATCCCGCGCAGCAGTTCCAGAGCGGCCCCAGAACAGCTTCGCCGGACAATCCTCGCCCGGGGCGGGTTACACCAACCCTGGAACTGGGATGGACGCCTCCGCCAACCGTGCCGCCCGCATTGGCGCCGCCCTGAGCTCGCCCGTGCGTGTCCGCATGCTGTTGAGTCTGCTGGATGGCCGCCCGCGCTCGAGCACAGAGCTGGCCGCGATGGGCGGGGTTGGCGCGGCCACCGCCAGCGCCCATTTGCGCCGCCTGCTCGCTGCGCACCTGGTTGCGGTGGAGGTAAACGGTCGTCACCGCTATTACCGCCTGCGCGGGTTCGAGGCTGGTGCCCCGATCGAGGCACTCTGCGTGCTGGCCGGCGGACAACGCCCGCCGCCACTGGGCGAGGCCTCCGGATTGCGCGCCGCCCGCAGTTGCTACGACCATTTCGCCGGAATTCTGGGCGTGTGCCTGCATGACCGCTTGCTGGGACTCGGCTGGCTGCGCCGCGCCCCCGGCCGCAATTACATCGTTACTCCGGCCGGCGAGACTGGCCTGAGGTCGCTGGGCCTTGATCTTGCCCCTGTCTGCGCCGCCCGCCGCCGCTTCGCCTTCGGCTGCCTCGACTGGACCGAACGCCGTTGGCACCTTGCCGGCGGCCTCGGCGCCGCGCTGCTGGCACTGGCACTGCGCCGCGGCTGGGTCCGCCGCGAACTCGATTCGCGCGCCCTCCTCGTCACCCACGTCGGCCGCCGCGCGTTTCAGTCCCGCCTTGGCCTCGATCATCGCATGGTGGGGCCACCTGGATTCGAACCAGAAACCGACGGATTATGAGTCCGCTGCTCTGACCGTTGAGCTATGGCCCCGCAAAACCGTTAAATCATTGTATTGCAATAGCTTGGACGGATGCCGTCCCTGTCGGAACGGCCGCCCTTGCGCTTCTGGTGCCGGTTCTGGTGCCGGTTTTTGCGCTCGCTGGCGCCTTGCGTGCCGGCGCCGGCATCGCCAGACGCTCCACTGCCGCCAACTGATGATCGGGTGCGAGATGGGCGTACCGACAGATCATTTTGATGGCCTTGTGTCCCATCAATTCTTGCACGCTGCCGGTCTGACAGCCTGAGAACCACGACAATTTCCAACCTCGATATTTCATTCCAGGCCGAAATTCAGATTAAGCGCACAACCGCGGTTTGCTTCTGCAGGACCAGCCGGGGCGCGGCTGTAGTCCGCAGAACCAGCGCCGCACCGGTGCGCAGGAACGGGGAGAGCACACCAAGTCTCAAGCGACCGGAGAAGTCCACGAAGTCGGGTGTTCCAGACGGCCGCCGGGAGAGGCGCCACGCCGGTTTGGCCGAGCGGGACGCCTACTATCGTTATCAGGTATGTTTCACGCTTGCTATGGTTCAGGACTATGAAATCGTCTACTCGCCAATGCCCCCCAACCACAAGAAGCTGCTTCCTAATGCGTCCTCCGACCCTCACTCTTGCCTATTTCTGTCCGCTACGATCGTGACCTGCATATCGCGGGCGAGGTGCACGATGCGGGTGAGCAACGCCAGTCCAAGGCGGCGCCCTGCCGCACGTGCGAGAAAAATCTGCGTCACGCCGTGAAGCTGTGCGAAATCCACCAGCACCTCGGCCACACTCGGACCTCGCAACGAGCGGGTTTCGATCCGCAGGTTGCGCGCGAAGCTCAGGTGTCGTTCCACCGCGGCTGTGTCGTCGCGCGCATCTTCCACGTGCACGGCGTAACACGGTGCGTGTAGAAAATCGGCCACCCGCCGTCCACGGCGAATGAGCATGGCCGTTGCTGGGTCGGCTGTGATGTGGATCAGGATGCGGTCGGTGAGCGCGACGGCACTCTGCCCGCGGCCGGGCCGCGGCTCGCGCGGCTCGATCTGCTGCGCTGCCTGGCGTAAGGCCAGCTCGCGCAGCGCCACCAGCGTCGGCTCGCGAAAAAAATGCTCCCGCGCCCGTTGCGCCTCCGCCGGTGCATAGACCACCCCTCGTTCCAGACGATTGAGCAGAGCTCTTGGCGTCAAATCAACAATCACCAGCTCGTCGGCACGCTGCACCACCCAGTCGGGCACAGTTTCACGCACCCGCACGCCGCTGATCATGGCAATCTGGTCGTTCAGGCTTTCGATGTGCTGGACGTTCAGGGTGGTGAGCACATCCACACCGGCGTTCAACAACTGCATCACATCCTCCCAGCGTTTCGCGTGGGTGGATCCTGGAATATTGGAATGCGCAAACTCGTCCACCGCACATACCTCCGGATGGCGGCGTACAATCGCCTCCGTGTCCATCTCTTCAAAATGCGAACTCCGATAGAGGACACTGCGGCGTGGCACGATCTCCAGCGGGACGGCAAGTGCAATGGTGTCAGCGCGTGCGTGCGGCTCGAAATAGCCAATAATTACATCCTGTCCGGCGTGCAACCTCTCTGCAGCTTCGCTGAGCATGCGATATGTTTTGCCTACGCCGGCGGCATATCCGAGAAATAGCTTGAGCCGCCCCCGCCGTGCGGCATCGGCGATCTCACCCATGGTCACCTCCGCTCTCGCGCAGGTGTGGGAATACGCGGATGTCTATGCCCTCGGCGCGGCGGACCAAGTGCTCGACTGGGCTGCCAGTCAGCCGCGAGCGCCAGCTTTCATGGGCGCCATGGCCAATGTAGATCTGGGTGATTCGATGACTGCGGGCAAACTCGAGTACACCATCCACCAGCCCCGCACCGGTGAGCACATGCACGTCGGCCCCGTGTGCGCGCGCTCGCGCCAGGTTGGCTTCGACCGCTTGCGGAGGCTGTTTTCGACGTGCCACGTGGAGCGCCAACAACTCGCCGTGAAAGCGATCCGCATTGCGGCGCCCGCTGGCCAGCATGGGTTCTGCGTCGTCCCAGCCGAGGCAGACCAGAATTCGTTCCTGGGCGCCCCAAGAGGGCTCCAGGCCGTGGCGGCGCAGATAGGCGTCCAGTTGCTGCTCCACGACATCCGCGGTGAGCAACAGAGTCAATTCTCGCAATGCCGCCAGCCGATCTTGCTGTCCAGTCTCGCCTGCTGCCGCGGAACTGCTATCGGGCGGAGCATCGACCACTTCAATTTCGGCGGCTCCGCGCAGAAACGCTTCCGGCACGGCATCATGCCCAGCCCGAATACGGCCGCTAATGCGCTCCACCTCGGCGCGGAGCTCGGCGATAAACTGCAGATTCACTGTCGCCAGAACGCCGATACCGTTCGCCAGCAGCACGTCAACATCTTGCCAGCGTTGGGCGCGCTCGCTCCCAGGCGGGTTGGCGTACGCCAAGCCGTCGATCACGCACAAGCCTGGCTGACGCCGCAGCAGGGTGGCCACATCGAGCGCACCGGCGCGCAAGGGAACAACTTCGAGTTGCGCCAGCACCGCTTCCACCTCGGGCGCATGGTTCGCCTGTGTCGCTGCAACAACCACATCCTGTCCGCGCATCCGCCGCCGCCGCGCTTCGTCCAGCATGCGGAAAGACTTGCCGACGCCAGAGCTGTAGCCCAAGAAAATCTTGAGCAGGCCTCGGCGCTCGTGCTCTTCCTGGGCCAGGATCTGGCGTAGGAGATGGTCGGGATCGGGACGGGAAGGCGGCAACATTTCGGCTATTATGCTCGCCTGCCAGACAGGCCCGATGCATACGCCAGCCTCACCGGTGGAACTCGATGTGGGGGCAGCAGGGACATTCGTAGGGATGCCAGCCTAGACTGCGCAATAGCCTTTGCCACAACCCTTGGGCGGCAAGTCGAGCGAAACCGGCGCCGCAGCGCCGGCACGAGCGAAAGGAGACGGGGAACGCCGGGTTGGCAAGGTTGGGCCGCATGGCATTAAGGTCTTCGGCCACGATCCGAGCCGGCTCCCTGTTCTTGAGTGAGTTGATCGAGAGCGAGGTTTAATGCCAGCACATTGACGCGCGGTTCGCCGAGAAGGTGCCATGTGCGCGGCTCGGTCTTCCTCCGCACTAGGTCCAGCACCTGAGCCAAAGGCAATCCACGCGCCGCTGCCACCCGCGGCGATTGCGCCGCGGCCGCGGCAGGACTGATATCGGGATCGAGTCCGCTGCCCGAGGCAGTGATCAGATCGGAGGGGATCTGGCCATGAAAGGCGGGATTGTCACGGCGAAACCGCGCCGCCGCCGTCAGCAGTCGGGCAGCTAGTGCGGGATTGCTAGGTCCCAGATTGGATCCGCCCGAGGCGAGACCGTCGTAGCCTTGGCCGGCAGCGGAAGGCCGGCCATGAAAATAGCCTGCGCCGGTGAATTGTTGGCCGAGCAGTGCCGAACCGACTGCCCTGCCCTGCGCATGAATCAGACTGCCGTTAGCCTGGCGCGGAAACCACCATTGGCAGAGCCCGGTCGCGATCAGCGGATACACAATGCCGCAAAGCACCGTAAACAGGATCATCAAGCGCAGCGCGGGAGCAAGATAACGAAACATGGTTACACCCAGTGCAGATAACGCACAGCGTGGCTCAGGACCCAAATTCCGGGGAAAGGAAGCAGGATCCCGCCCAGCCCATACAGCAGCAAATTGCGGCGCAGCAGTGCCGCCGCGCCGCTTGGCCTATAGCGCACGCCTCGCAGCGCCAGCGGGATCAGCGCGATGATGATCAGCGCGTTGAAGATCACCGCCGCCAGCACAGCGCTCTGTGGCGTAGCCAGGTGCATGATGTTGAGGGCGCCGAGGCCGGGGTAAATGCCGGCGAACATGGCCGGAATGATTGCGAAATACTTGGCTATGTCGTTGGCCAGAGAGAAGGTGGTCAGCGCACCACGGGTGATCAGCATCTGCTTGCCGACCTCGACGATTTCCAGCAGCTTGGTCGGATTGCTGTCCAGGTCCACCATGTTGCCCGCCTCCTTGGCGGCCATAGTGCCCGTGTTCATGGCCAACCCCACGTCGGCCTGGGCCAGCGCCGGAGCGTCGTTGGTGCCATCGCCGCTCATCGCCACCAAACGCCCGGCGGCCTGCTCACGGCGGATGTAATCGAGCTTGTCGGTCGGCGTGGCCTGGGCAAGAAAATCATCCACCCCTGCTTCGGCGGCGATGGCGGCGGCGGTGAGCGGGTTATCGCCGGTAATCATGACCGAGCGGATACCCATCTGGCGCAGTTGCGCCAACCGTTCCCGGATACCACCTTTGACGACATCCTTGAGTTCGACCACTCCCAGCCAGCGCGACCCATCGGCCACGCCCAGCGGCGTACCTCCTGCCCGCGCGATGCGATGTGCCTCCGTCAATTCCGTCTCCGGCACGGCACCGCCCTGTTTGCATACGAACGCCACCACGGCTTCGGCGGCTCCCTTGCGCAGGCGGCGTCCGTCCAGGTTCACGCCGCTCATGCGGGTCAGGGCTGAGAAGGGAACAAAGTGCGCGTCCATCGGCAACTCACGCCCGCGCAGGCCGCACCGTTCTTTGGCCAGCACCATGATCGAACGCCCTTCCGGGGTCTCATCGGCAAGGCTGGCCAATTGTGCGGCGTCGGCGATTTCGGTTTCCTTCACTCCCCTTGCCGGCCAAAACGCCACCGCCTCGCGGTTGCCCAAGGTGATGGTGCCGGTCTTGTCGAGCAGGAGCGTATCCACATCGCCGGCCGCCTCGACCGCCTTGCCGCTCATGGCCAGTACGTTGTGCTGCATCACGCGATCCATACCGGCCACACCCACGGCGCTCAGCAGCCCTCCTATCGTGGTCGGAATCAAGCACACCAGCAAAGCCACCAGCATTCCGACCGAAGGCACATCGCCCCGTCCGGCGACCCGCACGCTGAACGCAGCTAACGGAGGTAGCGTGGCCACCGCCAGCAAGAAGATCAGCGTCAGGCCGGCGATAAGGATATTGAGCGCTATTTCATTCGGCGTCTTTTGCCGCCGCGCTCCTTCCACCAGAGCGATCATACGGTCGAGAAACGTCTCGCCGGGATTGGCGGAAATGCGGATCACGATGCGATCGCTCAGCACCCGGGTTCCGCCGGTAACCGCGCTCCGGTCGCCGCCCGATTCCCGAATCACCGGTGCGCTCTCGCCCGTGATCACAGACTCATCCACCGTGGCGATGCCTTCGATCACTTCGCCGTCGCCAGGGATGGTATCGCCCGCCTCGCAGACAACGCGATCGTCCACCCGCAGCCGCGAACTCGGAACACTCTCCTCCCGCCCTCCGATCAGCTTGCGCGCCATGGTTTCGCCTTTCGCGCGCCGCAGGCTATCGGCCTGAGCCTTGCCTCGTGCCTCGGCCACCGCCTCGGCAAAGTTGGCGAACAGCACGGTGAACCAGAGCCAAAGAGCCAGTTGGAACAGGAAGCTCAACTCGGGCGCGTGTACCAACTCGCCACGCAACCATAAAAGGCTGAGCAAGGCTGCGCCCACCTCCACCACAAACATGACCGGATTCGCGGCGATGCGCAGCGGATGCAGCTTGCGCACAGCTTCCAGTGCGGCACGGCGCAGCAGGGCGGCGTTGGCCAGGGAACGCGCGCGGCGGGGCCGGCGCGAGGCGGTGGCCGGTGACGGGGTTGGGGTGAGAGTGGCCATTAGACGTGAAGAAGAAAATGCTCGGCCAGTGGGCCTAGCGAAAGAGCTGGAAAAAACGTCAGCGCTGCTAGCAGCAGCACGGTGCCCACCAGCAGCCCGATAAACAACGGGCCATGGGTGGGAAAGGTTCCGCTCGTACCCTGAAGCCGCTTTTTGCTGGCCAGGCTGCCGGCAATGCCCAACAATGGCAGCAGGAAGAAGAAGCGCCCCACGATCATGGCCACGCCCGTGCTCAGGTTGTACCAGGGGGTATCGGCGTCCAGGCCGGCAAAGGCACTGCCGTTATTCCCGGTAGCGCTGGCATAGGCATAAAGGATTTCCGTCAGCCCGTGCGGCCCAGGGTTGCCTACGTTGGCCGCCGTAGCGCCAGGAGGGTTCCAATACCCGTGCGGCCGGAAGTGGGCCACGGCGCTGAGGCCGCTGAAAACCAGGATGCTGGCCGCGGCGGCGATCATCGCCAGCATGGCCAGTTTGACTTCCTTCTGCTCGATTTTCTTGCCTACGTATTCCGGCGTGCGTCCAACCATCAGACCGGCCACGAACACTGCCAGAATGGCGAATAGGAGCATGCCTTTCAGCCCCGCGCCGACTCCGCCGAAAATCACCTCTCCGGTCAGCAGGTTCACCAGCGGCACCATACCACCCAGCGGCGTAAAACTATCCAGCGATGCATTCACTGCTCCGCAACTGGCATCGGTGGTAACAGTGGCAAAAAGGGCTGAATCCGTGATCCCGAAGCGCACCTCCTTGCCTTCCATATCTCCGCCTGGCTGGCCGTGGCCGGCCGTCAGCTCCACGCCGGCTCGCGCCAACTGCGGCGTGCCGCGCTGCTCGTAGTGGTCGCACAACAGCGCCCCAGCTAGAAACAGCACGCTCATGGCGGCGAAAATCGCCCACCCCTGCCGCGTGTCACCCACCTCGCGGCCAAACATGTATACCAGCCCTGCTGGGATCAGGAAGATGAACAACATTTCGGCAAAATTGCTCAGGGGAGTTGGGTTTTCCAATGGATGGGCGGAGTTGGCGTTGAAAAAGCCGCCGCCATTGGTGCCCACCATTTTGATCGCCTCCTGCGAGGCCACCGGTCCTCCGGGAATCACCTGGGCGCCGCCCTGCAGGGTGTGCACAGTCAGGTTGGGCCGCAGGTTCTGAATCACTCCCTGGCCGCCGAGAAACAGCGATCCCAGCAGCGCCAGCGGCAAAAATACGTACACCAGGGCTCGGGTCGTATCCACCCAGAAGTTGCCGATGGTCTTGCTCTGGCGGAGCGTAAAGCCGCGGATGAGCGCCACCGCCGCGGCGACCCCTGCCGCTGCGGAAACGAAATTCTGCACCGTCAGTGC
Organism: Terriglobales bacterium; assembly: GCA_050747905.1. GTDB lineage: Bacteria > Acidobacteriota > Terriglobia > Terriglobales > SCQP01 > SCQP01. Next base: position 2,226 of record JBOGKQ010000060.1, on the reverse strand, counting down.
GGTCATCTGCACCCAGTAGCTGAGCGTGGCCTCGCCCGCATACGCTTGCCAGTTGGTATTGGTGACAAAGCTGATGGCGGTGTTGAAGGCCAAATCCGGGCTCACCTGACCAGCCCCGAACCTCTGCGGGTTCAGCGGCAACCAGCCCTGCAATCGCTGCAGCGCATAGGCGAAGAGGAACCCGATCAGGCTAAAGGCCAGCCAGGACAGCGCGTATTGTGTCCAGCTCTGCTCCTCGTCGGTCTTTACGCCGCACAGCCGATAACAGGTCCGCTCCAACCCTCCCAGCGCAGGATGCAGGAAGGAGCGCTTGCCGGCGAACACCCGTGCCAGATAAAGCCCCACCGGCTTGGCCAACACGAGTACAACCAGGAAAAACACCACGATCTGCGCCACGCCGTTGGTGGACATTAGAACTTCTCCGGGCGCAAGAGCGCGTACATCAGATAACCGAACAATGCGACGGCGACGACGCCAGCCGTTGCGTAAGCAATGCTCATCGTCAGCTCCACTGGCACAACCACAGCCACGCGCGGCAACACAGAATCAAGGCAACTCCGGCGAGAATGAAGGCTAAATCCGCCATGGCTTTAGGCTCCGCGATCTTCCGTAAAGAAGTCATAAAGGGACCGTGAAGATGGCATAAGCTCCCGGCCTCATTGACGGGCGCGGGCCACAGCGCGCGTGGCCGGCGCACCGCGCGTCCCGCTGAAACAAGCAAGGATCTTGGCTAGGGCTCGACCGCCAGCCGGTAGCCGACCCAGGGCTCGGTGCGGATTAGCTCCGGGTGAGCCGGATCGGTTTCCACTTTCTTGCGCAGTTGGTTGATGAACACCCGCAAGTATTCGGTCTGCTCACCGTAGTCGGGACCCCAGACCGATTGCAGCAACGCCCGATGCGTCAGCACCCGCCCGGCATGAGCCACCATCTGCCGCAGTAATTCAAACTCTTTCGGCGTGAGCCGCAGTTCGCGCTCCCCGTTCCAGGCACGATGAGTGGCCGGGTCCAGACGCAACGGCCCCGCGGTGATTGGCTTGGGATCCCCGCCCGCCCTGCGCAGCGCCGACCGAATGCGCGCCAGCAGTTCACCCATGGCAAATGGCTTGGTTAGATAATCGTCGGCGCCGGCGTCGAGCGCCTGGATCTTGTCCGCCTCGCGTTCCCGCACCGAAAGCACCAGGATTGGCACAGGACTGGCGGCCCGCAACCGCTGACAGACTTCCACCCCGGAAATACCCGGTAACGCCAGATCGGCGATCACCAGATCGGGATGCTCTCGGCGGAACTGCTCCAGGCCCTCTTCGCCGCAAGCGGCCGTGAGCACTTCATAACCGGCGCCGGTGAGCGTGGCCTTGAGCACGCGCCGGATCTGAGGCGCATCGTCAATAACCAGAATACGGGCAGCGTTCATATCGCTTCGCCGGTAGTCATTGTGGCACCGGCCTCCGCCTGGGGCAGTTCCAGCCAAAAGCAGGCGCCGCCGCCCGGATTGGGTTCGTAGCCGACGCGGCCTTCTTGCGCCTCAATGAGTCCACGTGCGATAGCTAACCCCGTGCCCAAGCCCTCCGGCCGTGCGGCTCCTGCCATGGGGGCGCGGGTGAACTTCTCAAACACATGTGCGCCCAGCTTCGCGTCCACCCCTGGACCCCGGTCGCGCACCTCGATGCGGATTCGGCCCTGTGTCGCGCGGGCGATAATACACACCGTCGCCTCCCGCCCGCCATAGGCAAGGGCATTGCGCACCATCTGCTCCAGCGCGCGCGCCGTCAGCGGCCCATCGCCCAGCAGCAGCGGTAAATCGGCGGCGGCTTCATAACGAAGCGCCGCGTCCGACCCCAATCGTGCCAATACCGCCTGAATCACCGCCTCCGCCGCCACCGGCTGCGCGGTCGCCCGCACTGCACCTGCCTCCAGCCGCGCCATGTCGAGCAGATTTGCCAGCAGACCGTTCAGACGGTCTGCTTCTTCCACAATCACCGCGGCCAATTCGCGTTGGAGCGGCGGTGATTCCTCCAACAGCGCCGTCGCCGAAGCCTTGATCGAAGTCAGTGGTGTGCGCAGATCGTGCGTGAAGGCGTCCAGCAAAGCGCTCTTGAGGGTGTCGGCTTCACGCAGCGCGGTCAATCGCGCTGCCTCCTGCCGCAGCCGTGACTTCTCCAGCGCGATGGCGCACATGCTGGCAATGGCCTCGCTGACCTCTGCCGCCAGCGCGGGCCCCTCCAGCGA
>JBOGKQ010000059.1:0-11101 GCA_050747905.1 Terriglobales bacterium | reverse complement strand
TCACCGAGCTGGACCAGTTGCGGCAGGCGCGCCTGCCGCAACTGGTAGACGGCGCGCAGAAAACGGGGCGCGAGCCGGGCGCACTGTTGACGGGTGCGATTTACCTCATTGAAACCATCGAGGGCACCGCGACCAGCGTCGCCGCCCTGGACGGCATCGCGACGGACGGCCGCACGTTGGATCTCGGCGCCGCGCTCTCCTCCTGCGCTGGGGGCGCCCCCAGCACCGCCAGCCTGCACGTGACCCTCTATCAGAACCCCTATAATCCCGACACCGGGACCGCGTGGGTGACGATCGCCGGCGTCACCTCGAGCTACGACTACGATACGAGCCAGGACACTGCCGGATCAGTAGCGGAGGCTTTGAGCTTCGCAATTGACAGCCAGTACGTCCACGCGACCTATACAGGTGGCGGGAACATCTCGATCACAACTCTGGCCGACGGGCCGTTTACCACCTACAGCATGACCGCCGGCGTTTCGAACGACTGCGACCCACCCGATGAGTCCGCCGGGCTCCGTCCATAATTATCGTCAGTGGCTTTTCCGGAGGGTACTGATGAGGCATGCACTGCAGTCCAGGTTTTCAATGTTCCTTTCCCTGGCCATCCTCACGGCCCTGTCGCCCGGGCTGGCCCACGCCCAGACCGCGGCTCCGGGGCCGCTGAATACGGCTTCGGTGCGCGCCAAATCCTCCGTGGCAGTCCCGAACGCCACTCCCCGGCCAGCCCCCGCGGCCTCCCAGCAGTCCGCGGAGGGCAATCACCGCCGGCGGAATATCTTCATCAGCGTCGCTATCGCGGCTGGCACGGCGGTGATCCTGTATTTCGCCCTGCGGGGTCACAAGCAGTGCAGCAATCCTTCCGCCGGCCAGTACCCGTGCACTTGATCGTGCGGGCACGCACCGCCGATGGCCGCAATCTCACGACGGCAATCTGCGGTGCGCTGGCGAACGGCGCGGTTGCCCGCCCCCCGCCGCGAGGCAGCCAAGCGCGGCCCCCCAAGTCCCAGGTGCAAGGTGCTGGCCCTGGTGGGCACTAATGTTGGCGCGGGCCCCAGCGCGGCTGCTTCGCCCTGCTGTGGGTGCGCAGGGCGAATTGCGCCGCGCGCCCCGCTTATGAGCCGCCCCGCTGGAACTGCGCGGGCGGCTGGCTCGCGTCGGGTTGCCCGCCCTGCTGTGAGTGCGCAGGGCGGGGTTGGGGGCCCTTAGCCCCAACCTGACACTGCGCCTCGCTCCCACCCCAAGGCGCAGGCGCCTTGGGGGCCCCGGGGCTCCCACCCCAAGGCGCAGGCGCCTTGGGGGCCCCAGGACTGGGGCCGCGCCTGCATATTTTCCGGGGGCGCTCGCTGGGACGCTCGCCCATTCCGAATTTCGCAGCCCTGCGCGGCGATTTTGCCCACGGTGCACAGCGGCGCGACCGCCCGCGAGGTGCTAGAGTGGGGCCGTGGTTCCGCTAAGGATCGGGACGGGGCTGCCGCGCCGCTGGATCGTGCTCGCGGCGTTCGCCCTGTGCGCCGCGCTTTCGCTTTCGGCGTCGGGCCAAGGCTTACCCCAGGTGCGCATGGGCGGCAGGCCCTATGCGCCGCACTCGCCGGTGTTCAAGTCACAAAGCAATCTGGTGGGGGTGCTGGCGGTTGTGCGCGACGATCATGGCCATGCAGTCGCGGGCTTGAGCCGGGAGCAATTCCGGTTGCTGGTGGATGGGAAGCCGGTTGCCATCACGGGATTTGCAAAGGAAACCGCGCCGCCTGTCGCGGCAGTTGTAAGCGGGGGCGCTGCCAAGTGGGCGGCGCCGTCCACGGCGGCGGGAGCGCGGCCGCGAGTTGTGGCGCTTTTTGTGGACGACCTTTCTCTCGACCCGACTGCGTTGGCGGAGGCGCGCGCCGCCATAGGTAAGCTGAGCGGCGAGGACATGGCGGGCAACATCCGCCTTGGCATCTTCACCAGCTCGGGGCTGGAGCCACTGCCGTGTACGCCCGACCGGCAGGCGTGGGCGCTTCCGAAATTGGAGTATCGCGCGCGCCTATCGCACCACGGGATCGAGCCCGGTCTCAATGTCGGCGCGGAACTGGCTTACGTGGTGCAAAAGACGCCTTCCCAGGATTCGCCGTATACACAGCTCGCGATGGAGCGGATGGCGCAGGCGAGGCTATGCAACACCCCGGACTCCTGCCAGGAGGCGGCATTGGCGGAGGCCACCGCCACGGTGGGGGCCGCGGAAGATAACACCATTGACATCCTGGGCGCGCTGCGGCGCGTGATCGCCGCGCTCGCGGCGCAGCCGGGCGAGCGCATCCTTCTGCTGACTTCTACAGGATTTTTCGCAGACACTCTGGCAGGGCAGGTGCAGGCGGTTGCGGACGAGGCGCTGCGCGACAGGGTAGTCATTGACGCGGTGGACGCCAGCATGCTCGTTACGGAGAAGCCGGGGGCGACCCCGTTTGAACATAGCGTAGCGCTCCTCAACCGCACAGGCTTCGCCGCGCCCATGGCGACGCTGACGGAAGATACTGGCGGCACCTTTACAAAGAACAGCAACGATCTGGCCGGCGCCATGCGGCAGGCGGTCAGCCAGCCGGAGGTTGCCTATTTGTTGAGCTTCGCGCCGGCGACGATTCCGGCGGACGGCAGGTTCCATAAACTTACCGTGGGGGTCGCCGGTTTGCGCCATGTCAGGATGCAGGCGCGCAAGGGCTACTATGACCCGGCGCCGGAGGACGATATCTTCCGCGCGGCGACATCGCCAGCAGCGCTGGACGCGGCGGTGCTCGGGCCGCCGAGCCCGAACAATTTGCTTCCCAAAATCGCGACCGCGTGGCGCGGCGGCAAGCTGCGCATTGCGGTGAGGCTGAATCTCGCGCGCCTGCATTTCACCGACTGCGATGACGCGCGGCGGTGCGACGACCTGGTATTCACGGGCGCCGTATTCGACCGCAATGGCAAGTTCGTGACCGGCAAGACGGGCGCGCTGAGCCTGGCGCTGAAGTCGCAACGATACAAGAGCATGCGAGAGACCGGTGTGCGTGCGATTATGCACTTGCTGCTGCCGGCGGGCGCGTACCGGTTGCGCGAAGTCATCCAACAAGCCAACCGTCCAGGGTTCGCCACTTATGACGTAATGATTCACCCCGGCCCGTAAAGAGGCATTGTCGAAACGGAGGGCGGCGGCTCGTCAGATGTTGGCGCAGTTCCAGCAGCGCGGCTGCGCCTTGGGGGCCCCGGGACTCCTACCCCAAGGCGCCTGCATGTTTCCCCGGGGGCGCTCGCTGGGACGCTCGCCCGTGCCGAATTTCCTGGTTGTGCCCGGCCTGGGTGGAATACCCTCGACCACTCCTTGACAACTTAGAAGAGCGGTGGCATGCTTCCCCTCATTCGCTCAGGGAGCCCCCCATGGACAAACACACCCCGCTGCTCGCCGGCACTCTCGACCTGCTAGAACAAAAATTCCCCCGGCCACGCCGGCCTCGGTTAGTCTCGGCCCGTACTTGGAGTCCGTACCTGGAGCGTGGGAGGCCCCGATTCTGCCCACAACTGCAAGCAGTCCGGATAGATACACTGCCATGCCAGCGGCACTGGACCCTGCCGCAGCCCTGTGCGCCCAGTGGCCCTTCGATTGCTTTGGATGGAGTTATGGTTCCGTCAGTGCATGCCGTGCGCTCTGCAAACGCCGGCTTTTTCGGGCCGCATTTGAGGTGGATGCTGCTCCTCCCCCTAGCCGCCGGCCTTATGCTGGGGCTCTGCACCCGGGCGGCTTGGGCTGACCCCATCTACCCCAACTACACGTCCAACTCGCAGGCGGGCGAATCTGCCTCCGGTTCGGGCAGCTTTCTCAGCCCGGGCATTTTCAGCAGTTCGGCGTATCAGTCGTCCGCCGATCAGGCGAGCTCGTTTGTGAACCTAACGACCGGCGAAATTGGCGCCTATCTGGCGGGTGAACAGGACAGTGCCTACACGACCACTGATTCAAGTGATCAGTGGGTTTGCGCCGGCGCTTGCACGCCTTACTTGGCAACCGGCCATTTCAGCTTGGGTTTGAGCTTCACCCTGACGGCCACGCTGAACGAAGCCACCATCGGCGCCTTCAAGCAAATCGACTATTATTTTGACGACGGGGTCAACACGCTGCAATTCTCGGCGGCCATGGATGGGCCGAACGATTATGAGTTATCGGCCGACTGGGACGAGAGCAATATCAGCTCGGACGTGACCCAAACATTCGATTCCTCTGGTGCCTGGACGCTAAATTTGAACTATGCAGCGACCTTATGTGATCCCGATGTTCCTTGCGCCTATATTTTGCCCTCAGGTTTCGTCCCCTACACTCCGGAGGAGAAGGTCAGCGGCGAAATCGACTCCAACGGCACGCCGCAATATATTGACTCCAGCCATTCCATGCAGTTCAACGTGCTCTCCAGCGCGCCGCTGACAAGCGCAGGCGGAGACACGGCGATGCTCATCAATCAGCCATCGCCTGTACCCGAGCCGCCGACCTGGATGCTGTTAGCCACCGGAGTGATGCTTCTGTTCGGGCTCTGGCGGCTCCGCGTTGGCACTTGCCCGGAGCGCCGCCGGCTTCTGGACTGCTTGTGATTGCGGCTCAGGACCAAGAGCTGCCGGAACCCGCCCCAAGCGCAGGGGCATTTCGCTCGGCGTCACGAAGGTGAAGGGCTCTGAATGCTTTTACCATCGGGGCTCAAAAATCAAGCTGGGTCGCGGGGCTTGCTGCCCCTCGGTCGTCGCCCTTCTCTTGCGAACCCGTGATGCCAAGGAACCGCTCACGCGAGAATGACTCGTCGCGCAAGACGCACAAATCCTCCCGCGTTACCCTGTCGTTCACGCCATGCAGATGCTCCATGTGACCTCCTCCCCTGAATAGGTCCAATCATAATGTGAGCGGCGCCGGTCGTGGCTCGGTTGGGAGCCGGTTCACAGCGTGCGGAGACGGGGCGGAGGGCGCCGTAGGCGGCCGGAGCCCCGTCTCCGCAGAAGCAGCCTGGTCGGGGGTCCGTCCCCCGAGGGCCGTATGCGGTCGAAAGCTGTTGTAGTCGCGGCGCCAAGCCTCAATGATCCGCCGGGCGTCGGGCAGACTCAGGAACCAGTTCTCGTTCAGGCACTCGTCCCGTAGCCTGCCGTTAAAGCTCTCGATATAGCCATTCTGCATGGGCTTGCCCGGCTGGATGAACTCCAGCCGCACGCCCCTCTCATAGGCCCACTGGTCCAGGGCACGACCTGCGAACTCAGGGCCGTTGTCCGTCCGAATCGCTGGCGGTAGCCCGCACTCCTCCGCCAGCCGATCCAGTACCCGCACCACCCTCGCGCCGGGCAGCGATCCGTCCACCTCGATCGCCAGGCTTTGCCGACTGTAATCATCAACCACCGTCAACATCCGGATCCCGCGTCCCCCAGCCAGCGTAGCCCGCACAAAGTCCATCGACCAGTGCTGGCGCACTGCCGTGGGCTTGGCTAGCGGCTGGCGCAGCCGTGCCGGCAGGCGGCGGCGCTTCCGCCGCCGCAGCGCCAGCCCCTCTTCCCGATAGAGCCGTAGCACGCGCTTGTGATTCACCACCATCCCCTCCCGCCTTAAAAGCAGGTGCAGCCGTTCATAGCCAAACCGCTTCCGTTCCGCCGCCAGCTCCACCAGGCGCCCCCGCACCGCCGGTTCGCTTTCCGGTTGCTTCTGGTATCGCTGGCTACTGCGATGGGCCGCGATCACCCGGCAGGCCCGACGCTCACTCAACTGCAACTGCTCGGCTAGCTCTTTCACCGCAGCTCGCCGGGCGTCGGGCCTCAGAACTTTTTTGACAGCACCAGCCGAAGTCCTTTCACATCCAGCATCAGCTCCGCCACCAGGTGCTTCAACTCCCGGTTCTCCTCCTCCAACTGCCGCAGCCGCTTGGCCTCGCCCACTTCCATCCCGCCGAACTTCGCCCTCCACCGATACAGCGTCTGCTCGCTCACCCCCAGCCGGCGGCTCACGTCCTTCGGCTTGGCCCCGGCTTCGGCTTCCTTCAGCGCGCCGATGATCTGCTCTTCCGCGTACCTGCTCTTGCGCATTGTGAGTTCCTCCTCCTTCGGCGGAAACTCACATTATCCCTGGACCGGTCCTCGGGGAGGAGGTCACAAGGAATCGGCACGCGCGTAGACAAAATCGGAATGGCATTCAAACGGACCGCCTCGGAGAGGTGGCTTTAGGCGCCGTTGTGCGCATATTATTGTGTTTTCCGTGTTTCCACGCTGCCGCAAAACTTGACGATAGTGGCGAGAAGTTGGCTCATGGTTCGAAGCGTGTCCCAAGACGGTGCACCATTTGATGAATCGTGCCGTTCGGCGATTGATCGAAAGATAACGTCCGAAAAGTTTCGCACATTTGAGAATCGGGAGCCGGTCTGGTACAACAACCAAGCGGGCGGCGGCGCCGCCCGCGCACCAGACGGGAGAAACCCGTGGACGAGACCAGGAGTGAAAGCCAAGCCCCGGTGCGGGGGCAGATGATCGAGATCAACCAAGGCGAGATGCGCCAGCATCTGGAAGGGGTGGTGCGGGAGACGGTGGAGGAGACGCTGAATGCGCCCCTCGATGCCCAGGCGGCGCTGGCGCTGCCGGGCGCGCCCGGCACGCGGGTGGTGACCGTGAAGGCGGTGCCAGCCAAGCCCGGCGGCCGGGTGTTTTTCAATGCCCGGCGGCTGCTGTTGGTGGGCTGGGGGCTGGCCCCGCTGCCCGCGAACCAGACCTACGAGATGTGGCTGCTGCCCCGTCACGGACCGCCGGTGCCCGCGGGCTTGTTCCGCGCCGGCGCCAGCGGTGCGGTGCAGCACCTGCGAACTGCCGACTGGAGCCGGGCTGCCGCCGTGGCGGTCAGCGTCGAACCGGCCGGCGTCCGCCCCCAACCCTCCGGTCCCATCGTTCTGGTGGCGAAGCTGCCGGGCGAGTAAGCACGATGAAATACTGCTCCGCTGCCCTCCTCGCCCTCGTGGCATCGTTACTCGCGGCCGCGCAGGTGCCGGGTATTTCCGGTTCGGTGCGGGACGCCCACGGCCGCGCCCTGGCTGGCGTCGCCATCGAACTCAGCCAGGGTGCGCGCCACCTCCGGGCCCGCAGCGGCGCCGAGGGTGACTTTGCGCTGGCGGCGGAGCCGGGGATCTGGCGTTTGCGCGCCACCCGCGCCGGGCAGAAGCCGCTGACCGCCGGGCCGCTTACCCTGCAGCCGGGTGACACCCTGCTGATCACCTGGACGCCGCAAGGTGGCCGGGTGGCCATCGCCGCCGGTGGTACCGACCATAGTGAGACCGTGAAAACGCTGCCGCTGCGCGGTCAGGCGGCCAGCGAGCTGGACACGCTGGTGCCCGGCACCGGAGCCACCGGCGGCACGGCGGGCGCGTTTTCGGTCAACGGCAACCGCTCCGCCTACAACACCTACCTGGTCAGCGGCGCCAACGACCTCGATCCATTCCGGCAGCAGGAGGCCATCGGACAGGGCGGCGCCTTCGGCGCGCCGGCGGTGCTCATCCCGCTGGGCGCGATCGAGAATATCCAGGTGCTCACCAACGCCAGCGCCGCCTATACGCCCTCGGGAGCGGTGCTGATCACCACGGTGCGCTCCGGCGGCGCTGCGCTCCACGGTTCACTGTTTGATTACTTTGACAACGGCGTGCTGGCGGCCAACAACTTCTACAACAACGTCTACGGCCACCCGCGCCAGGTGTTTCGCAACAATCAATTTGGCTTTACCTTAGGCGGACCGTTGCCCAGGCTGGGCGGGCATCTGTTCGCCTCGGTGGAGGCGCAACGGGAAGCGGTGGGGGTGAGCTTCGCCTCGCGCCTGCCTGCGCCGCAGGACATTGCCGCCGCCGGGGCGCTGGTGACGCAGTCCGGACACAGCATCAATCCCCTGGGGCAGGCCGTGCTGGCCCAATATCCGGCGGCGCTGGGCTCGGGACCGCTCAGCTTTTCCGATCTCGGCTTGAACAACGGCAACACCTTGGTGGTCAAGGCCGATCACGGTGCGGGCGCGCATGCCTCGCTGGCGGTGGCCTATATTCTGGGCGATAACCGCCAGACGTTTCCGCAGGGGAAGCTGGGGCAGGGGGGCGGTTCGCGCCTGCCCGCCTACAGCAGCTTGTCGCCGACGCGGGTGCAGCTGCTGTCGGTGCACTGGCGGCGCGCCGGCTCCGGGGCCTGGAGCGAGCGGGCCAACGCCGGCTATTCGCGCTTCTACGAACTGACGCTGCCCGGCGATCAGGGTTTTAATCCGGCCAGCATCGGGTTGGAGACCGGGGCGCCGCCGCAGGACTGGGGCCTGCCGGAAATTGATATCGCGCCCGGCTACTACGAAAACCTGGGCGCCTCAACCGGCATGCCGCGCGGGCGCGTGAGCGACGTCTACGATTATTCGTTTGCGGCCGGGCGGACGGCGGGCAACCAGCAATGGAGCCTGGGCGGGGAGTGGTTGGGCCTGCAGGAAAACGCCTACAACGACAATGGCTTCCGCGGCTATCTGTTGTTCAATGGCTCGCAACTGGGCGACACCCTGACGCCCTCCTTCGGCATTGCCTCACTGGTAGACCTGTTGGCCGGCCTGCCTTCCCCGGGGGCGACGGCGATCGCACGCGGCAACTCGCAGCGCTACGTGCGGCAAAAGCGCTGGGGCACGTACGCACAGGATCAATGGCAATTGAGCGCGCCCCTGCAACTAACCCTGGGCGTGCGCTACGACCGCTACGGCGTGCCCACGGAAGCGCAGGACCGGTTCAGCAACTTTGTGCCTGGCACCGGTCTGGTGCCGGTGGGGCCCGGTGGGCTGGCTACGCTCTACCTACCCAATGCCTGGGATTTTTCTCCCCGCGCGGCGGTGGCCTGGCACTTGCCCGGCAATCGCATCCTGCGCGGCGGGTGGGGATTATACTTCGATCCGGCCTCGTTCGATCAACTCATGGATGATGCCAACTCGAACTCGGTGCTGGCCGGTCCGCTCTATAATCCGCTGGGCGCCAGCGGCATCTACTCGGCCACCCCGGCTGCGCCGGTGCCCTTCGGACCGGGGGTGGCGATGTTCGGGCAGGCGGCGGCGCCGCAGCCACCGTTTGATGTGTTCGGCGTGGCGCGCAATTTTCCCGATCCGCGGGTCCAGGTCTACCATCTCGCGCTGGAGCAGCCATTGGGCCGCAACCGCACGCTCACCATGGCCTACTACGGCAGCAACGGCACTGACCTGGCCACCGTGCGCGATGCCAATCAGCCCACGCCGGGCGCGGCGGGCGCCGCCGCCGAGCAGGCACGGCGGCCGTGGAACGGCCAGTTTCCGCAATTCCGGGTGGTCAACATGCTGAGCGCGGCGGCGCATTCGAACTACAACAGCCTGCAGATTTCCGCCCGCTCGCAAGTGCTCGCCGGATTGAGTCTGCAAGGCTCCTACACCTGGTCGAAATCGCTCGATGACAGCTCGGGCGCGGGCGGCTTCAGCGGCGGCTTGCCCGAAGACAGCCGCAACCTGGCGCTCGACTATGGCCCCTCGAACTTCGACCAGCGGCAGCATCTGTCGCTGACCTATAGCTATGCATTGCCGTTGGCCGCCTGGGCGCCGGGCGGGCGCATGCTGATGGGCGGTTGGCAACTGAACGGCATCACCACCTTGGCCACCGGATCGCCATTCGCCGTGACCATGGCCAACGACAATTCCGGCACGGGCGAATTTCACGACCGGCCCGACTTGGTGGGAGATCCCCGGATAAGATTCAACCCCACCGGTCCCTACCTGAACCCCGCGGCGTTCGCGCCGCCGCCGCCCGGTACCTACGGCAATTTGGGGCGCAACACGTTTTACGGCCCGGGGCTGAACAACTTCGACCTGTCGTTGGTCAAGACCACGCCGCTGGCCGGCGACCGCACGCTGCGGCTGCGGGCGGAGGTGTTCAACGCCTTCAACCACCCCAACTTTGGCTCGCCCAGCACCACGTTCGGCTCCGGCTACACCATCAGCAGCACCCCGGACGTGGTCAATCCGTATTTCGGGAGCGGCGGTCCGCGCGACGTGCAACTGGTGGCGGAGATACTTTTCTAGGGACTGAAGTTTAGATACTTTTGGGACGATAATAGCTGCCATGAACGTCCGTAGACTGCTTCTTTGCACGTTGCTGGCCGCGGGAGCGGCCGTGGCGCAACAGGCCGCGGCGCCCGCCGCGAACCGCTTCGGCGTCGGCTTCCAGGCTTCCACGCTGGGCCCGCAGGCGCAGTTTGCCGTAACTGTGCTGCCGTCCGCGGACGTGCGCGTGGGCTTCAGCGATTTTCATTTTTCCGACAGCTTCGAGCAAGACGGCATTAACTACGACGGCCGCCTGCAATTGCGGTCATTGTCGGCGCAGTTGGACTGGTTCTTCTGGAAAAGCTTCCATCTCAGTCCGGGCGCGCTGCTGTACAACGGTAATCAACTCACCGCGACCGCGGGTGTGGGGCCGGGCGCCTCGTTCACGCTGGGAGGAGTAGCGTACACCGGTGATCCCAACAGCCCGCTCACCGGCACCGGCACGGCCAAGGTGCGGCGCTTCGCGCCCATGTTTACTGTGGGATCCGGCCGGCTCGTGGGCCAGCATGGCGGCCACTTCGGACTCAGCGTCGAGGCGGGGCTGGTGGACGAGGGCGCGCCCCAGGCGCTGCTCAGCCTCAGCGGCAACGTCTGCCCGGTGGGAGCGCCCACTTGCGAGCCTGCCTCCAGCCCGGACGTGCAGACCAACCTGGTGGAAGAGCAGAACAAGCTTAACGCCCAGATCAGCAGCCACTGGTACGCCAAGTTTTACCCCATTCTGGGCCTGGGGCTGCACTTTTCGTTCTGAAAACCTGGTGCGCCCAAGGGGACGATTTCCGAACTTTCCTGGGCGAATTCAATGTTGGCGCGGGCCCCAGCGCGGCTGCTTCGCGCGCCCCGCTTATGAGCCGCCACGCTGGAACTGCGCGGGGCGGCTGGCTCGCGTCGGGTTGCCCGCCCTGCTGTGGGTGCGCAGGGCGAGGTTGGGGGCCCTTGGCCCCAACCCGACGCTGCGCCTCGCTCCCACCCCAAGGCGCAGGCGCCTTGAGGGCCCCGGGGCTCCCACCCCAAGGCGCAGGCGCC
>JBOGKQ010000058.1:0-11303 GCA_050747905.1 Terriglobales bacterium | reverse complement strand
GCGGCTATCTGGCACGCGCCCGGGATTCACCACCAGGCAATGAAATCATCTGGCGCGGCTGGGTGCGTCTGACTGATATCCACCTCGGGGTCTCGATCGGCACAAAACTTGTGGGTAATTGAAAGCAGAACCGGACGCTTACGCATGGCCAGCGCCGGGGCGTTTCATTGCTCCTACGGGCGGGCGACGCAGCAGGAGAAGCTGGCCTCGAAACCGCAGTGCGAGCGGAAGGCGATGAACCGCACCGTCTGCTCCCGTTCACAGCCGCGCAGGATCTTGCGCACCGCGCTGGCCGGAATTTGCGCCGCCAGGTTCGGCGGCGGCGGGCGCCGCGGCGCCTGCTGCGCGGTCAGTGCGGCCAGCGAGGCCGCGAGCGCCAGTGCGAAGGCAATGAGCTTACCCGGCATGTCGGGATTGCAGCTCCCTAGGGCGTGGGGCCGACGCGAATGATGCCGACGCTGCCTTCGATCTCGATCTTGGTCCCGTAGGGCGCCGACAGCGTCTGCAGCCGTTCCAGAATCTGGCGCGCCTCCTCCGGCGCCGCCAGGTGCGGCACGCCCCGGTCCTGCGGAATGCGGTGGTAGCCGAGGTCCACCGGATACAGGCGGATCTCGCTCAGCGTGCCGTGCTCGAACTGTGTCACCGCCACCACGCTCTGGTACCAGTAGGGGGCGTGGAAGTTATGGCGCAGGTGGTACTGCTCGTACTCGCTGTCGGTGGTGAGCGCGGGGTTGAGCCCGTAGCGCAGCATCCAGCCGGGGGTGGTCATCTCCAGGTCGTCCAACTCGAAGAAGAAGTTACCCAGGCTGTAGAAGATGGGCTTGCCCTTGTAGATCTCGATGCCGCGCAGCCGGTGCGGGCCGCTGGCCACGAACTCGTCCGCGCCGGCGTCAATCGCGTCGTGGGCGAACGGCTGCAGGAAATCGGCCGGCAGCGGGCTCCAGTTCCCCGGCTGGTGGGCGTGGATGTAGACGATCTCGAAGTTGGCGTCTTCCTTGCCCTCGCGGATGCCCTTGAGGATGCCGCTCAGATCGTACGGGCTCATCGTGTAGTGCAGCGCCTCCGCCGGGCCCAGCCGGTAGTGCACGCCGAACAGCGTGAACCCCTTGGCGTCGGCCGGCAGGGGGCGGCGCGGACGCTCCGGTTGCGCGTCATAGATCTGCCGCAAGGCGTCGAGCTGCGGCCGCGTCACGATGTGATAGAGCGTCGTGCCCAGCGTGTTCACGCCCGGCCGCCCCAGCGCTTCCCCCAGCGGCGCGCCCGCCGGCTCCATGGGCTCGAAGCTGGAGGTGGTCGCCACTAGCGCGATGCGTCCCCAGCGCGTCTCCAGGTAGCGCGGCGCGCGCGCCACGGCCAGATCGCGGCCCGTGCCGGCGTGCACGATGCCCGCCTTGTCCATCACCCGGTCGGTGGCTTCCATGCCCGCCAGCCCCCAATCGGTGTCATGGTTGTTGGCGTGGCCGAGCATCTCAAAACCCATCTTCTTGAGGTCCGGCGCGATCGAGGGCGGCCCGTTCTCGTCCCCGCCGCCGTTTTCCGCCGCCGGCCCGCCCGGGAAAGAGCTGCGGTTGATGAGGGTATTCTCCAGGTTGCCGAAGCCCACGTCGGCGCCCTGGATCAGCTTCGCCACCGGGGAAAAAGCGGCGTCCCCGGCGCTCATCTGCGGATGCGCCATGATCAGGTCCCCCACCGCGGCGACCGTGAAACCGTCGGCCACGCTGGCGGCAATCGGCTGCGCCGGGATCTGCGCCGCCGGGTTGGGCGGCGGCATCCGCTTCCGCGCCCGCGACGCCTGCTGCGCGGCCAGCGGCAGCGCCGCCGACAGCGCCAGTGTCGGAATGAGGGCACAAGTTCTGATCCGCATGGCTTTAGAAATAGTACTTGATGCCCAACTGGATGCGGCGTTCGGTGCTGATCACCGCATCCCGCATCTGCCCGAACACGCTGCTGGTGATCGTCGAGCTGTCGGCCAGCCCGTAGGTGGGGTGGTTGAAGATGTTGCTGGCATCGGCGCGCAGTTCCAGCCGCTGGTACTCGGTGATCTGGATGTCTTTCGCCACGCTCATGTCCGCGCTGAAATTATTCGGCAGCCGGAAGAAGTTCCGGCTGGTGTTGCCCAGCGTGCCGGCGGCGGGGATCGAGAACTGCGCCGCCTGCTGCGGGGTGAAAATCTCGCGATTGCCGGTGGTCTGGTTGGTCGCCAGATAGGCGTCGCTGTGCGTGCAGCCAGTGCACTCCGCGGGCGACTCGACTAGGCTGCCGTAGGTGTAAGAGCCCGAATAGACCGTAAACGGCCGGCCGTCGAGCCAGTTCACGATGCCGGAAACCGACCAGCCCCGCGCCAGCCTCTGGATCCACGGGTCGGCTCCGCCCCAGTTTTTGCCGCCGCCCAGGTTCCAGACAAATCCCGTCTGCAGCGCGTTGGGCCGGTTGAAGTCCGACAGGGCGTAGTTGAGCGCGATGTTGTCGTTGTCGTAGGGCGAGTTGGACGCCGTCTGCGTGTTGCCGGTGCCCACGCGCGTGAAGTCGGGGTCGAACGAACCCGTATCCATGGACTTCGACCAGGTGTAGGAGGTCAGGAACGTCAGCCCGGCGCTGAAGCGCCGCTGCAGTTGGATTTGCAGCGAGTTGTAGTTGGACCAGTCGTCGCTGTTGAGCACGCTCAAAAACCCGTTGAACTGCGGATCCGGCTGGAAGAAGGACGGGCTCAACCCGCTGGCCTGCACCAGACCCTCGCCTCCCTCCTCGATCTGGTTGAGGTCGGAGGCCAGCCCGGCCACATCGTTTTGGGCCAGCTGGGTGGGATAGTTGTCGCGAATGTAGACCGACCCGGTGCGGCCGCGCAGGTTGGGATCGGCGCTCATGATCTGATCCATCAGCGCGCTGTCGCCCCCGGCCTGGACGGTGTTGAACGCCTGCACGAACGCCGCCGACGGGTACACCACGCTGTTCTCGTAGGATCCATACAGGTGCGCCCCATGCTCGCCGATGTAGCTGGCCGTCAGCACCATGGTCGCGCTCAACTGACGCTGGAGGCTCAATCCCCACTGACTGACCTGCGCCGGCCGCCAGTTGGGATCGGCCACATCCACGCCTCCGTTGCCGAACGCCGGCGGCCGCCGCAACTGTTGCGGCGTCAGGCCGGCCGGCGGCGCCGCCGTCGGCACCCCCTGGCTGACCAGCCCACCACCCTCGCCGAACGTGAAGTTCTGCGCCACGAAGCTGAGGCCGGGGCTGTCGGGGATGACGCCTGCCGAAAACGCATAGGGCAGTACCGGATCGTAATACATGCCGTAATGCACGCGCACCGAGGTCTTGCCCGTCCCGAACGGATCCCAGGCCAGGCCCACGCTCGGACCCAAGAGCGCTTTTCGGCTCTGGAACAAGTTGCCCGACTCCCAAGCGGCGGTATTGGTTGGCGTCGCACCCACGGTGAGGGATTGGTTGGGAACCAGGATGCGATTACGGGGATCGCGGATGTTGAACATCATGTCCCAGCGCAGACCGTAGTTGAATACCAGGTTGCGGTTCACGTGCCAGGCATCCTGGGCGTAAAACTCGAGCTGCGGCAACTGCGTCTCCATCGAAAGCCCGGTGCCGGCCGGCTCGTACTCCGAGCCGCTGGCGTTGGAAACGTAGGACTGCTGAATCAGCCCCACGCGCCCCAGCTCGGTATTGATGGTGGACTCCAGGTTCGCGCGGTCCACGGAGTTCATGCCGCTGGGGATCGCGAACGCGGACGTGCTCACCGGATCCACCGCGGTGCTGAAATCCACGTAGGGCATCACGTTCACGTCCGACAGCGTGGGCTCGTACTCGATGTAGACGGTGTCCTGGAAGAACGCCCCGAACTGCAGGTTGTGGGCGCCGCGCAGCCAGGTCAAGTCGTCGCGCACCTGCGGCGTCGCCAGCGTGCGCCAGTCCCCGACGGCGTTGCTGAGCGGGTTGGTGACGATGCCCAGGTTGTACGGCGCCACGCTGGCGTAATCCGGGTTGCCGTTGTCAAACGCCTCGAGCGAGTGCGTGTAGCCGGTGACAAACTGGTTGGTCACATTCGGCGTGATGTTCGAGGTCCAGCCGATGGCCAGGCCGGTCGGGACGCGGTGCGTGTTCTCCGCATTCGGCAGCTCCGGGAAGGTGGCCAGCCCGCCGTTCGCGGTGTCGCCCAGGCTGGTGTTCCTGCCCTGCGTCCAGCGCAGGTAGGCCTCGTTGCTGGCGTTGAAGGTATGGTCGAGCCGGAAGGTCCAGTTGATGTTGTTGTCGTTTTCCGCCGGCGTCCAGGTGTAGCCGGCGAAGTTCAGCCCGTCGCCGGTGTTGAAGTTGTTGGGCTCCGCCGTGGTGCTGATGATCTTCTGGATGGTCGAATCCAGCGGCAGCCCCTGCGGGTTGCTGGCGATGTTATAGCTATCCACGTTCACGCCCGGCAGCACGCTGCCGCTCTGATCCACCGACGGGCTGGTCCCGCTGGCGTTTTCGTTGCGCCCACTGGTGACGTAGCGGAACAGCCCGGCGCGCGCATCCTGCGTGAGCACCGAGCTGGTCTCCACCACCGACTCGTGCGCGTGCAGGTACTGCAGGTCGGTGAAGAAAAAGGTCTTGTTCTTCTGGATGGGCCCGCCCACGCTGAAGCCGTAGATGTTCTGCACGAAATCGGACTTGCCCAGGTTGTCCAGGTTGTTGTCGTAGGCGTTGGCGTTGAGCGCCGGCGTCTGGTAGAACTCGAAGCCGTCGCCGTGGAACTGGTTCGTGCCCTGGCGGGTGACCATGGCCAGGTGGCCCCCGCTGGTGTCTCCGTTGGCGGCGCTGAAATTGCTGGTGGTCACCTTGAACTCGCTGATCGAGTCCGGGTTGGGACGAATCTGGGTGAAGTTGGCGCCCGGCTGGGTCGGGTCCACGATGCTGATGCCGTCCAGCGTAAAGCTCCAGTTGTAGTCGCGGCTGCCGTCCACGCTCACCCCGCCGCCCGCGTTGCTGCCCGTGACCACCCCCGGCTGGTACAGATCCAGGCTCAGCGGGTTGCGGCCGCGCACCCCCACCAGCGGCAATTGCTGGATAGTCTTCTGGTTCACCACGTTGCCGAAGTTGGCCGACGAGCTGGTCTGCACCAGTTGCGCCGCCGCGGTCACGTTCACCTGTTGCGCCGCCGCGCCCACCTGCAACCTGACGTTGACGGTCATGGGCGTGCCCACGGCGAGCACGTTGTGCGCCGATGCGAAGGTCTTGAACCCGCTCTTGGTCACCTTGATGCTGTAGGTGCCCACCGGAACGCCGGTGATCACGTACACGCCGGCGCTGGTGGTTTTGGCCACGTGCGCCAGATTCGTGCCCTCGTTGGTCAGCACCACCACCGCCCCGGGCACCACCGCCCCGGTCGGGTCGGTCACCACCCCGGTGGCGCGCGAGGTGGCCCCCTGCTGCGCCCACGCCATGCCCGTACACATCAGCAGCGCCGCCGCCAGCTTGCTCCCATTGCGCCAGCCCACACCCACCTTCATCTGGACCCTCCCACCGGCAGTATCACAGCAAGAGCATCCTGACTCCTTACCATGCTGACGGTATTGTCAAAACCTTGCGTTTTTTGTCGCGGCTTGATCCGCCCGCGCGCCCGGGCGCCGCGCCCGTCAGCGCGATTTCTGAAAGCGGATGCCGTCGGCGCGCCCGGCCGACACCTTCAGGCCGGCGCGGTCGGTCTCGACCAGGTAGGGCCCGGCCGTGAAAACGCCGGCGATGGCCGGGCGCATCGCGTACACGTGGTCGGTATCCAGCCGGTTCGGGTTGGCGCCGAAGGTTTCCAGCTCCAGGCCGTTCCCCTTGCGGGCCACCACCCACCTCACCTGCAGGGCCGGGGCGTAATAGGGGCCGGTCAGCGCCTGCAGTTGCGCCCCCGTGTACGCCGCCGCCGGCTCCCGCTCCAGAACTTCCCCGCTGGTCTCGTCCCGCAGTTGCCTGGCGCTCTTCCGCGTCTGGAAGACGTAGGTGTCCGTGCCCGCGCGAAAACGCCCCGGCCCGGCGGCGCGCAGGCGCACGCTCGCGCCCGGCATCGGCCGCAGCCGCAGCGCGCCCCCGCGCACGCTCACCCGCCGCAAATCGTAATCCCCGGCGGACCAGTACCAGCCCTGGTAGGCCGCCCGCTGCGCCGCGCTCGCCACCGGCGCGGCCGCCTGCGCCGCCGCCGGCCCCAGTTCCGGCCCCAGCACGATCGCGGCCATCTTGCGGCTGCGCGCCGCCGGGTTCGCGTTGGCCGCGTTGCAGAGCGTGACCAGCGCCACCTGCGGCTGCGGAAACAGCGCCAGCTGCGCCCGGAAGCCCTGCCAGGAACCATCGTGCCAAACCCGCCGCAGGCCCCGATAGCGGTCCACGAACAAGCCCCCGGCGTAGGCGATGGTGCGGCCGTCGTTGAGCACGCCGCGCGTCTCCATCTGCTGGATCAGCCGCGCCCCGCCCACGCGCGGGTTCGGATGCCAAAAATTCGCCGCCCACAACTCCAGATCGCCCACCGTGGTATTGACCCCTCCGTCGCCGCCCTGCTCCCAGGGCGAAACG
Organism: Terriglobales bacterium; assembly: GCA_050747905.1. Classification (GTDB taxonomy): domain Bacteria; phylum Acidobacteriota; class Terriglobia; order Terriglobales; family SCQP01; genus SCQP01. Next base: position 4,760 of record JBOGKQ010000058.1, on the reverse strand, counting down.
TCCAGCCGCCAGCCGCCGCGGCCCCGGGGCGCGTAGGTGCGGGTGCGGCCGGGAATCACCAGGTCGTGGTTGACCACGATGCGGGTGTGGGTCATGCCCAGCGGCCGGAAGATGTGCTGCGCGGCAAACTCGTTCAGCGGCTCGCCCGACACCTGCTGCACGATTTCGGCCAGCAGCACGTAGCCCGCGTTGCTGTACATGTAGCGGGTGTTGGGGGCGAAGTTCAGCGCCTGCTGGCGCTCGATCAGCGCCAGCGCGTCCGGCATGGTGGCGAAGTCCGCGGCCGGGATGCCCGACATCTCCATCAGTTGGATCACGTCGCGCACGCCGCTGGTGTGGTGCAGCAGCTCGCGGATGGTCACCGGGTGCGCGTAGGCGGGCCAGCCCGGCAGGGTGCGCCGCACCGGCTCGCCCAGCGACAGCCTCCCCGCCTGCTGCAGCAGGAAAATGCTCGCGGCGGTGAATTGCTTCGACACCGAGCCGATTTCCAGCACGCTCGCCGGCGTCAGCGGCGTGCCGCTTTCCAGGCTCGCCATCCCGTAGCCGCGGGCGAACACCTGATGCCCGTGCTCGCTGACGGCGACCACGCACCCCGGCGTGTGCGCGTTGAAACCCTGAAAGGCCGCGCCGATGCGCTGCTGCTGCGCGGCCGGCAGGGTCTGGGCGGCGGCCGCGGTGGCCAGCGCCAGCCCAAGAATCGTCACCGCGGTTGATCTCATCATGGCAAAAGCGAAAGCTGCGCTATATTAGACCTACTTTGGCCGCCGCTTGTCCAGCCCCCTCACCCGAGTTCCGCTCTGAGTGCGACGGCCTGATGCTGACCGCGACCCGCTATTACGGCCTCGAACTGCCGCGCCACCGGGAGACGCACGCCTACCTCAGCCTGCTGCTCGAGGGCTCCTATCGCCAGTGCTGGCAGCGGCAGTGGCGTCAGTTCCGGCCGGGCACGCTGAGCTTCCACCCCGCCGGCGAGATCCACCGCGACGTGTTCCCCCCATCCGGCGCTTTCTGCCTGCGCATCGAGCTGCTGCCCTCGCGCAGCCGCCCGCTGCCGCCGCACTGGCTGAGCCGCCCCTTCCTGGCCAACCTGCCCGCGGGGCGCCGCGTCGCGCGCCAGATGGTGCGCGAGCTCAACCGCCCCGACCGCTTCGCCTCGTGGATGATCGAGGCGCTGATCCTGGAGCTGCTTTTGCTCCGGTGGCGCAGTAACCGGCAGCCGCGCCCGCTGCCCTCCTGGCTGCCGCGAACCTGGGATCTGCTCCGCGCCCGCTACGCCGAGCCGCTGAGCGTGCGCCAGTTGGCGGCGGCGGCGGGCGTGCATCCCTCGCATCTGGCGCGCGAGTTCCGCCGCCATTACGCCTGCACGGTGGGCGAGGCGGTCCGCCGGCTGCGGGTCGAGCATGCCTGCGCGGCCCTCGACCGCGGCGGACGCCCCTCGCTGGCGCAGCTGGCGCTGGAGTGCGGCTTCAGCGACCAGAGCCAGTTCTGCCGCAACTTCCGCGCCGTCGCCGGCCTCTCGCCCGGCGCCTACGCCCGCCGCGCCGCTGCCTCCCCCGCGCCGGTCCCCGCCCCCGCGGATGCTACTATTTAAGGGCTCTGCTCCTGCACCCGGCGCGGTAGCCAAGTGGTAAGGCAGAGGTCTGCAAAACCTTTATTCGTGAGTCGATTCTCACCCGCGCCTCCAGTCAGTCGCCTCCCGCTACAGCGCCGTCGGCTCCTGCGCTAGGGGCCGGGCCGCAGCACGCGGCGCCCCGCAACCCGGTAAGCCCCGCCCGCGATCAGCCGAATCGCCTCCGGGTACAGCCGGTGCTCCTCCACCAGGATGCGCGCCGCCAGGCTCGCGGCATCATCGTCGTCGAGCACGGCCACCACCGCCTGCGCGATGATGGGTCCGCCGTCCAGGCTTGCATCGACGAAGTGCACCGTGCAACCGGAGAATTTCACCCCGGCGTCAATCGCCTGCTGCTGCGCGTCCAGCCCGGGAAACGACGGCAGCAGCGACGGATGGATGTTGACAGTGCGCTGCGGATAGGCGGCGAGAAAATAGCCGCTGAGCAGGCGCATGTAGCCCGCCAGGCACACCACCTCCGCCCCCGCCTCGCGCAGCCGCCCCACCACCTCGCGGTCGTACTCCTCGGGCTCGCGCCCGCTGCTGGGCAGCGCGCAGGTGGCCAGGCCCTGCGCGCCCACCACGTCTTTTCGCGCTAAATCGGCGAGGGTGTGGCCTTTGCGCTGACCGCGCGCTACGACATTTCGCGGCATCACAGACGATGCTCCGCGCCCGTAGTGAGCCTCGGGAACAGGCAAACGCCGAAACGCTCGTTGCTAGCCGCCGTGTCCAACAGAATCCATTGGACACCGGCTTCTGCGGCGGCCTATTTTGGTATAGAGGCGCTGCAAGGTGGGCGTGGTGCGGCATGCGAGGACCACGGCCGGTCTGACGTGCAAGTCAGCGGAGTAGGACGGTGGGGCGAGGATTCAATCGGGACGAGTACACTCCCAACCCACTTGGCGTCAGGGGAATCGAGCCGAAGCGATCCCCAGAGCGGACCGCGACACCCGAGCTGACCCCGGAGGGCGCTTCGGTTGAAGATTTCGGCCGCAATTACGCCGACTACCGGCAAGCTACCCTCAGGGGCGGTCGGCCGCGAACTCCGGACGCTGCGCCACGATACCGAACGCCGCCGGATAACCGACCGAGCGGTTCGCGCGACCGCTCCGACTCAAGGCGAGACCGAGATGATTCTCTTCCACGGTCGCCGGCGCTAACAGAGCTGGAGGCTCGGGTCATGACGGATATCGGCCGCTTCCGCGTCGTCCGGCTTGACGACCTGGAGCCGATGTTCGACGGCGACCGACCCCGGCTGACGACAACTGTTGAGGGTCTGCGGCGGCGAAATTTGATCGAGGTCCATGCATTGCGCCGGACGGCCCCGGCCCGAGTTGGTCAGAACCGCGTTCTTGTCGCCTCGCTCACCGGTTCCGGAAAGGCGGCGTTGCGGCGCTGCCCACAGTTCGACCGCGGCCAAACCATCTACTCCGAAATGGTGAAGCCGAGGGAGGCATTGCACGATAGCAACCTTTACCGGATGTACCAGCGTCACGCCTCCGTCCTGGCCGGCCAAGGAGCAATCGTGCGCCGAGTGGCCCTCGATTTTGAGCTAAAGCGCGAGTACCTGCGCGACCTGCGGCGTCGCGATCGTCGCGCAGGAAGGGCGGACGCCGCCCTGATCGAGCAGGTCGCCGCTGAGCACCGGTTGCCGCTCCAGCACGGGAAAATTCAGTATCCCGATCTGCGGATCGAATGCGAAAAGCCGGGCGGCGAGATCGCCAAGGTGGACTTGGGACTGGCCACGGCCGCCTACCACGCCAACCATATCGCGCAGAAACAGCAGGCCGGCCTCGTGGTGTACGCCGCATCGGAGGACCTCGGGCGGTTGGGTGCCAGCGCCAACGACGACCATGATTTGGTCGGGGAGATTCTGAGCCTTTGACGTTCGGGCCCAGGAGTTTTCAATGGGGTCTGACCTCGAAAACCCGCTAGCCGGCCTCGGCTACACGCCCCGCGAGGCGGCGTTCCTGCGCATGGTGGCGATGCACTCGGGCGTGTTCCAGCGGCGGCATTTTGTCGAATTCGCCGGCGCGGGTGACGGGAAAGCAGTCCAGGTATTGATCTCGAAGCTGCTCGGTCGCCACGGCCAGGCGGTGGCATTCGGCGACAATCGGTTCCTATATCGGCTCTCCCAAAAGGCCGTCTACCGCGCCCTCGGCATCGAGGATTCAAACAACCGGAAGGGCCGGAGCCCGGCGCTGATGAAGGCCCGCCTGATGGCACTCGACCTGGTGCTGGCGCACGCCGATGCCCGGTTCCTGGAGACCGAAGACGCGAAAGTACAGTTCTTCACCTCGCAGCGTGGTGTGGCTTCCGACGCCCTCCCCCGGGTGGATTACCCCTCTCGGAAGGGATCGAGCGCACCATGCCGGCATTGGTTCGTAGAAAAATATCCGATCTTCCTGACGGGAAACGACCCCGGCCTCACCGTCAATTTCAGCTTCGTGGACGACGGCCAGACCACGGTTTCAAGCTTCGCCAACTTCCTTCGCCGGTACAATTCCGTGCTCGCAGCCGCGCGCTTCCGGCTTTTTAATGTGACCGAAAGCACCGAGGCCGCCGCAACCGCGCGGCGGCATTTTGACCATGCATGGGCGCAAGCCGTCCCACCAAAATCTCCAGCGATCACCGAAGAACTGCTCCGTTATTTCGTGGTACTGAACCGTTGGAACGAGGGGACAACCGGCTTCAATCGGGACGAATACGCCGAGTTTTCCAGGCTCCGCCGCGCCCATATCGCCCCTGAGTACGACGCGCTTTTCGAGAAGTGGCGCGCGGCATCTCCCTCGGCTCGTCCCACTGTGGTCGAGCTCAGCAAGCCTCTGGAACGGGGGGAGCGGGCGCCGGAAACCGCCAGCCGTTTCGAGCCGTTCATCATCGGCGGACGGTATGGATTCCTCTCGACGGTGGTCCCCGCACCGGCGCGGCTGAGGTCCTCGCGGTCACCTCGGGCCGCACCGCCAGCCTCACCCGATGCCGAAAAGTCGGCAGGGGGCCAAACCTTGGGGCCAGAAGGGGTTAAAGCCCCGCCGGAGCCAGGGACGGACCGGGTGCCGAGGAAGCAGCCAGGGAAGACCCATGCCGGGAACGACCCCGTAATGACGGGCTTTGGCCCTACGAGCCAAAGTTCCGCGGTTCGGCGCTCGCC
>JBOGKQ010000057.1:0-11393 GCA_050747905.1 Terriglobales bacterium | reverse complement strand
GGAAACATGCAGGCGCGGCCCCAGCCCCGGGGTCCCCAAGGCGCCTGCGCCTTGGGGTGGGAGCGAGGCGCAGCGTCGGGTTGGGGCCAAGGGCCCCCAACCCGCCCTGCGCGCTCACAGCAGGGCGGGCAACCCGACGCGAGGATAGGCGGGGCGCGCGGCGCAGCCGCGCTGGGGCCCGCGCCAACATTACCGGTCCTGGTCGCGGCGCCGGGCGGACACGGTGTCAATAAGGGCAAGGCCCTCAAGAGCCCCAGGATGTGGTTCGACCCCGCGCACGAAAAGGCGCGCGTCCATGACTTCACCTGGCGCTGCCTGCGCCACACCCAAGCGAGTCGGCTGGTGATGGCTGGCGTTGGCCTGCGAGGCGTGCAAGAATTGATGGGACACAAGACCATCGCCATGACCTGCCGCTATGCCCACCTCGCCCCGTCGCACCAATTGGCCGCAGTCCGCCGCTTGGACGGTTGGGGTGAAAAGGGGTCGGAAAACGGGAAGCCAACCGGCACCAGGGCAAAAGGGCCTCGACGGGCGGGAGTGGCGGACACGGCTCAAGTCCTTGTACAATAAGGACTTGTACGGATGTGCTGGAGTGGCGGAACTGGCAGACGCAGCAGACTCAAAATCTGCCGGGGCTTGTCCCCTTGGGGGTTCGATTCCCCCCTCCAGCACCAACTACCCGTGGCGCCAACAACGGAAGGGCCAGCACCCAAAGCGCCACTCGACAAAGGTGACTTTCGGGTTCATGATCGGCAGCGCCGCCTCCGACGACAGGTGACCGCCCTCGCCTAGAAGTGATCGCACTGGAGGTTGATCCTGGCCGGGTTGAGCGCCACGAGAACTCGCGTCCGCACGTCCGTGACGCAGTTCCAGCCGGGCGCAGCCTCAGCAGCGACATTGTTTGGCGGCGCGCTTGCCCCGCCGCGCCGACAGGCATAGGATACTAGGTGCACGGCTGGAGGGAGGGTGCATAGGGCTTTCCCTGCATCTCATGCAAGCGCAGGGAGGAATGGAGTGCTGCGGTCTCCCGCTTTCGCCGCCGTCATCGCGCTGCTGGCTTCACTATGCTGGGGGGCTGCGCCTAACGGGAGCCTCGCGCCGCAGACCGTCGCCATCCCGGGGCCCTTGCGCTCCTTTTTGCGCATGGCGGCGCTCAGCCAGCAGACGCCGGTGCCGGAGGTCCTGCCGCTTTTGGCCGACAATGTGGCCAGCTACGGCTATAGTCTTGGCCATCCCACCGTGCATCTGGTCCTGCTCGAACGCTATCTGGAGCAAGCCGGCGAGCTGCGGGCGTTGGCCGGGCGCGCGGGTACGCTGCGCGCCCGATGCGCCGATGCCAAGCCGTTGCTGCACATTTTGGGGTATCGCATCCGGGGCCGCTGCGGCGCGGCGGACATGGAGCTGGTAACCGCCAATGCCGGGCGCGCCTTCCTCACGGTGGATTCGGGCTTCCCGCTGCCGCGGCTGGATGCGTCCCTGCGCAACAATGGGACGTTTGTCCAGGCCTATGGTGCCATCCAAGTCCCGTTGCTGTTCACGGCCGAAGATTGGGCGCGGGCCTATCCCGGCAGCCATAGCAGCGAGCTGACCGACGCCGCCGGGCCGGTGATCGAAGAGCTGCTGCGGCATCGTCCGCTGGCGCAGCTCTACGCCGCGCTGGCGGCCATGGAGGCGGAAACCCGCGACGAGCTGCACCGCACGCTGGGCGTACACGGCATGCTCCCGCTGGCGGCGGCGCTGGATTTCTACGGCGCCCACGTGGTGATCCGCTCCGGCCGGGTGCTGGTGCCGGGCGGAGCAGCGGCGAATGGCGCCTGGCGCGGCCTCGCGGGCGCGGATCCGTCACGGCCGGCGGCGTTCGTGCGCCGGCTGATGAGCCGCGACCAGGGCTGGCTGGCAGCGTACTTTGACGATCTGTGGCGTTTGCCCGCCCCGGCGCGCGCGCAGTTCGCACAGCCCCGCCGCCTGCGCAGCGACTACGAGGCGCTGCGCAGCCGGCTTAACGACCGGCAGACGATGCGCACCGCCGTGGGCTACTCGTTCCGCCCGGACACTTCCTTGCTGTTGCTGCTGCACGAGGCGGCGTGGCAGCCCGGCGGGCAGTTGCTCGTCCCCGGCGGAGTGGCCGCTTGGCGCGGCATCTGGCAGCGCCAGCGCGGTTCGAAGTTTTTGCGCTCCTGGAGCGCCGAGGCCGGCCGCGCGCGCTCGCCCGGCCAGGTGCTGGCAGCGCTGTTTCGGCTGGGCCGGCTCGACGCGGCGGACGAGGACGCGCAGCCACTGCGGATGTTTCTAACCCTCACGGCCATCGCGCGCGCGCGGCCGGATGCAAGGGCGCCGGATGCGGCCACCGTCTCCGCGCTGGCCGCCCAGTACGCTCGCTACGGCGATCAATACGAAACCTTCGTCGAGTTTCCGGACCTCGACAGCACCGCCATGCTGCGCTACCTCGCGCTAGCCACTCAGCTCGATGCGATTCCCGACAGCACGGTGCGCGGCAACGCCGTCGGGATTTTTCAAGGCGAGGTCGAGCTGTGGAAGATCCTGGCGCGTCAGCGTGAAATTGCTCCGCCAGCGGTCGAGACCGCCTGGCTCGAACTGCTGCGTCCGTTTTTCGGGGCGCGAACCGCGCCGGAATTGTATGCCGCCGGCATGACAGCGCTGGGGAGGCTGTATGGAGCTGCTTCCGGCCTGCCTCCGATGAACGAAAACGGATGGGTGGAATTGCTGGCCGGTCCGCCACCGACCAATACCGCCGGCACGCAAGTACATGCGGCGCTGGCAGCCCGGCTGCGGGCGTTGCTCCAGGATCAGCGGCTGGTGTCGCTCGACACCTTGCAGGCGCTCGGCATGGGGCTGGCCACGATGGCAGGGGGCGGCGCGCAGTCCGCGGGACTCATGCCGGCGGCGCGCTTGCTGCGGGACTTCGACCTGCCGCGGCCGGTGCTGCCGGGACGCGACCGCGTGCCCACCGGGGCGGAAAGCCTTGCCCAGCGCCACGCGGCGCTACAAACGCACGTGGACCTCACCCGATTGCTGGCGGCGCGGACTGCGCCGCCGCAGCTGCACGACGCGGTGGGCGAGCTCACACCGTTTTTGCGCGACACCCTGGTGGGATTCTGCTACGCCTATTACGATCCGCCCGGCGGTCAACTGCTGAGCAACGATCCGCTCTTCGTGCGTCTGCAGGATTTTTCCAGCAACGCGGCGGTGACCCAGGCCACCGCCTGGCAAACCCCCGCGCTCGTTAATCGCGGCGCCACCGGCTCGGAAGGTGTGCACCTGGCGGGATCGCTCGCGAATTTGCCCTATGTGCTGGCGCAGGCGGAGGAGGATTTTCTGACGCCCGACCACATTCAGGCGCTGATTTGGGACGCGGTGGCAGCGGGAATGCTGACCAGCGCGGATGTGCCGCGCTGGTGGCAGGTCAGCGCCGATGAACTGCATGCGGTGGCACTCTATCAACAGACCGGGGAACAAGTCGTCATGCGCGCCGCGGGCAGCGCGGACCAGCGGCAGCAGGTCGAGGGCATGCTGGCGGACCGCTTGTTGCCGCGGCGCGCGGCTGAGTTTGCGCAGGCGCTTGCCCTCGGCAATGCCCCAGCGGCGCGCGCGCTGCTGCTGCCCGCGGACCTGTTTGCGTTGGCCAGCCGCTTCCGGCAGGCGTTTCCCGGCTCGCTGCCGCGCTGGGGTGGCGCCGGCCGCGATCTCGAGGAGCTGGCGGCGAGGGATCCGCAGGCCGCCGACCCGGCGCGGATTGCGCGTGATTTCGGCGTGCCGCATCCGGTGCTGCGGCACAGCTACGCGCTCGGGCTGCTGCAGGGAGCGCCGCTGCCGGCCGTGTTTGACTACTCGAGCCGGTTGCTGGGCGAGAGCTGGGACTCGGACAACCTTTATTGGGGCCGGCTGGCATACCAGATGGGCTACCCTCCCGCGGCCCTCAATCTGCTCATTCCGCGGCTGACCGAACGCATGGTGGAGAACATCACCGCCTCGAATTTGCAGGATTGGCCGGCGCTGGAGCGCGCGCTGGAGGCCACGGGACGAGAATTTCTGGCGGGCAAAGTGGCGGGAATTCCCCCGCCCTCCGCACTCGGTGGAAGGCGCACGTTGACGGCGAGGCCGAACTGAGATGAGACGCCGCGCCAACATTGGGCTGCTCGGGCTGCTGGCCGCCGTGGCCTGTCTGGGAGCGGCGCGGGCCGGGGCGCAAGCCACGCCGCAAGGCAGCCTGATCATTCGGGCCGTGGTCAACGTCGTCGAACTCAACGTCGCGGTCACCGACAGCCATGGGCGCTATGTGACCGGCCTGCGGCCCTCCGATTTCGCCATCACCGAAGATGGCATACCCGAGACCATTGCCACGTTTGAGGAAGGCAATGCGGCCCCGTTCCCGCTAGCGCATGCCCCGGCAGTGGCGCACGCTGGCGCTGGGCACCCGCCGGCGTCGGCGCCGCCGCCACCGGGAGGCGCCGCCGCCGCCGGGAGCGCCAGCGTCTTCGTGCTGATGGACACCAGCAATTACATGTACACCGGCCTGGGCTTCGTGCACGCGCAGGACGCCATCGTGGGCTTCATCCGCTCCCTGACGCCGGCGGACCGGGTGGCGTTCTACGCGTACAGCCGCAACCTCTCGCGCGCTGCGCCGCTCACCTCCAACCGCATGGACGTCATCCGCGGCGTGCGCAGCACAACCAATGGCGATGCCGCCGGGCTGTATGACGCGCTGCTGCTGACGTTGCGCGATGCCGGCGCCGTTCCCGGGCGCAAGGTGGCGGTGGTGTTTTCCAACGGGCCCGACAACGCCAGCATGGTGCCGCCGGATGACATTAGCGAGCTGGCACAGTCGGAAGGCATACCCGTCTACGTGGTGAGCACCCGCCACGCCGAGGACAACCCGGTCTTTGCCACCGCCATGAAACAGTTGAGCGCGCAAACCGGCGGCGAGGCATTCTTCTCGCGGCATTGGCAAAACGAGCGTGTCGCCTTCGCCACCATCCGCGAGGATCTGGAGCATCTGTTTTTCCTGAGCTACTATCCCAAACCCAATGCCAACCACGGCTGGCGCAGCATCCAAGTGCGGCTGGTGGGCAAGCGGCTGCGGCATGACCACGTGCGCACGCGCGACGGCTATCGCCTGCGCCCGCTGCCCCTCGCGGGGGTCGCGCCGCTTTGCACCGTGGGCAAAAGCAACGCGCAGGGCTGCGAAATTCAAAACGGCGGCCCGCCCCCGGTTGGCTAAGCGGCGCAGCCGCGCTGGGGCCCGCGCCTATCAATGCCGCAGGCGCCGCAGCTCCTGCCGGGCGGCGCGCGCCAGGGGTAAATCCGCGTCCGCCTGCGCCCAGGCCGCCAGGGCCTTCTGGTAGCTTGCCCGCGCCGCGGCGTTCTGGCCCAGGGCCGCCTGGGCGCGCGCCAACTCCAGCCGGCTGGTTGCAGCCAGCTCGCCCCAGCCGGGGTAGGCGAGCACCTGCTGGAAGGCGGCTGCTGCCGCCGCCGGCTGCCGCAATGCCAGCAGCGCCACGCCGCGCGTATAGGTTGCCAGCATGTTGACGCTTTGGCCGCGCGTATAGGGCAGTGCGGGCTGCAGCAACGTCAGCGCGGCTCGCGGCTGGTGCCGCACCAGCGCGATCCAGGCCCGGTTTTCCGGCAGCTCGATCTGCTGCACCAGCGTCCCGCCGCTCGCGCGCTGCTCCAGCCTGGTATCGAGGTTTTCCGCGCGCGTATCGGCGCCGCTCATGGCCAGCACCAGCGCCGCTGCGGCCACGGCCTGGGCATCGCCAGGTGCGCCGCGCAGGGCCGTGCGGGCATCCCGGCGGGCGACGGCGTGGGCGCCCGCCAGAGCCTCCTCCTGCGCCAGCACCAACAGGTCGCCCGGATCGGGCGCGCCGCCCGCGGTGAGCAACCCCCGGGCCGCTTGCAGGCGCCCGCCTTCCAGGTCCTCAACGAACTGCATGCGCAGCAAAAACGGAGCCGCCGCCGGCTGATTCTGCAGCCAGCTCCGCTGCGCCGCCAGGGCGGTGGCGTCGTCGGTCCGTTCGCTCAGTTGATAGGCAAGCTGATGATAGGCCAGCGAGTCCGGGTGCTGCCGCAGCGCGCTGGCCACCAGCTTATGGGACGCCCCCGTTTGGCCGGCCAGCAACTCTACCGCCGCCAGGTCTACGGTGGTCACCGCCGTCGGGCTCTGCCGCTGCGCGGCCGTGCAGTCCGCCAGGGCCGCCGCCATCTGTCCCAGGCGGCTTTCCAGGTTGCATAAATCCACCCGTGGCACCGAATCGCCGGGATAGGTGGCGGCCCACGTGCGGTAGTCCGCCTCCGCCTGCGAGAGGTCGCCGGTGACTCCGTCGTCGTAATGCGCCGTGATGTAGAACCGCTCGCGCTGGCTTACCTTCCCCCGCCGCTCGTAGGCCTGTATGAAATCCTGCGTGTCGTTGCTCTGGTTCAGGTCGCCCACGCTGGTGCCGCGGCTGGCGTAGGCCATGGCAAAATTCGGATCCAGCCTGAGCGCCTGGGTGAACAGACCCTGCGCGCTGGCGTAATGGCCCGCCAGCAGCTCCTGCCGCCCTTTCGAATAGGCCTGCAACGCCGGCAACGACGGCGTAGTGACTTGCTCGATCGGCGTGTCGAACTGCGACATCGAAGCCAGCGATTCGCCCAGCTTGGCGCGCATGCCCGATGCCAGTTGCCCCAGCGCCGTCAGCACATGATTCTTATCGCTGGCGATTTGCGCCACGCTTGCCAGGCTGTCACCGTTGCTGCAATTCACCGCTTGCAGCGTGAGATTGTATTCACTGCCCACCTGAGCAATCGCCCCTTCCAGCACCGCCACGCTTCCCGTGCGCTGGCACAGTTGCTCGCCCACGACGCCGCGTACGGGCGTGCCCGCCGCCAGTCCCATCAGTTGCTCCTCCGCCTGCATGCGCTGCTCGCTGACCAGATGCAGGTAGGGGGACTGTTCCAGTTGCACCTCCAGTCCCTGGCGCAGCGCGCCGTCGAACATACTGTCGCCGGTGGAGTTGCTGAAATCGGCCAGCACGACGGTGTCGTGAGCGCTCATGGCCGGCAGCACGGAGGCACGGTGCAGCCACCAATACCCTCCGCCCGCGCACACCAGCACCACCACCGCGGCCCTGCCTCCCCACCGCCGCGCCCGCCAACCGGCGCGCGCGGCCGCAGGCGCCGCTGCCGTGCTCGTCAGCCCCGTGCGCAGGGCATCGCGCAAGCCTCCCGCCGAGGCAAAGCGGCGGGCGGGGTCCTTTTCCATGGCGGTGGCGATGGCCTGCTCCAGCGCCGGCGGACACGTGGGCAGCCGCTCGTGCAGCGCCGTCGGGGTGCGGTTGAGAATGCCGTCAAACACCGCTGCCGACGTGCTGCCCGGAAACGCGGGTTGGCCCGCCAGCATTTCATACAGCACTAGCCCCAGTGAAAACACGTCGCTGCGCGCATCGAGCGGTTGGCCCAGTGCCTGTTCTGGCGACATGTAGGCGATCGTGCCCACCACTCGTCCGGGCTGGGTGAAGTCGCCGGGCGTGGGCGTGGCGAGCGTCGGCGCGTCGTCGCTGAGGGCCGCCGCGGCGGCCACCATCTTGGCCAGGCCAAAATCCAGAAGCTTCGCGTGCCCCTCCGCCGTCAAAACGATATTGCCCGGCTTCAGGTCGCGGTGGATCATGCCCCGGCGGTGCGCTGCCTCCAGCGCGTCGGCGATTTCGATCCCCAGCGTGCGCGTCTGCTCCGGCGACAGCGGCCCGCGCCGCAGCCGCTGCTGCAAGCTTTCGCCCTCCAGCAGCTCCATCACCAGGAACGGCTGTCCCTCCGGCGTTTCGCCCACGTCGTAGAGCGTGCAAATGCCGGGGTGGTTGAGAGCGGAAATCGCCCGCGCCTCGCGCTGCAATCGCTCCCGTGCCGCGGCATCGTGCCCCAGCCGTTCCGGCAAAACTTTCAGGGCCACGGCCCGGTCCAGCCGCTGGTCGCGGGCGCGGTAGACCACGCCCATGCCGCCCTCCCCCAACTCGGTTTCGATCCGGTAGGGACCCAGCGACTGGCCGATCATGCCTCCGCCGCGCCCGCGGGCTGATACACCGCCTCCAGCACCGTCAGGTCATCCGCGAGCGGCGCGCCCTCGCAGAATTCCCGCACCGCGGCGGCCAGTTCCTGTACGCTGCAACCCTGGCACGCCATCCGCGCCAACCGTTCATCGCCAAACATTTCCTGGCGCGTGTTGGCGGCCTCCGTGACTCCGTCGGTCAGCAACAGCACCCGTTCGCCCGCTTGCAGCCGGTAGGCGGCGCTGTGATATTCCGCATTGGGCAGCAGTCCCACTGGCACGTTGGCTTCGGTCAGCATGGTGCAGGCGCCCGCGCGCACCACCAGCGGCGGGATGTGGCCGCAGTTGAGGTATTCCATCGCGCCGTCGGGCCAGAGCTTCACCAGCAGCACGGTGGCGTACTTTTCCCCTTCCAGCCGCTGCAGCACAAATTGGTTGGCCTGCGCCGCAATCTCGCTCAGCCCTACCCCGGTGTGCAATTGCGCATGGATCATGCCCTGCAGCGAGGCCGCCAGCAGCGCCGCCGCCGCTCCCTTGCCGCTCACGTCGGCCAGCACCAGTGCCACTTCGGGCGCGCCCGGCCGCGCCACAACGTCGAAAAAGTCGCCGCCAATCTGCAGGCAGGCGTGGCTCAGTCCGTCCAGCCGCGCAAACGCCACTTGCGGCAGTTGCGATCCCATCAGTCCCTGTTGGATCGCCGCCGCCAGCGCCAGCTCCTTTTCCAGCACCTTGGAGGCCAGCTTGGTCTCCTCCTGCTGCCGCGCCCGTTGTGCGTTCATCACCACTTGGGCGGCGTCGTTGGCCAGCAGATCCAGCATCTCGCGGCTGACCCGCCCCAGCGCCGCGCTGGCCGTATGGCTGTCCAGATACAGCACCCCCACGCCCTCGCGCAGCGGGATCGCCAGCACCGTGCGCAAGGAGTGCGCCACGATGCTCTGCGCCAGCTCCAGGCCCGGCTGTTGGCTGTCATGCATGAGAAAGGCTTCCGTCGAGTGCGCCGCCCGCGCCACGATCGAGTGGGAAATGCCGCTGTCGTCGTAAAGGCTTTCCCCTCCTGCCGTGCGCCCCGCCGCCAGCCGCATGGGGTCCCCGTCCCGCTCCTCGCGCAAAAACACGAACCCGCGCTCGGCCTTGGTCAGCCGCAGCGCCGCGTCCAGCACTGCCGCCAGGATCTCTTCCAGCCCACCCGCCGAATGCAGGCGCTGGCTGAAATCCAGGAGCAGCCGCAGCCGGTCGAACTCGTTGCTGTCGCCGGCCGTGTCCAACTGCTGCATCTGCGTCAGAAACAGGCTGGCGGTTTCCATCGCCGGCTGGAAGATGACCTTCACCCCGGGGCAGTTCGGAAACTCGATGGTGTCACCGGGATGCAGCCGGTGCTGGCCGCGCACGCGCGCGCCGTTCAGCAGCGTGCCGTGCGTGCTGCCCAGATCCACCAGGTCGTAGCCGCCTCCCGCCGTCTCGATGCGCGCGTGGTCGCGCGAAATCTGGGGCAGCGGAATGGACAGCGGGTGCGTCGCCCGCCGCCCGATCATGAACGGCAGCGGCGCCAGCGGCAGCACTCGCTCCAGGGCGCCAATCACCGCCCGCAACTGCGGGGTGTCAAGCGCCAGCACCGGGCTCGGACTGGGCGACTCTGCCGCCATGGGGCTACCCCGATCCTACACCGCCACCCGCTGCAGCACCAGCACCACCACTCCTGCTCCCGCCAGCGCCCACATCGCCGCCTGATTGGCCCAGCCGATCCGCTTGTGCCGCAATACCCGGTTCATCACCGGGGCATTCACCACCGCCGAAGCCATCGAGGCGAGCACCGTTGCCACCCCCGCCGTCACCGCCGTCAGGGTGTGTTGGGCCGCCATTTCTCCCACCGCCGCCGTCGCTCCGGCGCTGTTGACCGTGCCTCCCAACACCGCCACCGCGTAAGCGCCGAAGTGCCCCCAGGTGCGCAGCGCCAGCGTGGTCGCCACCTGGATCGCCAAAAACACCAGCCCGAACTCCGCCACCCGGCGGAACGAAATGGGCGAGTCCAGCGCGAGCTGCTGCCCGCTCAACACCGGCGTCTGCGGCCGCCGCCAGATCAGCACCGCCGCCACCAGCGCCATCGCCACCAGCGCCGGCAGCGCCCACGGCAGCCCCGCGGGCTCAAAAATGGCCAGCAGGATCAGGTTGCGCCCGAACATCGCCATTGTCGCCAGCAGCGTCACCGTCACGCTCATCTGCACGATCTCGGCGCCCTCCCCGGCATCGCTGTGCAGGCTCATGCCGCGCAGCGTCGCTCCCAGCTCCAGCAGCGCCGCCGTGCTGCTCACCAGCCCGCCCAGCACCGCGCTGCAATACAGCCCCCGCGCGCTATACAACCGCATGAAAACGTAGTTCACGAACCCCACCGCCGCCACCACGATTACCGCGATCCACAGCGTGTGCGGATTGATGGTGTGCCAGCGGTCCACAAACCGGTCGGGCAGCAAGGGGTAGACCACGAACGCCAGCAGCCCCAGCCAGATGGCGCTGCGGATCTCGTTTGGGTGCAGTTCCCCCGCGAAGCGGTGCAGCCCCACCTTCCAGCTCAGCAACAGCGTGGCCACGATCGCCGCCGCCACCGGCATGAAATATTCCCCGTGCCCCACCAGCACGCCCAGAATGTACAGTACCAGCAGCGCCGCCGAGGTGGTGATCTCCACCGTCTTCTGCGCCTGCAAGGCGCGCAGGTTGATGAACACGATCAGCAGCAGCACCCCCGCCAGTCCGGCCAGCACCAACGGCATGCCCACCAGCGCCGTCAGCATGCCCGCCAGCGCCACCAGCGCGCAGGTGCGGATGCCGGCTTCCTTGTTCGACCACTCGCGCTCGAAGCCGACGAGCAATCCGATGGCCAGCGCCAGCGCAATCCGCGCCGCCGCCGGGCCGGGGGCAAGAGCAAGCATGGGCACAGAATACGCGATCCGCGGCGCGCCGCCAGTTAGCGAGGCGGCTACTCCGGGCGCGGCGCTGACAGCGGATCCACCCGCGTGGCGGCGAGCGCCCCCGGGGAAACCTGCAGGCGCGGCCCCGGCCTCGGGGCCCTCAAGGCGCTTGCGCCTTGGGGTAGGAGCGAGGCGCAGCGTGGGGTTGGGGCCAAGGGCCCCCAACCCGCCCTGCGCACTCACAGCAGGGCGGGCAACCCGACGCGAGCATAAGCGGGGCGCGCGGCGCAGCCGCGCTGGGGCCCGCGCCAACATCGATCTAATCAGCGCAGCGAAATTTGCAGCCCGGTGCTGTACTGGAGCGAATTTTTGAGAAATCCCGGCTGCGGATTGTTCAAATAATTGTCCACCACGGTAAAGTTCAGGCTGAGCGTGCGGGACACAGGCAGAGC
>JBOGKQ010000056.1:0-12103 GCA_050747905.1 Terriglobales bacterium | reverse complement strand
CCGCCTGGCCGTGGGCGGCCAGGCGGCTTCCGGTGGGGACCGCGCCGATTTTGCCCACAGTGCAAGCGGCGCGACCCCTACGATGAGGTTCTCATCGATGTTGGCGCGGGCCCCAGCGCGGCTGCTTCGCCCTGCTGGAACTGCGCAGGGCGAATTGCGCCGTGGGCCCCGCTTATGCTCGCGGGGGCCGCGCGGGCATGTTTCCCCGGGGGCTCGCTGGGACGATCGCCCATTCCGAATATCGCAGGCCAGGCACTATGGCTGCTGGAGCTTGAGACCCATACTGGGCAGCAGGGTCCAGATGGCGCGCTCGTAGGCAATGCGGGCTTCCTGATAGCTGGTGAAGGCGGAAAGCACCGAGGATTGGGCTTGGCTGAGCTGCACCTGCGCCTGCAGCAGCTCAAATTCCGTGGTGGCACCGAGCAAGTACTCCTGCTGTTCGTAGTCCACGTTTTTCTGCGAGAGATCGCGCGCGGTGACCGCGGATTTAATTTCGGCGACCGCCATGCGGACCTGGGTATCGGCGAGGCGGACGTCCTGACGGATCTGCTGCTCCTCGTTGCGGGCGTTGAGAGCGTAGCTGGTCTGGGTGGTGAGATCGTTGGCCATCTGCGCCTCGACGCGGCTGTTGCGCAAGGGTAGGGTCAAGTTCAGGCTGAATCCGTAGGTGGGCGAGCCGAAGCCGAAGACCTGGCCGAGGGCATTGCCGAAACCGCTGCTGGAGCCGCCCACCACCGAGCCCAAGGGGGTGACCGTGGCCACCTGATCGCCGGCCAAGCCGTTGGAGCCATACGTGCCGGTCAGGTTCAACTGCGGGCGCAGCGCATCGCGGTCCATCGCCAAGCTGGTTTTGCTTTCCAACAGCTGGCGATGAATGGCATCGAGCTCGGGCCGGTGCAGGAGGGCGGCCTGAATGGCTGCGTTTACGCTCATGCTGGGAGCAGTGGGCGTGACGGCGCTCGGGTCGTCATCCAAAATAATGGTGGCATGCTCGGCCGCCGGGTCCAGATCGGCGCCAATGAGGCGGCGAAGCTGATCAAGCTGCTGCTCGTAGTTCGACTGCGCCTGTAGCACCGCCGTCTGGTCCTGGGCAACCTGCGCCTGCGAAGTGTAGATGCCGCCCGGGGCCAAAGCCCCCAAATCCAGCATGTGCCGGTTGAGGTCGTAGGAACTCTGCGCGAGCTTGAGCGCGTCCTGCTGGACGGTGATCTGGTCGCGCGCCTGCACCGTGGTCCAGTACTGCACGGCGGCATTATTAATATCGGTGGCAAGGGACGCCCGGGTCTGATCGCCGACCACCAGAACCTGAATTTTGGCGATCTGGAGGGGCGCTGTGTATTGGAGGCCGCCGCGGTTTTGCAACAGATCCTGAGTGAACGAGAAGGTGACCCCGGAGCTCAGGCTGGGGTTGAAGGTGTTGAAGGCCGCGTTGCTGGAGCTGCGGTTGGTGTCGAAGGCCGCGGTCACGCTCTGTCCGGAGGGCAGCACCTGGGTGTAGCCCACCGAGCTGCGCTGGCTGAGGCTGCTCAGGGTGGACGCGCCGCTGATTTGGGTAGCCTGGGGCGTGACCGAGCGGGTGGGCGCGAAGCTGGCGGTCAGGCTGGGGTCAAACGGGCTCTGAGCGGAGATGACGCCGAAACGTGCGGTGGAATCATTGAGCTGCAGCAGTTGCACCTCGGTGTCGTTGGCCAGCACCAACTGCAGGAAGTCACGCAGCGTGAGGTGCAGCTCGCCGTTATGGATGCGCTGAGCGAGGCCCTCAATGGATCTCACCTGGGGCGTCTGGAGGTGGAAATGGAGCAGGGATTGGGCGCCCAGCGGCGCCGCCAGAAACGCCAGCAGCGCGGCGATGGTGCGGAAACGCGAACTATTCATAACGGAGAGCCTCGATGGGATCAATGCGAGCCGCCTTCCGGGCGGGGTAAATGCCGAACAGGACACCGACGCCCACGGACACGCCGAAGGCGATCACGATGGACCAACTGCTGACAATGGTGGGCCAATGGGCGGTAGCGGCAATCGTCCAGGACAGGAGGTAGCCGAACACGATGCCGAGCGCACCGCCGGAGACCGAAATCAGCACCGCCTCGGACAGGAACTGGCGAAGAATGTCGGTGCGGCGGGCGCCGGTGGCGCGGCGGACGCCGATTTCGCGCGTCCGCTCCATCACCGTGGCGAGCACGATGTTCATGATGCCGATGCCGCCGACGAGCAGAGAAATCGCGGCAATGGCGACCATGACAAAGGTGAAGAGGCGCTGCTGCTGCTGCTGCTGGGCGAGCAGGGCGGCGGGCACGGTGACGTTGAAATCGTCGGTATCGTGATGGGTGGAGTTAAGAATGGCGGTCACCACTGAAGCCGCAGCCACGCTATCCACGTCGGGCTTGAGGCTCATGTCCACGCCATCGAGAAAATCCTTCTGCTGGAAGCTGTTGTCGTAGAAGCGGTAATTGAAGGTATTCAGGGGGGTGAAGATGACGTTGTTCCAGTCGCGGCCGCCGGAGCCGCTGCTGAGCTGTTCATTGAGCACGCCGACGACGCGCAACCAGACGTCATTGACCTTGATGTACTTGCCGATGGCGGGAGTGTAGCCGAACAGACTGACTTTGGCGGTTTCGCCGAGCACGGCAACGGGGGAACTGGCGGCGTTGTCGAGCTGATCGAAGAAGCCACCTTCGAGCTCTTCGAAGTGATGGATATCGGCAAAGGACGGGTCCACGCCCATGACCGTGGGCATGGCCTGAGTGGGTTGCGGGAGCAGGTGCTCGGGGTGCAGCGAACGGCGGGGAGAAATCTGGTTAAGCCCGCCGAGGTTGGCCTCGAGGATGCGCACGTCGCGCATGGTGAGACCGGGAGAAGTCAGGCGGCGCTGCTGCAACTCCTGGGGGCTGCCGGGCGGAATGGAATCCACCATGAGGTTGCGGACGCCCAGCGACTCGATCATGGCGAGCGACTGCTGCTTGGCGCCGGAGCTGATGGCCAGCATGCCGATCACGGCACCTACGCCGAACACCATGCCGAGGCCGGTGAGCATGGTGCGGGTTTTCTGGGCGCGCAGGTTCTGACTGGCCTGGACCAGATCTGTGCCGATACGTGAAAAATCATTCATGAGGCATACCACCTTGGTCGGCGGACGCCGCTGGCGCCCGCCCATGAGGGGAATCTAACGACCCGGACCTCCAGAGCCGCCGCCGGCGGGTCGAGAGCCACCGGCGGGCCGGCCGCCGAAGCCACCGCGACCACCGCCGAAGCTGCCGCGGCCGCCCCGGCCACCGCGCGAGCCGGCTCGAGGCGCATGGGGGCCGCCCCCGGATTTGGCCTTGGCGCCGCCCGGGGCGCCACCGCCGCCGCTGAGGGCATGGTTCTGGGGATTGGATAAGGCCAGCACATCGCCCTGTTGCACGCCCTGCAACACCGCCTGGCTCTCGCTGCGCTGGACCACGCTGACCGGTAGCATGGCAAATTCACCTTTGCGGCGTACAAACACCACCTGGCGGCCCCCTTCAGTAAACACCGCCTGAGCGGGAGCGTGCAGTACGTTGTTGAGCACATCGGTGGTAACCACCGCCTGGGCGGTGAAACCGGGGCGGAGCTCGGGAGAGGGGTGCAGCAGTCTCACATCGCATTCCACCACACGGTCCCATACGGGGCCGGTGGCGGTTCCGATCGTCTCAACTTGGCCCTGGTAGGTGCGGCCCGGGAGGGCTACAAATTCCACCTGCACCGGCTCTCCGGGGGCCAAATGGCCGGCATCCAACTCGTCTACCTGCAGGTCCACTTCCCACGTCGTGGTATCAGGGATCTCCGCCACCGTCTGCCCGTGGCGCACGGTGTCTCCAATCTGGAAGTTCTGGGCCGCCTGGCCTGCGAATCCGCGCATGAAGCCCTGATTCAATTCGACGGCGACATAACCGTTGGTGTGCGCCGTGAGCGTCATGGCAGCGATATCCAAGCGGGCCGTATTGGCGTCGGCCTCGGCCTTCTTCTCCGCCGCCACTTGCACGGCGATGGTAGCGGCGTTACTGGCCTTGCGGCTGGCGATATCACTTTCCAACTGCCGGAGGGTGGCCTCGTCAGAATTCAAGGTCAGCAGGTTCTGTTCCGCCTGTACCTTGG
Source organism: Terriglobales bacterium (assembly GCA_050747905.1). Classification (GTDB taxonomy): domain Bacteria; phylum Acidobacteriota; class Terriglobia; order Terriglobales; family SCQP01; genus SCQP01. Next base: position 7,987 of record JBOGKQ010000056.1, on the reverse strand, counting down.
GCAGGATCGGATTCTGCTGGACATTGAGCTTGTCAATGGCGATCTGGTCGCGGGCATGTTGCAGGGCGTAAGTGTCGGCAACGGTCTGCGAGGCGGTCGAGGTCTCGGCAAAGATGACCTGCTGCTGTGCCTGTTCGAGCGCCTGGAGGGCCTCGGTCAGGTTGTAATGCTCGGTGGTCGTGTCAAACTCGGCGACGGTGTCGCCCTTGTGGACGAGCGTGCCCGCGGGCGCCAGATAGCTGATGGTGAGCTGGCCGCTGGCCACCGAGGGGGCGACAAGCAGCTCGGAGTTCCCGCCTTTGAGCGTGCCTTCCGCATAGACTTGCAAGCGGACCTGACCGCGCTGGACCACGGCGGTGGGAATGCCGGCGGTGGAGGCGGCGTTGAGCTCGCGCATCAGGGCCCACGCGCCCCAGATCACCGCCAACACGATGATGACGCCAACGAGCCAGCGGATCAGGCGTGCGAGCGGAGTGGTATTGCTGCGGCCCAAGCGCCGCTTGGAGGGAGCGGATGGAATTTCGATGATGGGGGCGGGAGAGGTCATAGGTCAAAACTCGCCGGGCGGCTCATGGCTTCACTTTGGCGTTCTTGGGTACCTGCAGCGCTACGCGCGCGCCCGCCTGGAGCCCGCTGACGGCAGCATCGTCAGCGGTGCGCGCGAGCACCGTCACCGGCGTGACCTGAAAATTATTGCCGTGCTGCACGTAGACGTTGGGTTTGCCCTCGATCGGGAAAATGGCTTCGGTGGGAACGATGATGGCGTTGGGAATGCGCTTGGTCACCACGTCCATGCCGCCGGTCATGGAGGGCCGCATGCGCGGGCTGATGTGGTCAATGCTGGCGTTCACGCGGAACACCTGGGGTGGAGGGAAGGTGGTGCCAAAATCCGGCTCGGTGAGCGCGGAGATGGACGAGATCGTGCCGCTGACCGGCACCTCGGGCAGCGAATCCAGGACCATGCGATAGGGCTGGCCCGCCTGGATCTTGCCGCGCGTAACCTCGGATACCTTGGCCAGCACCGCCAGCGTCTTCATATCTGGAATTTGCGCGAACGTGCCATTGCCCCAGACGCTGTCGCCCACCTTGAACGGTTGCTCATTATCGCGCCCCTGGGAGAAGTTCATCAGGTAGCTGATGATGCCGGAAATGGGCGCCCGCACAACCATCTCGGCGATTTGTTGCGTGATCAGGTCGTAGTCGGCCTGGGCCTTCTGCATGGCCCGCGTCGCGGTGGCGATTTGAGCTTGGTTGGAGGTTTTATGGGCGGCAATAGTGGCCTGCTCCACTTTAAGCTGCTCTTCGGCCATGCCCTCCCCCAACTGGGCTTCCTTGCCCGCGATCGGGCTGATGACTTGCTCCTTGATTACATTGAGCTTGTCATAGGCAACCTGATTTTTATCCGCGGTCAAGTTCAATTGGTCCTGCTGATCAGTAATCACAGCCGTGGCCTTGATCTGCTCCACCTGGGCTTGCGTCTGGTTCAAGGTGGCCAAATCCGAAGTCTGTTGGGACTTGGCGGTGCCGGAATCAAACGTGGCGATTACGTCACCCTGCTTGACGAAGCTGCCGTTGGGCGACAGCGTGGCGATGATCAAGCCGCTGATGCGGGGCGCACGGATTTCCACCGAGCGCGCCGGCGTGAGCGTGCCGCGCACCGAAATCGTGACTTGAAACATCCCCTGGCGGGCAGCCACGGTTGGCACTTGCGGCGCCAAGGCTTTGGCGCGGAACACACGCACGCCGAAGTACACGCCTACGGCGACCAGCACCACGACCAACCACTGCAGCCAGCGTTTAGCCATTTACTCTCCCTCACCGGCGAATTCTGTCGGCACTTGCACCTGATCGCCCGCTTTCAGACCGTTGATCACTTCCACCTGCTGATTGTCAAAATTGCCCAACTCGACGCGCTGCTGCACCCATTGCCCGTCGGCGGCCATTTTGGTGACAAAGGCCTGGTTGTTGAGGAAGCGCACAGAGCGGCGCGGTACCAGCAGCTCGGGGTAAGGGCTGGTGATTTTCAGGTCAATCGCCGCAGAGAGGTCGGGGAGCAGTTTTGGGTTGGGGGCATCCACATGGAAGATGGCGGAAAACGTACGCACCGGATTGCCAAAGCCGCCGGCCGCGACGGCTACCGGGCTGGCGGAAATGAAATGCACCGGCAACACCACCTCGGGATAAGCGTCCAAATAGAGCGTGCCTTTGAGCCCGGGCGAGAGATGGGCGTCATCCGCCTCGTTCATTTCCACGTTGACATCCATATTGCCTGGATCGAAGATGCGCACCAGTGACTGACCGCTATGGAGCTGATCGCCAGGCTGCGCCGGGGCTATGCCATCGCTGGTGAACACCGGCACCAGTCCCACCATGCCGGAAAGGGGAGCGCGGATGGTCATGGCATCCACGTTCGACAGGGCGCGATCCAAATCTACCTTCGCCTGATCGCGCTGCAGTTCGAGCACCTGAAGCTGAGCGGCATCGGCGCGCGTCGTCAGTGCGTTTTGCTGCGTGATGCTGGCGACGTCGGCCCCGGCATCCTGAACATCGAGCTTGTCGATGCCAGCCTGAATGGCGCTCAGAATGGGGCCCTTGGAAACCTCCAGCTGGGCTGTGCCTAGCGTGGTTTGCGCCTGTTTCAGGGCGGCAGCGCGCTGTTCGGCACTGGCCTCGTTGACTGCCTTCTGGTTGGCCACTTGATGGACGAATCCATCATAGGTAGCCTTGGCAGCCAGCTCCTTCTGAACCTCGACGGTATCGTCAAAGGTGGCCAGCACGTCGCCCTTTTTTACGTGGGAACCACTCTGGACGATGTCCACCAGGACCAAGCTGTAGCCACCCCCGCGAATGCGCGGGATGCGGATGGTCATGTCACGTACGGCCTGCGTAGTGCCGCCGATGCGTAGATCGCGGGTCAGGTGGCCGGTAGAAACCGTGGCGGAGCTGTAGCTCAGGTTGGCGGCTGCGGGCGCCTTGGCGGGACTGGTACTTTGTTGAGCACTGGCGGCCGAACTGCAGCCGGAGCTCAGCACCACCCAGGCAGCCAATCCGGCCAAGAGGCATGACAGACGGAGGGCACGGGAGGTCAACATAGGCTTGCCTTCTAGTGTAAACGTCGAAAGTCGGCGTTCGGTCACACCGTGGCCGCATTTAATTTGAATTTTTTTAGCCGGGGCCAGATTTGGCCGGATGGGCGGAGGCGGGTGGTTTGGGCTGGCCTTCGGCGGCCTTGGGCATGGGGAGAACCGGTGGCGGGCTAGGGATTGCAATTTGTTGGCCGACGAGTATCGGCCCGATGCCTGCCGCGGGTACGGGAAGGCCCGGCAGATGCTGCTGACGCACGTCGGCAGCGGTCAAGCCCTGATCTTGCGATTCCGCCGGCACCGGCAAGGGGGCCGTCACCACCAGCACCGCTTGCAGGCGTCCGAGGTTGGCGGCCGGCTGGATCGCCACCGACTTGAATATACCGTCATGACTGGGTCCGGCGCTCAGCACGGTGCCCACGGGCAAGCCTTTTGGAAATACCTGGTCCTCACCTGAGGTAAAGACCGGATCTCCCGGCTTGACGGGCTCATCCTTCAGGACACTTTCGGCTTCAATCCGCCCTGCTCCCAACCCGCGCACTATGCCGTGAATGCCTTGAGGGCCGATCAGAACGCCGACGCCGGATTCGGGGTCGGTAATGAGCAGGACCTGAGATGCGCTAGGCAAGACCTCGCCGAGCTTGCCAACCAAGCCTTGCGGCGTGATAACGGCCATATCGCGGCGTAGGCCTTGACTGCTACCCCGGTCGAGGTAGATCGCCTGCGCGTCAGGGCTGGCGCCATGGCTGATGACCTGGGCGGAAACCGTAGCCAGATGGTAGGTGTGCTGAAAGCCGAGCAGCGCGTCGAGACGCGGCAGGTCACGGACCGCTTGGCGGAGCTGCTGATTTTGCAGCTCGAGCTGAACCAGTTGTGAGTGCAACTGCCGGTTCTCGGCCTGGGTGTGGCGCAGGCTGGAAAAGTTCGAAGTCCAGGAACGCAAGCCGCTGACGACGTGCTGGGAGAACGCTTCGGCGGGAAGGATGGCTTCGGCGCTCCAAAGCCGAATCCTGCGGATGCCGCCGGCGTTGGGCCGACGTACCTGATAGCCGAGCAGCAACAATTGGCCGGCCACGAGCGCACCCAGAATCCAGACCGCGTGGCTATGATGGCGATAGTCGAGCTTGCTGCGGCTAGTCCGCATGAGGCAATTTTACGCGGGGTTCCGGCCTCCGCGGGCGCTTACTGATCGATCGAAATCTTCCGCAGGAGCTTGAAGTCACTCAACATTTTGCCAGTTCCGAGCACCACGCTGGCAAGCGGATCATCGGCAATGGAGACCGGAAGGCCGGTTTCCTCACGAATGCGCTTGTCCAGATTTTTCAGCAGGGCGCCGCCGCCGGTGAGCACGATACCTTTGTCGCTGATGTCGGCGCTAAGTTCGGGCGGGGTACGCTCGAGCGCGACACGGATAGCATTGATGATGGTGCCGACGCTCTCGCTCAGCGCCTCGCGCACTTCGGCATCCCCAATTATCAGGGTCTTGGGCACGCCCTCAATCAGATTACGGCCCTTGATCTCAAACGTTTCCGGCTGGTCGAGGGGATAGGCAGAGCCGATGCTCATTTTGACCTGCTCGGCGGTGCGTTCGCCGACCAGCAGGTTGTACTTGCGCTTGAGGAAGTTGGTAATGGCGTCGTCCATTTCGTTGCCGGCGACCCGCACCGAACGCGAGTAGACGATGCCGGAAAGAGAAATGACGGCGATATCGGTGGTGCCACCGCCGATATCCACCACCATGTTGCCGCTGGGCTCGGTAATGGGGAGGCCCGCGCCAATGGCGGCCACCATGGCCTGCTCGACAAGAAAGACCTCGCTGGCCTTGGCGCGGTAGGCGGAATCCATGACCGCGCGCTTTTCCACCTGGGTGATTTCGGAGGGCACGCCGATGACGATGCGGGGGTGGACTAGAACTTTGCGGTTGTGTGCCTTCTGGATGAAGTAATTGAGCATCTTCTCGGTGACTTTGAAGTCCGCGATGACACCGTCCTTCATCGGGCGGATGGCCACGATATTGCCGGGCGTGCGCCCCAGCATCTCCTTGGCTTCCTTGCCCACCGCTTCGACCTCGCCGGTGATGCGGTTGAGGGCCACAATCGAGGGCTCGTTGACAACGATGCCCTTGCCGCGGGCAAACACCAGGGTGTTGGCAGTGCCCAGGTCAATGGCCAAATCACTGGAAAAGATGCTGAATAGAGTACGGATGCTCATGTTCTGGTTAGGGGGCGAGTCTCACAATAGCACAGCCAAAAGGTGATTTCGCCGCTCTGTCTATAATCAACTGGACACCTCGTGTATATCGAACTGGAACAGCGTTTAGTTGAGGCCGTGGGTGCCCATCTGCGGCTTAAGTACGGCTTCGAGCTTGCCCATTGGGTGGTGGAACAGCCACCGCGGCCGGACCTGGGCGAGTTTGCCCTGCCGGTGTGCTTCGAGCTGGCCAAGCAGCAGCGGCGGCCGCCGCGGCAATTGGCGCAGGAAATCGTCGCCGGCCTGGCGCTGCCGCACGGGTTCGTACGGGCCGAGGTCGCGGGCGGCGGCTATCTCAATTTCTTTGTGGACCGGCTGGCAGCGGCGCAGGCGACCTTGGGCGGGGCGGGAGGAGGAGGGCCGCGGCTGGGCGGGAAGATCATCGTCGAGCACACCGCGATCAATCCCAACAAAGCGGCTCATATAGGCCACCTGCGCAATGCCGTGCTCGGAGATACCTGCGTGCGGCTGCTGCGCGGGCGCGGTGAGCAGGTGGAAGTGCAGAACCTGCAGGACAACACCGGCGTGCAGGTGGCGGATGTGGTGGCGGCCTTTATCCATTTGGCGGTGCCAGCCAGCGTCGAGGCCGCCCGGATGCGGGTGGAGGCGGCACTAGCGGACCCGGACGTCCGTTTTGATTATCTCTGTTGGGAACACTACGCCGCCATCTCCCAGCGCTATGCCGAGGATGAGACCGCGCTGCAATCCTGGCGCCCGGCCACGCTGCATGCCATCGAGGCCGGAGGCAACGCCACGGCCGAGCTGGCCGGGCGCATTTCCACCGCCATTGCCCGCTGCCATCTGCGCACCATGGAGCGGCTGGGCATTGCTTACGACCTGCTGCCGCGCGAGAGCGAGATTCTACAGTTGCGGCTCTGGGAACACGCCTTCCGACTGCTGCGCGAGCGTGGCGCCGTGCGTTTGGAAAGCGCAGGCAAGACCGCTGGTTGCTGGGTCATGGACCGCCCTGGCGCCACCAATGCCGACGGCGACGAAGACACCAAGGTGCTGGTTCGTTCAAATGGAACCGTCACCTATGTGGCCAAGGACATCGCTTATCAGCTTTGGAAGTTCGGACTGCTGCCGCTGGAGTTCGGCTACACGCCCTTTTATCCGTACCCCGATGGGCATGTCGCGTGGGTTACCGGGGTGGAGGGGCAAGCGGATGCTCCCGCGTTTGGGCACGGCAACTGGGTCTTTAACGTGATTGATTCGCGCCAAAGCTACCTGCAGGAAATTGTCGCCGACGGACTGCGCGCGCTGGGCTGCGAGCGCGAGGCCGAGCGCAGCGTGCATTTCAGCTACGAGATGGTGGCGTTGTCAGCGGCGTGCGCCGCCGAACTGGGCTACGCCGCGGCGGAGGGCGAAAGGCGCGTGGACGTATCCGGGCGCAAAGGCACCGGCGTCAAAGCCGACGACCTGATGGACCGGCTGCAGGCACGCACCCGCAACGAGGTGGACCAGCGCAATCCGGAGAGGCCCGAAAGCGAACGCCAAGCAGCGGCCGAGGCGATCGCGGTGGGCGCGCTGCGATATTTTCTGCTGAAGTTCACGCGCAATACCGTCATTGTGTTCGACTTCAAGGAGGCGCTGAACTTCGAAGGGGAAACCGGACCCTACGTCCAGTACGCCGCCGTGCGCGCGGTCAACATCTTGCGCAAAGCGGAGGTACCACCGCCGGCAAGCGGGGATGCCGGGTGGGCGGGGTATCTGAACGAATCTCCGCACTGGAACCTGCTCTGGCTGGCGGGGCAGCTGGATAGGGCGGCCGAACAAGCCATTGCGGCGCGCGAGCCGGCGATGCTCGCCAAGTTCGCCTTTCAATTGGCGCAGCAGTTCAATGCCTGGTACCACCATTATCCGGTGCTGCAGGAACCCGACGGCGACAAGCGCGCCTTCCTGCTCGGGCTGGTGGCGCTGGTGGAGCGGAAACTGCGCTCGGCGCTGGCCACCATGGGAATCAGCGTACCCGCCGCGATGTAGCGCGGGCGCAGCGTCATCCACTCTTAATGAATGAGGGCGCGCCACCAATCGTGGGCGCGGGGCCAAAAGCCGTGCTTAGTTGGAACCACACCGCCGTTTGCGGCCAGATGATGCAGCAGGTCGCCGGGGCGCAGGCGCTGCGCCATGGCCTCCCGCGCCAGAAGGCGGATGCGGCCATCGGCGGCAATCACGAGGGTGGCGGGCACGGCGATGCCACCGCGATGAGGGTTGAACAGAACCCAGGCTTTCACGGTTTCGCGCGACGGGTCGCACAGCAGGGCGAAGCTCAAGCCTAGCCGCTGGTGCAAGCGGGCCGAGCGGGCGGGCGGATCCACCGAGAGCGCAGCTAAGCTGAAGCCTAAGCGCCCAAACTCGGCAGCGTGACGGCCAAAGTCCACCAACTGGTGGAGACAAAACGGTCACCAGTAGCCGCGGTAGAGAAGCAGGACCAGACCACGTGGACCGGAAATATCGGCGAGCGTGCGGGGCTGGCCTCCGTGATCGGTGGCCGTTAGCGGAGGCGCAACATCGCCGGGCTGCAGCATGCTTTATTTTAGCCAATGTTGGCGCGGGCACCCGCACGACAATGTTGGCGCGGGCCCCAGCGCGGCTGCGCCGCGCGCCCCGCTTATGCTCGCGTCGGGTTGGGGGCCCTTGGCCCCAACCCGACG
>JBOGKQ010000055.1:0-13886 GCA_050747905.1 Terriglobales bacterium | reverse complement strand
GAAGCCGCCTGGCCGCCCACGGCCAGGCGGCGCCCTGGCAGACCGCTGCAAGCGGGCTGAGGGCGGCCGCAGGCCGCCCGAGCCCCGCGCCTATCAATGTCTCACCTCGCCGGCGACACCGAGTGAACCGTAAGCGTGTCGCCGTGCAGCGTCCCGCGCACTTCGATGCGCTTGGCCGCGTTTTTATAAAGCGTTGCCAGGACCCGCTTGTCTTTGGTCGCGAGCGTATAAACCTTCTGTCCGACCACCAGTGCATAATCGGAGCCGCCGCCCACGCACATATGCACGCACTCAGCGGGTGAGCCGCCGCCCATATCGTGCTTGGCGCCGCACATGGCGTCGGTGACGACTCCGGAATAGACAGTATCCGCCTGCTGCCGCGGCGGCACCGTCGCGCTCAACCCCACCGGAATCAGCCCTAGCGTCAACGCCGCCGCCAAAATGCCGTTTCGTACTTGCGATTGCATGAACGACCTGCTCCTTTTGGAGAATTGCTTCAGCCAGTATGACGCATCACTCCGTCCGAGGTGACGGCGAATCGGGCGCTGGATACCACAGCCTCCCCTTCTCGATCCTCAAAAACGGTGTCGTCCTGTGCGGCGTGGCAGGTCTTGCACTGAGAATGTCCCAAACTCTCCAGCCGTGAGCCTCCAGCGCATCGCCAATGAGCGAACGGTGGCACCGCCACGGCACCGCCTCGGCACACAGAATGGCTGTACTCCGGGTCTGCGCCAGTTCCTCCAACTCCGCCAGGCCGTCCGCAAACGCCTCGGTCTGCATGTAGTCGGCGAAGCCGCGGAAACTCAGATTCCGCCATCCGGTATTGGCTGAGTCTGCCCGCGCATGCCGCAAGCCGCCCAGCATGGGCAGCGGCCGATACCCCAGCCCTGCCTGGTGCAAGCTCTGTCCCAGCGCCTCCCGCGCATACTGCGGGTTGTGCCGCGACCGCGGCATGGTGCGGACGTCGGCAATCTGCTCCACCCCGTGAGCGCGCAGCACCTGCAAAAACTCCGCGATGCTGCGCGTTGAATGCCCAATCGTGAAAATACTGTCAGCCACGCGGAATTTGCTACCCTGAAGGCAATGTCAGTGATGTCTGAATTGTACGATCGCCTCGCCTCCGGCGGCCGTATCAGCACCGCCGAGGCCGAATCCCTCTGGCAAACTGCCAGCGACGCGGAAATCAAGCGCTTGGCCGGCGCCGTGCGCGCCCGCTATCACACCCCCGGCACGTGCACCTACCTGATCATGCGCATTGTTAACTACACCAACGTGTGCGTGGCCCAGTGCGATTACTGTGCGTTCTACCGCCTGCCTGGCCAGCCGGGTGGCTACGTGCTCACCCGTGAGCAGGTGTTTGCCAAAATTGACGAGCTGCTGGCCCTGGGCGGCGATCTGGCGGGTTTCAACGGAGGCTTCAATCCCCATCTCCCGCTCGACTATTATTGCGGCCTGTTTTCCTCCCTGCGCGCCCGTTACGGCGACCGGCTCGAGTTTTACGCCCTCACGGTGGCCGAGTTCATGTATCTCGCCGATCACGCCCGGCTGAGTTGGCCCCAGGCGGCCGCCCGCTTCGGCGCGGCGGGCGTGCGCTGGATCACCGGCGGTGGCTCGGAAATCCTCACCGAAGACTTCCGTAGCCGCCACAGTAAATTCAAATACACGGTGGCCCAGTATTTCGACGCTCAGGAAGCCCTGCTCGCCGCCGGCCTGCGCACCACCGCCACCATGGTCATCGGCTTTGATGAAACCCTGGCCGAGCGGCTCGAACACCTCGAGCGCACGCGCGCTTTTCAAGATAAAACCGGCGGTCTGGCTTCCTTTTTGTGCTGGACCTATAAGCCCTACGGCACCCAACTGGGCGGCACGGAAATTTCCACGAGCGAGTATCTCCGCCATCTCGCCCTGAGCCGCATTTATCTCGACAACATCCCCCGCATCCGCACCTCCGTGCTCACCCAGAACGAGGGCGCGCTCGAGGGCCTGTGCTACGGCGCCGACGATTTTGATCTCCCCATCGAGGATGAAGTCACCCAGAGCGCGGGCGCCACCATCAGCCTCGATTTCCATGCCCTGCTGCAGCGGGCGCGCGCGCTGGGCTTCACGCCCTCCTATCGCGCTCTCGCTCCCGGCCGGCTGGTGCCGGCGTGAGTGGATTGGCAGCGCTCGTCGGCATCCTGGCAGGTGTGGCCGCCGGCGTGGCCCTGACTTGGTGGATCGTGCACCGCACCCGCCAGGAGCTGCAGGCTCAGCTCGCCGCCGTCCTTCCCGGCGTCACCGAGGCCATCCTGGGCCAGAAAACCGCCGAGCTCAAACAGGCCGGCGCCGAGACCCAGGCCGACTTCCGCGCCCGCATGGAGGAAATGCGCCGCCAACTCGAAGCCTATCAGACCCGCATCACCGAGTTTGAAAAAGAGCGTGCCGGCGCCCAGGCCAAAATCGAGCAGCAGTTGCTCCAGGTGGCCGGAGCGGGGGCGGCCATGGCACAGGAGGCCCGCAGCCTCCGCGAGGCTCTCACCACCAGCAGCGGCGTGCGGGGCGCCTGGGGCGAGTCGGTGCTGCAGAATATCTTCAACACCTGCGGTCTCAACGAACAGATTGATTACGATCTGCAAGTGGTGCTGCCAGGAGGGTTACGCCCGGACGCGGTGCTCTATCTTGCCACCGGCCGCAAGCTCGTTGTGGACGTCAAGGCCAGCCTGAGCGACTTTCTGGCGGGCTTGGAAGCCGCCGACGACGCCCAGCGCCGCGCCTGTTTTTCCACGTTTGCCAAGGTACTGCGCGAGCGCGCCCGCGAGCTGGCGCGCAAGGACTACGTCGCCAGCCTCGAGCGCAGCCTGCCGTTTGTGGCCATGTTTGTGCCCAGCGAGAGCGCCTTCCGCGCCGCCCTCGACGCCGATCCCGAACTGTTTCTCTACGGCCAAACCCTCCAGCCTCCCGTGCTGCTCGCCAGTCCTTCGACGCTGTTTCCTCTGGTGGCTACCGTGGCTCAGGGCTGGCAGCAATTCAAAGCCGGCCAGCAAATGCAAAAATTGCTGGACGAAGTCGCCGAGCTCGGCTCCCGCCTGCTGCTATTCCACAAGCATCTGCAAGGCGTGGGCAAGGCGATTGACGACGCCGCCAAAGCCTTCAATTCCACCGCCGCCTCCTACCGCTCCCGCCTCTCGCCCCAGCTCCTCCGCCTGCAGGAGCTCAACGCCAACTGGAACCCGCCGCTGGACCTTAAGAACGTCGAAACCCGCCCCCAGCTCGCCGACTCCACCCCGGACTAGAAATTCCCGCCACCCCGGCCGGGCTCTCGCAGCACCTCCGCCCCCTGCGCCGTCATCACCAACACCGGTGCGTACAATCCCAGCTTTTGCCGCCGCCACCACACCCCCTGCTCCCGCTTCTCGGCGGGCGTGGCAAACCAGTATTGCCACAGCACTGCCCGCACCGCCTTGGGTGGCTGGTGCGCAAACGGGTTGGAGGCGAACAAACCCGTCACGGCGGGGTCATTTTCAAGCAGCCGCAGCTCGGTCAGTTCCACCCATCGGTATTGGGAGTAGGAACCGAGCGAGGCGAACCACAAATTCCATTCGAAGCGCGGCTGGTAGGGCGCGAACAGAAACCAATCCCCCACCGGCGCCCGCACCGGATCCTGCGGCTGGTAGCGGAATGGATAAGCCGTCCAGACCGTGCCGTCCCGCGAGCCCTGAAATTCGATTTCATAGCGGTTGCGCGTCATCACCGCGAACAACCCGAACGGGTCGGCCACCCGGAACGGCTCCAGCGCCAGGTTCACGCTCTGCGGCGCGGGCAGCCCCGTCCACAGCCGCCCGGCGAGGTTCCATCCCGTAATGGCCACCAGCGCCACCAGCGCCAGCGATGCTATCGCCGTGCGCGCCGCCGGCTCTGCCCGCTCCACGGCAACCTGTGGCATCCGCAGCAACCAGCGAATGTGCCGGTCATCAATCAGCGTCAGTCCCAGCCCCAGCACCAGATAGTTCAGGAACCCGTAGTTCGCGGTCAGGATGATGGCAATCTGAAACGGCGTCACCATCCAGAAGCAGGCAATGCGCCATCGCCGCGGCAGAAACGCCAGCCACACCACGAAAATTTCGACTACTAGAATCGAGGCGGTAATCGCCGCCTCGGCGCCCTGCGGCAGATATTGCTGCGCATACCACCCCAGCCAGTTCGGCAGCGGCAGGTTCTGGTAGTACTGATTGAGCGCGGCGAGGTGGCGCCACTGCGGGTCGTGACTCATCCATTTCGCCACTCCAGAGCCGAAATAGATCGTGAACCACAGCCAGCGCAGCGAAAACCAGCTCCACCAGCTCGGCGCGCCCAAGCGGGTCGCGGAGCGCACGCCGCGCTGGGGCCCGCGCCCCTCCAAGAGAAACAGCGCACAGAAGCCGGCGGTCATGAGCATGCCGTCGGACTGGTAGCTGGCAAACACCTGCGCGCACGCGATCAACGACAAGAACGCCACCAGATCCACCGCTAGCGCCGCCCGTGGATGCCAGCACGCCATCACCGCGACCGCCGCGGCGATGCCCGCACCGCACCCCAGCCCGAGCGCCAGTGTGGAACTCGAAAACCAGAGCAGGGAAGGGGCGAACCAGAAGCGCGCAAGGCCGTGAAAATGCGCCGCAACCGCTTGCAGATAATCTCCCGCGGGCAGGATCCCTCGCGGTCCGATGAGCCCGGCCGCTTCCCTCCACCAGCTCACAAACACGCAAAAGTAGATAAGCCCCAGCCAACGCACCAGCGCCTCAGCCGTAAGCCCCACGCCCGGTACTTTGCTGCCCAGGGCTCCCCCGCGCCACCACCACTCCCGCGAATGTTTCGCCATGGTTGAAAGCTGAGAGCTGATAGCCGCAAGCCTCTATTTCGCTGGTTCCGCGTCCGTCCGCAACCCTGTCGCTTGCATGCGGACCAGCAACTTCTTGTACGGGATCTGCAGCCGCTCCGCCGCCGCCTGCTTATTCCAGCGGCTTTCCTCCAGCGCCTGCAGCAGCAGCCGCCGTTCCAGCGTTAGGCCGGCGCGTTTGAGCACCTCCGGCATTGGCCCGCTCCAGTCAAAATCTTCCGGAAGGTCCAGCCCGGCGTCGCCTTGCCGCGGCGCTCTGCTCAGGTCGCGCAGTTGCAGGTCCGCGGCCCGGATTTCTGTGCCCTCCGCCAGAATCACCGCCCGTTCGATGGCGTTTTGCAGCTCGCGCACGTTCCCCGGCCAGCGGTACTCCATCAAGGTCTTGTGGACGGCGAGGCTGAGCTTGAGCGGCGGCCTCTTGAATTCCTGGCAAAATTGCGCCAGAAAGTTTTCCGCCAGCGCCACCACGTCCTCGCCCCGCTCGCGCAGGGGCGGAATCACGATCGGAAACGCCGACAGGCGGAAGTACAAATCCTCCCGGAACAGCTTCTGGTGCGCCGCCAGCTCCAAGTCGCGGTTGGTCGCCGCCACCACGCGCACGTCCACTTCCACCGTCTGCACCCCGCCCACCCGCTCAAACGCCCGCTCCTCCAGCACGCGCAGAATCTTGGCCTGCACCGCCATCGGAATCTCGCCGATTTCATCCAGAAAAATCGTGCCCCGGTGCGCCAGCTCGAACTTGCCCAGCTTGCGCGCGTTGGCTCCGGTGAAGGCGCCCTTCTCGTGACCGAATAACTCCGTCTCTACCAGCGTTTCCGGAATGGCGGCGCAGTTGATCGCCACGAACGGCGCCGCCGCGCGCGGGCTGAGCTGGTGCACGGCGCGCGCAAACAGCTCCTTGCCGGTGCCGCTCTCTCCCAGCAGCAGCGCCGTCGTGTCGGTCGGGGCGATGCGCTGCAGCGCCGCCGCGGCGCGCCGCATGCTTTCGTGCTCGCCGATGATCTTCGGAAACCCGAAGCGCGCCGCAAACTCCTCCTGCAGCAGCACGTTGTGGCGCTGCAGTTGTTGCTGCGCGATCGCGCGCCGCAGCAACAGCATCAGATGCGCCAAATCCAGCGGCTTCTGCACGAAATCATACGCACCGTCCTTCATCGCCTGCACCGCGTCTTCAATCGAGCCGTAGGCCGTCATGATGATCACCGGGAGGGAGGGCGAGACCTCGTGCACCGCCTGCAGCACCTGCAGGCCGCTCTGCCCGGGCAGCTTCAGGTCGGTGAGCACGGCGGCGTATTCGGTTCGCCGCAGCGCCTGCAGCGCGGCCTCGCCGTCGGCGGCCTCGAAGACCTGATAGCCCTCCGCCGTCAGCGCCGTGCGCAGCATCAGCCGCAGTTCGTGTTTATCTTCCACCAGCAGAATGGTTTCCATGATCATCCGGGTCCAGGCCGCTCCCGGCGGCCGGTAGCAGCACTTCAAATACGGTATGGCCGGGGGCGGCGTCGGCCAGCAGCACCGAGCCCTGGTGGGCGGTGATGATTTTGTGCACCATGGCCAGGCCCAGGCCGGTGCCGCTGGGTTTGGTGGTGAAAAACGGGATGAAGATCTTTTCCGCCATCTCCGGCGCCACCCCCGGCCCGTCGTCCACAAACAGAACGCGCACGCTGTCGCCGCTCGATCCGCCGTACTCGATGACCACCTGCCCGCTCCGCTGTCCCTGCAGGATGGCTTCACAGGCGTTGCGCAACAGGTTCAGGAACGCCGAGGTCAGCAGCACGCTGTCGCCGAGCACCTCCGGAAAGGGTCCCTGCAGGCGGATGCGTACCTGCGGAAAATCCTGCACGTGGATGGCTTCTACACATTGCCGCAGCAGCGGCTCCAGCGCCACCGCCTCGGACTGCACCGGCAGTGGGCGCGCGAAGGTCAGAAACTCGGTGGCGATGTTGTTGAGCATCCCCGCCTGTTCCTGAATCTTGTGCACTTGCCCGCGCGCCGGTTCGCTCAGCGCGGTTTCCAGCATCTGTCCGTAACCGGAGATGATGGCCAGGCCGTTGCGGAACTCGTGCGCGATGCCCGCCGCCATCTCGCCCAGCGCGCTCAGGCTCTGGCGGCGGTTCAACTCCTCCTCCAGCGCGTGAATGCGGGTCAGGTCGGTCAGCAGACAAATCAGCCCCACCGGCGGCAGGGCGTCGTGCGCGCTGCGCAGTGGAAACAGCGTCACTCCCAGCAGGCGGCCTTGGCCCGCGGGGGTGGTGTAGCGCATGGTCTTGCGTTGCAGGATGCGCTGGTTGCGATAGCTGTCCAGGACCAGAGGCACGGCGGGGCCGAGCACCGCGCCGTCCGGCTCGCGCAGCTCCGCGTCCCGGAACAGCCGGGCTACGGTCAAGCCCCGGGCGCGGTCCAGCCCCAGCGCCGTGCGCGCCGCCGGGTTGGCTTCCTCCACCCGTCCCGCGGCGTTGAAAAACACGACCCCGCTGGGCAAATGTCCCAGAACCTCGCGCGACAGCCGCAGTGCATCGCCCGCCCGCCGGGAACGGGCGCGCGGACGGCGGCTGGACTTTGCCCGCATCTGCACCATGGGCGTTATTCTACGGCAGCATCGCTTCAGCCCATCCAGGCGCGCCACAGCGCCGGTCCCCAGCCCAGCGCCACCACCGCGCCCAGTGCGAGAAACACACCGAACGGCAGTGGCCACAGGGCGGCGGTGGCCCGCGCCCGCGCCCAGCTCCGTCCCCTGCGCCGCTGCTCCCCCAAAACCACCCCGCCCTGCACGATGCCCGCGGCGGCGCCGCTCACGCAGCCCACCAACAGCGCCATCAGAAGACCCAGCCCGCCCAGAAACGCCCCCAGCAAACCCACCATCTTCACGTCTCCCCAGCCCACGCCCATGCGCCCGCGCAGCCGCAGGTACAGCCAACCGATCAGCGCCAACCCGCCCGCGCCCACCAGGCTTGCCGCCAGGGCCCCGCGCCACCCCGGCCCCGACCACACCGCCAGCACCAGTCCGCATGCCCACCCCCCCAGAGTGATCTCGTCCGGCAGCAGACGGGTGCGCGCATCGGTGGTGGCGAGCGTGATCAGGCAGCCCAGAAAAAACGCCTCCCGCACGAATTCAAGGCCTCCACCGGTGCGCCTCCAGCTCCAGTAAAACGCCAGCGCCGCGGCCAGCTCCATCGCCGGTGTCGGCCAACCGATGCGCGCCCCGCAACTGCGGCACCGCCCCCGCAGCCAGGCGAACGCCGCCAGCGGCACGTTCTCCCAGGCACTCAGCGGGCGCAGGCACTGGGGACAGCGCGACCCTGGATGCACCACCGACAGACCCTCCGGCAGCCGCTCCGCGCACAGCCCCAGAAAGCTGCCCGCCACCAGCCCCAGCACGATAATGATCCCTGCCGCCGCCATTCAGTGCGTGTCCGTCACGGCACAGCCGTACAGCACGTCCAGCCGCGGAAACTGGCGCGTCAGATAGGCCGCGCCTTCTTTCACAATCAGCCCCGGGTCGGGGCCGTGTCCGCCCGGCGGGCCGCCTCCATAGCTGCCGTCCAGCTCGCTCACCGTGTCCATCCCGGCGATGACTTCTCCGAAGGGCGCAAAGCCCAGCTTGTCCAGCCGCAGATTGTCCTTCAAGTTAATGAACACCACGGTCGTCCGCGTATTGCGTCCGCTGTCGGCGAACGTGATGGCGCCTTTGCGGTTGCTGACCCGCACCGGATCGTCGGGGATGCGCCGCGTCTGCCAGCGTGCCGTGACCGCCGGATCGGGGCTCAGGCCCCATTGCGCCACGAAGCCCGGGATCACGCGGTAAAATGCATTGCCTTGGTAAAAATGTGCCTGCAGGAGCTGATAAAACCGGTCGGCTCCGTGCGGCGCCCAGGCGCGGTGAACTGCCAGGGTGAAGCTGCCGCTGGTGGTGCGGCAGCTCACCTGATACTCCGCCGGCGCTTGCGCGGCCGCCATCGCGGCCATCAACGCTGATGCCAGCACCAGCCGACAGACCGCTAGACCGACCAACCGAAACCTCATCTTGCTCCTTAGAGTACGGCCAACAGGGATTGATAGGCGATCACGGTGGCCGCCGCCACCCGCGCCGCCGTGAACTGCCGCTCGACCCGCAGCCGTGCGGCCTGCCGCACCCGCGCCGCCAACGTCGCATCGTCGAACAGGCGCGCGCACTGCGCTGCCAGGGCGGCAATATCGCCCACCGGTGCCAGCAGCCCGCTGACGCCATCTTCCACCAGCTCGGGAATGCCTCCGGTGCGCGTCGCCACCACGGGCCGCTCCATCGCCATGGCCACCAGGGCCGCCGAGCCCAGCCCTTCCTCGCGGCTCGGCATGAGCAGCACATCGCCGGCGGCGACCCATTCGGCAGGCGTGAACTCGCCGCCGCCCCACACCACCCGGTTTTCGCAGCCCAGCTCCCGCGCCAGGCGCCGCAACCCGCCCAGCTGCGGTCCCGTGCCGGCCAGCAACAGCCACAGCGCCGGCAGCCGCGCCAGCGCGAGCAGCGCATCGCCCACGCCTTTCTCCTCCGTCAGGGCGCTGACGCAGACCAAACCGGGCGCCTCGTCCGGGATTCCGCAGCGCGCGCGCACGCGGGCGCGCGCCCCCGCCGCCGGCAAATCCTCCAGCGCAATCCCGTCGGGAATGACCACGATTCGTTCCTGCGCCAGTCCCGTGCTCCGCGCTTGCCTTCGCACCGCTTCCGACACGGCGATCACCAGATCCAACTGCCGATATTTCCAGCGCGACACCGGGTTGCGGATCGCAAACGCCACCCGCCGGCTCAGGACCTGCCGCGCCTGCCCGCGCCACAGCGTCCGCAGCATCCAGCTATGCGCATGCCCTTCGTGCGCATGCACAATCGCGGCCCGGCGCGCCTGCCGCCGCGCTAGCCCTCCGGGAGCCAGCACGGCGAAGCCGGCCTCGCGCAGCCGCTGCGCCACCACCCCCCGCCGCGCCACCACCGTCTGCGTGCATCCCAGCGCCCGCAGCTCCCGCGCCAGCAACAGCAGTTGCTGCTGCCCTCCGCGCCATACCCGGCTGAAGTCTGCGTGGACTACCTCCATGACTGAATCACGTTAAGCTGTTGCAGTGAAGATCAGTGCCCGCATCAACACCTTCAACGAGGAGGATAACATCGCCGCCGCGCTCGCCACCCTCGCCTGGGCGGATGAAATCCTCGTGGTCGATTCGTTTTCGACCGACGCCACGCCCGCCATTGCACGCCGCTTCACCTCCCGTGTCATCCAACACGAGTTCCGCAGTCACGGCGAACAGCACAATTTCGCCGACCGCCTCTGCACCCACGATTGGGTTCTGGTGCTCGATGCCGACGAGCGCCTCACCCCGGAGCTGGCCGCCGCCCTGCAGCAACTCCGCTCCCGCGGCCCCGACGCCGACGGCTACCGCTTTGCCCGCCGCGCCTGGTATCTGGGCCGCTGGATTCTCCACTCCGGCTGGTACCCGGACTGGCAGACGCGCTTGTACCGCCGCGCCGTCGGCTGCTGGGAGGGGGAGCCTCCGCATGAAGCCCCTAAGGTCGCCGGCCCGGTCGCCACTCTACCCGGCGATCTGCTTCATTACACCCGCCGCAACCTGCGCGAACATGTCGCCATCATGAACTACTACACCGACTTGGCGTGCTCTGCCCATCGCCGCAGCGGCAAACATGTCACCACTTGGAGTCTGGCGTGTTCTCCGGCCTGGACGCTCTTTTCTACCTATATCCTCAAGCAGGGGTTTCGCGACGGCTGGCCCGGCGTCGTCATCGCCTACATGGCCGCCGCCTACGTCTTGCTGAAGCAGGCCAAACAGTTGGAAGCCGAACGCGTCCCCGGCGGGAACAACTTCGGCCCTCCCGGCGTCTAACCCAATAGCGCCGGATTCCGTAGTAAATTAAAGGTGCGGCCATGAGCGTCCACGAAACTGCGGTCGGCTTTTCTTCAGCCGCTGCCTCGCCCACCTGGGGCGAACAGCAGTTGGCGCAGCAGTTGCGCGCCGGCTCGGTGGATGCGTTCAACTACCTCATTTCCGTCTATCATCAGCCCCTCTATCGCTTTATTAGCCGCGTCATGGATGGCAGCGATGAAACCGACGACATCCTCCAGGAAAGCTTCCTCAAGGTTTTCCGTTCGGCGGCGCATTTCGAGGGCAGAAGCAGTCTGAAGACCTGGCTCTATCAGATCGCGCTGCACGAGGCCAGCAATCACCGCCGTTGGTGGGTGCGGCATAAGCGTCAGGAGCTGTCTCTCGACGACGACGGTGGCAGCGGCCGGGACTGGGCGCAACGCCTGCCCGACGGCCGCGAGTCCCCTCTCTCCTCCACGCTGCGCAACGAGCAGCGCCGGCAGTTGCAAGCGGCGTTGCAGCGCGTACCCGAGCCCTTCCGCACCGCCCTGGTGCTGCGCGAGCTTGAAGGCTTCAGCTACGACGAAATCGCCGAAATCGTGCAGGTACGCGTCGGCACGGTCAAGTCTCGGCTGCTACGCGCCCGGGAGATGCTGCGCCGGGCCTGGATGCGCGGCCCGGCCCTCGCGCCGGCGCTGCCCATGGGAAGGACGGAACATGCGGACTGAACTGCCCGCCGCCTGTGCCGCATTTCAGCCGGCGCTTTCGGCCTACCTCGATGGAGAACTGGACCTGGGCCACAGCGGCGTGCTGGTGCGCCATCTGGAGACTTGCGCTGCCTGTTCCCAGCGGACCGAACAATACCGCATGCTGGGCGAGCGCCTGCGCTCCTTGCAGGCCCCGCGTCCACCCGCCGATCTGGCCCTTCGCCTGCACGTCCAGGCTTCGCATTATTCCGTGCGTGGCTTGCGCTGGCTATACTGGCGTCTGCGCATCGCCAACACCATCCAGGTGTTGGTTCTGCCCGCCGCGGTCGGCACCATTGCCGCTATCTGTTTGTTTGCCGCCCTCGCCGGCGGGGTGCTCACCAACGCCATTTCCAATCCCTTGCTGCCCGATCCTCAGGTCGGTATGGATGCCCAGCCGCCCCGGCTCACGAGTGTGGCTAATTTCAATATTGGCGGCCCGTTGCTGGTGGACGCTCAAATCGACGCGACCGGTCACGTCTACGGCTACAGTGTGCTTTCAGGTCGGGTCAACCAGGGCCTGATCACCCGGCTCAACAATCAGTTGCTCATGAGCGTGTTCCAGCCGGCCACCACCATTTTCGGGCAGCCCACAAATGGCAGCATGCTGGTGTCGTTTGGCACTGTGGATGTGCGCGGCTGACCTGCGTGCGTGTCCTCCGCTCCCATTTTGCGCTGATCCTTGGCGGGGCTCTGCTGTGCGGAACCGCAGCCGTGGCTCAGGGCCCGGTGCAGAGTTCCGTCGTGGTGGACTCCAATCCCGCCGTGTTTGCCGTCCTTGCCGCCCTCAACGCCGGAGGCTATAGCGCCGGAGTCGGTCCCAACTCCACCGTGCGCGATGCCGTGCGGCAACAAATGCTCGCGCATCCAGTGCAGGTCCTTACCGACCTGCAGGCTTTCTACCGCACCAGGAATGCTGCTCAGGGCGTGGCGCCGTTTGTCACCCTGGCGCTGTTTCTCGGCAACCCGCCCGGCCTCACCCTCACCGTTCCGCCCTCCGGACTGCCGCCCTCAGCCGAGTCGGTGTCCGATCTTCTTCCACTGGCGCGCGATTTCTGGCAACAGGCGCACCTGGAACAGGTTTGGAGCTCCGTGCAGCCGCAATATACCGTCGCCCTTGCACAGGATGCTGCCGAGGTGCGCGCCATGCTCGCGCACGTGGACTCGTTTTTCCGCATGACGCAGTCCTATGCGCCGCGCCAGTACTTCATCTTTCCCGATGCCATGGTGGCGCCCGGCGAATCCGCCGCGCTCAATTACGAGAACAACTATTACCTGGTGGCGAACCTGCATCTGCACGGCGAAATGGCCCAGGTGCGCCACACGTATCTGCATTTCCTGCTCGACCCGCTGATCGGCCAGTACCCGGCGGCTGTGGACCCAGTCGAGCAGGAAATCCTGCCGCTGGTGGCGCGCGCTCCCGCCTTGAACCTGCAGTTCAAGCGGGATCCCACCCTGCTGTACACCGAATGTCTGGTTCGCGCGGTGGAAATTCAACTCGATCCCGGTACGGAACTTGACAAGGCCGCCGCCGTGCAGGCGGCCATGCACCAGGGCCTGGTGCTCACCGGCTTGTGGTATGGCCAGCTCAGCCGGTTTCGCGCCGACCCGGCCAGCTTCACCCAGTTTTATCCCGAGGCCGCTTTCGCGCTGCGCATCGCCGATCTGGCGGGTAGGGTGAAACACATGCAGTTCAGCGCGCCCGCGCCCGCCGCCGCGTCCGCGTCCGAGCCCGTGCGCGTTCCCTTGCCGCTGCAGTTGGCCCAGCAACGCTTCGACGCCCACGATCTCACCGCAGCTACCACGCTCGCCAGCGCCGAGTTGCAACGCCAGCATGGCGATCGCGCCTCCGCCTATTACCTGCTCGGCAAAATCGCCGCTTTGCGCAACCAGCCCCGGGCTGCCCTGCAGAATTTTCAGGCGACGCTCACCACCGCCACGCCTGCGCAGCACCACGTCCGCGCCTGGGCGAACATGTATCTGGCCCGCCTCTGTGACGCCGAGCACAACCGCGCTCAGGCGGTGGCCTATTACAAGGCCGCGCTCGCCGCCGCCGATACCCCCACCACCAGGGCGCTGGCCCAGGCCGGCATCAAAGCTCCCTACCTGCCTCCCGGAGTGAAGCATTGAGGGTGGGGTCATGCCGGCCGCCCGCTCCCAGCGGGCTGAGGGCGGCCGCAGGCCGCCCTAGCCCCGCGCCTATCATTTCGCGGGGGTCGCGCCGCTTTGCACCGTGGGCAAAATCGATGCGAAGGGCTGCGAAATTCGGAATGGGCGAGCGTCCCAGCGAGCGCCCCCGGGGAAACATGCAGGCGCGGCCCCACCCCCGGGGCCCCCAAGGCGCCTGCGCCTTGGGGTGGGAGCCCCGGGGCCCCCAAGGCGCCTGCGCCTTGGGGTGGGAGCGAGGCGCAGCGTCGGGTTGGGGCCAAGGGGGGCCCCCAACC
>JBOGKQ010000054.1:0-14157 GCA_050747905.1 Terriglobales bacterium | reverse complement strand
GCCGCGGGAGCAGCGGCCGCGGCGGGTGCCGGAGCGCTGGCGCCGTTGCCGGCGGCGGCGCCGGCGGCCTCAAGGACCGCGACCACGGTGTTGACCTGGACGGTCTGGCCGGCCTGGACCTTGATCTCTTTCAGCACGCCCGCGGCGGGAGCGGGAATTTCGGCATCTACCTTGTCGGTGGAGATTTCAAACAGCGGCTCGTCCTGGCGGACCGATTCGCCCACCTTACGCAACCACTTGGTGACCGTGCCCTCGAAGATAGACTCACCCATCTGGGGCATTACGACATCTACAGCCATGCCTTCATTCCTCGCTGTTCAAAGATTGCTGCGACTTCCTATCGTCCCACAGATCCGGGGCTGCGACCGCGGTGCGCGCAAAAACGTGCGAAAATTCCCGCTCCACCAGCTCCGCAGCCTCGGGCAAGGCCCAGCGGCGGCCGCTGGCGCGGCTCAACGACGTCACGCCGTGGTCGCGGATGCCACACGGGATGATGAGATCAAAACCGTCGAGCTCGTTGTTGACGTTGAGGGCGAAGCCGTGGCTGGTCACGCCTCGGGCGAGGTGGACGCCAATGGCGGCGAATTTTTCGGCGGGCTCGGCCGCCGTCCAGACGCCGGTCAGGCCGGGCAGGCGGCGGCCCGGCACGCCGCCGGCGGCGGCAACGCGGAGCAGGACTTCTTCGAGGGCGCGGACATAATCCACCGGGCCAAATTCGAGCCGGCCGCTGCGCGGCGGCAAAAACGCCGGGCGCGGGCAGGTGCGCAAATCGAGGATAGGATAGCCGACGAGCTGGCCGGGGCCATGGAAGGTAACGTCGCCGCCGCGGTCGCATTCGGCCAGTTCGACGCCGCGGGCGGCCAGCGCCGCCCGGCTGTGCAACACGTTTTCGCCATGGGCATTGCGGCCGAGCGTCACCACGGGTGCATGCTCGAGTAACAGCAGCGTGTCGGGGATTGCACCCGCCTGCCGTTTCCTGATCAGGGCTTTTTGCAATCCTTCGGCGGCGGCGTAGCTCACCCGCCCCAGATGCGCCACCCGAAGTTCCTGCGTGGCTGAAAGCTGATCGTTGATGGCTGAACGCTCCCTTACGCGTTGATCGTAAGCCCGTAAATATTGTTGGCCGCGTCGAGCATGGCCTCATACACGGTGGGATGCGCGTGGATGGTCTCCATGAGCTCGTCCGCGGAGGCGTTCATCTGCAGCGCCAGCGTGGCTTCGCTCACCAGTTCGGTCACCAACGGCCCGATCATGTGGACACCCAGCAGCGTGCCGTCTTTGGCGTCGGCGACCATCTTGATGAAGCCCTCGTGCATGCCCAGGATCGTCGCCTTGGAGTTGCCGACGAAGGGGAACTTGCCGACTTTGACGCTCAGGCCCTGGGCGCGCGCCGCGGCCTCGGTCAGGCCCACGCTGGCCACCTGCGGCTCGCAGTAGGTGCAGTTGGGCACGCGGGTGTAGTCCATGGCGCGGAACTTCTTTCCGGCGATGTGGGCGACGGCGACCATGCCCTCCATCGAACCTACGTGGGCCAGCAGGGGCGAGCCCGCAACCACATCGCCGATGGCATACACGCCGGGCTCGGCGGTGCGCATGTAGTTGTCGGTGACGATGAAGCCGTGCTCGGTCTTGATTTTGGTTTTCTCCAGGTGCAGGCCGTCGGTGACCGGCGCGCGCCCGACGGCGACTAGAAGCGTGTCAGCTGCGATGGTCTGCTGCTTGCCTTCGGCATTGGTGTAGGTGACCTTGACGCCGGCGCCCGCGGGTTCAACCTGTTCGAATCGGGCGCGGGTTTCGATGTTGATCTTTTGCTTTTTGAGCTGCTTTTCGAGCTCTTTCGAGATTTCCTCATCCTCGATGGGCACGATGCGGGGCAGCATTTCGAGGATGGTGACGTCGGTGTCGAAGCGGCGATAGATGGAGGCGAACTCGACACCGACGGCTCCGGCGCCGATGATGACCAGCTTTTTCGGGATAGCGGGCAGCGACAGGATCTCGATGTTGGTCAGGATGCGGTCGCTGACCTTGAGGCCGGGGAGCATGCGGGCGGTCGAGCCGGTACCGACGATGATGTTTTTGGCCCGCACGGACTGCTGGCTGCCGTCGGGCTTGGTGACTGCAAGCTGGCCAGCGGTGCCGGTAAAGGCGGCGGTTCCCTGCATCCATTCGACCTTGTTTTTGCGGAACAGAAACTCGATCCCTTTGGCGTGCTTGGCGACGATTTTGTTCTTGCGGGCCTGCATTTGCGCCCAGTTCACGGCGACGGTGCTGACGTCAAAGCCGAGTTCCTTGGCGTTGCGGAAGGTATCCATGACGTCGGCGCTGTAGAGCAGGGCCTTGGTGGGGATGCAGCCGACGTGTAGGCAGGTGCCGCCCAGCTTGGGGTCCCTTTCAATGCAAAGCGTTTTCAGGCCGTACTCGCCCGCGCGGATGGCGGCCCAGTAGCCGCCGGGGCCGCTGCCGATGACGACCAGGTCGTAGGAAGTTGAGGTTGGCGGAGTACTGGGGGCGGAGGGCATGCCGGAGTCCTTTCGTTCGTCTACTCCGCCTCGGGGCGGCACGAGCGGGCAACGTTCCATGGTAGCGTATAGCGGGTTGACGGCATGCGTAGTTCACTTGCGTTCAGTGTAGCCGTGCTCGCGTCTGCGCTCGTGGGCGGTGGCACAGCCGCGTCCGGGCAAGCGCCGCCTGCGCCGCCTGCGGCGGTTGCGTTTGAGAAACCGGTGCCGGCGAACGAACTTGGGTTCCTGCGCTCCCTCGCCGGGCAGCCTTCCGGCCGCGTCAGCCGCGACAAGCACTTTCGCAAGCTCCTCACGGACTTCGTCCCCGCCTGCGCGTTTCACTACGGCCGCGACCTCCCGCTGACGATGGCGCTGCAAACGGCACTGGATAAATCTCCCGAACCGGCGCGCCTGCGCGATGGACGCTATTTTCTGGTCTCCAGCGCCGGCCGCCCGCATGCGCTGCTCTGGATCGACCTGCAATCCGGCATCGCCCTGGGCGGCATCTTTTTCCGCCCCAGCAATGGCGAGCCCACGCCCACGCTCACCATCTTTTCCCGGCAGGCAAGGGCCTCGGCCATTGCCCTGAGCCAGCTCCCGGCCGCGTTTGCCACTGACCTGGCGGCCTGGCGGCACCGCTCCGGCGTGCCGCGCCTCGAGCCGCGCTATTTTATCGGCGGCAACAACTTCAAGATTGTTCTGGACCACCGCGGCAACTACTGCGCGGCGGGTGACAGCGGCCCTCCCGCCGCCTGCCAGCAGATGAGCGCCGATGCGGCCGACATTGACCTCAACGCCACCTACTACGTCGCGCAGACCCATCACGCTCCCAACGCCACCGCGCGCATGATCTTCGACCCGGAACAGGTCGCCTGGTTCCGGCTACGCGAACGGACCTGCCATGGCGTGCCCGATGCGTTGGGATGCCGCGCCCGCTTCACGCGCGAGAGAATCCGGGTTATCGTCCATCGCCCGCCGCATCGTCACTAGGGTCCTGAGTCAGAAATTCGGCGAAACGGCGGCCGGAAGCCTTTGATCCCGAATCGGTATATACTTTGCGGGGAGAGACCGGTATGTCCACTTCAATTCTTCAGCACAATCAGGGCCCCGCGGCGGTTTGGAGCTCGGGCGGGGCGGACTACGATCAGATCAGCCGGCAGATCGCCAGTGCACTCGATCACTGCGTCGAACGGCTGGCGCCGCAGCCGGGCGAACGTATCCTCGACCTCGCGACCGGCACCGGTTGGACCTCGCGTCTGCTGGCGCGGCGGGGCGCACACGTGGTGGGGACCGACTTCGCCGCCGACGCGCTGGAAACGGCGCGCAAGCTGGCGCGCGCGGAGGGACTGGACATCACCTACGAAATTGGCGACGCCGAGCAGCTCGGCTTCCCGGATGGACACTTTGACGCCGTCGCGTCCACCTGCGGGGTGATGTTTGCGAGCCATCCGGAGGCGGCGGCGGCGGAGTTGGCGCGGGTGGTCCGGCCGGGCGGACGCTTGGCGCTGGTGACCTGGCCGACCGACGGCACGGTATTCGACATGTTCAAGATTATGCGGGAGTACATGCCCGCGCCGCCCCCGCCTCCGCCTCCGTCGCCGTTCGCCTGGGGCGATCCCGTGCGCGTGCGCGAGCTGCTGGGCGGGGGGTTCGAACTGCGCTTCGAGGAAGGCACGGCGGTGTACTACGGCCGTGACGGCGCGAGCGCGTGGGAGGCATTCGTGACCGGCTACGGGCCGGTGAAGAAGCTTGCCGCCGGACTCGAACCGGCCCGGCGGGCGGAATTGCAGCAGAAGTTCGCGGCGTTCCACGACGGCTATGCCACGCCGCTGGGCTTCGCCCTGCCACGAAAGTATTTGCTGACGGCGGGCGTGCGGCGCGCTTAGAGCGCAACCAGCCCCGCTGTAGCACGCGGAACGCTCGGCTTCGGGCCTATCCAAGCTGCCGCGTCGTGATCGTTACGCCAGCAGGGCGCGCACGCGCGCCGCAAGCGCTGCCCGCAACTCCGCTGCGGCGCTGCCCTGCAGCTCCCCCTGCGCCAGGTCGGAGGAGCCGCCGCCGCGCAGGTTGCGCTCGGCCAGTGCCTGCTTCATCATTGCGCCGCAATCGAAATCAAGATCGCGGCTGCGCGCCAACGCCACCCGCGCGCCCTGCGGCTCGCCCGAACTCAGGATGGCGACCGTCCGCGGCGCGGCGTTCGCCGTACGCGAGGCCAGCAGGCGCACGTAATCGCGGTCGTGCTCGGCGCATGCGGCCTCGACGATGCGCACACCGTGGTTCAGCTCGGCCGCGGCAGCCATCTGCACCCCTTCGGCCCGCGCCAGCGCTTCGCGCAACCGCAGGCGGTCCTTGCCCGCCGCCTTCGCCTCGGCCTGCAGCCGCGCAATCGCCGCCCCGAGATCGGCTGCCCCGACCGAGAGTGCGCCCATGGCCTGCCCGAGCGCGGCAGCGTCGTCACGGCCGGCGCGGACGGCGCGCAAGCCGCAGACGAAGTGCACCCGCACGCCGCGGCTGACCTTCTCCGTAGCGCGCAACCAGAGGCCTCCGATTTGGCCGGTTGTGCGCGCGTGGGTGCCACCGCACGCGTTGAGATCGCAGCTTTCGATTTCAATCAGCCGAATGGCGCCCTCGCGTTCCGGAAGCTTCCGTAGCTTGCCTGCCGCCAGCAGCGCCTCTGCCTCAGGGCGCGGAACGGCGCGCGCGGTTACCGGCCGGTCCTCGGCGATGATCCGGTTCGCCGCCAGCTCGACCCCTTCCAGCTCCTCCCCGGTCAGGGATGGGCATGCAAGATCAATATTCGAGGTGGCCGGGCCCAAGTGAAAGGAGAGCGTCGGAGCCTGTAGCTCGCTGAGAAACAACGCCGAAAGCAAATGCTGGCCGGTGTGCTGTTGCATGTGATCCAGGCGGCGGCCCCAGGCGATTTCACCCTCGACGGCGGCGCCGGGAGACAGCGGCTGGTGTAGCGTGTGCCAGATCTCTCCGTGCTCGTCCTCAGCGACCGAATCGACCGCCAAGTTCAGCCATTCCCCGCTCTCGCGCGGCACGCGCAGGTGGCCAGTATCGAACGGCTGGCCTCCACTGGTGGGATAAAAGGCGGTGCGGTCGAGCGCGACCTCATACCGGTCAACGCCCCCCCCGGCGGGAATCTGGCGCACGGCGGTCACCTGCGCCTGAAAGCGGCGGAGAAACGAGTCGCTGTAGTAGAGCCTCTCTGTGCCCACAGGATAGTTTAGGCGAGACCCACAAACGGAGCGCGCCAGCCGGCACGGCCACCTCTTTGAGGAGGGTCGCGCCTCGTTATCTATCCCCATCGCAGCCGATCGAGTGTACACTAGCCGCTTGGATCGCTGCGAAGAGAGGAAACAACGTCATGACGAGAGGGACAGTTTCGGGCTGGATCATGGGGTTTCTGCTGGCGACGCTACCGTTGGGCGCGGCAGGCCAGAGGGGCATGATGCCGGGCGCGCCTCCGCCGCCGACGGCCAAGCCGGCGCCCATTCCGAAGGAACGCACTGCGGTTACCCACGCCAGCGTGACCATCAACGGGCAGACCATCGGCTATACCGCCACCGCCGGCACGCTGCTGCTCTACAACGACAAGCAGAAAGCCACCGCCAGCGTCTTCTACATCGCCTACACCAAAGACGGCATCTCCGACTCTTCAACCCGGCCGGTCACCTTTGCCTATAACGGTGGTCCCGGCGGGGCGTCGGCGCTGGTGGATATCGGCGGCTTCGGGCCGCGGCGTATCGCTTGGCCCAAGGTGGACCAGTACACCGCCTACGCGCCTCCCTACCGGCTGGTAGCCAACGCCGACAGCATCCTGGACAGCACCGATCTGGTCTTCGTGGACGCCGTCGGGACCGGTTACAGCCAGATCGTGGGCGAGGGGACGCCGAAAATGTTCTATGGCATCAGCGAGGATGCCTCCACGTTCGCCCAATTCATCGAGCGCTATCTCAAGCACTTCCACCGTTGGGACTCGCCCAAGTTCATCCTCGGCGAAAGCTATGGCACCACGCGCAACGCCGTGCTCGCCGACGATCTGGTTAACCAGGGCGTGTACCTCAACGGCGTGGTCATGTGTTCGACCGTGCTAAACTTTGCCACCGCCAGCTTCGGGCCGGGCAACGACCTGCCCTATGTGCTGTATCTGCCCTCCTACGCCGCCGCCGCCTGGTATCACCACCGGCTCAGTCCGCAGCCGGCGAGTCTGCAGGCGCTGCTTACCCAGGTGCGCCGATTCGCCGGCGGCGCCTACGCCGCCGCGCTGTTCGCCGGCGTCAACCTGCCGCCTGCCCAGGAACAAGCCGTGGCGGCGCAGTTGCAGCAGTTCACCGGCATTCCCGCCAGCCTGTGGGAGGAGGCGCACCTGCGCATCGCTCTGGGCATGTTCCGCCGGCGGCTGATGGGTTCGGAAGGCCCGGAAATTGGACGCTACGATTCCCGCTTCACCGGCCCCGAGCTC
Organism: Terriglobales bacterium; assembly: GCA_050747905.1. Classification (GTDB taxonomy): domain Bacteria; phylum Acidobacteriota; class Terriglobia; order Terriglobales; family SCQP01; genus SCQP01. The sequence goes on along the minus strand of JBOGKQ010000054.1, from coordinate 7,188 downwards.
GAACCGCTGCTGCCCGTGCCCGGCCAGGACGATCAGGAACCATCGTCGAGCGCCGTGATGGGCGCGGTCACCGCGCTGTTCGACCGCTACGTCAGCCAGACGCTCAACTTCCACAGCCAGCGCATCTACACGGAGCTCAGCTACGCCGTGGGCCGGCAGTGGGATTTGACCTTTCGCGCCCCCCTGGGCGAGCTCAGCGGCGGTGGCGGCGCACCCGACGTGGCGCCCGCTCTGGCGCGCGCCATGAACAACGACCCCGCGCTGCACGTGCAGTTCAACAACGGCTATTACGACATGGCGACGCCGTTTTTCGCCACCGAGTACACCGCGGCGCACATGCAGGTGGCACCTTCCGAGCGCGGCCACATTGAGTTCCAGTATTACCCGGTGGGCCACATGCTCTACGTCAATCCCGAGGCACTGCCCATGCTGCACAAGAATATTGACGCGTTCATCGCGGCCAGCACGCCGCGGGCACAGTAGAGCCGCCAAGGGCGGCGCTTCTAGAAGCTTGATGAAAAACGAGGCCGCGAGGGTAGCCAGAGGTAGGGGGTGCGCGTCCCCCATTTCCCTCCCCAACCCGTGGGTTCTCCGTGCGGCGCGGGCGCGCACGCCGGCTCAGGCGGATCCGGCGAGGGCGCGCTGGGCGGCGGCCGCCTGCGCGGCGGGCAGGTGGAGCGCCAGCGCCTGACGGAGTTCGCCCTGCCCGGCGCGTTTCTGGCCCGCAGCGATTTGGGTCATCCCGAGATGAAAATGAAACAGCGGCGAGCGCGGCGCGGCAGCCACGCATAGCCGCAGGATGGGCAGAGCGGACCCATAGCTGCCGAGCTTGTAGTAAATCCAGGCCAGCGTGTCCTGCACCGAGGGCACCCCCGGGGCGTTGTGGACCGCCTGCTGCGCCAGCGCCAGGGCATCGTTGAGGTTATGGTTCTGCGCGGCTTCGCTCCACGCCAGGTTGGCGGCTGCCAGGGCAAAGCCGGGCTGGGCCGTTAGGGCCCGGTGATAGTACGCCTCGGCCTGGGCATACTGCTGGTGATCGAGGAACAGATTGCCGCATAACGTCAGCAGCGGCGCGAAGTTGGGCTGAGTGCGCAGCGCTTGTTGGTACCAGTAAAGCGCGCGCTGCCAAGTCCCTTCCTGCTGTTGGAGACTGCCGAGGTCCATTTCGGCCTGGAGATAACCCGGCTGCAGCGTGAGCGCGCGGTGCAAAGCGGTGCGGGCGGCGGCACGGTTGCCGCGCGCCATATCCACGGTGGCAGCCAGCCAGGGGCCGGCGGCTGCGCGGGGATAGACGACCTCAAAGCGCGCGATCTGGGCCTCCGCCGCCGCCCAGTTCTGCTGCTGGGCGTCAAGCTGCAGGATACGCCGGGCGAGTTCGGCCTGGTGCGCCGCATCCTGCGGCAAGAGCGCCGCAGCGCGCTCATAGGCCGCCAGCGCCACCGGAACTTGATGCGCGCTGGCTGCGGCCCGGCCCAGCCAAAGCTGGTCCTGCGCCTGGTGGGACTGCTCCAGCCCGGCGGACTCGAATGCGTGCAGCGCATCCGCGGCCTTGCCGGTCCGCAAGTCCACTTCGCCCAGCAACCGCGCGGCCGCCGCCGGCGCGGCCCCAGCTTGCTGATAGCGCTGGGCATCGGCGCGGGCGGAGGAGAACTGGCCCTGGTCGAGTTCCAGGCGCGTTTGCAGCGCCCAGCAGGGCACGCACGCGCCCTCGGCGGCGGTGGCCTGCTGGACCGAATGCAGCGCCGCGGCGCCCTGGCCGTCCCGCTCCTGCGCCAGCGCCAGTGTGTAGAGAACCGGCGCGGCTTGCGGCGCATGCGCGGCCAGCGCCTGCAGTCCGGGCAAGGCCGATGCCGCCTGGCCCTGCGCAATTTGCTCCCGCGCCAACGCCAACTTTGCGGCCTGATCGCCCGGCCGCAGGAGCAACAACGAGTCGGCGAGCGTTGGCACCGCCTGCCATTGCCCGGTCTGCACGTAAAGCTCCAACAGGTGCTCGCGCAGCGGAACGCTGGGAGGCTGATCGGCGAGGGCGGCCTGCTCAACCTGGATTGCCGCGGGCCATACGCCCCTGCTGGCCCAGAACTGGCCGGCGGCCAGGGCGACGGCGGCGGCGTGGGGCTGGCGCTGGAGCAGGGTGGCTACTTCCTGCTGCGCGGCTTGGGGATGGGCGGGCTCGTAGTCGGCAGCCGCCCGCGCCAGCCACAGCCCGGTGGAGTCTGGATTGGCCTGCAAACCGGCGGTGAGGGTTGCCTGTGCCTGCTGGGCCTGACCCTGGGCGCGCTCCAGGCTCGCCCAATCCGTCCAGGCCAGCTCCGAATGTGGATCCACGGCCACGGCCTTTTGCAGATCCTGGGCGGCGGACTGGGCCTGGCGCAGGCCCGCTTCGGCGAGACCCAGATTGATCCAGGCGTTGGGATCGCGCGGACGCAATTGCGTGATACGCCGCAGCTCGGCGGCCGCGGTCCTGGAATCGCCCTGCCCGGCCGCCACGACAGCCAGTATCTGATGCGCCGCAGCGTTGGACGGATCGTCCGCCAGCACCGCATGCGCCTGCTCGCGTGCCTGCTTCCATTCGCGGTCGCGCAGGTACAAACGTCCGAGATCAAGGCGCGCGTGCGTGCGCTTGGGATCCAGTTGCACGATTTCGCGCAGGGCGGCATAGGCCTCGGTCCAGTTCTGCTGGCCGAGTTCCACATCCGCGAGGGCGCGATAGGAGGCAATCGAGCCTGGCTGAAGCTGCAGGGCCCGCTGGAACTCGATTACCGCGGACGCGTCGTTGCCCTTCTGCGCATAGATCTGCCCTTCCGCGAGCAGTTTTTGAGCGGCACGCTGGGGATCGCGATTGCAACCAGCGACCAGCAGACAAAGCCCTAAAACGGCGGCACAACCGGTGACAGAGCGATGGAGTTTCATGGCAAATTGTTCTCCTCAGTTCGGGATAAAGGCGCTGAGATGCGGAAAAATCAGGCGGACAAAAGCTTCCCCTTCGGCACTGGCACGGGCATCTCCGGAGGCCGCCGAAATGGCGACGCGGACCAAGGCGGCATCGCTGCGATGCTGGCGCAACCCATCCCAGACTTGAAACAATTTGCTCCGGTACTCGCTGCTGATGACCCGCCCCTGCTGCTGATACCAGTAGAGGATCAGCTCGCGTTGCCGCCCGCGCGCGACCAGATAGCGATTCACTTGAATCTCACCTTCCGGCATTCGAATGCTGACGGTCCCGGTCTGCACGGGCACCCAGCCCGTGCCGGGCAGGCAGTGCTTGGGGGAGTGAATGTCATCCCCAAACGTTTGCCTCGGATAGTAGGCAATGTAGAGGCCGGCGACTTGTTGGTGGGGCCCGAAATACACGCGGTTGAGGTAGTCGTGCAGATCAAGGGCAGCCAGGGTGGCGGGCGCCAGTGGCAGAACCTGGCCACCCCAGTCGCCCACCTGTAACGGAAACCCGGCCAAAGACCGCGCGGCCGGTGGAGCGGAAGGGCGGACCAGGGCGCCGATCCCGAGCGCCGCCAACAGTAGTGCAGCCGCCAGGACGAACGAGCCGCGGGCTAACGAGCGCGAAGCCTCAGCCATTGCAGTCTCTCCGCGGCGGCTGCGCGTGCAGGAGGCGTTGGATGAGCACCAGTCCCACCACGGCCACCGCAAATACTTCCGAGCCCGTCAGCAGGTGCCACAGGCCATGACTGGCTGCTTCTCCCAACGGAAAGCTGAGCAGGATGGTACAGGCGATGCGCACCGCGTTACTCACAATGGCCAGCGGAATCATCGCAAGCAACAGCGCCCAACGCCGCCAGGATGCCGGTTCGGTGAGGTATCCGTAGGCAGCCGCCAGGGCCAACAGGGCCAACAGCGATCGGATGCCGCTGCAGGCCGCCACGACATCCAGCACGGTCGCGGGCAGGGCAATGAGATTGCCCTGGCGCAGGATAGGCAGGCCGGTCCAACCCACCAGCGCCACCCCGGAGCGGGTGGCAAGGGATTGCAGCGGCAGCGTTGCCGCATTGTAGATCAAGGCGGGCAGCGGGATCATGAACAGCAAATAGATCAGCGGGAACTTCAACGCCCGCAGCCAGCCTCGCCCCGCCAGCGCCAGCACCAACCCGGCGAGCATGGTCAGGAAGGCGAGGCGGGTGAGCAGCAGTTCCGAACCCAGGCGGCCCGCCAGCAATAACCCAAGCGCGATCACCACCACGCCCACGCCCCACGCGGTGGGCTCCAAGGGCAAACGGCGTAGCCGCTCGCGCCGCCGCCACACCAGCCAGGCAACAAAGCAGGGCACCAGGAAACCGTAGGAATAGGTCTCGTCGGACCACCACTGGGCGACCAGACGGGTCAGCACCGGAAAATACAGCACCAGCATCGCGACGGTCAGCACCGTCACCCCTATCCAGTCCCAGCGGCGATGTCGCGGCGCCGGGGCCTTGCCGGGGGAGGCGGGCACAGGGATGGCGGTGCTGAGCATGTCGCCTACTTACCTGCTTGCAACTGCCGTACCGCGCCCTGGGTGCGCAGGCGAACGTAGGAAGCAAAGGAGTTGCGCGCTGGTGTGGCCGGGGGTGTGCATGGCGCTGTCGAACGCTGTGCATCCGGTTGCCTAAGCTGCAGCAGAAAGCAGGTATGCAGGCCGAAGTTGCGCAGGGGAAATTGCCCACCCCAGCGGCGTTCCAGAGCGAACAGTAAATCATTGATCCGCGCCGGGCCGCGGCCGGGACCAAAGCGGTAGTCGAGGTGCTCGAACAGCGGCGGATGCAGGCGTACCGCCAGTTGTCGCAGCACCGTACCCTGGCGCGCCAGCAGCCGGCGCATGCGGAAGGCGAAGAGGGTGTGATCCACCGGCTGGCGTTTGAGGAGGCGGCGGCAGAGCGGGGAGCCGCAGTCGGCAAGAATCTTGAAGGGCAGAAAAGCGTTGCAATAGTTTGGCGCGCTGAGCAGCAGGAGGGCGCCGGGCGCCGCGACCCGGGCGATTTCCGCCAGCAGCGCGCCGCCATCGGGAATGTGCTCAAACACTTCCATGCACACAATCAGGTCGAACGCGGCGGCCGCAAACGGCAGATTGCAGCCATCGGCCTGTACCGGAGCGCACCTACCCAGCCCCCGGGGAAACTGGCGCAGGGCGCTGGCGGCCAGGTCTATGCCGGTGTAACGGGCGCCGGCGGCGGCGAAAAACGGCGCCAGATAGCCATAGCCCGCGCCAATTTCGAGCACCCGGCGGCCCTCGAGCGCCAGGCCCGGCAACACGGTTTCGAGCGCGCGGCGATACCACATCTTGGTAAAGCGCGCCCCCGCACCTCCCTCGGCGGCGTCGCGCTGCCAGTTGGCCTGCTCGTAGGCGCACTCGTAGAACGCCTGGCCGCGGGGCGCGCGGCAGTCGAGGCGCTCGAAGCTGGCATCCAGACGTTTGGCGGCCGCAGTGGGGGAAAACTCGGCTTCCACCCAGGCGCGGCCGGCGGCGGCCGCGCGCGCAGCGTGCGGGGCATGAGTCAACGCGTCGGATAGCGCGGCGGCCAGACCCTGCGGGCCCGGAGAAGCTGGCGGCGCTGCCAAAAAACGGTACAGACGGGGATCGCCGCGAAGTGCGCCCTCGGTAGCCACCACCGGCACTCCCGCCAGCAACGCTTCCAACACTGCCAGCGGTAATCCCTCCCACCGGGAGGAGCAGATGAACAGATCGAGCGCGGCCAGCAGGCTGGCTGCGCCCGGATCAAACCCCGCCAGAAGCACGCGATCCTGCAGGCCGTGTGCAACCACGGCGCGCTCCAGCTCGGGCCGCTGGTCACCCTCGCCAAAGATGGCCAGCCGCGCGCCTGGAAAATTTGGCAGGACGAGCGCGGCGGCGGCAAGCAGATCCAGAAAGCCCTTCTGCGCCGTCAACCGCCCCATGGCGCCGAGCAGCAGGGTCCCGCCCGCGAGGCATTGCCGCCGCCAGCGCGCCGCGCGGGCGGCGTGCGCAGCGGGGAGTTCGACACCATCCGGGCAGCGTACAATGTCGGCGTCGAGATTCCAGCCTCGGAGCTGGTCCTCCTGCAAGCCGTGGAGCACGAATAACAGGCGCGCCTGGCGCGCGAGCCAGCGATCGCAGGCGGTGCCGCGCAGCGGGTTGCGCACGTGCGCGGCTAGCGGCAGCCCCAGCCCGCGCGCGGCCACGAGCGTCGGCGCCTGATAGGGAAAGCTGTTATTGCAGTGCACCGCGGCGCATCCGGAGTGGTGGAGTATTTGCGCCAGGCGGCGGGACCGGGGCAGACGCGCAACCAGACGCACGACATCCTCGTGCGGCAGGTGGGGACGGCGGGCCGGCCACCGGCCACGGCGGTGCGCCAGCGGCGCGTGGGGCTGCAGCACACGCATCTGGCGCACCAGCGGGCACAGGCGCTCCATTCCAGGAGTGGAATAATAGAAAAGCAGATCATGCTCGAAGCGACTGCGGTCGCAATGGCGCAAATAGAGCTCGAGCGCGCGCAACGAACCGCCATAGCTGCCGCCGACCTCCACATGACAGATGACGGGCAGGTTCACAGGTTCCCTCCGGCAGCCAGACCAGGCAGAAAGACGCGCAACTGGCCGCCCAACTCGGCACGCGAATAGCCGCCGAGCACAAAAAAGACCACGACGAGCAGCGCCCAGATCCACAAGCCCGCGGCCCAGGACTCCGGCTGCCGCCATTGCGTCAGCACGGCGGCAAGGATCACGGTGACTGCAAAAGCGGAATAGAGCCGCCGCCAGTGCAGACGGAACGGCGCCAGCCGGCGCAGCAGATGCAGGTGCAGGACCTGGTAGGGAATTTCGGCTGCACCCCACGCGATCACGGCGCCGGCGATGCCGTAGGTGTGCCACAGCGGAAAAAAAAGAAGCACGTAAGCGGCGATGCGCACGCACTTGGCCAGGATTTCCGCGCGCGGATGGCCCAGCGCGGCGAGGCTGCTGCCGAGCAGGAAGTTGAGCCCCGCCACGGCGGCCGCAGGCCCCAGCCAGCGCAGCGCCGGAGCGAAACGGATGTAGTCAGGACCGTAAATTGCCAGCAACGGCGCCGCGAAACAGGCCAGGGCCACCGCAGGCAGCAGCGCCAGCGGCAGCAACAATCGGCTGGAACTTTGGAACAACGTCCCGGTCAGGCCGGCATCGTGGCGCGCGGCGCCATGGGTTAGGGCGGTCATGTGCGCATCGAGCAGCAGTTTGAGCGCGGCGGTCATC
>JBOGKQ010000053.1:0-14872 GCA_050747905.1 Terriglobales bacterium | reverse complement strand
CCTCCGCCGCCCTCGCGGGCGGCTCTGGGCTCCGCTCCGGCCCCCAGCGCAGCTTTATCAACCCGCCCCCGGTGGGGCCGGATTCCGTGAGCACGCCGGGGCCAGAAACTATTGACGAACGCACGCTTGGTACAAAACTGCATGTAAATCTGCATGCGATTCCGCACCAAATCGGGCAGTGCCGGTGCTCCGGTGTCTGTACCATCCACCATGACCACAGCGGCGCGCGCCGAGCGGCGGCTGAGACAGAAATACACTCTCCCTGAACGCAAAATTGCCGGCGGCAGTTGCTCGGGCGGGCAGCCGGGATTCAGCTTGCGGTGCCGGTCCACGCTCCGTCCTGCCAAACCGTTGCGAAGGGTCCGCCACCAACTGACGCGTTGAGCACGGGAAGTGAAAAGGCCGCCACATGCGCAACGACCTCGTGGAGCGTTGCCGGTGCAAAAGCGATCCGGTTCGTTCGAAGAAACGCGCGCCACTGGGCGGCCCGAGCTGGTTGTTCTGCATAGGCTGCGCTCAGTCCGGCTGGAGCAGGATCAATCGTGGTATCGCGATGGCGCAACGTTGCTCGAATCGCCTCAACCAGCATCGGCCCGTCGAAGCTGTACATCCGGGCCAGAAGCCAGAGGTCGAAGTAATCCTTCACCCGACTGTTTAACAGTTGGAGAAAGACAATGGCGTGGAGCTTTTCGGCGACGACAGTTTCGCGCGGATAAGCGCGCAGCACCGGTGCGGGGAATTCCAGGAGTAACGGATAGTGGATGGTCCCCGGCTCCGGAAAAATGACATCGCCAAAGCCGATATCAATTTGCATGGGAAGCCGTGCTCCCGCCAGTTCGGCGCGGAACGTAGCGCGGACGCCCTCATATTCGGCGTCCTCGCGTATTTTCCTGGTCTCCACAGTACTGGGGCTGAAGCGCACGCCATCGTCAACCACGGGCACCGCGATAATTTCGCGGATGGCGGCGCGGACGGCCTCGGGGGCATTGCTCATTCGGCCTGCGAGGTCAATATCGACCGTGGGCCGAGACTGGGGCGCCCTCCAGGCGGTCAAGAGTAGCGCGCCCTTCAGTACAAATCTTTCTGCGTACGGGGATTGCGCAAGCCGATACAGAAAGCGCTCCATCGCGAAATACTGAAGCAGTTCCTGGAATGGCCGACCGGTCGCACGCGCCTGGTTCAACAGACGCTGGCGCGCGGATGCGCCAGTGTTGCGGGCGTTCACAGCAGCGCCTCAAGGTACGGTCGGACGATCTTTTCCACGCGGCCAATCCGCGCGTACTCCAGGATCGGCGCAAGCTTCGGCCGCCGGGTCCGCTCGCGGTACAGCCGGAGAGCTTCGACGGCAATATCGATGCCGATCTTGTTGCGGTATTTGAAGCAATCGGCGATTGTCTTCTCCGCCGTGAAGATTCGCACCCGCACGCCGTCAATCTCGACCTCGGCGACGCCGCTCCGAAGCATGGCTTCGGAATACCAAAAAACGCGGATCGGAAGCGGACGCATTCTTGGGGCCTGAGCGTGGCTCGGCAGTACCACATCAATCTGGTGCGGAACCTGGGTCGTCAGGTCGTGATAGCTGAGAGCGGAGATCAGGCAGATGACCGCGCGGGGTACTCGGAGCGCAACGGTGACCCAATCCGGATTGGAAAGCGGGGGACGGTCCGCAAGCCTGTAGAGTCCTGGACCAACGCGCTCGATCTCGCCGGCGTCGCGCATCGCGTAAAGCGTCCGCGGATGGATTCCAAGGCGCAGAGCGACGCTGGTGCGGAGCATGCCGCCCTTTTCAGTAAACCGATTCCGCGCTGCCGGCCAGGCCCGTTGTTGTGGCATAAAACTCTCGGATAATAATAATTATATCCGAACATTCTATCCTATTCCGATTTCCTGGTCATAGGCGGCGAGCTCGGCAAGAGCCGCGCGACGTTCGGCGTCTGCGCTTTCGCCAGGGGGAGCCTTCGGAATCGAAACCCGTGCGCGACCGTTCACGTTCACCGACGCGATAATCAGGGCCGCCTCCTCTCCAGAGTAGCCGCGCGCCTGTAGCCATCCAAAAAGCTGATCGTCGTTTGGCTCGTCCATCGGCTCGTCACCGAAACCAGGCTGAAAGACCTTATAGCAACCTGCATCTTGGCCTCGCTCGATGCGGTAGAGGTCCATTTTCATGAAAGCGTCATCCCTTGGCCATGCTGCCGGCCACCAACACCATTGGCTGCTGATCCGGGCGTCTCTTGCACATTTCCGCCCGGGTTGTCCTGCGCAGCATCGGACCGCCCACTAATCCTTCATCCTGCCGGCTTTCTCGGACCCGCCGTCGGTCCTGTCAGTCCGCGTGCGCATCCGGTTTACCGTCGCCAGCGCTTCTTCCACAGCGCGTGGCTTAAGTCCGCGCTCGATAGCGGAGTATGAACCCTGGCTAATTCCCATCTTGGCCGCGACTTCGTCCTGCGTCAAACGCTTGTCGAGCCGCATTTCCCGAACGAGGTCTTTTTTTGTCGCCATGTTTAGCCCCCTGATCCAAAATGATCCAACGTAATGGAGGATAATCCAAATTAATCCAAACTGTCAAGGGGTTCGAGGAGCCGGCCGCGCATCACGCGAACGGTGGCATCCGGGCGCCGCAGCGATGGGCGATGCGCGGAGGTGGCAGAGCCAGCGGCGACGTTGGCGAACCTTGATACCCACCGGGTATCACGTGATACCCAATGGGTATTGGACACGGCGCAGCGCCCTCCGTAGTCTGAAGGGAGGAGTTGTAACCATGGCAAAACCAAGCGCCGCTGAACCAATGCAGCCGCGCAGCCAAGGCGATCTCGACAGGACAACAGCGTTTCGCCCACTTCTGGTGACCAAGCAACAGGCAGCGCAGATGCTGGCCGTGAGCGTGCGGACCGTGGAGAACCTGCTGGCCCAAAAGCAACTGGCGTACCGAAAACTGGGGAAACGCACGCTGATTCCCTACTCCGCCGTCGCCCAGCTCGCCCGCCACGATGTCCCCGTGATCTCTGGCAGGCGCCTGGCCAGCTAATTCGCCTTTCCTCTGCAATTCTCGGAAGCCGTTTGACGCATAAAACCGAAACGCTTAGAATCAAAACATGGCGCCCAAGAAAGTTCGGGAAGCAGCAGCGTGGATGGGCCGCAAATCATATCGCGTCCGCCTGGAGCGGTTCGGAATCGAGCGTCTGCGCGAAATCGCGCGCGAGAACGGAAAATTGGGTGGACGACCGCCCAAGCGGCCCGCTGGTGGCAAATGAAGGGCATCTACGAGAAGGTCAAGGGCTCCGGCATCTGGTGGATTCATTACCACGACGCCGGCGGGCGGCGACGACGCGAGAAGGCGGGCACCAAAGGCATGGCGCTCAACCTGTATCGTAAGCGCAAGGTTGAGGCGCTGCAAGGCAAGAAGCTGCCTGAGACCATCCGGCGCAAGGCGATCCTGGTGCGCGATCTGCTGGACGATGCCGCCGCCCATGTGCGCCAGCACTACAGCACTCAGCGCATCGCGGCCAGGAAGGGTGAACCTGCGGTTGATTCGCGCCATCCGCTGCTTGCAGCGGCGCTTGGCTCCAAGCCGGCTGATTCCATCACGCCACAGGAAATTGAAAGAGTGCTGAACCGGCTGGCGGAAGAACAGGAATGGGCGCCAGCCACGTCCAACCGCTACAAGGCATTCCTGTCGTTGGCCTACCGGCTCGGGGTGGCGAACGGCAAGGTCGGCATCAACCCCGCGCGGCATCTTTGGGCGATCACCGCCGAGGGGGCGGCGGGGTGAACGGTACCTGCCTGATTGCCGAGACTCTACGCGCCCTCCGGCGCGCGCGGGGCTTCTCGGCTGCCGTGGTGGCGATCATGTTCCTCGCGATGGCAGCGGATTTCTGCGCCTTCGGGCTGCTGTACTCTTCTTTGCTGCAGCCGCTTCCAGTTCCACGTCCCCGCGAGCTCGTCGCGCTGCGCTGGAACGCCGTGCGGACGCCCCCGGGGGTCGTCGTCTACGGGCAGCCTGGCTTCGACCACCACAGTCTTTTCTCCCTGCCCGAGTTCCGAGCGTTGTCCGCCGCGCCAGGCGGCCTCGCTGGGGTTTTCGCTTTCGCGCCAACCGACCTAATGGCCGAGCAAACCGAGGTGAGCAGCGACCGGGGGACCTTCTTCGCCGCGAATGCGGTGGTCAGCGGGGGATATTTCGCGAATTTGGGGCTCGCGCCGGCAGCCGGCCGGCTCATCGCTGTGCATGACGATCGGCCCGGCGCCGCCGCCGTCGCGGTGATCAGCTATCGCGCGTGGAGGAAATACTTTGGCGGCAGCCCGGGCGCGGTCGGGCTGAGCGCTGAGATCAATGGCGAACCCTACTCGATCATTGGGGTAGCGCCGAAAGGCTTTGGGGGGGTGCGACTGGGCTTTCACGTGGACGTCTGGCAGCCGATCGCAACTTGGCCTGGCCTCCATTCGATGAAGCGGATGTTCGCGTCGCCGACCAGCCCGAGCGTCTGGTGGCTGGCGGTATTCGTGCGCACCCGGCCCGGTGGGCGGGCGCGGGCACAGGCGGAGGCGGCCTCGATTTTCCGGAGCACCGCGGGACCCGCATCCGGCCTCGGCGCTGGCGCGATTCCTCGGATCGCCCTCGTGGGCGCGCGCCGCGGCGAGTCTTTGTACCAGGACGCGGCCGCCGCGCCACTCTGGCCGATTGCGGCCGCCGCCGTGCTGGCCCTTCTCATCGCCTGCGGTAGCTTGGGCGCGCTGCTCTGGGCGCGCGGCGAGAGGCGAGAGCGCGAGCTGGCGGTGCGCATGGTGCTTGGGGCGCGTCACGAGGTTCTGGTGGCGCAATCCTTCCTGGAGGTTCTGCTCCTTTGCGGTACAGCCGGCGTCGCCGCGTATGCCGTCGCGGTGCCACTGGCAGGATGGCTTGGCCCTTTTCTGAGCGCCGCCCTCGCAGATTTCGGATTTCGCATAGCCGGCTCCGCAGGCGGCATCCCGTACGTTGCGTTTGCCGTCGCCACCCTCCTAATCGCCGCGGCCCTGGGCGCGTTGCCGGCGGCTCTGGCGCGCTCGCGGGACCTCGGACCCGCGCTGGGCGGCGTGGCAGGCGCAGGCGGGGCGGCACGCGGGAACCGGGGGCGCGTCGGCGCGTTCGCCCTGCTGGCGGCTCAGGTCGCCGTCTCCTTTGTGGTGGTTGTTGCTGGCGTGCTGTTTGCCTTGAAGCTCTGGAGGGAGGTCAGGCCTGACCCCGGTTTTAACCCGGACAACCTCCTGACCTTCACAACCAATGCCGGGCGCCAGGGCTTCCACGGGGCGTCGCTGCGCGCGCTGTACGACCACCTTCTGAGGCGCTTCGACTCCATACCCGGCGTGCTTTCGGCAAGCGCCTCGAGCTCCCCGCTCATCCCAATCAACATACTCGCCGTATCCGCGAGAGTCGCCGGGGACACGGGCGCCCGGCTCCCGCCCATGCTTGTCTATGTCGTGGGCCCAAATTTTCTAGAGACCAGCGGAATCAGGGCCCTGAGCGGCCGCGACCTAAGCTGGGAGGACGAGCGGTCCGGGGCGCGGCGGCTCCTCCTCAATGAAGCGGCAGCGAAGTCCCTACCGGCTGACTCACGCATGCCCCTGGGCCGCAGGCTCGAGGTCGGCGAGCCATGGTTGCCAGCGGAAACCTTTACCGTGACCGGCGTCATTGGTGGCCTCAATAACGGCGGCCTGGGCCAGTACCCGACGATATTCATCCTTTACGGCAACAGCCCAAGGGCTCTCGCATTTGCTGGCCAGATGACTTTCGAAGTCAGAACGCGTGGCCGCCCGCTGAGCCTCATCGCGCCAGTTCGCGCTATAGTCAAGGCTGTCGCGCCGGGCTTGGTGGTCCGCGACGTGGCAAGCGAGCGCCGCCGCTTCGACGCCCTGCACGCCGCAGCCCGGTTCGCGGCCTATTTTGCCGGCGCGCTCTCGCTCCTGGTTCTTCTGCTCGCCTGCGTTAGCGTCTGGGGAGTGCAAGCCTATTTTGTCGCGGCGCGCCGGCGCGAGTTCGGCGTCCGCGTTGCCTTGGGCGCCGGGCGCCGGCGAATCCTTGCGTCGGTGCTCTGGGAGGGCGCTGCGGCGGCCGCTGTTGGGTTGCTAGCTGGCGCCGGGCTAGTCGAGCTCGGGGGGCACCTGCTATCCCACTCCGCTGGCTCCCTACCAAAGTTGACGCCCGGCAGCTTGGCACTCGCCGCGGCGCTGCTGTTTGTTTGCGCCTTGGCAGGAGGCGCAGTCCCCGCGAACCATGCGGCGTCGGTCGAGCCCGTTTCGGCCCTGAGGGCGGACTGAGGGGCTGACGGTGTACAGAAGCCTCGCTGCCATGGTCGAGAGGATGCTTGACCAGCGGCCCGCGTTGTCAATGGGTGCCGTCAGCACGAGGCTCGGAGTTAGCCGGCGTTCGATTTCGAGGGACCTGGACCGCGCTGGCCTCGGGAGCTTCACCCGTCTGAAGAGAATTGCGGTGGCCAAGCGCGGCCGCTCGCTCCTCGCGGCCATTCCAATTCGGTCGGTAAAGGAAATCGCCTTCGAGCTGGGTTTCGGCTCTGCAAGTGCATTCCAGCACATGTTCAAGTCCGCCACTGGCGTGCCGCCGAGCGGCCCGCGCGGGCAGAATGGCCACCGGTCCCGGGGGGTCGTCCTTGCCCTCGCCGATCGCCGGGATGCCACCGCATCAGCCGTCGTAGCGGCGCTCGCCGCGCGGAAGATTCATGTTGTGCGGCTAAGCGCGTCTGAGTGCCGTGGGCGGCTGGGCGGCGCGATCGATTTTTCCGAGGGCGGGATGGCAGCCCGCCTCAAAGGCGCGGGCGGAAGCGTTGACCTCAATTCGGTGTGCACGGTCTGGAATTGGCGGCCCAACGGGGCCCGGGCCGCGCCTGGCGCCGGGGGGGAGTTCGCCGCAAGCGAGGCAAAGGCGTTCCTGCTCGGCCTGTTCGAACTGCTGCGAGCGGCGCGCTGGGTGAGCCCCTACTGCGCCCAGTCGGCGGCCGAACGCAAGCCGTACCAGCTACGGGTCGCGCAGGAGTGCGGCCTTCGGGTACCGAAGACCCTGATCACGAACGACCCGCGGGCGTGCCTCAAGTTCTTCGATGAATGCGGCGGCGCCATGATCTACAAGCCCCTCAGCTTCTACCGCCGCGAGGTCGGCCCCGGCCGAATGGACGCTATCTACACCAATCGCGTGCAAAGGGCTGACCTGATCCGGAGGCGAGACCAAGTCCGCGCAGCGCCGTGCATCTTCCAGGAGTTCATCCCCAAGCGTGCGGAACTTCGCGTAACGGTAATGGGCGATCAGGTCTTCACCGTCGAGATCGATGCGCGGGCGAGCCCGGCGGGAAGAGTTGACTGGCGGCATTATGACATGGCGAAAACCAAATGGTGCCGCTGCGAACTACCGCCTGCTGTAGCGGACAGCGTCCACCGCCTCATGCGCCGCCTCGGGCTGGCGTTTGGCTGCCTCGACCTGGTCGTCAGCCCGTCGGGCGAGGTAACGTTCCTCGAGATCAATCCCGCGGGCCAGTGGCTTTGGCTCGAGCCGCTGACCGGCCTTCCACTCCTCGACGCCTTTGCGAATTTCTTGGCGTCGCCGGCGCCGTGCCTGGGCAAATGAGCAGAACCACAATGGCCTCTCACGCTCGGCAGCGCGCATGGTACCCCGCTGGGCGGCAGCCCCAGAATCCGCGGCGTTGTGATCACCTCCTTGGCCAGCGCCAGCTGCACGGTGGTCGTAATGGCGTAGTTGATCCCCGGCGTGCCCGGCGCGGTCGCCGGAACGATGCAGCTCTGACCGTTGCGCGTCTATCCGTACTCAACCTCCAGCGCCTCCCATTTCAAATGTAGCCGGTAGCCCACCAGTAGCCCCCCGAATTGTTCGCCAGGTGCGTCGTGGGCGTGTTGTTGCTATTCTGCGCGAACAACCCGGAAACTTGCACCGACCGCTCGGAATGCTGCAACTCCTGAGCGCCCACCGCCGCGCTCAACACCATCGCTACGGCTAAGGCAAAGATTACGCTTCTGTGCATGGATCAGACCTCCGTAACAGGTCCGATGCTCAGTTCCACGCTGGCGTTGGGCTTGGGTAGGAAGCCAGAGTGGGCAGAGGATGCTTCCTTGGCCGCTCAGCCAGAAGAAGTGGCGGCCGAGCCACCGAGGTAGCACACGGCGGCGAAGCATGGCAAAATGATGGCTGCGCTTACCCCCTCGTGGCCAGGTAGCTCAGTCGGTAGAGCAGCGGACTGAAAATCCGCGTGTCGGCGGTTCAATTCCGTCCCTGGCCACCGTTGACATTCCAGCGAACATGAAGGGGGACGGAATGGAACTCACTGGCGGGCACCGCGCCGGACGCCACTGGCGTAACTGGAGCGCCAGCCCGCGCCGGAAGTACGCTCGACGGTCGCCGCCCCGATGCTCTCCCGCCTCCCCAGCCGGCTGCCGGGCGAACACCACGAGCGCGCCCCACAACGCCGGTGAGACCACCGCGCTTAACGCCCGCCCGCCGTATACGAACCGATTCGGCGTCTCGCAGAACTTGGTGCGCGGATAACGCGCGAGCGGCGCGCGGAAGCTTGGGAGGATTTCAGTCTCGCCCGCAGCCACGTCGTCCCCGAGCGCCGGCCGCACCCGCCCTCGCGCATCCCCGACTTCGAGCAATCGGTACTCGCCCGTCCGGGTGATCCAGCCCGAAAGCATCGCCTGCGTGTACGTCGGGAAGTAGTAACGCTCCAGCGGCCCCCAGCTAACCCGGTAGCAGAACCCGCCGATCACCACCGCCGCCACGCCGCCCAGCAGGGACGCCGTGAACGTGTGCACCGGCTTGCGCGCCGGCCACCCCATCCGCTCCTTCCGGCCCCACTCGCTCACGCCGCACCCCGCTCCCGCACTCCGAGGCGATCGGCCGCTTTCTTCTCCTTCTCCCCGTTCGCCCGCCCGATCAGCTCCCGCATCCGCTCCGCCGTCATCGCCTCCCCGCGCGAGGCCATAGCCCAGGTTCAGCAGGACCGTGCGAAGCACCAGCACCTCTTCCGCACCGCCTGCTCGGCGGCCGTCGCCAGCTCCTCGGCGTCGGTTGAGAGCAGCACCTCCCGGCACCACTCGCCGACTGTCTTGCCCACGGGTCGCGCCCGCGCCTCCAGACGCGCGTACTCCGCCTCCGTAACATTGGTCCCGATGGATTTACTGCGATGCGATCTGGAAGATCCGCAAACGTTAAACAAATACGCCTACGGCGAAGCAGCCGCGCTGGGGCCCGCGCCAACATTTAAGACCGGCCATTCCCGCCACGCGAAGCCCAATATCTCTAGTTCCGGCTGGTACAAAGCGGGTAGCGGGTCAGACCTCGAGAGTGTCTCGTTTACACACCTGAGGTGCTCCCTTTTTGTGGTCCAGCGGCGTTGTTGCCGGCGAACGCGAGTGTGAAATGGGGCATCGGACCGAATACGGAGGTCCGATCCATGTACAAAACGGCGATGCTCGCTTTCGCCATAACCGCAGGCCTGAGCGTGGCCGCAAGCGCGCAGGGGCTTCAGCATTCAGACTTGTCGGTCCAGGTCACGGGCGTGTTCACGCGCACCGGCAGCAACACGTCGCTGTCGCGGCTGGCGAACAACTCAGCCGGATTGCTGGTTGGATATCGTCTGCATTTGACCAAGTGGCAGGCGCTGGAGGTCGAATATGGCTACACCCGCAATGGGCAGAGCTACCTCGTACCCGCCACTGCGCCGGGCGCACAGGCAACCAACTACGCGATCAACGCCAACATGCAGGAGGCGATCGCCAATGAGGTGTTCACGACGCCGCGCATCGGAGGCTTTTTACAGCCGTTCCTTCTGGGTGGAGGCGGGGTTGTGATCTTCCAGCCGCGCAACAACTTCACCGGCTTGCTGCTGCAGACGCAGACAAAGGGAGCCATCAATTATGGATTCGGAGTGGACTTCCACATTGGCACCATCGGGGCGCGGGCCGAATATCAAGGCCTGATCTTCAAGATACCGGACTTCAAGAACCCGGCGTTCAGCATCAACAAGTGGACGCATGTGGCGCAGCCGTCGGTAGGGCTGGTGCTCAGCTGGTGAGGGATATTGCCTGCAGGTTGCCGCCCGCGGCGTAATCGGGCGGGACGAAGCGGTC
Organism: Terriglobales bacterium; assembly: GCA_050747905.1. Lineage (GTDB taxonomy): Bacteria > Acidobacteriota > Terriglobia > Terriglobales > SCQP01 > SCQP01. The sequence continues at coordinate 4,744 of JBOGKQ010000053.1, read as the reverse complement.
AATGTTGGCGCGGGCCCCAGCGCGGCTGCGCCCCGCTTATGCTCGCGTCGGGTTGCCCGCCCTCCCTGTGAGTGCGCAGGGCGGGCAATGTCGACACCTCTCGCGGGGGTCGCGCCGCTTTGCACCATGGGCAAAATCGACGCGAAGGGCTGCGAAATTCGGCACGGCGGCCCGCCCCCGGGGAAATATGTAGGCGCGGCCCCAGCCCCGGGGCCCCCGAGGCGCTTGCGCCTTGGGGTGGGAGCGAGGCGCAGCGTCGGGCGACGCGAGCATAAGCGGGGCGCGCGGCGAAGCCGCGCTGGGGCCCGCGCCCACATTAGAATCTTACGCTCAGCCAGGATCCCGGCACGCACGGGCGAGCACCGACAGCAGCGCCTCGATGTCGGGCGGCTGGGTTCGGTAGTTGGTGATGCAGCAGCGAATGGCGGCGCGACCGCCGGGAAAGGCGAAGGCGGAAACCCAAACGGCGCCAGAAGCGACGGCGGCGCGGACGATGGGTTCGACGACGGCGGGCGTGTCGCCGGCGGGTATGTCCGGGACGAGGCAAACCAGCGGCAAGGGCGTGTCGTTGACCACGCGAAAGCCGGCGGCGGGAGCGAGCCGGCGGAGCAAATTGCCCATGGCCACCTGGTGGCGCAGGACGGCGGTGTAGCCCTCCCAGCCGGCGACGGCGAGGGAGAGGAAGAGCTTGAGGCCGATGAAGCGGCGCGACCATTGCATGGAGTGGGCAAATGGGTCCAGGCCCGCTTCGGCGAGCGAGGCGGCATCGCGGGGCATGTAGTTTTCGGCCACGCGGAAGGTGCGCTCCAGGATGTCGGCGTGACGGGTGAGCAGGATGCCCGCGCCCATGGGGACCGACAACGACTTGTGGGCATCGAAGGTGATCGAGTCGGCGCGGGCCAAGGCTTCGACGCCGCCGGCGAGGGCGGAGCCGAGCTCGGGCACAAGGGCGACCATGCCGCCCCAAGCGGCATCTGCGTGCAGCCAGAGACCCTCGCGGCTGGCAACCTCGGCGAGCGCGGCGATGGGATCGAGCACGCCCCCACCCGTGGTGCCGAGGGTGGCGACCAGCAGCAGCGGGCGCATGCCGGCGGCGCGGTCGGCGGCGATGGCGGCGGCTACGGTTTCCGGGCGTAGGCGGAGGGAAGCATCCACTTCGAGCACGCGCACGCAGCCGGTGCCCAAGCCGCACAGACGTGCGGCCTTAATCATGGAATGATGGCTTTGGCTGGAGACATAGAGGGAGGGCGGCTGAGGCAGGGCGCGGGCGCCGTCGTGGGCGTATTCAGGAAAGGCGCCGGTGAGCGCGCACAGCAGGGCGGTGTGGTTGGCTTCGGCGCCGCCAGAGCAAAAAACACCATCGGCAGTATCCGCCGAGTAGCCAAATCTGGACGCCAGGGCGCGGATGAGGTGATCTTCAACCTCGGCGGCAAAAGGGTTGTGGCTCCAGGCGGCGAGCTGGGGATTGAAGGCAGCCACCAGCGCATCGGCGATGACTCCCATGGTGGCGGGAGCGGGGTTGAATAATCCGAAGTAGCGGGGATGGGGCGTATGCACTTGATGCGCCCACAGGCCCGCGACGGCAAACTGCAGGGCCGCCGCGGGAGCCACCGGCGTCGTGAAATCGAACGCAGCGAGCTCGGCGCGGAGCGCGGCGGCGTCCAGCGTGGGGGCGACGCGGGCAGCAGAGACCTGGCGGAGGTAGCGCTCGATTTCAGTGGAGAGTTTCTGCCAGAGCTGCAGGCGCAGGTCGGCATCGAGGAGCAAATCGGCGGGGGCAGAGGTCATGGAGTTCTCTGAGGCGGCAGTTATAATTTTAGTGAAGGAGAACCCGTGCCTGTCAGCGAAATTCACCCGCAATTGGAACAATATTTGGAATCTCTGGGGGCCAACGAGGGCTATGGCCGCGAACTGTGGCGGCTGTACCGGGCTAACTCGCAAGCGGTGCCGGAGGCCTGGCGGGTAGTGTTCCAGAGATTTTCCGGCAACGGCCATGCCAGCGTGGCCGCGGTGGCGGGGGCTGAGCCGGATCTGGAGACCATACGCAAGCAGGCGGCGGTGTTCCAACTGGTGCATGCCTTCCGCGTGCGCGGGCATTTGCTGGCGCAGGTGGATCCGCTGCGCCTGCAGGAGACGCGCTCGCATGCGGAGCTGGAGCCGGAGCACTACGGACTGGGCGCCAGCAACCTGCAACAGGAGTTTCTGTGCCCACTGGCGGGACGCGGCGCCGATGCCCCGCCCACCTGCACGCTGGCCGATATTCTGCACGTGCTGCGCTCGACCTATTGCGGCACACTGGCGCTGGAGTTTATGCACCTGCAGCGGCCGGAAGAGCGGCAATGGCTGCAGGAGCACATGGAGCCGTACCAGAACCAGCGCGGGTTGAGCCCCGAGGCCAAACTGCGGGTGCTGGAGAAACTGACAGCGGCGGAGGAGTTCGAGCACCTGCTGCAGGCGCGCTTTGTGGGACACAAGCGCTTTTCAGTGGAAGGCGCGGAGGCGATGATTCCGGCGCTCGATACCTATTTGAACTTCGCCGGGCGCGATGGTGCGGAAGAAGTGGTGCTGGGCATGGCGCACCGCGGGCGGTTGAACGTGCTGGTGAACGTGCTCGGGTTGAGCATGAACGAAATGTTTTCGAAGTTCGAGGACCTGGACCCGGAAAGCGTCGAGGGATCGGGCGACGTCAAGTACCACCTCGGAGCGCGTGGCGCGCATCTGGCGCGGGACGGAAAACGGCTGCCGATCGAGATGATCAACAATCCCAGTCACCTGGAAGAGGTGGATCCGGTGGCGGAAGGCAGTACGCGGGCGCGGCAGGACCTGCGCGGGCGCTCGGGTGACCAGCGCGGCAACGTGGTCATGCCCATTCTCATCCATGGCGATGCGGCGTTCGCAGGCGAGGGGGTTGTGGCGGAGACGCTGAACCTGTCGCAGTTGGGCGGCTACCGCACCGGAGGCACCCTCCATATCGTGGTCAACAATCAGATCGGCTTCACCACCGCGCCCGCCGGGGCGCGCTCGTCGCTGTACTGCACCGACATTGCGCGGACGATCCAGGCGCCAATTTTCCACGTCAATGGCGATGACCCCGAAGCGGTGGTGCGGGCCACAGAGCTGGCGTATGCCTTTCGGCGTGAATTCCGCAAAGACGTGGTGGTGGACATTGTCTGCTACCGCCGGCATGGTCACAATGAGGCCGACGATCCCAGCCTGACGTCGCCGGTGATGTACCGCAACATTGACCAGCATCCATCGGTGCGGGTGCTGTATGCGGCCGAACTCGTGAAGCAGGGGCAACTGAGTGAGGCGGAGGCGGAAAGCAAACGCCAGGCGGTACGCGAGCGCCTGAGCCAGGCGGCCGGCCAGCCCCAGGCAGCGGCGGAGGCCGAAGCTGAAGCAGCGCCAAACGCACCGCAGACCGCGGTGGCGGAGGCGCGGCTGGCGCACATCGGCGAACGGCTGGGGGCGCTGCCGGATGGCTTCCATCTGCATCCCAAACTGAAAACCTTCACTGGCAGGCGGCTGCAGGCGGTGCGCGAGCGCGGCGCCATTGACTGGTCGCTGGCGGAGGCGCTGGCGCTGGGTTCGCTGGCGCTGGCGGGGGTGCCGGTGCGGCTGAGCGGCCAGGACACCGGCCGCGGGACCTTCAGCCAACGGCACGCGCTGCTGTACGACTACGAAACGGGGGCGGTGCATATCCCGCTGGCGCACCTGGATCCGGAGCAAAAGCCGGTCGAGATCTACGATAGCTTGCTATCGGAAGAGGCGGCGATGGGCTTCGAGTTCGGCTACGCTATGTCCCACACCAGCGCCATGGTCTTGTGGGAGGCGCAGTTCGGGGATTTCGCCAACGGAGCGCAGGTGGTGATTGACCAATTTCTGGCGTCGTCGGAGACGAAATGGTCGCGGCCGAGCGCGCTGACGCTGCTGCTGCCGCATGGATTCGAGGGCCAGGGACCGGAACACTCGAGCGCGCGGCTGGAGCGGTTCTTGCAGCTTTCAGCGGAGGACAACTGGCGGATTGTGAACTGCACCACGGCGGCCCAGTATTTCCACATCTTGCACGACCAGGGGCTGCGGCGGCCGCGGCGGCCGCTGGTGATCATGACTCCCAAGAGCCTGTTGCGGAATCCTGATGTGGCTTCGCCGTTTGCGGCGCTCACCCAAGGCGGCTTCGAGAAGGTTGCGGGCGATCACCAAGCTCCAGGGGAGACGCGGCGCGTATTGCTGTGCTCGGGCAAGGTGTACTATGACCTGGCCAAGGAGCGGAATGCCCGCAAGGCATTGGGCCCGGCTATCGTTCGCGTGGAGCAGTTGTATCCGTTCCCAGCCGAGGAGATCGCCCGCGAACTGGAGCGTTATGGGAGGCTGGACGAGATTTGCTGGGTGCAGGAAGAGCCGGAGAACATGGGCGCCTGGACGTTCGTCGAGCCGCGGCTGCGGGCGCTGGCGCCGCAAAGGGCCTCGCTGGCGCACGTCAACCGCAAGGCCAGCCCCAGCCCCGCCACCGGCTCATTGCGGCGGCACCAGCAGGAGCAGGCGGCACTGGTGGCGGAGGCGATGGGCTAGAGCCGTGCGCTTCAGCGCGCTACACCAATGCTGGTTTCGCTCTAGGGAGACTCTGATTAAGCGGTGATTTTGCGGGGAAGTGGTTGGGAGCAGTTCGCGGCGAGAGAAGCGGGGGCTAGAAGGGGGGATCGGGCCGTGACTACGGTGCACTGCAGTGCGGGAGGGGCAGAGC
>JBOGKQ010000052.1:0-14955 GCA_050747905.1 Terriglobales bacterium | reverse complement strand
ATGGAGCTCATCAGCCGTCAGGCTTACGGCTTCCGCAACTTCGAAAACTACCGCATGCGTGTCAAGGTACTATGTGGTTGAACCGTTCCGGGGTACCCACCCCCCCCGTTGTTGGCGTAGAGCCGCGTAAGTCGTTGAAAAGATTGGTAGCGCCAGCGGGATTCGAACCCGCGGTCTTCGCCTTGAGAGGGCGACGTCCTAACCGCTAGACGATGGCGCCACGCGGCAGACTTCACTTTATCACGAGCAATGTTGGCGCGGACCCCAGCGCGGCTGCTTGTTTCCCCCCGGCCGACGTTCCGAATTTCGCAGCCCTTCACGCTGATTTTGCCTACGGTGCAAAGCGGCGCGACCCCTGCGACCGGCGGCGGGCTAGTTGTGGCCGTAGTGCTTGGAGAGATAGTTGAGGATGGAGTGCAGCTCGGCGGGGGGAGCGAACATACCGTTGCCCTGCATTTCCTTGAGGGTCGCCTGCCATTGCCCGGGGGTTTGGCGCCGGCGCACCACGCGCGCGAGGGTGTGGCAGCCGCCGCAGACGCGGACTACGTCGGCCTTGCCGGGCCCGTCGGGCATGGTAGCGGCATCGGGATCGGGAGGGTTGGCAGAAGCGGTGGCGGCTGGGGCCGGAGCCGGCGGTTGCGGCGGCGGCGTGCGGTGAGCGCATGCGACCGAAGCCGCGAGCGCGGCGGTGAGCAAGGCGGCGCGAAGCTGGACGGCGCAGGTCATCGCTTCAAGGCTTGCGAGCCATCGCGAGCAGCGCCCAGGCGTGCTCGTCAGGGGAGAGGTCGGCGGGATCGGGGCGGAACTCCTCGACGCGGGCATCGGCCCAGCCGTGATGGTCGAGTAACTCGCGCCACTGGGCGGCGGTTTTGTACTGCACCGGCACAGACAACTGCTTTACCCATTGGGCGGCATTGGGATTGCCGGCGTAGAGGCACATGAGCAGATAGAGGCCGCCGCCGGGGACAAGAATGCGGCGTAGTTCGGCGAGCACGGCGCCGGGGTCGGGATAATAGTAGAAACTCTCGACACTGAATATTGTGCGAAAAAAATCGTTGGACCAGGGGATGGTTTCGGCGGGCGAGGCAACAAAGCGGGTATTGTGCAGCGGAGATGCGACGGCTTCCGCTTGATGGATCATGGCGTCGCTAACGTCCACGCCCACGGCCAGGCCGCGTCCGCCGACGCGCTCAGCCGCCAGGCGCGTGGCCCAGCCGGAACCGCAGCCGAGATCCAAAACGCGGTCGCCGGGCTCGAACCCGATGCGCACGAACATGCGCTCGGTGATGGAGCGGTGGTGGCGGGCCATCGCGTCGCCCTTGCCGCGGGCGGCCCAGTCGTTGAACTCGGAACGGAGCTTTTGTTCCTCCGGCGTCAGGGCGCCGGGCCTTTTTTCGCTCATTGCGCCGCCACGTATTCGTCCACAATGCCGTGGGCCATGGAGCAGTGCTGGGGGCCGCACATGGCGCAGAAGCGGGCATCCTTATAGCCGGCCTGCGGGAGCGTGGCATCGTGCATGGCCTCGGCGGTGGGCGGATCAAGCGAGAGGGCGAACTGCTCGCGCCAGTTGAAGCTTTTGCGGGCGCGCGAGAGGGCATCATCGCGGTCGCGGGCGCCGGGGCGGTGGCGGGCGATGTCGGCGGCATGGGCGGCGATGCGATAAGCCATCAGGCCCTGCTTGACATCATCGGCGTTGGGCAGGCCGAGGTGCTCCTTGGGAGTGACGTAGCAGAGCATGGCGGCGCCGTGCCAACCGATCATCGCCGCGCCGATGGCGCTGGTGATGTGATCGTAGCCGGGCGCGAAATCGGTCACCAGCGGACCGAGCGTGTAGAAGGGCGCGCCGTGGCAGAGCTCGACTTCCTTTTCCACCTGCATCTGGATCTGGTCCATTGGGATGTGCCCGGGGCCCTCGACCATCACCTGACATTCGTGTTCCCAGGCGCGGCAGGTGAGCTCGCCCAAGGTTTTCAACTCGGCGAACTGGGCGGCGTCGCTGGCGTCGTGGAGCGAGCCGGGACGGAGACTGTCGCCGAGGGAAAACGAGACGTCGAATTTGCGGAAGATTTTGCAGATGGCGTCGAAGTTGTCGAAGAGCGGATTTTCGGCGTGGTTGGCGACCATCCACTCGGCCAGGATGGCACCGCCGCGGCTGACGATGCCGGTAATGCGATCCTTGGTCAGCGCTAGGTGGTCGTGCAGAATGCCGGCGTGGATGGTCATGTAATCCACACCCTGCTCGGCCTGGCTCTCGATGGTTTCGAGAAGCAAAGCTGGCGTCAGATCGCGGATTTGCCGGACTTTGGTCAATGCTTCATAAACCGGCACGGTACCGATGGGCACCGGCGAGCGCCGCAGAATGGCTTCGCGGATGCCGGGAATGTCGCCGCCGGTGGAGAGATCCATCACGGTGTCGGCGCCGTAATGCACCGAGACGTGCAGCTTTTCCAGTTCCGCTTCACGGTCGCTGGTGATCGAGGAGTTGCCGATGTTGGCGTTGATTTTGCAGCGCGAGGAAACGCCTATGGCCATCGGTTCCAGCTCCGGATGGCGGATGTTGGCGGGGATGATCATGCGTCCGGCGGCGACTTCTTCGCGGATGAGCGCGGCAGGCACATTTTCGCGCCCGGCGACGTAATCCATCTCCTCGGTGACCACGCCGCGGCGGGCAAAGTGAAGCTGAGTCACGGCGTCCGAGCCCGCTTCAGCCTGTCGGGCGGCGCGATTGGCGATCCACGGTGAACGGAGCATGGTGTTGGTCCTCTTCCCTACTCGAATTATGGCATGCGGCTTGAAATTGCCGCCGGCGCACGAGGGTGTCGGGCCGGAGTCTGCGCGCCGGCGCTCAAGCCCAGTACACGGACCGCGAGCTGAGTTTAGACACCCGCTCTGAGGCGAACGGCCGCGGAGATATTGGCGCCGGTGACCAGCGCCACGGCCCGCTCCGCCGGCTGCTTCAGGAAGGCAGCGGTGGCGGCCGCGCCCGAGGGCTCGGCGAGAACGCCGGCGCGGACGTGGAGCAAACTCACGGCCTGGAGCATTTCCTCCTCGGAAACCAGAAGCACGTCATCCACCAGTTCGCGGATTGCCGCGACGTTTTCGGGCTGCGGCGTACGCGTGGCCAGGCCGTCGGCGATGGTGTCGCAACTTTCGGTCGAGACCGCATGGCCGGCCTTCCAGGAGAGGTAGTAGCAGGCGGCGCGCTCGGCCTGTACGCCGAGGAGGCGAATGCCAGGCCGGGCGTGCGTGACGGCGGCGGCGACGCCGCGCATCAGGGCGGTGTCGCCCATGGGGACATAGACCGCCTCAACCTGCGGGAATTGCTCGAGGATTTCCAGGGCGATGGTGCCGGTGGCGGCGGGAACGTCGGGATCGGTGGCGTCGTCGAGGTAGAACACGCCCGGGCGGCGCGCATAGACCCCAGCGGCGGCGGCGGCGGCGGAAATATCGGCCGCCTCGACTTCGACGATGCGGCCGCCGAGGGCGAGAATGTTTTGGCGCTTGACCGGGTTGGGGTTGCGGGGCAGAAAAATCGTGGCCGGAACGCCCAGCTTTTGCGCCGCCCAGGCCACCGCGGCGCCATGGTTGCCGGTCGAGGACGCGATGACCTCAGCGACCGGACCGAGTTCGAGACGCCGGAGGAGTACATACAGGGCCCCGCGGGGTTTGAAACTGCCCGTGGGCAACTCGGTTTCAAGCTTCAGCGCCGGCAGGCCATCGCCAGCAGGGCGCAACCCGGTAATCGGAAGGTGCGGCGCCAGCCGCGCTTGCGCCTCCGCGATGCGTTCCCGGGCTGGAATGGTCCGGCTCAAGCTATGATTTTCGCATGCGCCACCTCTGGGCGGCCGCTGCCCTATTGGGCCTTGTCGCCGCCGGATCGGTTCCAACCGGCAGGTACCGGCTCGTCGCCAACCGTTCTCAACTGGCTATTGAGCTGTACAAAGCCGGGTTGTTGCGAGCCTTCGCCGATAATCACCTGATCATTGCCGGTGAGATCGAGGGTTCCGCGCAAGGCTTCCCGGACAGTTGGAGCGGCCTCATCACAGTGCCGGTGGCGAAGCTGAAAGTTGCGGATCCCGGTCGCTCGGCGAAGGACCGGCAGACGATCTGGGCCACCATGGAGGGCCCGCAGCAACTCGATGCCGCGCGCTTCCCTCTGGTCGTGTGGCGCCTTAATGCGATCACTCCCACGACCGGCGCGCCAGGATATCTGCTGCGCGGAACCTTCGCGCTGCACGGCGTGACGCGCCCGGTGGCCTGGCCCACGCACCTCGCGAGCGCCGGCGACGAGGCGCGTGTTTGGGGCGCCGCGACGTTGAAGCTCAGCGATTTCGGCATCAGGCCCGTCCGCCGCGCGCTCGGCACGGTGCGGGTGCGCGATCAGTTTCAGTTGCGCTGGGACACCTTTTGGCAGCGGCGTTAAAGCGAAATCAACCCGAAGGTTGGCGCGGGCCCCAGCGCGGCTGCTTCGCCCTGCTGGAGCGGCGCATGGCAAATTGCGCCGCGCGCCCCGCTTAGGCTCGCGGGGGCCGCGCCTGCAAGTTTCCGGGGGCGCTCGCTGGGACCCTCACCCGTTCTGAAATGCGCGGCCCTTCGCGCCGATTTTGCCCACGGTGCAAGGCGGCGCGACCCCCGGCCGTTCGAGCTGTTAATCGAGAACCCTGCGCTATGATGGCCGCATGGCCCAAGCTGCTGCCTCGCTCTTTCCGCCGCCAAAGAGCTTTTCCGCCCACGCACACATTAAATCCCGCGCTGCCTACGACGAGTTGCGACGGGCGGCACGGGAGAACCCGGAGGAGTTTTGGGGGGCGCGGGCGCGCGCCAGCCTGCACTGGTTCACGCCCTTCACCAAGGTGCTGGAATGGAAAGCGCCATTTGCGCAGTGGTTTCTGGGCGGCACCACGAATGCGAGCTATAACTGCCTCGACCGGCATTTGAGCGGCGCGCGGCGCAACAAAGCCGCGTTGATCTGGGAGGGGGAAAACGGTGAACAGCAGATTTTGACCTATCAGGAGCTGCACCGGCGCGTGTGCCAGTTTGCACGCGCGCTTGCCGATCTGGGCTACCAGCAGGGCGACCGGGCGATCATTTATTTACCCATGATCCCGGAAGCCGCGGTGGCCATGCTGGCGTGCGCGCGGCTGGGAATCATCCATTCGGTCGTGTTTGCCGGTTTTTCCAGCGCGGCGCTGCGCTCGCGCTTGGACGACCTCGAGGCGCAACTCGTAATCACCGCTGACGGGGGGCGGCGGCGCGGGCGCGAGGTGGCGCTCAAGGCGAACGTGGACGCCGCGTTGCTGGAGTGCCCCAAGGTGCGGCATACGATCGTGTTCCGTCACACCGGCAGCGCCGTCGTCATGAAGGCGGGGCGCGACCTCGAGTGGCGCGAGCTGGTGGCGGGAACATCGGCTCAGTGTGAAGCGGTCGCCGTGGAGAGCGAACATCCGCTTTATGTTCTCTATACCAGCGGGACCACGGGTAAACCGAAAGGCGTGGTGCATTCCACCGCGGGATACCTGGTGGAAGTGCAGGCGACCATGGAGTGGGTCTTCGATTTGCACGAGGAGGACACCTACTGGTGCACAGCCGATATCGGCTGGGTCACGGGGCACAGCTACATCATTTATGGTCCGCTGGCGGCGGGGGCGACCACGGTGATGTATGAGGGCGCACCCGACTTCCCTACCCCGGACCGGTTCTGGGAAATCATCGCCAAGTACCGGGTGAATCTGTTTTATACCTCGCCCACGGCGATCCGCAGTTTCATCCGCGCCGGGGATGAACTTCCGGAAAAACACGATCTCAGCAGCCTGCGACTGCTGGGCTCGGTGGGCGAGCCCATCCAGCCGGCAGCGTGGGAGTGGTACCAGCGCGTGATTGGCGGCGGGCGATGCCCGATCGTGGATACCTGGTGGCAGACCGAGACGGGAAGCATTCTGATTTCGCCGGCGCCGGGCGCGGTGGCCACGAAGCCCGGGTCGGCCACACTGCCGCTGCCGGGTATTGATGCTGACGTGGTGAACCTGGAAGGGGAAAAGGTTGCGGCGGATCAGCAGGGCTATCTGGTCATCCGCAAGCCGTGGCCCTCGATGCTGCGTGGGCTGTACCGCGATCCGGAGCGCTACCGGGAAGCCTACTGGTCGCGCTACCCGGGGTTGTACTTCACCGGCGATGCAGCGCGGCGCGACGGCGACGGCTACTTCTGGGTGTTGGGGCGCGTGGATGACGTGATCAACGTCAGCGGCCATCGCATGAGCACCATGGAGGTCGAATCGGTGATGGTGCGGCATCCGGCGGTGGCGGAAGCGGCGGCGGTGGGGCGGCAGGACGAGCTCAAAGGGCAGGCGCTGGTGGTGTTTGCCACGGTAAAGGGGAGCGGTGCGGCGGATGCGAGGCTGGCGGAGGAGCTGCGCGCATGGGTGGCGAAGGAGATTGGCGGGTTTGCGCGGCCGGAGGAGGTGCGGCTGGTGGAGGGGCTGCCGAAAACGAGGAGCGGGAAGATCATGCGGCGGCTGCTGCGGGAGCTGGTGACCACGCGCACAATCGAGGGCGATATCACTACGATTGAGGATTATTCGGTGCTGGTCAAGCTCAGCGCCCAAGGCAAGGACGAAGACGAGCTGCTCAAGACGAAACCCAAAGCCTGACCAGGAGGGGCGGGGCTGATAGCAGCTCTCGATACCACGCGGGCGTGCGCCCGCTGGCGGGGCTTTTCTGGTATGCTCCCAGGGCATGAGGCACACTGCTTGTATTCTTGTTCTGGCCGCTGGACTGGCAGCCGGCGCTCTCGCCGTTGCCTGCGGCGCGCAGGCGCCGGCGCCGGCGAAGCACGCGCTGACCATTGCCGACGTAATGGCCTTCAAGGGGATTGGGGGCGAGGCGCTCGCGCGCGACGGGGCGTGGCTGGCGTGGCGCGCCACCTCGCTCGAGGGCGACGGGTATGTGATTTTCCGCCAGACCCGCGGACCGAAACAATGGCGCTTCAACCTGGGGGAGGAGCCGGCGCCGGCCAGCTATGGGCAGCGCCCCGCGCCGCGCGAGCTGGCCCTAAGCAGCGACGGGCGCTGGGGAGCATTTATTGCCGACCCGGCGCACGCCGAAGGCGAGCGGCTCAGGAAGCAGCACAAGCGCCTCGAGACCCATGCCGGGCTGGTGCATCTGGCCACGGGTGAGCTCGTCGAGTTGCCGCACGTGCGGCACTTTGCGTTCTCGGGCGACAACCCCGACTGGATCGCTTTTGAAAAGTACGGGGCGGAAATTGCCGCGCCCGGCAAAAAAAGTAGCCCGAAGGACACGCCCGAATCCGATCCGCACGGCAGCGACGTCATCCTTCGGCAGCTTTCCACCGGCGCCGAGTTCAACCTCGGGCACGTGGGCGAGTTCGCCTTTGACCGCCAAGGCCGCTATCTGGCTTACACCATCAGCGCCGGGGACCGCAGCGGCAACGGCGTGATGCTGCGCAACCTCGCGACCGGCGCCACGCGCGCGCTGGACAGCGACAATCATGCCGTCTACCGCGGGCTGGCCTGGAACCACGCGGGCACGGCGCTGGCGGCGCTTAAGGGAGGCAACGACAAGCAATCGCTCGACTATCGCTATTCCGTGCTCGGTTGGAGCGGTATTGGACCTGGCGCCGCTCCGATTGCCGTCGCGTTCGATCCGGCAGAAGACGCCAGCGTTCCGGCGCGAATGTCCATCAGCCCGGATCGCGCGCCGGAGTGGAGCGACGCCGGCGATGCCATCTTTTTTGGCCTCCGGCGGCTTCGGCCCGCGCCTGATAAAAAAGCGAATGCTGATGCCAGCGACAACGTGGACCTGATTATCTGGAACTATCAGGACCCACGGCTGCAGAGCGAGCAGATCAAGGAGGAGGGCCGCGACCGCAACTACAGCTACCTGGCCGAATACCGCCCCGCCGGGCACCGGTTCATCCGCCTGGCGGATGATACGGTGCGCACGGAGACCATCGCGCCTCACGAACGCTATGCCATTGGGCTGGGCAACCAGCCCTACGAACTCCAGGGTCATCTCGACGGGCAGACCTACGACGACATCTACGTCACCGACCTGGCCACCGGCGCGCGCACGCTGGCGGTCAAGCAGGCACGCTGGCGGGAAGAGGTTGCGCCCGACGGTTTGCACTTCGCCTTCTACCGCAACGGCAATTACTGGGTCTACAACATGGCCGCTGGTACCAGCCGCAACGTCACCGCCGGCGTCGCGACCTCGTTCATCAACACCCAGGACGACCACAATCTCGACCGCCCGCCGATTCCGCTGGTGGGGTGGTCGCGCGACAGCAAGGACATGATTCTCTCGGACGGTTGGGATCTGTGGAAGATACCGGTCGCAGGAGGGGAGGCCGTGAACCTGACCGGGGACGGCAAGCGCGACAGCATCCGCTACCGGCGGCCGGAAAACTTCGACCTCGCCTTCGACACCAGCCAGCGCGGCTTCGACCTGACCAAGCCGCTCTACCTCGATGCGTACGGCGAGTGGACCAAGAAGGACGGCATCGCGGTCATCCAGCCTGGCCAGCCCGGCGCGCATCAACTGATGTTGGATGAGGCCAGCTATGGCCATCTGATGAAGGCGCAGGATGCGCCGGTCTATGTATACACGCGCGAGACGTTCAATACCCCTCCCGACTTTTACGTTGCCGGCGCGACGCTGGCACGGCCGGCAAAGCTGAGCAACTTCGCGCTGCAGATGAAGCCGTTGCTGTGGTCGAGCGGCACGATCCTGGTGAACTACAACGGCTATAAGGGCGATCACCTCCAAGGCGCGCTGCATTTGCCGCCCAACTACGTCCAGGGACACAAGCTGCCGATGGTGGTGGAGTTCTACGAAAAGATGTCGCAGAACGCCTACCAGTTCATCCGGCCCACCGCCAACGGCTTCAGCATCCCGCTCTACAACAGCCATGGCTACGCGGTCTTCGACCCCGATATCAGCTACAAGGTCAACGACCCTGGCATCTCCTCGGCGGGATGCCTGATCAATGCGGTCAAGGCAGCCATCGCAACCGGCGTGCCCGATCCCAAACACATCGGCATCCATGGGCATTCGTGGGGCGGATACCAGACGGCGTTTGTCATCACCCAGACGCACCTGTTCGCCGCTGCCATGGCGGGTGCGCCGCTGACCGACATGATCAGCATGTACGGCATCATCTACAAGAACACGGGCGTCACCAACGGGCAGATTTTCGAGGCCTCGCAAGGGCGCTTCAGCGGCCCGCCGTGGAACTTGTGGCAGACGTACACGCGCAACAGTCCGGTGGCAAACGTGAAAAACGTCACCACGCCACTGTTGATGCTGTCCGACTTCGACGATGGCGCCGTGGACTTCACCCAGGGCATGGAGTACTTCAACGCCCTGCGGCGGCTGCACAAGCCGGTGGTGCTGCTGGACTACCCCAGCCAGAACCACTCGCTTTCGAAGCGCGCCGACCAGAAGGACTACACCGTCCGCATGATGCAGTTTTTCGACCATTACCTCAAGGACTCGCCCATGCCCGCCTGGTACGCCAAGGGCGTGAGCGCGCTCGGGATGGAACAGTACATGCACGGGTTCCGGGAAACATTGGGGCCGGCGCGGGCGCCCGCGGCGGCGGCGAGCGCCGGTGGCGGCGGGCGTTAGAGCCAAACAATGTTGGCGCGGGCCCCAGCGCGGCTGCGCCGCGCGCCCCGCTTATGCTCGCGCCGGGTTGCCCGCCCTGCTGTGAGTGCGCAGGGCGAGGTTGGGGGCCCCCTTGGCCCCAACCCGGCGCTGCGCCTCGCTCCCGCCCCAAGGCGCAGGCGCCTTGGGGGTCCCGGGGCGGGGGCCGCGCCTGCATGTTTCCCCAGGGACGCTCGCCCGTTCCGAATTTCGCAGCCCTTCGCGTCGATTTTGCCCACGGTGTAAAGCGGCGCGACCCCCGCGGCGCAGCAGGTTGCGGTACAGGGTGCGGAGCCAGGTCATCGGGTTTACTCGCAGCGCAGGGCAGCCAAGGGATCGGCGCGGCTGGCGCGCAGCGCTGGTACGAGTGCGGCGGCGAGCGCCACCAGCGCCAGCAACACCGAGGCGGCGATGAAAGTCAGCGGATCCAGCCCCGACACTCCCACCAGGAATGTGCTCGCCAACCTGCCGATCGCGGCCGCGGTCAGCAGGCCGATACTTACGCCCGCGCCCACCATCCAGCCCGCCTGGCGCAGGATTGTCGCCAGCACCTGCCGCGGCCGTGCCCCCAGCGCCACGCGGATGCCGATTTCGTGCGTGCGCTGTGCGGCGGCGTACGCGACCACTCCATAAACGCCGATCACCGCCAGGAACAGTCCCAGAAGTCCGAGAGCGGTGGCCAGGCGCGCGCCCAGGCGGAACAACCAAAGGCCATTGATGCCATTGACGGCGGCCGGCATGGGTTGCACGATGCCCAACGGAACTTTGGGGGCGATGCTTTGTAGCAGGCGCTCGACCTCGGGCACCGGCGTTGCCAGACCGGCGGCGGTGCGCACCTGCAGGATCTGGCGGGGATAGTAGTCCTGCGCCAGCGCGAAATAGAGCTCCTGCTGGTGCGAGTCAGTGGGGCTATAAAGCACTTTTCCAGCCACGCCGACGACCGTATCCGGAGCGTTGGTTCCGAGCACAAGCTGACGCCCGAGGGCATTCTGGCCAGGCCAGAGCGCCTGCGCCAGATTGGAGCTGATGACCGCGACGCCCGGGGACTTGGCGGTGTCACGCGCATTGATGGCCCGGCCTCGCAGCAGCGAAATTCCCATCGTGGCAAAATAGCCGGGTGCAACCGCGTTCAGCTCAGGATAGAGCGCCTGCCCTTTGCTGCCGGCCGCGCGGACGGGGCCTTCATACGTGTTGTACCCAAACGGATACAGTTGTGCCAAGCTGGCGCTCGCCACGCCCGGCAAGGCGCGTACTTGCGGCAGCAAGCGCGTGAAGATCTGCCTGCCTTGCGCTTCCGTGAAGTTACCCCCGGTGGTATCGAGCTCGAAATTCCAGAGTCCGGCGGGCTGGAAACCGAGGGGCCGCGTTTGCGCATGGCCGAGGCTGCGCACGAACAGGCCGCCCACGATGAGCAACACCAGCGACACCGCAACCTGCGCTGCCACCAGCATGCTGCGCAGCCGCTGACGGCGCCGCCCGTGTGCTGTGGATTCGGGCCCGCGCAGCGACTGGTTGGCATCGGCAGAAGCCGCCCGCCACGCGGGCAGCATGCCCGCCACCAGCGCCATGGCCAGCGCCATGACGCAGCCGTAGGCGAACACGCGCCCATCGAAGCCAAAATCCAGCACCAGGGGGACGCCGATCTGCGGCGGCAGCAGGCTCAGCGCGCTGCTGGCGGCGATGCCCAGCAGCATGCCCAGCGCGCCGCCCAGCGCGGCCAGCACCAGCGCCTCAAGAAACGCCTGCCGCGCCAGCCGTGCACGGCTGGCGCCGAGCGCCGAGCGCACCGCCATCTCGCGCTCCCGCGTACGCGAGCGCGCCAGCAGCACGCCCATGATGTTAGCGGCGGCCAGCAGCAGCACCAGACCCGACAGCGCCAGAAAGAGCGCCGAAACCGCCTTCGCCGGATTGGCACCACCCTGGTTGCTGAACACGCCGGTGCCCATCGGCCACATGCGGAAGGCCAGCCCCTGGTCCTGCTTGGGGTGCTCAATGGCCATGCGTTTTGCGAACACCGTCAGCTCGGCTACGGCGCTGGCCGCGCTCACGCCCGGACGCAGCCGGACGATCGGAATCCCAAAAACATCCATAGTGCCCGCACGACCGTGCGGCGCCAGCCCCATGGGCGCGTAAACCTGCATGTCGATGAAGTTCGCCAGGCCGTGGAAACCGCGCGGCGCCACGCCCACAATCGTGACTGCCTTGCCCTCGACCTCGGCGGGCTCGCCGATCACCGCCGGATTGGCGTGGAAGCGCGCGTGCCAGTATGCGTAGCTCAGTACCACCGCAGGAGCGTCGTCACGCGAGAAAAACCCCCCCAGCGCCGGCCGCACGCCCATCACCGCGAAATAATTGCCGCTTACGAAGGCGGAAAACGTCATGCGCGCTCGCCCCTGGTAGCTCAGGCCAATATCGTTCGTCGAGGCACTGGTGACGGCGCTGAAGGCGCTGTGCGCGCTGGCGGCCAGCTCGTGGAGATCGGCGCGCGTGAGCGCCGGGGCGTCGCTGTAGCCATGCAGTGTGAGCTGCAGCAATTGCAACTGCTCCGGATGCGCCACCGGCAGGGTGCGCAATGCCAGTGCGTTCACCATGCTGAACACCGCCGTATTGGCGCCTACGCCGACCGCAAACGTGAGCACGCAGGCCAGCGTCAGCGCCGGAGCTTTGCGCAGCATGCGCGCCGCGTAGCGCAGGTCGCGCGCCCAGGACTCGGCCGCCGCGCCCGGCCGCGCGGCGCGCACCTGCTCCCGCAGCGGCTCGGCGTAGACGCTGTGCGGCGCGCGCTGGTTCATCTCCTCGGCAAAGGCGGCAATTTCCTGATCCAGCTCGCGGTCGGCCTGGCGGCGGTGGAACCAATTGCGGTACAGGGTGGTGAGCCTGGGCATGGCATTCACTCCTGGCTGAGCGCCAGCGCCTGATTGACGGCGCCGGAGATGGTTTTCCAGCGGGCAGCTTCGCGCTCGAGCTGGCGGCGGCCGGCGCCGGTGAGGCGGTAGAATTTGGCCCGGCGGCCCTCGCGCGTCACGCTCCACTCCGAGGCCAGCCAGCCCCGCGCCTCCATGCGGTGCAGCGCTGTAAAGAGCGAACCGGGACCGACTTGGAACGTGCCGCGGGTGACTTGCGCCAGCCGGTCGGCCACTCCCACGCCGTGGAGCGGTTCCAGGATAAGCGTGTGCAGCAGCATCAAGTCGAGGGTTCCGGGCAGGACTTCAGTCGTTTTCGACATACGATATCGAATCACGATACTACCCCGCCCGTCAAGAGGGTACAATCACGGGCATGGCCGAACACACAGCAGCCGCACGCGCCGCGCGCGAACGCATCGCCGGGCTGGCCGTGCGCACACCCCTGGTACGGCTGGGACGGGAGGGGGTTCCGGAAATCTGGCTGAAGCTGGAGAATTTGCAGCCCATCGGGTCGTTCAAGATCCGTGGGGCGGCGAATGCGATGCTGGGGCTGGGGCGCGAGAAGCTGGCGCGAGGGGTGCTGACGGCTTCGGCGGGGAACATGGCGCAGGGAGTGGCGTACTGCGCCCGGCGGATGGGGATTCCCGCCACGGTCGTGGCGCCCGACACCGCGCCGCAGACCAAGCTGGACGCGATCCGCCGGCTGGGGGCGCGGATCATCCAGGCGCCGTTTGCCGCATGGTGGCAATGTTTTGCCGACCGGAGCTGGCCGGACGTGGAGGCGGCGTTTATCCACGCCTTTGACGACCCGGCGGTGCGCGCGGGCAACGGGACGATCGCGCTGGAGTTGCTCGAGGATTTGCCCCAAGTGCAGGCGGTGGTGGTGCCGTGGGGTGGAGGCGGGCTGGCGTGCGGGATTGCGGCAGTGTTGCAGGAGCTGGCGCCGCAGGTGAAAGTATTCGCAGCCGAAGTTGAAACGGCGGCGCCGCTGGCGGCGGCGCTCACGGCAGGCTCAGCGCGCGAGGTCAGCTACCAGCCGTCATTCGTGGACGGGATCGGGAGCAAGATGGTGTTCCCCGGCATGTTCGCGCTCGCGCAAACTTTGTTGACAGGCTCGATCGTGGTCACGCTGGCCGAGGCCGCGGAGGCGATGAAGCTGGTGGCCGAACGCAACCGCGTGATTTTGGAAGGCGCAGCGGCGTGCGCGGTGGCCGCGGCGATCAGCGGGCGCGCCGGCGAGGGGCCGGTAGCCGCGATTGCCAGCGGCGGCAATATTGATCTGGCGAAGTTCGCCGAACTGACGCGGTGAAAGCCACCCCGGACTGGACCGGCGGGGGTCTTACAGGATGGGCGCGTCCCAGGCCTCGAGCCGGTCACGCAGGAAAGCCATGGCCTGCTCGGCGGTGGCGCCGTCAATGATGCGGTGGTCGAAGCTAAGGGTCAGGTAGACGATGGAGCGGATGGCGATGGCGTCGTTGATCACCACCGGAGTTTTGTGGATACCACCGATGCCGAGAATGGCCGCCTGGGGCTGATTAATGATGGGGGTGCCCAGCAGTCCGCCGTAGACGCCGTAATTGCTGATGGAGAAGGTTCCGTCCTGGACTTCGTCGGGCAGGAGCTTCTTGTTGCGGGCGCGGCCGGAGAGGTCGTTGATGGCGTGCTGAAGGCCGAGGAAGTTCTTCTCCTCAGCGTGCCTGATGACGGGCACGATCAGGCCCCAGTCGAGCGAGACGGCGATGCCCAGATTGATGTCGTTTTTGTAGACGATGGACTCCTCCTGCAGGGAGGAGTTGACCACCGGGAACTGGCGCAGCATGGCCACCGCGGCCTGACAGAAAAAGGGCATGAAGGTAAGCTTCTGGCCAGTGGTGGATTCGAAGCGCGCCTTGTCGCGGTCGCGGATGGCGGCGATGTTGGTGACATCCACGGCAAAGATGGTGTAGACGTGGGGCGAGGTGCGCTTGGAGAGCGCCATGTGCTCGGCGATGCGCTTGCGCATGGTGCTCATGGGCTCGATGCGGACTGAACCCGGCGCGTAGGCAACCGGTACTGCCGGCGCCGCCGCTGCGAAAGGCGCGGCCGCAGGCGGCGCCGCAGCCGCGAAAGGCGCGGTCGCAGGCGGCGCCGCAGTTGCGGGGCGCGCGGGCGGATACGGCGCCGCCGCTACGGGGCGCGCGGGCGCCGCCGGGGCAGCTGCCTTGGAGGCACCGGATTCGACGAAGTTCATGAGGTCGCGCTTGGAGACGCGGCCGCCTTCGCCGGTGGCGGGCACGGCGGCGAGGTTAATTTTGTATTCTTCGGCCAGGCGGCGGACCAGCGGTGAAGAACGGACTTCGGCCTGGGTGGCCGGCGCCGGAGCCGCCGGCGCGGGAGCGGCGGGCGGGGC
>JBOGKQ010000051.1:0-15045 GCA_050747905.1 Terriglobales bacterium | reverse complement strand
GGGTTGGGGCCAAGGGCCCCCAACCCGACGCGAGCATAAGCGGGGCGCGCGGCGCAGCCGCGCTGGGGCCCGCGCCAACATCGGCGCAGGGCGCTGGGGCTCAGCGGGCGTGTTTGTAGAACAGGTCGGTGAGCTCGGCGTAGGTGGCGGCGGCGCGCTGGGCATCGCCCGAGCGCAGCGCCGAGGTGGCGCAATGTTCGAGGTGGCGGCGCATCAACAGCCGCGCCACGCCGCGCAGGGATTCCTGCACGGCGGAGATTTGGGTGAGAATGTCGGGGCAGTAGCGGTCGGTTTCGACCATGCGCTGCAGGCCGCGCACCTGGCCTTCGGTGCGCTTGAGGCGCAGCAGCAGAGCCTTTTTGCCGGCCGCGGTTACCCCTTCCGCCGTGGCTGGCTTCCTCATATCACCTCCGCCGTATAGCCTGCTTCGCCAATGCGGCGCAGGAGTTCCGCGGGAGTAATGCGCGCCGGGTCGTAGTCCAGATCCGCCGCGCCCACCTCGACCTTACCGGGCGCGACGCCGGGCGCCGCTTCCAGAGCGCGCCGCACTGCGGCCACGCAATGGCCGCAACTCATGCCTGTAATCCGGAGGCGCAATTTGTCCACTCTCAATACCCCTTATGGGTATGCTAGCACGGTGCCGCCGCGTCCGGGCTGACGCCGGCAGGACCTAACTCTAGGCGCTGCGGGGTGTGCGGCGGCGGCTGGCGGTGAAGTAGGAGCCGATTACAAGACCCGCGGCCACGGTTTGAGCCGCCAGCGACTCCACCGTCGGGAACACCGAAAGCCACAAACCCATCCAACCCGGGATGATGCTCCGGAGCCAGGGGATGTTCGTGGCCGAGACCCAGTGCGCGAGCTGCATCTCCTGCACCTGCTCGCCCACCATCACGAACAGCACCAGCCCCAGCAGCACACCCGTGAGCACCAACATGCGCCGATAGGGCAGCTTGCGATGCGCGGCAAACGTAAGCAGCGCAACCAAGCCCGCCAGGGCCAGCCCCACCAGCACGCCCCACAACACGGTGCGGTCGCCGAGCTGCAGGCGATAGCTTTGCAGGAACAGGACGACCTCAACGCCCTCACGATACAGCGAGGTGAAGCCCAGCGCCACCATGCCCCAGAACACGCCCGAGCGCGTGATTTGTTTGCGCCCCGCCCGCTGCAAAAGCGAGCGCTTGCGCTGGTTGTGGGCGGAGATCCAGCCGGTCCAGTAGAGCTTGTGGAAGAACCAGTTCATGACCACCAGCAGGACCACGACCGCCAGCAGCCCGGTGGCGGCCTGCAACGCCAAGGCGGACATGCTCTGGCTGAGGTCAGCGACGACCCGCACCGCCAGAATCCAGGTCACCACGGTGGCGATAAATCCTGCGCCGACGCCGACGGCAATCGGCCTTAAATAGGAGTCGCGGTTGGACGGCAGCCCGGCCGTAATCGCCGCCAGCACCAGCACCACCTCCAAGCCTTCGCGGAAAACCAGTACGGCAATGTCAAGCGCAGACGACGGAAGGCTGGTTGCTGCCAACGGGTTCGGATTGCCCGACGCGGTGATGGCCTGCCAGACCAGAAAGGCGGCGACGAGCAGGCCGCCCAGCAACATGAGCGCCTGCAGCCAGCGCGACCGGCGCGCAGCCACTGGCTGCGCGAACGGTTGCGAATGTTTCGCAGCGGCCTCAGGTTCCAAGAGTGATTCCGTTCGCATCATGGGCAGGGGTAACCAGCCTGCGACTAGTTCGCAACTAGGGCCGGACGAACCGCACCACCTCTAGATTCATGCACCCTCGGCTGCGCTGTCAAGCGGAATGGCCAAAAGCGGATCACTCATGTTGCTTTTGCCGCACTCGATGTGACCGGCAAACTGGCGGCTGGACCCAGGAAGCTGGTGAGCCGACATCTGCAGATCGTACCAGCCGCTGGTGGCCGCAACGGACCAGGAATGGCGCCAGAGTTCACCGCAGCGCAGGGGTGCCCGCAAGGTGCTTCCGTAGGCATCGTGAATTTCAAGATTCAGATGGCGGTCAGCGCGCAGCGTCAGCGTGACCGACTGGTTGGGGGCGTCGTAGCTCAGCACCGGCTCGGGAGCAGTGCCGCGGCCCGCCAAGGCGCGATAGAACCCATTGGGCCCGTGGACTTCGAGTTCGAAACTGGCGCCCACGGTCCAGGAATCCTCCAGGTGCGTATGGGGCGCGAGGGTGAAGCTCCGTGGGGCGTGCGTGCGCGAGCGCACCTGCAGGACTGCGGTGGCGCGGCCGGCATTGGACAACACCAGCCGGATTGCGTCGGAGGTGGCGTGAGCCTCGACGTGCAGGTTGTAGGGCACGGGGCGCGCCGGTCGCTGGCCGGGCTCTTGCCGCGGCATGGGTTGAGCTGGCGGCAGGGCGGGCTGGTAGTCAGGATGGCGGCTCCGGTCGGGCGGGGCATAGGCGGCAGTCGGGGGCAGGGAAACGGCGGTGGGCTGAGGAGTGGAAAAATCCAGCGTCGCGGTGAGATCGCCGCACACAGCGCGCCGCCAGGGGGTGATGTTGGGTTCTGCGATCCTGAAGCGGCATTCCAAGAAGCGCAACAGGGAGCTGTGGTCAAAGACTTCGGAGCTGACCCAGCCGCCCTTGCTCCAGGGCGAGATCACCAACATCGGCACGCGCACGCCGAGCCCGTACGGTCCGGCGGGATAGCGGGCGGTGCCGGGGAACATTTCGTTTTCGACGGAGACGGTGGAGCGATCGGGCGTGGGCGGCACCATATGATCAAAGAAGCCGTCGTTTTCGTCGTAGGTCAGAAATAAGACGCTGCTGCTCCAGACTTCGGGCACGGAGGTGAGGGCATCCAGGATCTGGGCGGTGTACCAGGCGCCGTAGTTGGCGGGCCAGTTGGGATGCTCACAATACGCCTCCGGAGCGACGATCCAGGAAACCTGCGGGAGACGCCCGAGGCGCAGGTCGCGCCGGAACTCGTCGAACAGCGTGCCGCCGGCGTGCATGCGGGTGCCGGTACAGGCGCGGGCGTGCAGCGGCGAGCCCGGCGCGGCGTTCTGAACCTGGCGGAAATAGAGCAGCGAATTATCGCCGTAGTTGCCGATGTAGGCGTCCTTGCCCCAGCCCCAGGCGTTGGCGGCGGTGAGCCCGATGCCAGTGTCCTGATACACCTTCCAGCTCACGCCGGCGGCCTGGAGCCGCTCCGGGTAGGTGGTCCAGGAGTAGCCGGCCTCGGCATCATCCACGACGGGACCACCGCCGCGGCCGTCGTTGCCCACCCAGCCGGTCCACATATACATGCGGTTGGGGTCGGTGGGGCCGAGCAGGGAGCAATGATAGGCGTCGCAGATGGTGAAGGCGTCGGCGAGCGCGTAGTGAAACGGGATGTCGCTGCGCACCAGGTAGGTCATGGTGGTCGCGCCTTTATGCTTGACCCAGCTGTCGTAGCGGCCCTGGTTCCAGGCGCGCTGGGTGCTGGTCCAGTCGTGGGGTAAGTCTTCCAAAAACCGCAGGCCCAGGTTGGGCGCGCCGGGATGAAACGGCAGCACGTGGCCGGGCGCGCCGCCAGGCTGCGCCCATACCGGGGTGCCGTCCGCGAGGCGGACGGGATGCGGATCGCCGAAGCCGCGCACGCCGCGCAGGGTGCCGAAGTAGTGGTCGAAGGAGCGGTTCTCCTGCATGAAGAACACGATGTGCTTGACATCCTGAATCGTGCCGGTGCGGCGCCGTGCTGGAATCGCCAGCGCCTTGAGAATGGAGGCCGGGAAGGCCGAGGCGGCGGCGCCCGCGCCCAGCATTCGCAGGAAGGCCCGTCGTTGCACCGTCTACACCAGATGGAGGCCCAATGCCCGCCGTCCTTGCCGCAGGCCGGCGGCGGCGGCGAACAACAGAATCCAACCGCCGGCGAGCAGCGGGACGGCGAACCAGGCAGGGGCGGCGCCCAGATGGGCTGAGGCGGGAAGCAAGCCCAGCGAAGCGACCGCGGCCAGGCACAGCAGCGCACCGGCAAGCGTGCAGACACGTTGGCGCAGGATTGCGCCGAGTGGCAGCAAATGGGCGCCCAGGAGCAATACATTCAGGGCGGGCAGCCAGGCAATATGTCCGCCGGCGATGGCCAGCAGGTTCACGAGCACGTATCCGGAGGCTTCACTCACGGCCAGCCAGACCAGACTTCGCCGCAGGCGCCGCAGCTCAGCGGGCGGCGGCGGTTCCGGATGCTGGCGCCGGGCCGCCTGGCGCACCACGCCCGCGGCAATCGCGATCATCGCCGCACCCATCACGGTTTCACCCAAAAGCCAATAGGACATGCGGGTGGCGATCAGCCAGGCGGCCCAGGCGGCCACGCCACCACCGAGGAGAGCCAGCTCAAGGCCAATACCGGCGAGGACGCCGGCGCGCCAGGCGGGGTGGGAATCCTGCATGGGGCCAGTATACGCGGGTCACTTAATGACCGATGATGACGTGCCAGGCGATGCCGAGCGAGGAGGGCAGGGCGTAGATGTCGGCGGCGGTGATGAACAGGGCGCTGCCCCAGCCGGCGATCTGCAGGAAGGCGCCGCTGCGCCATTCGCCCATGCGCCGGCGGAAGCTGGTGAAGTGCAGCAGAGGAAACATGGCGAAGGGCAACTGCAGCGCCAAAATCACCTGGCTCAGGGTGAGCAGGTCGGTGACGCTGCTGGCACCGCGCAGGCCGATGATCAGCACCGCCGGAATCAGGGCGAACAAGCGGGTGATCAGGCGCCGCACCCAGGGCGGGATACGCCAGCGCATGAAGCCTTCCATCACCACCTGGCCGGCCAGGGTTCCGGTGATGGTCGAGCTTTGGCCGCTGGCGAGCAGCGCGATGGCGAACAGAAAGCCGCCGGCCAGGGTGCCGAGCAGCGGCTCCAGGGTCAAATAGGCGACGCGGATCCAGTCGGTATCGGCGGTGAAATGCACGAAGGCGCCGCCGGGCAGAGGCACGCCGGATTTGCCGTAGAACATCATCGCGGCCAGCACCAGAATGGCGGCGTTGAGGAAAAATGCCAGCGTCAGCGCCACGGTGGAATCGAGGGTGTTGAACAGCAGCGCCTTGCGCAGCGAGGGGCGGTCGCGGCGCAGCTTGCGGCTCTGCACCAGCGCCGAGTGCAGGTAGAGATTGTGCGGCATCACCGTCGCGCCGATGATGCCGATGGCCACGTACGCCATGCCCGCCTGCCCCAGGCTGGGGGAAAGGATGGCGCGCCCCATTTCGGCGAAACTGGGGTGGGTTTGCGGCAGGACAAAGATCTCCAGCCAGTAGCACGTCCCCATGGTCGCGATGAGCAGGGTGATGACCGCCTCCAGGGTGCGCACGCCGTAGCGCTGCAGGGCGAGCAGCAGGAGGACGTCAAAGCCGGTGATGATGACCGCCCACAGCAGCGGGATGTGGAACAGCAGGTTCAGGGCCACGGCACTGCCCAGCACCTCGGCCAGATCGCAGGCGGCGATGGCGATTTCGCTGAGGACCCAGTTGGGCCAGCGCGTCCAGCGGGGATACCAGTCGCGGCAGCACTGCGCCAGGTCCTTGCCGGTGACCACGCCCAGGCGGGCGGAGAGCACCTGCATGAAGATCGCCATGAGGCTGGCGAGCGCCACCACCCAGAGCAGGCCGAAGTGATACTGCGCGCCGCCCTGCAGGTCGGTGCCCCAGTTGCCGGGGTCCATGTAGCCGACGCTGACCAGCACCGCAGGGCCGACAAAGGCCTTCCAGTGCCGCCAGAAGCTGGCTTGCGGCGGGGGCGTCGCCACGCTGTCGAACATGCCCTCCAGGGAGGGATGGGCGGCGCGCTCGCGCTCCTGCTTCATCGCAGGCTGCATTCTCTTATTTAACCATGGTTAATATCGTTATCTTGCCTGGATTTCTTGACTTTAATTTGCTAGCGTAAGGAGCGCGACCTTATGGAGCTGCCTTATGGAGCTGACGGTCTCGAAAGAGGACTACCTCAAGGCCATTGCCGAGGCTGAATCCGAAGAAGGCCAGGTGATCGCCGCGACCCTGGTGCGCTGGCTGGGGCTGAGCCCCCCGGCGGTGACGCTGGCGCTGCGGCGGCTGCAGCGCGCCAAGCTGGTGGCGGTGGGCGCGCAGGGCCGGATTCGGCTTACGGCCCAGGGCCGCGCGCTGGCGAACCACATGCGGCTGCGCCACCACCTGATCGAGCGCATGCTGCATGAAATGCTGGGGGTGGAGTGGTACAAGGTGCATGAGGAGGCCGAGCGGCTGGAGCACTCGATTTCGCCGGATGTGGAACAGCGCCTGATCGCCAAACTCGGTCCGGGCGGCCTGTGCCCGCACGGCAACCCGATCAACAAAAGCGCAGGCGAGCGCCGCAAAGCGGGGCTGGTGCCGCTGTGGGAGGCGCCGCTGGGCGAGCGGGTGCGGGTCGCCGGGATGCACGAGCGCGACCGCCAACTGCTGGAATATTTCGACCGGCTGGGCCTGCGGCCGGGCCGGTCGGTCGCCGTGGCCAGCCGCAACTATGACCAGACGTTGACGCTCGAGGCCGGAGCCGCACCGGTGACGATTGCCGCCGCGGCGGCACAAAAGATCTGGGTCAGCGCGCTAGAATAACTGCTGCAACCCTGGAGGTAACGCCATGACCGTTCGTGCGCTCTGTGCCGCGCTGTTACTTGCCGCCGCTCCCGCCCTCCTCGCCCAGCAGGGCGTGGGTCCGATGCCCGCACCGCAGCCACCGCCGCTGCCGGCGCCGCAGGATGTGGCCTATGCACCGGGCACGATTTCCCTGCTGGCGGATTTTACCAACACGGCCCAGCGCCTCGTCGAGGTGCACGAGACGATCCCGGTCGCCTCCGGCAAGCTGATCCTGCTCTATCCGGCCTGGATACCCGGCAACCACGCGGCCGACAATCCGATTAAAGCGGTGGCCGGGCTGGTGATCACGGCCAATGGGCAGCGCCTCGCGTGGACGCGCAACTCGACCGACGCGTTCGCGTTTTACCTGGATGTGCCCGACGGGGTGACCTCGCTCGAGGTGCGCTTCCAGTTCCTGGCCTCGCTCACCCCGAACCAGGGCCGCATCAGCTTCGATCACAACATCATTGACCTGTCGTGGAACCACGTGGTGCTCTACCCGGCGGGCTATTTTTCGCGCGATATCAGCTTCTCGCCCGCCATCAAAATGCCGGGCGGCTGGAAGTACGCCACCGCGCTGACCACGGCGAGCCAGGACGGCGACGAAGTGCATTTCGCTACCGTGCCGCTCAATACGCTGGTGGATTCGCCGCTGTACGCGGGCGTGAACTACCGGCGCTTTGACTTGTCGCCGCATGCAGACGATCCGGTGCATCTGAACGTATTTGGCGACACCCCGCAGGACCTTAAGGCGACGCCGGAGGAGATTCAGTGGCACAAGAATTTGGCCGGGCAGGCGCTGGCGCTGTTTCACTCGCACCATTATCAGCACTATGACTTTCTGCTCACCCTCAGCGACAGCATTGGCGGCGAGGGCCTGGAGCACCATCAGTCCAGCGAGGACGGTACCAGGGCCGACTACTTCACCGACTGGGCGGCGGGGGTGGCAAACCGCGACCTGCTGGGGCATGAGTACACGCACTCGTGGAACGGCAAGTACCGGCGGCCGTATGATCTGTGGACGCCGAACTACAACGTCCCCATGCAGGATGACCTGCTCTGGGTCTACGAGGGCCTGACGCAGTACTGGGGTTACGTGCTCACCGCCCGCTCCGGCCTGCGCTCTCCGCTGGCGACCCGGGATCTGATGGCGAACATCGCCGCCGGCTTCGCCGCCAGCCCGGGGCGCGGCTGGCG
Source organism: Terriglobales bacterium (assembly GCA_050747905.1). Taxonomy (GTDB): domain Bacteria; phylum Acidobacteriota; class Terriglobia; order Terriglobales; family SCQP01; genus SCQP01. Next base: position 7,266 of record JBOGKQ010000051.1, on the reverse strand, counting down.
CACGCTGGACGACACCACCAACCAGGAGGTTATGTCGCACCGCACGCCGGTGACCTGGCCGAGCTGGCTGCGGGGGGAGGATTACTACCAGGAGGGCCTGCTCATCTGGCTGGATGCCGACACCACCATCCGCGAGCTCAGCGGCGGCAAAAAGTCGCTCGACGATTTTGCCCACCTCTTTTACGGCATGGACAACGGCAGCTTCGTCACCAACACCTATACCCTCGATGACATTGTAAAGGCGTTGAACGAAGTGCAGCCCTACGACTGGGCGCAGTTCTTCCGCACCCGGGTCTACGAGCTCCATCCCGCAGTTCCCGAGGAGGGCTTCACCCAGGGCGGCTACAAGCTGATCTACAACGACACTGCATCCCCGTGGATGAAGCAGGCGGGAGCGGGCCGCTTTGGCGCCAACTATGGCACCGGCATCGGGTTCAGCGTGTTCGGCAACGGGCAGATCGGCCAGGTCTGGTGGGGCAGCCCGGCGTTCAAGGCGGGCCTGGCCGGCGGCATGACCATCGAGGCGATTGACGGCAAGGCGTTTTCGGAGCCGCGGCTGCGGCACACGCTGCTCGATGCCGAGCAGGGGACGGGGCCGATCACGCTGCTGGTCAAAAAGGGTGACGAGTTTGTGACCGTCGCGGTGGACTACCATGGCGGGCTGAGGATTCCGCACCTGGAGCGGGTCGAAGGGACGCCGGACCGGCTGGACGCAATCCTGGCGCCGGTGCACTGAGCTCAAGCGTTGGCGCGGGCTCCAGCGCGGCGGCTTCACCCTGCTGGAACTGCGCGCGGTTTGGCTCTAGCCCTCGGCCGCCGCCTGGAGGGCAGCGAGGTCGAATTTGACCATCTTCATCATGGCCTGCATGGCGCGCGGGGTGCGCAAGAGCTCGTGAATGCGGTGGGGGCCAACCTGCCAGGACAGGCCGAAGCGATCCTGGAGCCAGCCGCACTGGATCTCGCGTCCGCCCGCGCTGAGGCGCGACCAATAATAATCAATTTCATCCTGGGTGCGGCAAGCGATGTAGAAGGAGACGGCAGGAGAGAACTGATAGGCAGGGCCGCCGTTGAGGGCGATAAAGGTCTGGCCGTTGAGCTCGAACTCGAGCGTGAGGATGCCGCCCTTGAGTCCGGGGGCATCGCCGCTGTTGCGCAGCTCGTGCAGGCGGCAGGAGTTGGGAAAGATGCCGAGATAGAACTCGACCGCCGGCTCGGCGTTGTCGTTGAACCAGAGGAAGGGTTTGGGGGCGGCGACGGGAGGCTGGCGCTGGAGGCCAAAGGCCGGTTCCTGGATGCCGACCAGCTCGCATACGCCGCTGCCTACGACGTTTAAAAAGTTCGAGGTTTCGGCGATCACATCCTGGCGTGAGGCTGTTTCCATCACGGCAAAGCCGCAGCCGTGGCCGATGGCGGCGGCCAGCATGCCCGGGGTGTTGCTGGCCTGGGGACCCTGCGGACACTGGCGGACGGTCAGACCGCCTTGGGGATCGGGCTGGAGCATTCCGGTCGAGAGTAAGGTGCCTTTGGCGGCGGAATCCTCGACCAGCCGCTGCATGCGGGTCATGGCTTCGGGGCTGGGCTTCTGGCCCGCGGTCTTGGGATCGGGGGAGTAGAGCGAGAAAAATTTCATTGTGGTTTCCTTGAGGGAGCGGCGTTGCACAGTTCACGGTTCACAGCTCACAGTACACCCGGTGGTAAAGGGAGAGCCGGGCACAGCGGTCAGCGCGCCAAGGTTGGCGCGACCCCCGCGCTTGGTTCATGAGCTGGTACCGAAGCCGGCGGTGGTGCCGGTCCAGCGGTTGAGCAGCGGCACCAGCGCGGTGGCGATGAGCGCGCAGACGAGGGCGCCGGCGCCGAGCCAGGCGAAGACGTGCAGATAGAGGGGGAGGGTGGCGGCGGCGGAGGCCACGCCGGCGGGGACGGCGGCGAGGGAGGCAATGGCGCCACCGGCGTAGAGACCGACGCCCATGCCCAAAAACCAGGCGCCCATGGTGAGGCCGCGGGCGCGCTCGGGCACGAGTTGCGAGACCATCGAGAAGCCGAGGGCGCTCATGAGCAATTCGCCCAGGGACTGCGCGCCGTAGCCGGCGACCAGCCACCAGGGCGAGACCACGCCGGCGGAGGCGGTGAGGCCGCTGGCGGCGTAGAGGAAGAAGCCGAGGGCGAGCAGGTAGAGGCCGGCGGTGTACTTCACCGCCAGGGTGAAATCGCCGTAGCGGGAGTGCGCCATGCGTCCATAGAGCCAGGCAACCGGCAGCGCGAGCAGGACCAGCCAGAACTGGTTGAGGTCCTGGAATTGGGCGGCGGAGAGGGTGAGGCCGAGGAAGTGGTGGCGGACGTTGCGGAGGGCAAACAGGGTCAGTGAGGTATATATCTGCTGGTTGAAGATGGCCCAGACGATCGAGAGCACCGTGAAGACCAGGCAGGCGAGGACGCGCTCGCGGCCGGAGCGGTCACGCACCGTGGAGCCGAGATAGACGAATACGGCGGCGATGAGCGCGGCGAAGACGGCGACCATGCCGACGGCGGCGCCCTGATGGCGGATGATGGCCGCGAGCGCGAGCGCGCCGAGCGCGGCGGCGATGATGACGGCGGCGAGGCGGGCGGGACGGAGCCGTTGAAAATCGGGCTCGGTGCCGTAGGGATGGAGGGCGCGGGAGAATACGCCGTAGTTGATCAGGCCGAGGGTCAGGCCGAGGGCGCTCAGGCCGAAGGCGAGGTGCCAGCTATCGAGGCGGAGGCCGGCAATCGAGATGCTCCACTGGGGGTGGTCCTTGATCCATGGCGTGAGCAGGATGGAGACGAACGAGCCGATGTTCAGCGACATGTAGTAGATGGTGAACAGAACATCGAGTTTCGAGCGGTCGTCGCCGCCGTAGAGGCGGGAGACGAGGTTGTTGGGATTGACCTTGAACAGGCCGTTGCCGACGGCGATGACGCCCAGGGCGAGGAAGAAGGCGTCCGCCATGGGGAGCGCGAGCAGCAGGTAGCCCAGCGCCAGCGTGAGCGCACCCAGCACGAGGGTGCGCCGGGCTCCGAGAATGCGGTCGCCGACCCATCCGCCGACGATGGGCATGGCGTAGACGAGGGCGGAAAACGCACCCCAGACGGCGTCGGCGCGGGCATCCTGCCAGCCGAGGCGCTCGACCATGTAGAGCACCATGATCGAGGCCATGCCGTAGTAGCCGAAACGCTCCCAGATCTCGATGGCGAAGAGAACGTAAAAGGCCCTGCGCGGGCGCGCGGCGGGCGCGGCGGGTGCGACGGGCCCGGCAGCCGCGGTTAATCCTGGACCTGGGTTCCTTGGGCGTTGATCGCGCATAGGGGCATGTGGGGCGTATTGTGCTTCCAGGCGAGGAGGCCGTGGCGATCCGCGAGGATGACACCCGCGTCCCCGGCGACGGTGGCGGCGAGCTGGGCGAGCGCAGCATCCGCCGCGGCCTGGGGGTTGTGCGAACCCTGGTAGAGAAACGCCGTGAGGCGCGCAAAGGTCACGCGGATGATGCTTTCGCCGTGGCCGGTGCAGGAGACAGCGACCTGCTGGTCGGCCCAGGTGCCGCAGCCGATGAGGGGGGTGTCGCCGGCGCGGCCGGGGAGCTTGCCGGACGTGCCGCCGGTGGAGGTGGCGGCGGCGAGGTGGCCGGAGGCATCGCAGGCGACCGCGCCCACGGTTCCATGGGTTTGGCGCCATTGTTCGCGGCGGAGGGGGATTTCAAGCTCGGTTGCAGGCACCTGCTCGAAGCCTTGCTGGAGGGCGAAGCGGACGGCGCCGGCGCCGACCAGCAGCACGTGCGGGGTGGCCTGCATGACGCGGCGCGCCAGCTGGACGGGATGCAGGATGCCGGTGACACAGGCGACGGCGCCCGCCGCCTGGGTAGTGCCGTCCATGATGGAAGCGTCGGTTTCGACCACGCCGTCGGCGTTGAGGACCGAGCCGCGGCCGGCGTTGAACAGCGGCAGTTCCTCGAGCAGTTCGACGGCGGCCGCGACCGCATCGAGCGCCGAGCCGCCGGCGCGGAGGATCTGCCAGCCGCGCTCGCCGGCCTGGCGGACGCCCTCGCGCCGCCCGGGACGCAGGTGTTCGGGGGCGTCGCCGCAGCCGCCGTGAACGAGGATGGCGGCGGGGCTCACTGGGGCCACTCCGCGGCGAGGGCGTGGCGGGTTTCTTCGACGCCGGTGCGCCAGATTTCCAGCATCACGGTGTCGGGCATCTGGTAGACGCCGCCGAGGTTGCCGTCGCCGATGCGCACACGGACTTGCCTGGGGTTGAGCATGCGCATCTGGTTCATGTCGAGCGCGGGTTTGCACTGGTTGGGGTTCAGGGTGCCGGGCAGGCGCGTCCAGGGGAAGTTTTCAAGCCAGGAGGCGTGGCCGGCGAGGGCATCGGCGGCCTGCACCTTGGCCCAGGTGGCGGGAGCGTTCCACCAGTTGTGCCACTTGACGCAGACGCCGGGGGCGCGCTCGGCGATAGCGGCGGCCACGGGCTGCTGGGCAAAGCTGTTGCCGCCATGACCGTTGACCACGAGCAGGCGCTGGAAGCCGTGGGTGGCGAGGCTGGCGAGGATTTCAGTCAGCAGGCGCAGGTAGGTGTCCGCGCTGAGCGAGACAGTGCCGGGAAAGCCCATGAAGTAGGGGGTGACGCCGTAGGCGAGGGCGGGGAAGACGGGTACGCCGAGGGGCTCGGCGGCGTCGAGCGAAACGCGCTCGGCGAGGATGGCGTCGGTCGCCAAGCTGAGGCCGCAGTGCTGCTCGCAGCTGCCGATGGGCACGACGGCGCGGTTGTCGGTGAGCAGATAGCGATCCACGTCCTGCCACGACATGTCTTGGATCTTCAACGCGTACCTCCGGGATTGCCGCACCAGTATAGCTGGCGAGCCAGGGGGTTGGTTTGGCCGTGGCCGGGCCGGAACCGTGGTGAGCCTGGCCGAAGCCGCCGCGCTCCTCGTAAACCGCGCTCCGGAATGGGCGTGCATCCCAGCGAGCACCCCCGGAAAAATTCGCAGGCGCAGCCCCCGCGGCCGGGTGCCACCCCCACGCGCCCGCGGGCGTCCCTTGCCGGCGAGCGGGACTCCGCTGCGCAGAGCCCGGCGGCAGGTTCAGGGTTTGCGGGCGCGGAGGAAGGCGCTGATGAACTTGCCCTCGATCTGGGGCGCCAGGGCGGCGGCGTCGAGACCGTCCGCCGCAAGGAACGCGGCGGCATCCTCGGGGCGGTAGACGCGGGTGACTTCGAGAGCGATGTCCACAAAGCCGGCCGCGGCCAGCTTGGCGAGGTAATCGCGCTGCTCGAGGGCACCGGCGACGCAGCCGACCCAGAGCTCCATGCTCTGGCGCACCGCGGCGGGCACCTCGCCGCGCACCACCACATCGGCAATTGCCAGGCGGCCGCCGGGGCGGAGCACGCGGAAGGCCTCGCGCAGCACCTGATCCTTGTTGCCCGAAAGATTGACCACGCAGTTGGAGATGACCACATCCACGGCGGCGGCGGGGAGGGGGATGGCCTCGATTTCGCCCTTGAAGAACCGGACGTTGGTGAGGCCGCTCTGGCGGCGGTTCTGCTCGGCGAGGGCTAGCATTTCGTCGGTCATATCGAGGCCGTAGGCCAGGCCGGCGGGGCCCACACGGCGCGCGGAAAGCAATACGTCCATGCCGCCGCCGGAGCCCAGATCGAGCACGGTTTCCCCGGCGCGCAGCTCGGCCAGGGCGGTGGGGTTGCCACAGCCGAGCGAGGCGGTCAGCGCCGCGGCGGGCACCTCGCCGGCCTGGCTCGCCGGGTAAAGATCGGCGGTGATGGGATCGGTTTCGCAGCTCCCGGAGGCGCCGCAACAGCCCGACTTTGCGCCTGAGGCGGCGCGCCGGGCCGCGCCGGCATATTTTTCTTTCACGATTTCGCGAAGGTTCGCTTCCATGGTGATGACTCCTATTTGCAGCAGGTGACCTGGCAGCCCTCGATGGCCTGGTTGCGGGTGCAGCACTCGGCGTAGAGGAAGCCCAGCAGATCGCGGAGGGATTCCGTGTTGGCCGAATACCAGAGATAGGTGCCGGAGCGGCGTACCGAGACCAGCTCCTGGTGGCGTAGTTTTTCGAAATGATGCGAGAGCGTGCTAGCGGGAATGGCAAGCTCGGAGCCGACCTCGCCGGCGGTCATGCCCTGGGGGTGGGCGCTGAGCAGCAGACGCACGATGCGCAGGCGGGGCTCGGTACCCATGGCCGACAGCATGGCGGCGAAGCGGGAAGCGGCGCGGTCCAGTGTTTCCACAGTTCGATAATAACAGAAATATGCTTCGGGTCGGATCTTGGCGCGGGGCTCGGGCGGCCTGCGGCTGCCCGTGGGGGGCCGCGCCGCTTACTCAACCGGGGGCGCGACCCCCTCACCGTGCTACAGCGGGGGCTGGTTTTGTTTTAATGTGGAGGGCGATGCCGGGAACGGAAATCGAGACCTCGCTGGAGGTGCTGGCGCGCTACAACGTGCGGCTGCTGTGGATTGCCGGGCTGGGCGGGCTGCTGTATGGAGTGGATATCGGAATTATTGGCAGCGCGCTGCCGTATTTGCAGGCGACCTCGGGGCTGAACGGCGGGCAGCTGTCGTTTGTGGTGGCGGCGGTGCTGCTGGGGATGACGCTTTCGACGCTGTTCGCGGGCTGGCTGGCGGACGCGATCGGACGGAAGGCGCTGATGATCGTGACCGGGGTGCTGTTTGTGGCGAGCATTCCGATCATTGCGCTGGCGCACGGGTACGGGCCGCTGGTGGGCGGGCGGCTGCTGGAGGGCATCAGCGCCGGGCTGATCGGGGTGGTGGTGCCGCTGTATCTGGCCGAGACGTTGCCGGCGGCGATCCGGGGCAAGGGCACGGCGATGTTCCAGTGGCTGCTGACGCTGGGGATTGTACTGGCGGCGCTGGTGGGGCTGTACTTCAGCCTGCGGGTAGCGGAGGTGGCACGGCTGGGGGACGCGGCGAAACTGCTGGCCTTCAAAGACGCGGCCTGGCGGAGCATTTTCTGGGTGTCGCTGCCGCCAGGGCTGGTGTTTCTGGCAGGCTGTTTCTATCTGACCGAATCGCCGCGCTGGCTGTGTTCCCGCGGGCGGCGCGCGGCGGCGGCGGCGGCGCTGGGGCGGTCGCGCACGGCGGCAGCGGCGGCGGCGGAGCTAGCCGAAATCGAGCGGGCGGAAGCGGCGGCGCGGGCGGCGGCGGGGCAGCGGGCCGAATCCCTGCTGCGGCGGAAGTATGTGCTGCCGTTCGTGCTGGCGTGCGTGATCCTGGTGCTGAAC
>JBOGKQ010000050.1:0-15109 GCA_050747905.1 Terriglobales bacterium | reverse complement strand
GGGTTGGGGCCAAGGGCCCCCAACCCGACGCGAGCATAAGCGGGGCGCGCGGCGCAGCCGCGCTGGGGCCCGCGCCAACATTGTTCTGTCAAGACTGGGCGATATCAAAGCGATCCAGATTCATCACCTTGGTCCACGCCGTTATAAAGTCATGGACGAACTTTGCCTGCGCGTCCGAACCTGCGTAGACTTCCGCGATCGCCCGCAGCTGCGAATTTGAGCCGAAGACGAGGTCGACGCGCGTGCCGGTCCATGTTGCCTTGCCCGTGGCGCGGTCGCTGCCCTCGAACACATCACCGTCCTTCGCGGTCGGCTTCCACTCCGTGCCCATGTCGAGCACGTTCACGAAGAAGTCGTTGGTCAGGGTCTCCGGCTTCGCGGTAAAGACACCGTGCTTGGACTGCCCGTGATTGGCACCCAGCACCCGCAGGCCGCCGACCAGTACTGTCATCTCCGGCGCGGTCAGCGTCAGCAGTTGCGCTTTATCTACAAGCATCTCTTCGGCAGACACCGCGTACTTTGCCTTCTCGTAATTACGGAAGCCGTCCGCGAAGGGTTCGAGCACCGCGAAGGCCTCCACATCGGTTTGCTCCGGCGAGGCGTCCGTGCGTCCCGGCGAGAACGGAACCGTGACCGTGTGCCCGGCATTCTTTGCCGCCTGCTCGACGCCCGCGCAACCCGCCAGCACGATCAGGTCGGCCAGCGACAGCTTCTTGCCGCCGGACTGCGCGGCGTTGAACTCGGCCTGGATGCCATCCAGGGTCTTCAGTACCCTCGCCAGTTGCTCAGGCTGGTTGGCTTCCCAGTCCTTCTGCGGGGCGAGTCGGATGCGCGCGCCGTTGGCGCCGCCGCGCTTGTCGGACCCGCGGAACGTGGACGCCGACGCCCAGGCAGTCGACACCAGTTGCGAGATGGACAGGCCGGACGCCAGAGCCTTGGCCTTGAGTGCGGCGATGTCCTTTTCATCAATCAGCTTGTGATCGACCGCGGGGATGGGATCCTGCCAGATCAAGTCTTCCTTCGGCACTTCCGGGCCGAGATAGCGTGCGCGTGGGCCCATGTCGCGGTGGGTCAGCTTGAACCACGCGCGGGCGAAGGCGTCGGCGAACTCATCCGGATGCTTGTGGAAGCGCCGCGCGATCGGCTCGTAGATCGGGTCGTAGCGCATCGCCATGTCGGCGTCCGTCATCATGATCGGCACCTTCTTGGAGGCATCGTCGGCCGCCGGCGCCATGTTGGCCTCGGTGTTGGTCTTGGGCGCCCACTGGTTCGCACCCCCCGGGCTCTTGATCTTCTCCCACTCGTTGCCGAACAGCACATCGAAGTAACTGTTGTCCCACTGGATCGGCGTCGGTGTCCACGAGCCTTCCAGGCCGCTGCCGATCGCGTCACCGCCCTTGCCGCTCTTGTAGTCGCTCTTCCAGCCCAGACCCATTTGCTCGATGGGCGCGGCTTCAGGCTCAGGCCCCTTGTGGCTGCCCGCACTCGCGCCGTGGCACTTGCCGAAAGTGTGGCCGCCGGCGGTGAGGGCGAGGGTTTCCTCGTCGTTCATGGCCATGCGCGCGAAAGTCTCGCGCACGTCGCGCCCGGAGGCGACCGGATTGAGCTTACCGTCCGGTCCTTCCGGGTTGACGTAGATCAGGCCCATCTGCACTGCCGCCAGCGGCTTCGCCAGATCCCGCTTGCCGGAATAACGGCTATCGGGCTTGTCGCTGGTGGCCAGCCACTCGGCTTCGGGGCCCCAGCCGGTGACTTCATCGGACTCGTAGACATCCTCGCGGCCGCCGCCGTAGCCGAAGGTCTTGAAGCCCATGGACTCCAGTGCGCAGTTGCCGGCCAGGACGTACAGATCGGCCCAGGAAATCTTGTTGCCGTATTTTTTCTTGACCGGCCACAGCAGCCGGCGTGCCTTGTCGAGGAGGACGTTGTCGGGCCAGCTGTCGAGGGGGGCGAAGCGCTGGTAGCCGCTGCCGGCGCCACCGCGTCCGTCGCCGATGCGATAGGTGCCGGCGCCGTGCCAGGCCATACGGATGAAGAAGGGCCCGTAGTGACCATAGTCGGCCGGCCACCAGTCCTGCGAATCGGTCATCAGCGCGTAAAGGTCTTTCTTTACGCCCTCGAAGTCGAGGCTCTTGAACGCCTTGGCGTAGTCGAACGCCTCGCTCATGGGGTTGGATTCGGCGCAGTTCTGGTGGAGCATCTTCAGCTTCAACTGGTTCGGCCACCAGTCCCGGTTTGATTTCCACCCGCCAGCTGTTTGTTGCATCGGACCGTGGTTATCAGACATGGGTGTCACCTCTTTTGGAAACGGAACGCACGCAGCTCGTGGTCGCTCAAGTCACGATAGCGCCAATTGTGTGAGAATCGAAATTGATTAGATCAATTGTATTGATAGATGATGACTGTCAGTGTGACGCACGTAGATTCAGCGACGAGGGTTGCCCGCGGCGTCGGGTTGATGGCGGGTTGCGCCCACCTTGCGAGAACGGCGGGCTTGCGCGATGGCCGTGTGCGATGGTGCGGCCGGGAGCCTGGCGGGATCGAGCAATCCGCGCGGTAGGTTCTTGAATATTTCGGCCGATTGCCGCAGGAATTCGTGCATCGCCGAACTTCTGCGCCAGAACATCGCGAGGCGACGGCTGGGCGCGTGACCGCTCGCGAGGGTCGCCCCGCTTTGCGCCGTGGGCAAAATCGCCGCGCAGGGCTGCGAAATTCGGAATGGGCGAGCGTCCCAGCGAGCGCCCCCGGGGAAACGTGCAGGCACTCACAGCAGGGCGGGCAATCCGACGGGAGCAAGCCGCGCCGCGCAGTTCCAGCGTGGCGGCTCATAAGCGGGGCGCACGGCGCAATTCGCCCTGCGCGGTTCCAGCAGGGCGAAGCAATTCGCCCTGCGCAGTTCCACCAGCGCGAAGCAATTCGCCCTGCGCAGTTCCAGCAGCGCGAAGCAGCCGCGCTGGGGCCCGCGCCAACATCGGTGTTGAGGGTACGGGCATCGTCGGTTCGTGTACCGGAGCGGCTCATGGGCGTGGCCTCCTTTGCTGATAACAGTGTCTGTTATACTCTTGGCATGGTGGACGGCAACCGGCTTCGGCAACTTCGCGAGCAACGCGGCTGGACACAGCGGCAGGCCGCCAAACGGCTGCGCGTGACCCAGGCGTACCTCTCGATGCTGGAAAGTGGCCGCCGGCTGGCGCCGCCGCGCCTATTGCATGCCGTGGCCCGGGTTTTCGACTTGCCGGCGACGGCACTCCCTCTGCCGTCTGCTGCCAGCGAGATGCCCGACTCGCAACTGGCCGGGGCCTTGGCGGCGCTTGGCTATCCAGGCTTCCGGCATCTGGCTTCGGGCGCCGGCCCGATGCGAAACCCTGCGGATGTCCTCGCCGCGGCGCTATGCCAACCGGGGCTCGATGCCCGAGTCGTTGAGGCGCTGCCGTGGCTGGCGCTCGAATATTCCGACCTTGACTGGAACTGGCTGGTGCGGGAGGCAAAGCTTCGCGATCTGCAGAATCGGCTCGGCTATGTCGTTCTCCTGGCGCGCAAGCTGGCTGACAATGTGGCCCGGCCGGAGGCTGCCCGGCAGCTTCACGAGGTCGAGCAGGCGCTGGAGCAGAGCCGCTTGGCGCGCGAGGATTCGTTGGCGGGCGCTGCGTTATCGGAGGCAGAGCGGCAATGGTTGCGCGAGCGCCGTCCAGCCGAGGCGAGGCATTGGAACCTGCTGACCGACCTGACCGTGGAGCAGTTGCAGCATGTCTCCTGAACTGTTGCCGGAGCCCTGACTGTCGCTGCTAGGTGAAATCGAGCGTCGCGCCGACGCCAACACTGATTTGGTATGCATCGGCGGGTTTGCGGTAACCGTCGCCTACGGTGCGCCTCGAACGACCGCGGACCTCGACGTTTTGTGGACGATCCACAACCCAACCGCGACGGCGACGCTGGCGCTGGCGGAACGAGGCAGTGGGCTGCACCGGCGCTTCGGCGTCTATATTGACCGGGTGAGCGTTGCAACGCCGCCCTGCAACTACGAAGGGCGCTGCGCGGAATCTTTCCCGGCGCATTCGCCCGGCTGCGTCTGCCCCTCTGTGCCGGACGCCTACGAGCTGGCGTTGCTCAAGCTCGACCGCAACCTGCAGCGGGACCGCGAAGATGCGAAGTGGCTCGCACGGACGGCGTCGCTCGACCTCGACGAGTTGCGCCGCCGCTATCGGGAGGAACTGCGGCCCTACCTGGTCGGCCCGGTCGAGCGTCACGACCTGACGCTTAATTTCTGGGTCGAGATGATCCAGGAGGAGCGTGCCGAAAGGTCCTAGACTGCCCGTCACTGCAATCCTCCCAGGCGCCGACCCATCCGGGCGCTCAGTCCGTGCTCGCCCTGTCGGATTTCCCTTCGCGGGGGTCGCGCCGGTTTGCGCCGTGGGTAAAATCGACGCGCAGCGTCGGGTTGGGGCCAAGGGCCCCCACCCCCGCCCTGCGCACCCACAGCAGGGCGGGCAACCCGCCCTGCGCACCCACAGCAGGGCGGGCAACCCGACGCGAGCCAGCCGCCCCGCGCAGTTCCAGCAGGGCGAAGCAGCCGCGCTGGGGCCGCGCCAACATTGACGAGAGCATCGCCGCCCGCCCCGGCCCCCTCCCCCAGAATTTCGACAAAACTTCGACGAAATCCTGCCCACCTTCTCGGCCACCCACCCTGCCTTCGGCCGCCATCCAAAGCAGCAGAAGGAGTCTCTCTATGGCCACCTCTGCTGCTTTCGCCCCCTCCACCGCCCAGCGCCGCCTGCTTGACTACATTCACGAGCATCCCGGCTACCAGCCCACCCGCGATCTCTGCCGTTCCACTGGCATTCCCCGCACCTCCTATTACCGCTGGTGCCGCAACCCCGCCTTCCGTGAATGGCTCGGCTCGGCCTGGGGGGCGCGCCTGCTGTTCGACGGCGCTGCGCTGCTCAACATCGCCCGCGCGCAGGCGCCGGAGAAGTTCTCTTACTGGAAGGCCCTGTTCGAGATCACCTTCGACCCCAAGGGCCTCGGCCTGCTGGCCAAATGGGCTGCCAGTCTCGCCTCTCTCGACTCCGGCGCCTTCCGCCCTGCTCCCGATCCGCACCCTTCCGAACCGGGCACCCGTGTGTCACCCTGGCCCTCCGAAGAGGAATGGAATCAACGCGTCCAACCCCAACGTGGCACACTTTTGCACCCTCCGGCCACGGCCGCCGTCGATCCGCAACCTCTGCGCCTGGCGGCCGTGCCCGAGCTGCCCCAGCCGGGAGGGGGAATTCCGAAGGGCGAACCGCTGCCTAGGCCGTGCCCTCACAGCGCTACGGGGCTGCCGGGGAACGACCTCCCGGCCCGCTTTCCCGCCAACAACCCGGTCCAGCTCGCCAAGGTCCTCACCCGTGCCCTGACCAAAATCCGTCTCGCCCTTAATCCCGGAGCCTCCGTGCCCGCTCGCGGGGCCCGCGCAGCCATTCGCCCTGCGCAGCTCCAGCAGGGCGAAGCAGCCGCGGTGCGGCCCGCGCCAACATTTGCTCCCTGGGCTCGCTGCGGAGACAAGGCGGCTGCCTCCCATGGCGCATAACGGGGCGTCGGGAAGGGCTGCGAAATTCGGAAGGGGCGAGATGCAAGCGGGGCGCGAACGAGGGCAATGTTGGCGTGGGCCCCAGCGCGGCTGCGCCGCGCGCCCCGCTTATGCTTGCGTCGGGTTGGGGGCCCTTTGCCCCAACCCGACGCTGCGCCTCGCTCCCACCCCAAGGCGCAGGCGCCTTGGGGGCCCCGGGGCAGGGGCCGCGCCTGCACGTTTCCCCGGGGGCGCTCGCTGGGACGCTCGCCCATTCCGAATTTCGCAGCCCTCCGCGTCGCTTTTGTCCACGGTGCAAAGCACCGCGACCCCCGGGATAAGCTCCGCGCCGCACATCGCCCCGCCCCGGGTCAAACTCTCAGGAAGGGGCGAGATGCAAGCCGAGCAAGGACGCAGTGAGCAAGGGCGAGGAAGCGTATATGGATATACGTGACCGAGCCTGCGCGAACGAGGACGAAGCTCCGCGCCGCATATCGCCCCGCCCCGGTTCAAACTCTCAGGAAGGGGCGAGATGCAAGCCGAGCAAGGACGCAGTGAGCAAGGGCGAGGGAGCGTATATGAATATACGTGACCGAGCCTGCGCGAGCGAGGACGCAGCTCCGCGCGGCATATCGCCCCGCCCCGGGTCAAACTCTCAGGAAGGGGCGAGATGCCTGCCGAGCAAGGACGCAGTGAGCAAGGGCGAGGGAGCGTATATGAATATACGTGACCGAGCCTGCGCGAACGAGGACGAAGCTCCGCGCCGCATATCGCCCCTTCCCGGTTCACTTCCTCCTGGGTGGACGCCCCGCAGCCAGGCCCAGTCCCGGGCCCTCGCCTGCCCCGCCGACATTCTCCTGTTTGGCGGCGCCGCCGGATCGCTCAAATCCGAAACCCTCCTCGTGGATGCCATCCGCGAGCGCGACCACCCCCGCCTCCGCGCCGTCTTGTTCCGCCGCAGTTTCCCCGAGCTCGAAAAAAGCCTGATCCTGCGTTCCCGCGAGCTCTACGCTTCCGTCGGCGGCATCTACAACGAGCAGAAAAAGCGCTGGCGCTTCCCCTCCGGCGCCGCCGTCGAATTCGCCTACTGCGAAGCTGACAACGACATCTACCGCTACCAGGGCGCCGAGTACAGCTTCATTGGCTTCGACGAAAGCACGCATTTTCCCGAACGCCCCATCCGCTACATGCTCAGTCGCCTGCGCTCTACCTCCTCCGGCCTCAAACTCCGGCTGCGTCTCGCCTCCAATCCCGGCAACCTGGGCCACGCCACCCACAAAGCCATCTTCCAGGGCGATACCTGCACGCACTGCCACCTCAGCTCCAGCTCCCGCCCGCCCTACCAGCTCTTTCGCGACGCCGTCTGGCCCAGCGACGGCCGCCGCATTGGCAAGTCCACTTGCTTCATCCCCGGCCGTGTCACCGATCACTCCCTCCTCGGCAGCGACTATCTTGCCTCTCTCGACTCTCTCCCCGGTGCCTTCCGCAAGGCCCTGCTCGAAGGCTGTTGGGATGTCTACGAGGGCCAGTACTTCGACAATTGGGCGCCCCAGCGCATGGTCGTCAAGCGCGCCCTCGCTGGTATCGAGGATAGCTGGACCTGGTGGGTGGCCGCCGACTACGGATTCAACGTCAGCCAGGCCGCCGCCTACCTGTTTGCCAAGTCACCCGACGGGCGTTCCTTCGCCGTCGAGGAGTACACGGCGCGCCATCAGCAGGCAGCCGATTTTGCCCGCGAACTCGCCCGTCGCTGGCGCACTCCCGCCCGCCGCGTCGTCGCCTGGTTTCTCTCTCCCGACGCCTGGGCCGAACGTGGCGATGGCCACTCGCTTGCCGATCAAATGAGCGCCGCCGCCCGCGTCGCCTTCACTCCCGCCAGCAACGACCGCATCGGCGGCGCCATGCTCGTCTACTCGCAGCTCGACCGCGGCGAGCTGCTCATCTGCGACAGTTGCCGCCAGTTGCGTGAAGCCATGCCCACGCGTATCCACGATCCCCGGCGCCCCGACGACATCCTCAAGGTTCCCGGCGATCCCTTCGACGACTGCCTCGACGCGTTCCGCTACGGCGTCTATAGCTTCATCTCCCCGCCCCGGCTCTCCTCCCAGCAGCGCATCCAGGCCGCCATCACCTCTTCCGATCCCACCATCGTCGCCCTTCAGCATCGCCTGGCCGAGGCCCGCCTCCAGGAAACGTACTCCCACTCTTATCTCAGCCGCCGTCCCCGCGGTTCCCGCTGGCCATGACCTCACTTCGCCCCACGGGCAGCCGCAGGCCGCCCGTGCCCCGCGCCCATCAGCGTTTCGCGGCAGGCAGCGACGCAAATTGAATGCCCAGCCCCAGCCCGAGGGAATGCAGTTGCCCGTTGAACGCAGCTCCTTCGTTCCGGTTCAGCGCCCCGAGGTCCGCGCGAATCTGGTCCATCTGCGCCACCAGCTCGCGATTGACGGCCAGGGCTTGCTCGGTCGGCCCCAGGTCCGCGCCTCCTCCGTACCGGCCGGTTCCGTTAAAGTCCGCGGCCAGGGTGCACAACTTGGCATAAAGCTGGACCGGGGTGATGAACGACTCCTCGATGCTCTGGCTGCTCAGGTGGGTATCGTAAAGCTTGCCTTCCAGCGCCACGTATCTGGCCTCCAGTGCCTGCTCCGCCTGCGCCGCCGCGGCCGCACCCGGACGATGGGCCAGCACCGAGGCCGCCTCCTCCAATTGCCGGCGCGTGCTTTCGACGCCGTTAATCATGGCCGCCGCCTCGCTGACTTCGCTCTGCATCCTCAGCGCAAATTTCAGTTGCGCCGCCATCGAGTTCTCGGTACCGCTGGCTTGCGGGTCCTTGAGCACCGTCAGCGGCTGCGTCCCCGCGACCTTGCCGTCCACGCTGAGTTGCACCTGGAACCTGCCCGGCACAACCCGCGGCGAACCCGCATTCCCTCCCCAGGCGACCAGCGCGCGCCAGCCTTGCGGGCCCATGGTGACCCAAGGCATGTCGGGCGGAGCCGTGAGCAGATGCACGGCGGTGGGACTGGGATAGCGCAGATTCCACCAAACCCGGTTCAGTCCCGCATGGGTCGTCCCCTTCACGCTGCGAATCACCTGGCCATCGCTGCCGCGGATGCTCAAACTCACCGACCTCGCCGCCGCCGGCAAATAGTAGTTGAGGTCGGCGCCGTACGGCGGGTTTTGCCCGGCGACCGGGTCGTTGGGACCGCTCTGCGGCACCAGCACGGATCTGCGGAAGCGGTAGGCCGCGCGCGGTTTGAAAAGATGCACCGCGCCCGCTGCCACCACCCGGTCCCAACTCCGCAACGGCGTGATGTCGTCCACGATCCAAATCCCGCGCCCATACGTGCCCACCACCAGATCACTGAATCGCGGTTCAATCGTCAGCCAGTACATCGGCGCCGCCGGCATGTTGTTTTTCAACCGCGTCCAATGCGCGCCATCGTCGAGCGTGAAGTAAATGCAATTTTCGGTCCCGGCGTACAGCATGCCTTGGCGCACCGGGTCTTCGCGCACCACGTGCACGTAGCTGAACAGGCCATGCGGGAGGTCGCCCGCGATGCTCGTCCACGTGCGGCCGAAATCCGTGGTCTTGTAGACGTAGGGGTTATAGTCGCCCATCATCATCAGGTCGTCGCTCAAATAGGCGGTCCCGGCCGCGAAATGCGACGGCTCGATCCGCGTAATCTCGCCCCAGGGCGGAAGGCCAGGAATGTTTTGCGTGACGTTGCTCCAGGTCTTGCCGCCATCCTGCGTCACGCTGACTTCACCGTCGTAGCTGCCCACCCAGATCACTCCCGCCTGCACCGGCGACAGCGAGATGTTCGACAGCGTCTCGCTCGTAAACGTCATCAGGTTGTCGCCGGCAACCCCGCCCGAGCTGCCTTCCCGGCTCTTGTCGTTGCGGGTCAGGTCCGGGCTGATCCGCGTCCAGCTCTGGCCCGCATTCACGGTTGCATACACGTACTGGCTGCCCACGAATACCTTGTTGCCATCGCGCGCCGAGATGGCGATCGGGAAGGTCCAGTTCCACCGGTCCCGCACCTCGCCCGGCCCGCCTCCGTAGGAATCCTCCGGCCACACCGAGACGTTGCGCGCCTGCCCGGTTTTCATGTCCACGCGGGTCAAATCGCCGTTGTAGCAGCCCGTCCACAGGATGTCGGGATTCACCGGGTCAGGAACCCCGAAACCGCTTTCGCAGCCGGCGTAGCCATGCCATTCCGCCGAGGAGATGGCACCGCCCGCGGCGCCTCCGTACCCCGCGCTGAACAGCGAGCGGCTGGGACCCTCTTCGCCATCGTCGTCCTGCCGGTTCCCGAGCACGTCGTAGGGTATGCGGCTGTCGGTGTAGACGTGGTACATCTGCGCGATCGGCAGTTTCACCCGCTCCCAGGTCTCGCCCCCGTCCAGGCTGATCCCGCCGCCGCTATCGTCGGCCACCAGGATACGTTTCGGGTTCCGCGGATCGATCCATACGTCATGCAGATCGCCTCCGGCCCGCCCCACATCCGTGGCAAACGTCTTGCCGCCGTCGCGCGACACGCTCCAGTACTGCGCCACAAAGTACACCAGGTCCTCATCGCCGGGCGATACCTGAAAATTGGTGAAGTAGGGGGCGCGCCCGGTCATGCGATTGTTGCGGTTCATCAGTTGCCAGGTGGCGCCGTAATCGTTCGAGCGGTAAAACCCCGGCGCCGGCGACTCCTGCATCAGCACGTAAACCCGGCGGGAATCGCTGGGCGCGACCCGCACCGCAACTTTCCCGATATCCGCCCCCAGCGGCGGCAGCCCATGTCCGCTCAGCCGCTCCCACCTCGTCCCCCCGTCGTGGGTTACATAGACGCCGCTGCCCGCTCCGCCGCTGTCCTCGTCCCAGGGCCGGATGCTCAACTGCCACATGCCCGCAAACAGCGTGTCGGGATCGTGGGCGTCCATGCTGATGCCCGAGCAGCCGGTCTCGTCGTTCACCTGGAGAACCTGGGTCCAGCTCCTGCCGCCGTCCTCGGTGCGGTACACGCCGCGCTCCCGGTTGTTGCGATAACCCTGCCCCACGGCGCAGGCGTAAACAATGTCCGCATTGTGCGGGTTGATGGCGATGCCGGCGATATGCCCGGTCTGCTCCAGGCCCATGTGCTGCCAGTGCAGGCCGCTGTCGGTGGACTTATACATGCCGTCGCCGGGCGAGGTGGCCTGGCGGATGATGGAAGACTCGCCCGTTCCCACCCAGACGATGTTCGGCGCCGAGGCCGCGACCGCGATCGCCCCCACGGCCGATACATCCTCGTGATCGAACATCGCGTGAAAGGTCACACCCCCGTTCGTCGTCTTCCACAGACCGCCCGAGGCCGCGCCGAAGTAATCCACCAGCGGATTCCCGGGCACGCTCGCTACCGCAATATCGCGATTGCCCTGCGGTCCGACAAAGCGGAAATGCAGTGCCCGCAGCGGGTTCGGCGTCTGTGCCGCCGCCACGCCCAGCAGCAAGCCGGTTGTCAGTATCCAGCCCGTCGCACACAGTCGTTTTCTCATTGCCTTTGCTCCTTGGGGGAGACCCGCCCAACGCTTCCACCCCGAATCCATAGATGGTACACCCCCGCTCCGCCAGCGCGAGCGCCGGCCCAGGGCCCGTGCCAGGATTACTGACACGCCATAAATCAATAAGTGTGTTACTCTTCGGTCATATGAGGCAGGGGCCGAATCGCGAGCCCGTACAGCGCGCTCTGGCTCGGGTAGTGAGGCAACACGTCGGAAGTGCCCGTGTCCGCCGCTGGCTCGGCATCACCGAAAATGCCTACGAGTTGGCGCGCAACAGCGCCGCTCAGCTCCTGCCCGTGCTGCTCACCCCCTCGCCGCGCAATCTTACCGTGGCCATCACCGCTCAGTGTAATCTGCGCTGCGTGGGCTGCCGCTACGGGCGCGACTACATGACCGGCGCGCAACTGCCTACGATGATGGTCAAGCAGTTGCTGCGGGATGCGGCCGCGGCGGGCATTTCTACCGTGCGGCTCTACGGCGGCGAACCTCTGCTCCATCCCGGACTGGCCGAGATGGTGGCCGAGACCGCCGCCAACGGAATGACCCCTTACGTGTCCACCAACGGCCGTCTGCTGCCCCGCTATCTCGACCGGCTGGTGGCGGCAGGACTGCGGACCATTTCCTTTGGTTATTATGGTTCGGCGGCGGTCTACGATCCCTACGTCGGCCGCACCGGGGCGCGCGATGGCCTGGAGCGGGCTATCGCCCAGGCCCGGGACAAGTACGCGGACGCACTCTCGCTGCACATTTGCTATGTGCTGAGCACGCGAACCTGCTCGCTGTTCGAGCTCGAAACTGCCTGGGACCTTGCTCAACGCTACCAGCTCAAATTCCACCTGGATCTAATCCATTATTCGCTGCCCTATTTCAGTGAAGGGCCGGACCGGGAACTGCAGTTCCGGCCCGGCGATTACGGCCGCATCCGCCCCGTGGTGGACCGGTTGTTGCGCATGCGCCGCGAGCGGCCCGATTTATACGATGAGCCCATGGCTTCCATCCAGTCCGTGCCCGATTGGCTGCTGCGAGGGCCGGATATGCGGGTGCCCTGCGATGCCTACGACATGATCTGGGTGGGGGCGGATGGCTCGGTGCGGCTGTGCTTCGTCACCTTTCCTCTGGGCAACCTGCACCAGCAGCCGCTGCGCGCCCTGCTCTTCACGCCGTGCCACAAGGACGCCGCCCGCCGCGCCCTCAAGCTCGACTGCCCCAATTGCCACTGCGGCAGTGACCGCAGAATTGTCAAGCACCTGCCCAGCTTGCTGCGCTACTCCCTCGCCGGTGCCGCTGCGCCTCCCGCCGCCCCACCCGCTCCAGGCGACGGCTGAGCGGACGTGCTGCGGATGAACGCGGCCGTGTTGTCGTGCAGTTCCTTCAGCGCCGGGATGTTCACGTAGATCATGTGGCCGGACCGGTAGAACTTGAACTGAATGTGCGACTGCAGGTCCTTGGGCAGACTCAGGTGGTTGACCGAATAGACCATGCCATCGTAGGGCAGGTTCAGATCGAAATAACCGGCATCCACCTCGACCCGCAGCTCCGGGTTGTATTTCATGGCTTGCGCCAGATCAATGCCGGGATTCGAACGGTTCTGGCGGGTCATCAGGTTCCTGTCCGTGCGCGACCATCCGGTCACGATGTCGTAGGCTTCCGGACGATAGGTCTGGCCGCGGCCGTACTTGAGCACGTTGTGCATGTAAGCGTTGAAGCCCGTTACGTAAGCCGAACTGATCGAGGCTGACTGGGGATCGTAGCTGGCGCCCAGGCTCAGCGGGTCCATCTGCGGGCCGGTGAAGCGGCCGTCCAGATCGCCGACGACCATGCCCTGATCGCCGAGCACGTCGTGACGGAACTCACCCTCGGTGATGCGCAGGTTGGCCTTTTCAATGAAGGCGGTGTCGAGGCCGGTATACTCGTGCAGCTTTTCCGCGATGGCGTCGAATGCAGTCGGGCTCATCGAGTTGCCGGCATTCAGCGCCTCGGCGTACTGGTTGAGGGCGAATTGCTCGACCTGGGCCAGCAAGGGCCGTAAGTGCGCCGGCTGGTTGGGCAGCTTGTGGTGATACCAGGCGACCGCCGCCATGGTCGGCAGGTCGGTTTCGTATGCCAAATCCGAGCCGAATATGCCGCCGCCGGTGTAGGCTGACTGCAAGATGACGCCGTTCGGGTCAATGTCGTCCACTTGTTCGAGGTAGTTCGCCAGCACCTCCGAGCGCACTGTCCCGTAGCTTTCTCCGTACAGGTATTTGGGCGAGTTCCAGCGGTTGTTGCGGCTCAGGTAGCTGGTGATGAACTGCGCGAAGGAGCGCACGTCCGGGTCGATGCCGTAAAAGTCCTTGGGGGTGCCGGCGCCGCCCTCGGCCTTGCGGAGGATGCGGCTGTAGCCGGTGCTCATCGCGTCAATGAACACCTCGTCGGTCGCGTCCAGCAGGCTGTAGTCGTTGTTCACCAGTTGGTAGGGTGCGGGTGGAGTGTGGGCGTGGTCGCTGGTGGCGATGCGTTGCGGGCCGAAAGCACCCATGTGCAGCCAGATGCTCGAGGAGCCGGGCCCGCCGTTGTAAAAGAAGGTCACCGGGCGGTGGCTTTCCTCCGTGACCCCATTCCTTGTGTAGGCCACATAAAACATGCTGCCGGTGGGCTCGCCCTGCTGGTTCTTGAGGATTACCGTGCCGGCGGTGGCGGTGTAGTCAATGCGCTGGCCTTCCACAACCACGCTGCCCGCCGTCACCGATTGCGCGGCCTGCGGAGGCGTCGCCGCGTACGCGGCCAGCGTCAGCACAGAGACCACAAGCAGATACCTTGTCATGCATGCCCTCCAGATTTTACTCATTGAGTATAGGTGAAGTTGACGTCTCCACTCTCGGTCACGGCTTGCGGCATTAATGAGATCCGGGCAAGTGACGATATGGCAAACAGATCGGCACTACGCCGAATCGAGTGCTTACGGGGAGGTGGATGATGTCGGTGACAGGGATTTTTAGCAGCAGTTCCAATATTCAGTCCAATTGGCAGGAGCAACGCGAATTGCAGCAGTTGGCGAATGCCCTGAGGGCAAGCGGTCAAACTTCCGCCACTGCGGTGTCCCCGGACCCCGCGCCTGCGGGCACAACCCAGACAACCGGCTCCGGCAGCCCGGCGACAACCGGCTCCGGCAACCCGCCGGCGACGACAGGCCCCGGCAACTCGCTGACGGCGGCCCTCAACACGTTCGATCAGGCGCTCCAGGCATTCGTGTTGGCTCTCGGGCAGGATCTCACCAGCCCGCAGGGAACTCCTCCGCAACCTGCGACCGGCCAGCCCGCTCAGCCGGGCAATCCGGCCGCCACCGCCTTTGGCGCTCTCGGCCAGGACCTGCAGTCTGGAAATCTTTCCGCTGCCCAGCAGGATTTCGCCACGCTGCAACAGAATTTGCAGCAGGGGCCGCAGGGCTTCGGCTTCGGACCTGGCAGCCAATCCCAAGGTGCTGGAAACAGCTCACTGGTCCAGGCTTTCAACACTCTGGGGCAGGCGTTGCAATCAGGCGATCTCGGGTCGGCCCAGCAGGATTTCGCTACGCTCCAGCAGGATATGCAGCAGGGCTCCCAAGTCCACGGAGGCAGGCACCATCATCATTCCTCAGGTTCTGAGGGCAACTCCGCCGTCCAGACCTTCAACTCGCTCGCCCAGGCTCTGCAATCCGGCAATCTCTCCGCGGCCCAGAACGCCTACTCCACGCTCCAGCAGGATCTTGAGCCTTCTTCGGGGACAACGCCTGCTCCCGGGACGACAACCCTGACCAGCCCGCCGACAAGCTCGAACCTTAACGTAGCGGCCTGACCCCCGCGAGCATAAGCGGGGCGCGCGGCGTAGCCGCGCTGGGGCCCGCGCCAACATTGGAGGCGCAGCGTGGGGTTGGGGCCAGGGGCCCCTGACCCCCGCGAGCATAAGCGGGGCGCGCGGCGTAGCCGCGCTGGGGCCCGCGCCAACATTGGAGGCGCAGCGTGGGGTTGGGGCCAGGGGCCCCTGACCCCCGCGAGCATAAGCGGGGCGCGC
>JBOGKQ010000049.1:0-15819 GCA_050747905.1 Terriglobales bacterium | reverse complement strand
CGGCTGCTTCGCCCTGCTGGAACTGCGCAGGGCGAATTGCGCCGCGCGCCCCGCTTATGCTCGCGTCGGGTTGGGGGCCCTTGGCCCCAACCCGACGCTGCGCCTCGCTCCCACCCCAAGGCGCAGGCGCCTTGGGGGCCCCGGGGCTGGGGCCGCGCCTGCATGTTTCCCCGGGGGCGGGCCGCCGTGCCGAATTTCGCAGCCCTTCGCGTCGATTTTGGCCACGGTGCAAAGCGGCGCGACCGCCGCGAGCGGCCTGGCGAACCGGGAAACAGGGATCTCGGGATTGATTTCGGTGTGCTGGCGCAGCAGCGTCACCGGCGCTTGGCCGGTGGGCCCACTGACGTACTTGGTGGGCAGCAGCAGGCCGCCGGCGGGCTGGTAGCCGGAAATGTCCTCGCTGCCGCCGGGGTAGATTTCATGAAAGACGAGCCAGGTATGGGCGTCAAAATATTGCGTGAACCGGTCGCCGGTGGGCAGAGTGAAGGTGACGGCGTAGTATTTGTGGCCTTGGAGCGTGCCCGTTCCTGCCAGCTTGAGCGACAGGGAGGAATCGGCAATCAGATCCACGCCGTTGTTCGCCTGATCCTGCACGCGGTTGGCGTCGGCGCCGGTGAGCGCGACCGCGGCGGCGCCGGGAAGCTGGTGCCAGGCGGTGGCGCCGTCGAACCCCTCGGTCATTTTGCCCTGCGGAAAAGTGATCTCGATGCGGATGCGGGCCGGGCGGGTGGCAATCCAGACCGCCATGGCGGCGGCGGGAGCGCCCGGCACCTCGAGTTCGCCGCTGAAGCTGAGGGTGCGCACGGCGGCGAACGCGGCCGCCCCGCCGCGCGCCGCCAGGCTGTGATCCACCACCTGCTGCGCGGTCATCTGCGCCGCCGCCGTGCCGGCGCACAGCGCCAGGGTGAACACCAGTTGCAGTCTCCGCATCGTAAAATTGTAGCAATGCGGCGGCTGATGCTGGCAACGGTAATCCTGACGGTGGCGGTGACGGTGGTGGCACAAGAGCCTCCGCAGACACAAGTGCACGACGCTTGCATGAACACGGAGGCAATCGCCCGGCTCGGCAGCCAGCCGCTGGGGCAATATTTGCAATCGGTGACGGCGCTCGCAACCCCCCACTCTATCGCCGCTGCGGTGGGCGAACTGCACCGCTTCGGGATTTTTGCGATCTTCCGGGTACATGACCAGCCGGTGCCGGAGCGGCAGCGCGACTACGCCACCCAGCACTATGCGGAAACGCTGTTTGTGCTGCTCGGCGATCCGCCTCAGCGGGCAGCGCAGGAGGCGCGGAATGCCATCAACCTCGCCGTCAGCCTCACGCCTCCGCCGGGCGCCGAACCGCTGCGGCCACTGACACTGGCGCAACTGCGGACGCTGGCGCCCAACTTTGACTGGCGTGCCTATTGGGGCACCCGCGGCGTGCCCGATGGCGGCAAACTCGTGGCCTCGCCCACCGCCTTGCTGCTGCTCAATGGCCGCATGGCGCTGGCCACCAATGCCGACATGGACGCCTGGCACAGCTATTTGCGCTGGTGCTGGTTGCGGGCCACCGCGCCGCTGCTGTCGCCGCCGTTCGTGGATGCCTACTTCAATTTCCGTGGCCGCAAGCCCCCCGCCCGGGCCGCGCTGTGTGCCTCCGCGGTGGCCGCGTTTCCCGCCGCGGCCTTCGCGGACGTTCCCCTGCGCCGTGACGACTTTTTCGGCGACATGCTGCGCCTGCACGCTTGGGCCGCGCGGCAGGTCTGGGTGCATCTGGCGGGCGGCTCTTAATGTTGGCGCGGGGCTCGGGCGGCCTGGTAAACGACGCACGTGCGTCGTTTACCCCTCAGCCCGCTGGCAGCGGTCTGCCCGCCGCCAGCTTCCAGTAGATGCCGTAGCGCTCGTCCTGGATCTGATGGAGCGGCATCAGTTCGGTGGGAGACGCCTGGCCCACGGTGTGAAAGCGCAGGCCGGAGTCTTTGGCCAGCCACTGGACGGCGGCCGGATCGGCGCCGCGAGCGAGCCGAAGCGGGGTGGCGCCGTCGCGCTGGCCTTGTGGCGCTTCGACCTTGGTGCCGCCGTACGGATCGTGCGCGTCGCCCGGGTTGGTGTCAAAGCGCGCAACCCGAGGCAGGCCGTCGCTGCTCAGCCGCGCGGCCAGCACCAGCGGCCCATAGGTTGCCGCCCACTGGCTGGTGTCGCCACGCAGCGGCTCAGCGGCGGGCTGCATCGGCAGGCGCAGCACGATCGTGTCAGCGTCCGACCAGCTACGCTCGATGCTGACGTAGCTGCCCGGAGAAGCAAAAGTTTCGAGGGTGCGGCCGTTCACCGAAACCGTGCCCCCGGGGGCGGTCCAGGCTGGGATGCGCAATTGCAGCGTCAAGCGCACCGGACGCGTGGCGCGGAGGCTGAAGCGCACCTCATCCTCCTCAGGCAGGCGCGTCTGCTGGGTCAAGGCCAGGCCCAGTTCCGGCCAGTGGAGTTCGCTGGGAAGGTAGAGGTTCACGAACAGAGAGGCGCCGTGATGGAAGTAGATGGAGTTGCCGAACTTCGAAAATTCCTCGGCGCCGGTGCCATCGCAGCACCAGAACGAGTCGCGCGGTGAGCTGAAATATTTCCACCAACCCGTCGCCGTCGGGAAGTAGTACATTTTGCCGCCATCGGGCGCATGCTGCGTGCCCAGGCGCGAGTTCCACAGGGTGCGCTCGTAGTAGTCGAAGTAGCGCGGATCGGCGGTCCAGGTGTAGAGGTGGCGGGTGAGCTTGAGCATGTTGTAGCCGCAGCAGCACTCCATGCTGTAGCGGCTGAGGGCGCGGGCAAGCTGACCGGGATCGGTATCCCAATGCTCGCCATTGCTGGTGCCGCCGGGAGCGTAGCTGCGCTCGCGCACCACCTGGTGCCAGAAATAGTGGGCGATTTCGCGGTCGCGCGGCTCGCCGGTGAGCTCGTAGCGGCGCGCGGCGCCAATGACCTGCGGGATGTGGGTGTTGGCGTGCAGACCCTTGAGCTGGTCGCGATGCGCCGCCAAAGGATCGAAAAAGACCTGCTTCTCGAAGCGGCGCGCGCTCGCGGCATAGCGGCGCTCGCCGGTGGCGGCGGCCAGGTTCCACAGCGACTCTTCCATGCCTCCGAACTCGGTCTGCAGGATGCGCTGCAGTTGATCGTCGCCCATGTCCTTGATCCAGTGGCCGGTCCAGTCGCCCAGGCCGGCGGCAACCTCGAGCGCCGCCGCGCTGCCGCAGTGCGCGTGCATGTCGAGGCAGCCGGCGAGGATCTTGTGGAGGGTGTAAAACGGGGCCCAGACGGGTTGGTCGGCCTCGAGGTGGTCGAACAGGGTTTCGGGGAAGGCGCTGACGTAGCCCGAACCGAGTTGCTTCTGGCAGGCGGCCAGCTCGGCGATCATCGCCTCGCCCTGCTCGCGCACGGCGTCATCACCTGCCTGGGCGTAGCGCAGCG
Organism: Terriglobales bacterium; assembly: GCA_050747905.1. Lineage (GTDB taxonomy): Bacteria > Acidobacteriota > Terriglobia > Terriglobales > SCQP01 > SCQP01. Next base: position 12,381 of record JBOGKQ010000049.1, on the reverse strand, counting down.
CGCAGGCGGAAAGATAATGCCCGCCAGTGAAGTGGCCACGAAGCTGGCACTGCGGCGCCTCCCAGCCGCTGAAGGCCTGGGCGGAAGATGCCAGGCCGGCGGTGAGGCGAAAGCTGTGCGCGAGGCTGGCGGTGGGCAGCGAGCGCAGATAGGCGTCGTTGGCTGCGAACGCGTCGGCAAAAGGGCTGTGCAGCAGCCGCACCTGCGCCAGCGGAAACGGCTCAGCCAGCAACTCGATTCGGTCGGCAAGCTGCGGCGCGGCCGCGGGGCGCGCTGCTGCCAGAGCCAGCGCCTGGGCAGGACGAAGGCAAGCGGCCGCGCCCACCCCGCCCGCCACCGCGCCCAGGAAATTCCTCCGCGAAAATCCGCCATCCCCCATGCGCTCCTCCTTGGCACCAGCATACGCCGGCATCGGCCCGCGGCCGGGCGCTCATGTTAAAATTCCCTTCGGGTCCGTTCGCGCCGGGGGCCGGTAGCTCAATTGGCAGAGCAAGTGACTCTTAATCACTAGGTTGAAGGTTCGATTCCTTCCCGGCTCACCACCCCTCCCTGCGCGCTACAATCGCGGCGTGCGGGTGGCTGACCTTGTCCGGCGCGCGCTCTGCTGGCGGCGCCCTAGAGCGGCCGGACGCCGTCGTAGTGCAGGAAGCGTTGTAGGATGGTGTCGCCGGTGATGGCCTCGCCGCTGAGCGCCATGGCGAGGATTTCTCCGCCTAGCGCCTGCGGCGCAATCACCAGGTCGGGCTGGACGAGGCGAATGCGGCCGAGCTGCTGGCTGTCGTTGAGCGCCACCACGGTCTGGGCCTTGCCCTTGAGTTCCTTCACCGCCAGCACAGTGAAGGCGTTGTCGCTGTCATCCGGGCGCATGGCCAACACCGCGCGCGCCTCGGCGGCATTGGCCTGGTTGAGCACTTCCGTGCTATTGGCGTCGCCGACCACGACGTCGGCGGCGTCCACCTCGCCCGCCGCGGGCGGGTGCTGCGCGATCACGACCACGGATTGATGCCGCCGCTTCAGCTCCCGGTAGGCGCTGACCGCCAGCGGCGTCAGCCCCACCACGATGAAATGGTCACTACGGTGCATGCGCGTCTCCTTCCGGTTGACGATGCGGTTGAAGCTGCCGCTCACCAGCGGCCCCACCACCGCGGTCAGCGAGGTGGCGAACACGGCGATGCCAAGCACAATTATGCTCACTGTGAACAGCTTGGCGTGCGGCGTAATCGGCGTGATGTCGCCATAGCCCACCGTGCCCATGGTGACGATGGAATAGTACAACGCCGTCACCGGGTCGCGGATGGGGGGTGTGAACTGCGCTCCGAAATACAGGCTCCCAAACACCGCGTACAGCAGCAGCAACAGGCTGCTCACCACCGCAAACAGCGTGGCGGCCGCCACGCTGCTGCGGCTGAAGGTCCGGTGCGCCAGCAGCAGCGCGATCAGCAGCGCCACCAGGTAGTCCAGCAGTACCGGGTGCGAGATGCGCGGAAACAGCTTAAGCGCCAGGATCGCCGCCAGCGCCAGCACCAGCACCACGATCCAGGCGAAACGGGAGCGCAGCGCCAGGCCCACCGACATCAGCAGCAAGGCGATGCCGATGATAAGAAACGTCAGACCCGAGGGCTCGACGTGCAGCATCGAACCCGGAAACCCGGCCAGCAGCCGCTCCGGCGCCGAAGCGTACGCCACCGCCAGCACCAGCACGCCCGCCAGCACCAGCAGCAAACTCAGCAGAATGTGCGGAAACCACGCCTCCGCATGCACCAGCCGGGACGCCCGGCGCAGCAGGCGGCGCAAGGCTCGCGGAGAGAGATACGGGGGCAGCGGCATGGGCAAGGTCAGTGTACCGCCCGCTATGCGATGATAGGAAGCTCACCGATGGCCGAGCCTCCGTTATCGCTGCCTCCGGGCACAGCCAACGCGGCGCTGTATTTCCGCGATTTCCGGCTCTACCAGGGCGCGCGGCTGGCCTCCGTGCTCTCCTCCGAGATGGTGGCCGTGGCGGTGGGCTGGCAGGTGTACGAAATCACCCACCGCGCCCTCAGCCTGGGCTACGTCGGGCTGGCGCAGGTGCTGCCCAGCTTTGTGCTGTTCCTGGTGGCCGGCCACGCCGTGGACCGCTTTGACCGGCGCGCGGTGGTGCTGTGGGTGCAGGCCGGCTATGCCGCCATCGCCGCCTTGCTGCTCTATGTCACGCTGGCGCACTGGCAGGCGGTGGGGGCGATTTACGCCATCATGGCGCTGCAGGGGGTGGTGCGCGCCTTCGGCGGTCCGGCGGGGCAGGCGCTGATGCCCGAGCTGGTACCGGCCGAACATTTCGCCAACGCGGTGACCTGGGGCTCGAGCATGTTCATGATGGCCACCATCGTCGGGCCGGGCCTGGGCGGGCTGGTGTATGGTTGGGCGCGCGGCGCCGCATCGGTCTACGAGCTCGCCACCGTCGGCTATGTCATCTCCATCTTCCTAGTGTTTGCCATCGCCACCCGCACCGGCCGCATGGAGCCCAAAGCGGCCACGCTGGATACGCTGCTGGCCGGCTTCCGGTATGTGCGGGAGAACAAGGTCATTCTGGGCACCATTTCGCTCGATCTGTTCGCCGTGCTGCTGGGCGGGGCGGTGGCGCTGCTGCCGATTTTCGCCAGCGACATTCTCCACACCGGCGTGCGCGGGCTGGGGCTGCTGCGGGCCGCACCCTCGCTGGGCGCGATGATCATGGCCCTCGCGCTGGCATTTCACCCGCTGGAGCGGCGCGCGGGCAAGACCATGCTGGCCTGCGTGGGCCTGTTCGGATTGAGCGTCATCGGCTTCGGGTTGAGCCGCGACCTGGAGCTCTCGCTCGCCCTGCTGGTGGTCATGGGCGCGGCGGACATGGTGAGCGTGGTGGTGCGGCAGACGCTGGTGCAACTGCAAACGCCGTCGAACATGCGCGGGCGCGTCAGCGCCATCAACGCACTGTTCATCGGCACCTCCAACCAACTCGGCGAATTCGAAAGCGGGCTCACGGCGCAATGGTGGGGCGCGGTGCCGGCCACCGTGGTCGGCGGCATAGGCACCGTGGCGGTGGTGCTGGGCTGGTGGCGCGGCTTTCCGGCGCTGCGCAATGTGGAGAGCCTGCGGGAATCTCCGGTGCAGCCACAGACAGCTCACCCGTAGGGTGCCGGGCGGGGCGCAGGGCCACGCGCGCGGGATAGCTGTTCTCCGAATGTTGGCGCGGGCCCCTGCGCGGCTGCTTCGCCCTGCTGGAGCTGCGCAGGGCGAATTGCGCCGCGCGCCCCGCTTATGCTCGCGTCGGGTTGCCCGCCTTGCTGTGAGTGCACAGGGCGGGTTGCCCGCCCTGCTGTGAGTGCACAGGGCGGGTTGCCCGCCCTGCTGTGAGTGCACAGGGCGGGTTGCCCGCCCTGCTGTGAGTGCGCAGGGCGGGTTGGGGGCCCTTGGCCCCAACCCGACGCTGCGCCTCGCTCCCACCCCAAGGCGCAGGCGCCTTGGGGACCCCGGGGCTGGGGCCGCGCCTGCATGTTTCCGCGGGGGCGCTCGCTGGGACGCTCGCCCATGCCGAATTGCGCAGCCCTTCGCGTCGATTTTGCCCACGGTGCCAAGCGGCGCGACCCCCGCGGGTCGCTTAGAATAGTCCCTGATGGCTAATCCGGAACGCCTCGAACGCACCGCGCTGTTTGTGCCCGCCAACAACTGGCACATGCTCGAACGGGCCGCCGCCTCGGAGGCGGACGCAGTCTGCATTGACCTGGAGGACGCGGTCCCGGTGGAGCAAAAGCCTGCCAGCCGCGCGCAGGTGATCCGGGCGCTGCAGGAGCTGGATTTTGGGCGCCGCATCCGCATGTTCCGCATCAATGGGCTGGACACGGGGTTTGCCTACCGCGATGTGATCGAGGTGGTCGAGGGCGCCGGCGATCGCCTCGATCGGCTGATGCTGCCCAAAGCGGGCACCGCCGGCGACGTGGAATTCGTGGACCGGCTGCTCACCCAAATCGAGCAGGCGCGCGGCTGGGAGCCGCGGATCGGCATTGAGGCGCAGATTGAGACCGCGCGCGGGTTTCTGTACTGCCGCGAAATTGCCGCCGCCTCGCCGCGCCTGGAGGCGCTGATTTTTGGCCCCGGGGACTTCGCCGCCTCCATGGGCATGCCCTCGAGCGGCATTGGTGATTTCGACGAGCATGACGCCCTCTATCCCGGCCACCGCTGGCACGCGGCGATGGCGGCGATCGTGGGCGCGGCGCGAGGCAACCTGCGGGGCGTGACGCTGCGCGCTCTGGACGGCCCCTATGCGGCCTTCAAGGATGCGGCCGGTTTTGAACGCTCCTGCCGCATTGCGCTGGCCATGGGGTTTGACGGCAAGCAGGTGATCCACCCCTCCCAGATTGCCATTGCCCGCAGGATCTTCACGCCCACGCCGGAAGCCGCCGCCCAGGCGGCGCGCGTCGTGGCCGCCTACCAAGCCGCCGCCGGCGGCGGACGGGGCGCGGTCAGCCTGGACGGCAAGATGGTGGATGCCGCCAACCTGCGCATGGCACAAGCGGTCGCCGCCAAGGCAGAACTGTGTGCCGCCGCCGATCAGCCGTCAGGAAAGGAAGCCCATGCCCGACCGTCCCAGTGAAACCGGCGCCGGCGGGGCCGGCCGCTGCTACGAGGACTTTGAAGTCGGCGCCGTCCTGAGCCATCCCTTCGGCCGCACCGTGAGCCAGACCGACAATACCTGGTTCACGCTGCTCACCGCCAACACCAATCCCATCCACTTCGATACGTATTATTCGGCGCAGACGGAGTTCAAGAAACCGTTGGTCAACTCCTGCTTCACGCTGGCGCTGGTGGTGGGCCTTTCGGTGAATGACGTGTCGCGCAATGCCGTGAACCTCGGCTGGGACGAGGTGCGCATGCCCGCACCGGTGTTCGAGGGCGACACGATTTACGCGCAGACCGAGGTATTGAGCAAACGCGAATCGAAGTCACGCCCGCACCAAGGCCTGGTGGAAATCCGCACCATCGGGTTTAAGCAGGATGGCACCGTGGTGCTGAGCTATCGGCGCACCATTCTGGTGTACAAGCGCGGCCACGCGCCGCACATTCCGCTGCCCGCAATCAGTCACTGATAGGCGCGGGCCCCAGCGCGGCTGCTTCCCCCGCTGGAACTGCGCAGGGCGAATGCGCCGCGCGCCCCGCTTATGCTCGCATCGGGTTGGGGCCGGCGTCATCTCAAGCTAATACCATGAGGCTGCGCACGCGCACTGGCGCGGACTGGCTGGCACTGGCGGCGGGGCTGCTGGGCGTGGCGGTGCTTTGCGGCTACGCGACCCATTCCGCCGCGCTGGTGGGACCGTGGCAGAACAGTGCCATGGTGATCAACACGGCCATCAGCCTGGTGCTGGCGGCGCTGGCGCTGACCCTGCGCCGGCGCGGGCGGACCGTATTCACGCAACTGCTGTTGGCGCTGAATGCAGCGGTGTTGGTGGAAAACACGGCCGGACTGTCACTGGGAGTGGATTTTCCGCGTCAGTTTGCCTGGCTGCACGAGCCCAGCGTCCACGCCGGACGCATGGCGCCGGTGACCAACTACGGTTTCCTGATGTTGGGCGTGGCGCTGCTGCTGCTGCCGCGGGTACAGACCAGAGGCGGCGGCGCCGCCGTGCGCTGGCTGACATGGGGAGTGATGGCCGCGGGCGTGGTCGGCGTGCTGGGCACGATCCTGCGCCTGGATTTGCTCTACAGCTTCCGCGAGTTGTCGCACATGTCGCTGGACAGCGGCGCGGGGCTGTTGGTGCTGGGATTGGCCCTATGGCTGGACTGGCGCCACCGGCGCTGGAACCGCTCGCCGGAAGGCGAGCAGGCAGGCCGCATTCTCTCCGCCGCCACGGTGGCGCTGGTGGTGGCGCTGGTCGCGGCGGGCTTCAGCGGGCTGCTGGTGGTGCAGCGGCTGGCCGAGCGCGATGCGGCCACCAATTTGGAGCTGCGGCGGCAGGAGCGGGTGAGCTACGTGGGCCAACTGCTACACGAGGCCATGGCGCGCGGACGCGCCTACGCCGCCCAGCCCGCGCTGGCGGCGCGCCTGAGCGGTGGCCAGGGCGGCAAACTCCCGTTCCCGCCGCCTCAGGATTTCTCCTCGGTCGCGCTGGAATGGGCCGGCAGCGTCGTCGCCCATGCTGGCGGGCCCCTGCGGCGCGCCGTGGCTGCGGTTGCGGTGCCGGAGGGTGCGGCGCTGCAACTGCTTTGGGATGGGGAATTTTATTTGCAGCAAACCCTGCCAGTGATGGCCGGAACGCGTTCCTTAGGCACCGTCATCATGCAGCAACCGCTGCCGCTGCTGGGCAGCATTGGCGTCGAGAGTGCCGCCTTCGGGTCGAGCGGCGAGATCGGCTTGTGCGGGCAAGTGCAAGGCTCGACCCAGCTCATGGAGTGTTTTCCCCAACGCATGCGTCCCCGGCCACGTCGGCTGCGCGTGGGCAAGGGTGGACCGGAACGCCCCATGGCGCTGGCGCTGAGCGGGAAAACCGGCATCGCCGATACGATTGACTATCGCGGCGAGCGCGTCCTCGCCGCCTACGCGCCGGTGCCTGGCATGGGGCTGGGCCTGGTCGTCAAGATGGACAGCCGGGAGCTCTACGCTTCCATCCGCCGGCAAATCACGATTCTGGTGCCGCTGCTGGCTTTCCTGGCGTTTGCGGGACTGGAGCTGTTGCGTTGGCAAGTGCGGCCGCTGGTGCAGCAACTGGTGGCCTCGCGCAACCAGGCCCTCAGCAGCGAGGCGCGCTTTCGCGCTGCGGCGGAAAGCGGCATGGACCCGTTCTATATCTTTGAGAGCATGCGCGACCCCGCCACGGGTGCAATCAGCGGCTTTCAACTTGTCTATGCCAATCATCCCGGCGAAGTCTTTGCCGGCCTGGAGCCTGGCAAGGTGGCACGGCCACCTCTTTCTGACGCTGGCACCCAAGGCGTCTCCGAGGTGCCGCGTAGCGAATCCATGCGGCTCGGGGCAGTGCCACAGCTCGCGGCAGCCACGGCTCTTCAGGAAAAGCTCAAGCACGTGGTGGCGGACCGCAGAGGTTGGGTCGAGGAGTTTGACCAACCCAACCCTGATGCTTCAGCCCCGGGAGCGCAGTGGCTGCATCTGCAGGCGGTGCCGTTGGGCGATGGCGTCGCCGTGACCGTGCGCGACATCAGCGAGCGCAAATGGGAGCAGGAGCAGCTGCGGGTAACGGCGCAAACCGATGCGCTGACCGGACTGGCCAATCGGGGAACGTTCCAGAACCGCCTCGCGCATGCCATGGAAACATCGCGCCGGCTGTGGCAGCAGGCGCTGCTGGCGGTGCTGTACCTGGACATTGATCATTTCAAAGAAATCAACGACACGCTTGGGCACGCGGCCGGCGACGAGATCCTGCGCGGCTTTGGCGCCGTGCTGCTGCGCAGCGTGCGCAGCTCGGACCTGGTGGCGCGGCTCGGCGGGGATGAATTTGCCATTCTGCTGGAAAATCTGGAGAGCGCGGCGGATGCCGAACGGGTCATGGCGGCGATCTTCAAAGGGTTGGAGGAACCGATGCGGCTGGAGCCGCATCTCGCGGAAGATTGGAGACGCCCTGAGCGCTCGCCGGCGTCGGTTGGCCCGCCCGCGGCGGGGCTCCCAACGCGCGTGCACCCTGGGGTGGCAACGGGAGGGCAGCTCCGGAAAGAGACGGCCGTGCCACGCCTCACGATTACAACCAGCATTGGCATGACTTACTATCGCGGCGAGGAGGCGGGAAGCGAACAGCTCTTACAGCAGGCCGATTCGGCCCTCTACGCGGCCAAGCGCGGGGGGCGGAACACCTGGAGGACCTTTGCTGGTTGAGATGCGGCCGCCCTCAGCCCGCTTGCAAATGTTGGCGCGGGCCCCAGCGCGGCTGCCGGGCCCGGCTGTAACAGCGCCGGGCCACGTTCGCCGCGCGCCCCGCTTATGAGCCGCCACGCTGGAACTGCGCGGGGCGGCTGGCTCGCGTCGGGTTGCCCGCCCTGCTGTGGGTACGCAGGGCGAGGTTGCCCGCCCTGCTGTGGGTACGCAGGGCGAGGTTGGGGGCCCTTGGCCCCAACCCGACGCTGCGCCTCGCTCCCACCCCAAGGCGCAGGCGCCTTGGGGGCCCCGGTGCTCCCACCCCAAGGCGCAGGCGCCTTGGGGGCCCCGGGGCTGGGGCCGCGCCTGCATTTTTCCCCGGGGGCGCTCGCTGGGACGCTCGCCCGTGCCGAATTTCGCAGCCCTTCGCGTCGATTTTGCCCGCGGTGCAAAGCGGCGCGACCCCCGCGAGCGGTGGTGCAATCGGCGCGATCCCCTCGCGAGGCACCTGCCGCATAGCGCAGCTTTTCGGCCATTGACAGGCCTGAAATGGCTATTCGCGCCGCAGCCTGCTATCCTAGAGGTAGCATGGAAACCGAGCAACACACGATTGCGATCCATCATAGGCATGCCAACGAGGAGGGCGTGGTGGATTCGTTCACCGAACAGGTCGAGGCCGGCGAGCTGGAAGCCGGTCTGAAGCGCGCCAATCACTTGCTGGCCAACTCCCACTGTCGCAACTGGGGCTGCCGCATCGAGCTGGACGGGCAGGTGATCATCTACACGCTGGTGCGGGACAACAGCCCGCAACCCGGCCCGGTGCGCTTCTGCAACCTTGACGCGCAGGCGCTGGCAAAAGAGCGCAATGCCACACTCAGCTTTGAGACCGCCTGGAAGGTCAATCGCGATCTGCAGCCGCTGGCGCGACCAGCCGCACGGGGCCGCGGCCGGCATTAGAGCAAAACAATGTGGGCGCGGGCCCCAGCGCGGCTGCGCCGCGCGCCCCGCTTATGCTCGCGTCGGGCTGGGGGCCCTTGGCCCCAACCCGACGCTGCGCCTCACGGCGGAACGGCTGCCGCGTTCGGGCAGAAGCTGAAAAGGTGCAGGATCTGTTCCATTGTGGTCTGTAACTCGCTGATTTTGTTGGGCGGCGAGTGGACACTCGCTTCGTCCAATGTTGGCGCTGGCCCCAGCGCGGCTGCCGGGCCCGGCTGTAACAGCGCCGGGCCACGTTCGCCGCGCGCCCCGCTTATGCTCGCGTAGGGTTGCCCGCCCTGCTGTGGGTACGCAGGGCGAGGGTGGGGGCCCTTGGCCCCAACCTGACGCTGCGCCTCGCTCCCACCCCAAGGCGCAGGCGCCTTGGGGGCCCCGGAGTTGGGGCCGCGCCTGCGTGTTTCCCCGGGGGCGCTCGCTGGGACGCTCGCCCATTCCGAATTTCGCAGCCCCTTCGCGTCGATTTTGCCCACGGTGCAAAGCGGCGCGACCCCCGCGATCGGTCGTTCGGTTTCGGTCGCCCGATTCACCGCCGCCGCGTTCGGGCAGAGGCTGCAAAGGTGCAAGATCTGTTCCATTGTGGTCTGTAACTCTCTGATTTTGTTCGGCAGCCTGTGGACACGCGTTGTGGCTGGGCCGGGGTGAGGGGAGTGGGGCCCACGCGAACATTGCTCCGCGCCGCAAATCGCCCCGCCCGCGAACGGGCTCGCGACTCCGCGCCTACCGCTTAGTGATTAGACGCTGACTTGGGTGAAAGTGGTTGCCCAGTTCCCCGCGAGCGGCCGCCGCTAGTTCGCCCCTGCCGCAACCGTTGTCTTCACAATGCGGTCCAGCAGCGGAAAATCCTTGCTCAGATACGCCGCGCCTTCCTTCTGAATCCGGTCCTGATCCGGCCCCTTGCGGCGCGGTGCTCCTTCCCCGTAGCCAGCATACAGTTCATCCACCACGTGCATTCCCGATACCACCTGCCCGAACGGCGCAAAACCCATCTTGTCCAGGCGGGAATTGTTCCCGTAATTGATGTAGACCTGCGTCGTCCTCGTGTTCGCTCCGCTGGTGGCAAACGTGATCATGCCGCGGGTGTTGCTCTGCTTCACCGGATCGTCCGGGATATTGGCGTTCTTCCACGCCGCCGCAATTTTGGGGTCCGGACTGATGCCCCACTGCACCACAAACTTGGGAATCACCCGGAAGAACGCGCACCCATTGAAGTAGCCATGCCGCGCCAGGTAATAGAACCGGCCCGCCCCCAGCGGCGCCCAATCCCGATGGACCTCGACCTCGAAGGGCCCCCGGGTGGTCGTGAAGGTAACGGTATAAAGGCTGGGCGCTGCCTGGTCATGCTGCGGCACATGCAACAGCGCATGCTGCGGTTGCAAAAAGCATCCGCTGAGCAGCAGCGCGATTGCAGCCAAACCCCCGGTCAGGAACGGGCGAAAACGTCTCATGGCCAGCCAATGTACCACGAATCCAGTAAAGTTGGCGCGGGCCCCAGCGCGGCTGCGTCGCCTTGCTGGAACTGCGCGGGGCGAATGGCTCGCGCGCCCCGCTTATGAGCCGCCACGCTGGAACTGCGCGGGGCGGCTGGCTCGCGGGCGGATTCATCCCAGTGCATCCTCGTACGCCCGCTCGCCGTGCAGGGTTTGGTCCAGACCCGCGGTTTCGCTGGCTTCATCCACCTTCACCACGGTGAAGCGGTCAATGATGGTCAGCATGCCGTAGGTGAACCCGAACGCCCACGCGGAGGAGAACAGCACCGCTGCCAGTTGCTTGAAGAAAAAGCTGCTGTTGCCGTAGAGCAGCCCATTGGTTCCTGCCGGGTTGAAGGCGCGGTTGGCAAACACGCCGAGGAGCACGATGCCCAGAAATCCGCCCACCCCGTGCACCCCCCAGACGTCCAGGGCGTCGTCCCAGCGCCACCGGTTTTTAAGCTCGACGGCGCAATAGCACACCACTCCCGCCGCCAGCCCGATGATCACGGCCGCGGTGGGGGAGACGTAGCCGGCCGCGGGGGTGATGGTCGCCAACCCCGCGACCGCCCCGGTAAGCAGCCCCAGGAACTTCGGCTTTTTCTCCCGCGACCAAGCCAGCAGCAGCCACGCCACGGCGGCGAACGAGGCGGCGATATCGGTATTGAGGAACGCTGCCGCGGTCACCGCATTCACCTGCATCTCGCTACCGGCATTGAAGCCATACCAGCCGAACCACAGCAGCCCGGTGCCGAGCGCCACCAGCGGAATGCTGTGCGGCCCGCGGTCGAGCACCCGCCGCTTGCCCACGTAGAGCACTGAAGCCAGCGCCGCAATCCCGGCAATGTTGTGCACCACGATGCCACCCGCAAAGTCGCGCACGCCCCATTGCTGCAGGAACCCCCCGCCCCACACCATATGCACAAACGGGAAGTACACCAGCGTGAGCCAGGCCGTCAGAAACAACATGTATGCTTTGAACGTCACGCGATTGGTGAACGCGCCCGAGATCAGCGCCGGGGTGATGATCGCAAACATCATCTGATAGGCGACGAACACCAGGGCCGGAATGGTCGGGTTGGGCGACGGCGTGCTCAGCCCAATGCCGCGCAGGCACACCTCGTGGAGATTGCCGATCACCCCGTGCCAGTCGCCGCTGAAGCAGAGCGAATAGCCATACAGGTACCAGATCACCGTCGTCCAGCCCATGGACACGAAGCTCTGCATCATGATGGCGAGCACGTTCTTGCGCCCCACCAGGCCGCCATAAAAAAACGCCAGCCCCGGAGTCATTAACATGACCAGGCTGGTGCACAGAATCATGAACGCCGTGTTACCTGTATCAAGGTGGAGCAAGGGAACCTCCCGGGCAGCGGTCAATTCGCTGATTTGCGGAGGATACCTCATTTCGCGTCAATCCGGAGTCGGGCGCCCGCCCCGGCTTGACTCGGGCTGCGCCGGCCAATGTTGGCGCGGGCCCCAGCGCGGCTGCCGGGCCCGGCTGTAACAACGCCGGGCCACGTTCGCCGCGCGCCCCGCTTATGAGCCGCCGCGCTGGAACTGCGCGGGGCGGCTGGCTCGCGTCGGGTTGCCCGCCCTGCTGTGAGTGCGCAGGGCCGCCTCGCTCCCACCCCAAGGCGCAGGCGCCTTGGGGGCCCCACGACTGGGGCAGCGCCTGCATTTTCCCCGGGGGCGCTCGCTGGGACGCTCGCCCATTCCGAATTTCGCAGCCCCTCGCGCAAAGTTTGCCCGGCGGGCGAAGTGGCACGGCCCCGGCCGAGCCGCCGCTGCCCCCGGGCTTGCTATACTAGTATTGGGGACAAGGCGGTTCGGCCGGCGTCGGGGCGTGGCTCAGCCTGGTAGAGCACCTGGTTCGGGACCAGGGGGTCGGAGGTTCAAATCCTCTCGCCCCGACCAAGATTTTCAAGGGGTTACGCGTTTCGCTGCCCTACCCCAAAATCCCGCTGTAGATGATTTTGGGCTCTACGCCAACAACGGGGGAGGCCGATCCCCGAGAGGGGTTCAGCCGCATAGTACCTTAACCCGCCTCCGGTAGTTTTCAAAGTTGCGAAAGCCGAAAGCCTGGCGGCTAATCAGTTCCATTTT
>JBOGKQ010000048.1:0-16765 GCA_050747905.1 Terriglobales bacterium | reverse complement strand
GGCCCCAGCGCGGCTGCGCCGCGCGCCCCGCTTATGCTCGCGTCGGGTTGGGGGCCCTTGGCCCCAACCCGACGCTGCGCCTCGCTGGGGCCGCGCCTGCATATTTCCCCGGGGGCGCTCGCTGGGACGCTCGCCCATTCCGAATTTCGCAGCCCTTCGCGTCGATTTTGCCCGCGGTGCAAAGCGGCGCGACCCCCGCGAGCGGACGATTGGCGAAGGGCAGGTAGAACTCGGCATCCAGCACCTCGCTTGCCTGGGCGGGCGTGGGTGGCTGGCCGTCACGGCGGGCGGCCTCGGCCAGCCGGCGCAGGACGTTGTGAACCGCGCGGCCGTAACCGAGCTCGGCGGCAAGCTGTGGCTCGAAGCCGAAGCGGGAGCGCAGCCGGTAGCTGTGCGGGCAGATTTCGTACGTGGCCAGTTCGGAGAAGCTGAGCGTAAGGCCGGGCGGCGGGGCGCTGGCGGGGGGGCAAGGGGGCGGCAGCGGTTCCGGTGAGTCAGGCACGATGCCACCGGTGAGGGCGGTGAAAAAGGGAGAAGACAGCTGGCGGTTCGTTATCCGCTCAAAGGTGGAGACGAAGAGGGCGTCGCGGGCGCGGGTGATGGCGACATAGAACAGGCGGCGCTCGTCGTCGGGGCGGCCATCGTAGCGCGCCCGCGCTTCCGGCGGGAACAGAGATTCGGGCTCGATCAGCCAGGCGCCGTGGCGCCCGTGGCTGAGCCCAAAGCGGCGCGCGGTGAGGCTGGGAACAAACACCACCGGCCATTCCAGGCCTTTTGCGCGATGCACGGTCAGGATATCGACCGCGTCGAGGCCGGGCTCGGCTTCGCCTTCCGAGTCCTCATAACTCCGCTGTGCATAACACTGCAGAAAATAGAAGAGATTCTGGTAGAACCAGCGACCGCCGGTCTGGCCGCCGGTTTGCGGTTCCGCCGCGCTGGCGGCGGCGGCGCGGCGCTTGCTATGCTCGAAATCGGTGAGCAGCGAGGAGAAGCGCGCCAGTGCGCCGAGGCGGGCTCTGTCTGACGCGCCGTCGAGGGGCCAGCGATGAACGCCGAGCGCATGCAGGAACTCGTAATAATTGCCGACGAGATTGGCACGAGCGTGAACGTCGCGGGCGCGCTTGCGCCACGCTTGCAGGGATGGTTCGAGGGCGGCGGCGGACGGAAAATGAACCTCCAACGTGCGGGCCAACCCGGCGGCGGGGGTGTGGTCCTCGCCGGCAAGCCATCCATAGACCTGCGCAATCGCGCCAATTTCCGGGCGCAGGAACAGGCCGGTGCTTCCGGCCGAATTATAGGGGATGTTGCGCGCGGCGAGCGCTTCCAGCAGCGGTGGCGCCGAGGTTTTGACGGAGCGATACAGCACCGCGATATCGGCAAAACGGAACCCGCGCTGGTGGAGAGCCGCGATGGCATCGGCAATGGATGCCGCCTCGGCCTGCGGCGTGGCAGCGCGCCAGCAGACGGGCGCGAAGCCGGCGGAACTGCGGTGGGGCCGCATAGCCTTGGGGAGGCGGTCGCCGACGGTCTGGACATGCTGATTGGCGGCGGCAATGATTTCCGGCGTGGAACGGCGGTTGAGCGAGAGCGGATGTTGCGCGGTCCGGCCATGCTGACCGAAGGTGAGGATGTGGGCGACATCCGAACCGCGCCATTGATAGATGGCCTGATCGTCGTCTCCAACCACGCATAAGGCCGCCGGGGCCAGCAATTCGATGAGGCGGTGCTGGGCGGGATTGATGTCCTGATATTCGTCCACGATCAGGTGGCGCAAGCCGGAGCGGGCGGCGGTGCGTTGTTGGTCGGCGAGCAGGGCGACGGCTCTGGAGATGATGCCGCCATAGGTAAGGAGGCGATACCGCTCCAGTTTCTGGCTGAACTCGCGGTAGCAGCGGCCGAATTCGCCGGCCAGTTGCTCAGGCGGAATCAGCTCGTTTTCGACCACCTGCAAGTTGCGGATGAAACTGCCAATGACGACCCAGCGCTGGCTGCCGAAGTGGATTAGTCCGAGGCGGACATACTCGCGCGCAATCAGAGCGGTGAGGCGGTGATCGTCGAGCAAGTCGAAGCTGCCAAAGCGGGGATCGAGCCGCTGCAGGAGGCGGAAGCAGTAGGCATGGATGGTCCCGACGAAGAGCTGAGCCAGCAACGGGCCGCAGCGGGACCCGAGGCGCTCGGCGGCGCGCTCGCCGATACGCTGTTTGAGTTCCGCGCCCGCGCGCTCGGTGAAGGTGAAGGCGACGATGCTCTCGGGAGCAACCTCGTCGGCCAGCAAGCGGGTGACGCGCTGGGCCATGGTTTCGGTTTTTCCCGAGCCCGCGCAGGCCACGACCTGCAGGCGGGGGCTATTGCTGGCAACGATGGCAAGCTGTTCCGGACTCAACGGTACGCCGGGCACGAAGCACCCCCACCCGGCCTATCGGCGAAAGGATAATGTTTTGTTAGGTGGCACGGCCACCTCTTTCTGGAGCCGCCCTCCCATTGCCACCCCAAGCCGCAAGCGGCATGGGGACCCCGGCGTTGGTCGGGCTGTGGCCGGGCCGGAACTCCGCGCAGCGGAGTTCCGCTCGCCGGCAACGGACGCCCGCTGGCGCTCAGGGCGTCTCAATGTTGGCGCGGGCCCCGGCGCGGCTGCGCCGCGCGCCCCGCTTTTGCTCGCGTCGGGTTGCCCGCCCTGCTGTGAGTGCGCAGGGCGGGTTGTGGGCCCTTGGCCCCAACCCGACGCTGCGCCTCGCTCCCACCCCAAGGCGCGGGCGCCTTGGGGACCCCGGGGCGGGGGCCGCGCCTGCATGTTTCCCCGGGGGCGGGCCGAATTTCGCAGCCCTGCGCGTCGATTTTACCCACGGTGCCAAGCGGCGCGACTCCCGCGACAAGTTGCCGCGTTCAGAGGTGGGGCGGAACGCCGCCCGACCACGTTGCCGGAGGGGACAAGTCCCGACGGAGTGGCGGCTTCTCGCGGCTGATGGTTCCGGGGCGGAAAATCGCCTCGCCCTGGTGGATGAGGTAGTCCGCGGTTCGAGCTGCGAGAGCCTGGATGGTGAGGCCGGGATTGGCCGAGCCTTGCGTGGGGAAGATGCTGCCGTCGCAGACGAACAGATTGGCGATGTCATGGGTGCGACCGAAGCCGTCAACCACCGAATGGGCCGGATCATTGCCCATGCGCGCGCCTCCGACCAGATGGGCAAAGCGGGATTCCGCGGCTACTTCTTCAGCACCGGCGGCGCGCAGTATCTCCTCGACTTTTTGCACGGCAAAGCGAATCAGCTTGCGGTCATTCTGGTGCAGGTTGAAGGTGACTTGGCCGACGGGCAAGCCGAAGTCGTCTTTCTCCTGCGCCAGCTCGACCTGGTTGTCATACCACGGCAGGATTTCTCCAATCACGCCGAGCGCCGCCCAGTGGTTGTAATCCATCATGATTTGGCGCATGCCCCAGCCCCAGGCCCCTTTGGCCTTGGCCATTTGTTTGGCAAAAGCGATGGGCAGCGGCCCGACTGTCTGCACCGCGAAGCCGCGTTGGGGATCGGTTTCGTAAAATTCCTCCGTCAAGGCATGGGCCGGGGGCGCCTTATACATGCGCACCAGATGCGGAAAGCGGCCGGAGACGACGTTGCCAGCCTGGACCATGAGGAAATGCCCCAGCAGGCCGCTGGAGTTGGCCAGGCCATGTTCGAAGGCTGGGCAAGCGGAGTTGAGCAGCAGCCGCGGGGTCTCGATGGCGTACCCGCACACAATGGCTGCGCGGCAGTTCTGCCGGCGCTCCTTCCCGTCGCGGTCGAAGTAGTCGAGGCCGGACACGCGGCCATCGCGGTCCAGCAGAATGCGACTGACCATGGCGCGGTCGCGGACTTCCGCGCCGTGGGCGAGGGCGTCGGGTACATGTGAGATGAGGGTGCTTTGCTTGGCTCCCACCTTGCAGCCTTGAAGGCAGTAGCCGCGGTAGATGCAATGGGGGCGGTCGGCGCGCGAACCGGAAAGGATCGCCACCGGCCCGCCGGCGCAGACGCGGATGCCCAGCTTGGTGCAGCCGTTCACCAGGACATCGCCCACGCCGCCGATCGGGTGAGGACCGAAAGGGTAGCCGTGGGGATCGCCCCAGGGAAACCAGGCCGGGCCGGCGGCGGGCATTTCGCGCTCGATCAGCTCGTAGTAGGGCTTGAGGTCCTGATAGGAAATGGGCCAGTCGCAACCCACGCCGTCTTCACTGTAGACGCGAAAGTCGGAGGGATGCAGGCGCGGAACAAACGCCGCCCAATGGACCGAGCCGCCGCCCACGCCGCGGCCGCTGTTGTTTTCCCCGAGCGCAATCGGGTCCGTACCGCCGGTGATGCGCAAGTCGGTCCAATAGAGATGGTGCGAGCCGGCTTCGTCGCTGACCCAATCGCGCTCGATATCCCAAAACGGTCCCACTTCGAGGCCCACCACTTTGAAACCAGCGCGGGCCAGACGTTGGACGAGCACGCCGCCGGCTGAGCCCACACCGACGACACAATAATCAACCGTGTCCTGATCGCGATACAAGCGCATGGGCTGGTTCAGGTGCTGCAGGGACCCGAGGCGGTGATCGCCGGGTCGTGGGGGACGGAACGGTCCCCCTAACGGGGTTTTCATGGCTGGCTTTCCGGCAGTGGAGTGCACGTACCCGAGAGCGAATCGGCGGGAGCGCACCATTCGTAGCGCTGCTCGGGCCGCTCCCACGGTTCCGCTTCACCACGCTCGAGGCGCATGTATCCACGCGGGTAGGCGGGACCGCCAAAGCCAATCTCATCCCAGGCCCAGGGGTGCGCGTAATAAACCTGGACGACGTCGGTGACCAACAGCGACCAATAGTGTTGGACCGACATCTGGCGGAAGATGGCCAGCGCCGCCGGCGGTTGCGCGTCATGCAGAGTGAGGAGGACCTGATCACGCTCCCGATTGGCCAGGCGGAGAAATTCACGAGTGAACAGGTGGAGCGCGATTTCGTCAACGGCGCGCAGGCCCAGGCGATGCGCGTCGCCGTCGGGGGGCATATCGGCATAGCGGTAGCCGGCTCCGATACCTTCGGCGAGGCGCTGGTCAATGTAGGGGACTATGGGGATGCGGTAGTCGAGTGGCCGATCGTCCTGCGGCAGGATGCGGTCGCACACCGCCTGCATGCGGCTGGCTTCGGAGGGTCCGAAAAAACGCAAGGGCGGCGGGGGCTCGATGCGCCGCAGGACCACCCTGCGCGTGGCCGCATCCCAAAAGGCTTGCTGGGCCAAGGTGCTGTAGCCGGGATAGTAGCCGATTTGACGGGCGGGGTGGGGCTTCATGCCTTGCCTCTCAGGACCGAGGCCAGCAGGCCGAAGAACCCGCAGGCGGCAAACAACAGCGGAGCGAACACCGGCGGTCCGTACAGGAGGTTGTAGACGAGGTGGTGGCTGCCGCCGGGGCGGCGCAGGATGCCACGGGCGTGATACACGAAGCCCACGCCGCCGTCCAACAAAGCCGCGACCGAGGCCAGGGGCAGGAACCAGCGCGCCCGCCGGGGGCGCAGTGCCGAGGCGATTCCGGCGGCGGCAATGACCGGCGCCAAGGCTACGGGCGTGTACTGCACGGTGTAGCGAAAATTATTTCTATGATGGGAATAGAGAGCCTCGATGCCGCTGCACAAGGCCGACACAGCGGTCACCAGAGCGAGATGGCGATGGAGCTGAGCACGAAGTTGCGGCGGCACGTCGGTCTGGCTGAACTCGGGCTGCATGCGCGCGGCGAGGATGCCCAAATACGCAGAAATGCCCAACAACAGCGGCGCCAACGGTGGTGGTCCCATGGGCACGTTTGGATCCAGAAGGCGCCAGCCACCCGGTTTGCGCGCGAT
The DNA here is from genome assembly GCA_050747905.1 of Terriglobales bacterium. Classification (GTDB taxonomy): domain Bacteria; phylum Acidobacteriota; class Terriglobia; order Terriglobales; family SCQP01; genus SCQP01. The sequence continues at coordinate 10,926 of JBOGKQ010000048.1, read as the reverse complement.
GCCGCGCAGATGATAGACAAACCCGGTGGCGCAATCAGCCAAGGTGACAGCCGCGACCGCCGGCAGGAGCGAGCGCGCCAGCTTTGGGTTTACGGCTGCGGCGAGGCCGGCACCCGCCAGCGCATTGGTCGCCAGGATGGGCGTCCACATGACGCGCTGGCCGAAGCCGGCGCGGTAATGCATATAGCCGACCTCCAGCCCGCTGAGCCCACTGGTCAGTCCCGCGGTGAGCGCCAGCGAGCGCTGGAGGCGGCCCGCGCGGGCATCGCGCCAGAGCAGGCGGACCAGCGGCAACAGGGAGGCCATGGGCGAAACTTCAAGCCGATTGGATGCGTAACTTGCCGCGAATGTTGGCGCGGGCCCCAGCGCGGCTGCGCCGCGCGCCCCGCTTATGCTCGCGTCGGGTTGGGGGCCCTTGGCCCCAACCTGACGCTGCGCCTCGCTCCCACCCCAAGGCGCAAGCGCCTCGGGGGCCCCGGGGCTGGGGCCGCGCCTGCATGTTTCCCCGGGGGCGCTCGCTGGGACGCTCGCCCATTCCGAATTTCGCGGCCCTTCGCGTCGATTTTGCCCACGGTGCAAGGCGGCGCGACCCCCGCGATTAGGCGGCCCACCGCCGGGCTTCACGATGCTTCAGCTCGAGGCCAAGACCGGGGCGCGACAAGTCAGGCGCCATAACGCCGTGGCGGGGATTGGGGGCGCCGTCAAACAGCAGGTCTTCAATGCGCGCGTGATCGTGAAAGTACTCGATGTTGCGAAAGCGTTCGAGGGCACAGGCAGGCGCCAGATGTGCCGCCGGAGCGGTATGGGCCGAAAGCGGGGTCTGAAAGGCAGAACAGAGGCCTGCGACCCGGAAAAACTCGCTGACACCGGCACAACGAGTGATGTCGGCCTGGAGCACGTGGACGGCTTCGGCGGCCAGCATGGAGCGAAAGTAGGCGAGATCATAGCCGTACTCGCCCGCGGCAATTTCCATGCCCGCCGGAGCACGCTCGCGCAGCCACCGGAGACCTGCGAGGTCGTCGCTGGAAACCGGCTCTTCAAACCATGTCACCCCTTCAGCGGCAAATTGCCCGGCAAACTGCAAGGCTTGCTGACGGGAATAGGCGCCGTTGGCGTCCACATAGAGAGCCACGCGGTTACCGATGGCGGCGCGCGCAGCGCGGACGCGCTCGAGGTCGTGGCCGGGATCGCGGCCCACCTTCATCTTGACGGCGGTGAAGCCTTCGGCGGCCCACCCGCCGAGCTGCTCCTGCAGCTCTTCGATGGAATAGGAGGTGAAGCCGCCGCTGCCATAGATGGGAACCTGCTCGCGCACCTGACCCAGGAGTTTGGCCAGAGGAAGACCTAGCAGTTTGGCTTTGAGATCCCAGAGGGCCAGGTCCACGGCGGCAATCGCCATGGAGCACATGCCCGGGCGCCCAAAATTACGGATGCTGCGGCGCATGGCTGCCCAGCAGGCGGGCAGGTCGAACGCATCGAGGCCCTCGATCACATCGGCCAGAGTGTGGTGAACGACTGCCGCGGCGGCGGGCGAGGCGTAGGTGTAGCCGAGACCGGTGGTGCGGCCGGCACGAAGCTGGACGAGCACAACCGTGGTGGCATTCCAGGCGAGGGTTCCGTCGGATTCAGGCCGATCGGTGGGAATGCGAAAGAGCTCGACCGCCGGACGGCGAAGGTGGGGGCCCATGGCCGCTTAGATGCGGCTAGGTCCAGTCCACAACGGCTTTGATGACGCCCGGCTGGAGGGCGCCGCCGGCAGCGACGAACTGCTCGGGGGTGAAATGGTGGGTGATGAGCGCCTCGACGTGTTTCCCCCATTGCAGACGCGCGTGCACCAGATCGTCCGCCGCCATCTGGAAATGACCGCGGGCGGCATTGACGCTTCCGAACATAGCCTGGTTGCTGAGCACAATCTGGCGCAGCAGAGCGGCGCCGGGAATCTGCAGGGGCTGGTCGCCACCAGGAATGCCGGTGAGCGCGTAGATGCCGTTGGGACCGAGCGCTTCCAGGAGATTGAACTCGAGGGCGGCAAAGCCGCTCGCGTCCACGATGACATCCATCGGCTCGGGGTAGCGGGAAACCGGGCCGTGCAGATAGTGGCCGCCCATGGTTGCGAGCCACTGCGGGCGGGCACTGGCGGGGTCTACGATATCGAGGCCATAGACGCGGGCGCCGCGCAGGCGCAACACCATGGCGGCGAGCAGGCCGACTGGACCTAAACCGGCCACCAGACAGGGGCGGCCGGACAACCACATGGGCGTGACTTGCGCTTCGGGATTGCGCTGGCGCTGCAAGAGCAGCGCCTGGTCAATGGCCTTTTCGACAATCGAAAGCGGTTCGAGCAAAACACCGGTGGCCTCGAGCTCGGGCGCCAGCACCGTGGCGAACTGCTCACGATCGAGCACGCACTCGGTCTGATAGCCGTCCGCGCCTTTGATGCCGCGCTCGGTGTAGCGGCCGGTCTGACACATGTCGGCGCGGCCCATAGCGCAGTTGGCGCACTGGCCGCAACCACGGCGGACACTGAAAACAACAAGATCGCCGACCTGGACGCGTTGGACGCCCTGGCCAACCTCGAGCACGCGGCCCATCATCTCGTGTCCGATCACCAGTTCGGTCTGGCCGGTGGGCGCGAGGGCGCGTCCGCCGACAATCTCCTCGCGGTCAGTACCGCAAACGCCTACGCGCACGACTTGGAGCTTGAGTTGATCGGGGGCGGTGAGGGCGGGGTCGGGACGGGTGACCAGGCGCATGCCGGGCGTTCCGGGAGTAATGGAGATAGCTCGCATGGGGGACGGTTTACAGTTTACAGTTTACGGTGCACAACGCACAGTTTACAGTTTACAGTTCACAGTTTACAGTTCACAGTTTACAGTTTACGCGGGGCGATTCTGAGGATTAGGGTGGCTAGCATGCGCTTGACTTCCTCGAGGGGGGTTCGGCGGCGGCGAGCGCCGCGGGCGTCAGGAAGTCGAGTTCGTGGGCGAGGAGGAGCTGGCAGTGGAGCTCGGAGGCGGAGCCCATCGCAATTAAGAGGAAGCGGCGCATGTCCGCAGGTGTGCCGCGGCCGCAGCCTTCCGCGAGGTTGGAAGCAATGGATACCGGAAATCCTGCATAGGTGCGCTGTAAACTGTGGACTGTAAACTGTCTGCAGTTCACAGTTTACAGTTTACAGTTTACAGTTCACGCGGGGCGATTCTGAGGATTAGGGTGGCGAGCATGCGCTTGACTTCCTCCAGCGGGGGTTCGGCGGCGGCGAGCGCCTCGGGCGTCAGGAAGTCGAGTTCATGGGCGAGGAGGAGCTGGCAGTGGAGCTCGGAGGCGGAGCCCATCGCAATTAAGAGGAAGCGGCGCATGTCCGCAGGTGTGCCGCGGCCGCAGCCTTCCGCGAGGTTGGAGGCAATGGATACCGCCGCGCGCCGCATTTGTGAGGTCAGGCCGAATTTTTCGTTGTTGGGGAATGTGGCGGTAAGACGATAGATTTCGCGGGCGAGATCGAGGGATTTGCGCCAGACTGCGAGCTTGCGGAAATCCTGCATAGGTGCGCTGTAAACTGTGAACTGTGAACTGTCCGCAGTTCACAGTTCACAGTTAACAGTTTACGGGCGGGAGAGGACAATGATGGCCAGGATTAAGACGGCGATGCCGGAGTACATGTAGCGCACGGGGGCTTTGCCGCTGGCCTTCCATTCGCCGGTGCGGACGCCGTGAACGCTGGCGGTGATGACAATCAGGGACATGAACACCGGCCAGCCGAGCACGGTGCCGAGCTGGCCGAGATCGCCCGCTCCGATGCCATAGAGCACCGTGCTGCCAAACCAAAACAGCGCCATCAGGCCCGCCAGCCACCAATAGGAGCCGGTGGCGGGACGGCGAAAGCGGTCGCCGGTGCGGTTCTTTTTCACCAAATAGGCGCAGTAGAGCCAGCCGGGCACGCCGCCGGCGAGCATGAGCGGCAGCCAGATGGCGTTGGGCGCCCAGATGGCGGAAGCGCCGTGGGCCTGGGCGAGGGACTGGAGAGGCTGGCCTGCGGTGAACCCGATATTGACGAGGGCGGAACCGACGCCGCTGATGACGCAATAGACCAGGCCTTGCGCCACCGTGGTGCGATGCACGGGGGCAGCGGCGACGGCGGTGCCGGAACCGGCGGATTCGGGCCTGGCGCGCAGGGCGGTTTCCCGCTTGCGGCCGGCGACGGCGCAGATGCCGACGCCGATGAGGACGAGAATCACGCCTGCCAAAACTTGGAAGCCGACGGGCTGGAAGAGCTCGCCGGGATGCTGGGTGATGAGCGGGACGAGGCTGCCGACAGCGGCGGCGAGGCCGAGGATGACGGAGAAGGCGAGGGCGATGCCGACGCCCTCCGACGCCAGGCCGAAAAAGATTTGCGAAACCCCCCAGCCGGCGCCGCAGGCGACCACGATCCAGACCAGAGAAGAAGCTCCGGGCGCGGCGTAAATGGCGCCGAGGTTGGGAACGGTGAGCAACGTCAGCAGCGGCGGGAAGATGACCAGCGCCCAGAGGGTATAGATCAGCCAGGTGTTTTCCCATTCCCAGGAGCGGGTGTACTTCATCGGCAGCGTGAAGCTGCCGTTGGCGATGCCGGCGATGATGAGTATCAGGATGCCGATGAGGGCGGCGTTCATGGACGGAAGTATACTCCGAACATGCAAGCTGGGTACCTGGGAGTAGATATCGGCGGGACCAAGGTGGCGGCGGGGCTGGTGAATGCGGGCGGAAAGATCCTGTCGCGGGCGCGGGTGGCGATGAACGCGCGGGGGACGGAGGCGGAGGGATCGGCGGCGGTGGAGGCGGCGATCGAGAAGGCGCTGGCGGGGGGGCGAGCGAAGGCGATCGGGCTGAGCAGCCCGGGGCCGCTCGATCCAAAGCGCGGGGTGGTGATCAATCCTCCGAACCTGCCGTGCTGGCGGAACTTTGCGCTGGCGCGCGCCGTGGAACGGAAGTTCGGATTGCCCACGCGGCTCGACAACGACGCCAATGCGGCGGCGCTGGCGGAGGCGCGCTGGGGCGCGGGGCGGAAGTACGGGATCGTGTTTTACGCCACGCTGGGGACGGGGATTGGGGCGGGGCTGGTGCTGGACGGCAGGATCTATCACGGGCGGACGGGAGCGGCGGTGGAGGGCGGGCACGTCTCGCTGGACCCGAAGGGACCACGATGCGGGTGCGGGAAGCGCGGATGCATCGAGGCGCTGGCGTCGGGGCCGGCCGTGGCGCGCCGCGCGAAAGCGGAGAACGCGGAGGCGGTGGCTGCGGCGTGGCGGGCCGGAGATAAAGCGGCGGAGCAGGTGCTGGCGGAGACGGCGCAGTATCTGGCCATGTGGCTGGGCACGATCGTGGACCTGCTCGAGCCCGAGGTGATCATTTTTGGCGGGGGCATGGGGAAGCTGATGGCGGAATGGTTTCCGCAGATCCGGGCGGCGCTGCCGCAGTGGAGCATCAACCAGCGGGCCACGGAGATTCCGCTGCGGGCGGCGCGGTACGGGGCCGATGCGGGGATCGCGGGCGCGGCGGCGCTGTGCCTGCCATGACGCCACTGCTGCGGGCGGCGCGGGAGGGGGCGGCCGCCGTGCTGCTACTGGGCGGCGTGATCGCGCTGGCGCAGTGGATCCTGAGCCGGATCTACGGCGAGGACGAATAGCTAGCAGTTCACAGTTTACAGTTCACAGTTTACGGACGGCCGAGGTTGAGGTGGTCGAAGTTCAGGATGGTGTTGAGGACCAGGGAATAATCGCCGCGGGTTTCGCCGCGGTAGACGGGATTGTCTGAAAACATCACGACGTGTCCTTGCTCGACGGGCACGTCGATGACGGCGGGATGCTCGGCGATGGCATCGGCGCCCTGGACGAGGCCGGAGACCAGCAGGTGGCGGGCGTCGGCGTAGCGGAGGATGACGCGGGGACGGTACTGGGGCGGGATCAGGTTGGCGTTGTTCTGCGCCTGCTCGGGGGAGACCGGGGCGGCTTCCCAGGGCTGGGTCTGGGCGGGGCGCGGGGGCGGGGCCTGGTTGACGCGGCCGACGACGAAGTCGTGACCGGCGGGGCCGCCGCGGCCGGTGACGCGGTTGCCGATGGCGGCGCCGAGGCGGCGGAAGCCGCCGCGGCCGCCGTCCACGTTGCTGACGCCGAAGGCCGGGCACTGGTAGCAGTAGAGCGAAAGGGTGGGGCCGTAGCCGTAGGCGATGGGGCTGGCGGGATCGGCGATGTAGCTCTTGACGATGGTGCCGATGATGCGCTCATCGGAGGGATGGGACACTGACACGCCGTGGGTCAAACCGAGGGCGACGGCTAAATCGGCGGTATCCATGGTGGTGACGAGGACGCCGCCCTGGCGGATGAACGAGCGCAGGTTGGCGACGCCGGACCAGCCGAGGCCGGGGCGCGTGTCGGGGGTGGAGTCGAGCTTGCCGAGGTTGGGGGTTTCGGGCGTGTTCTGCCAGGGGAGAGGATTGCCCCAGTCGGTGGAGGTGCCGTTGACGATGGCACTGACGTTGGCGCCGCGGCCGACGGAGGGGAACAGGATGACGTCGTACTGGGCGCGCAGATCGGGGGTGCGGGAAACGGTCTGGGTGCTGATATATCCATAGGGGATATGCATGCGGTCGAGGGCTTCGCGCCACCAGCCCTCGCTCTGGGTGCTGCCCCAGGTGTGGAGGATCGCGACGCGGGCGGCGCGGGCGGGATGCATGGCGATGGAGGGGGCGGCATCGAGGCTGTAGGCGGTGATGTGGAGGCCGTGGACGGCGGTGCCAAGGGAGGATGCGTCCACGCCCTGGAGGACGAAGCTGCCGCGGTCGAAGTCGTGGCCGGAGGCGGAGAAGGCGGCATCGGCGATCTGGATGTTGGCGTGGGGGAGGCGGTAGCGGAGCTGGGCGAGGGAGGTTTCGGCGGTGTCGTTGATGCCGAAGACGGGGCCGGAGCCTGCGACCGAGCCGCCCAGCGGGAGGGCAGCCACGCGCTCCATGGGCACGCTTAAGACGCTGTGGCCGGTGATGCGGGCGACGGAGGTGTTGAAGTTCTCGCCGAAGGTCCAGCCGGTGTCGTCGTAGGGGGTGCGCTGGGGATCGCGCGGGGCCCAGAACTGGGTATCGAGCAACGTATCGGCGATGCGGGAGTAGGGCTGATCCATGCGCAGGATGTAGCTGCCGGAGGGAAACTGGCGGCCATCAGCGGAGAAGGCCTGGGTGGCGCGGGAAATCTCGACGTGCTGGAGCTGCATGACGCGCAGCAGCTCGTACTGGAGCTGGGGGCGGGCGTCGGCGGCGGAGAGGACGTAGGCGGCGGGGCCTTCCTTGTCGGGCTTCTGGACGGCATCCTTCGATTTGAGATAGAAGTTTTTGAGGAAGCGGTCGCGATTGACGGCGAAGAAGTGGAGCGAGGTGAGGAGGCCGGTTTCCTCGTAGTTGTTGTTGTCGCGCTGCGACCAGAGGGTGGTGCGCAGGGGCGGGTTCTGGCGGAACCAGGTGCGGGAGTATTCGCCGGGCGAGAGGGTGCGCTGCTCGGTGTCGGCGCCGCCGTTGCCGAAGGTTTCATAGAGGCGGCTGATGCCGTTGTGCATGGCGGCGAGGAACATGAGGTAGCCGGGCGACCAGGTGTCGAAGTCGCCGTGGGTGAAGACGCCGGGCATGCCGAAGCGGGTCATGTCCTGCACGTTGCGCCAGGCAATGATTTCCCACTCGTTGGTGAGGATGGGATCCACCCAGGAGTTGAAGGGGCCGTCGCCGGCGGTGTTGTCATAGAGGTAGGGGACGGATTCGTGCAGATCGTGCAGCACCTGGGCGTGCCAGGAGACCAGCGTATTGAGGATGTTGCGGCTGAGGGGGAGAGTGAGCGCCATGGCGTCGCGGTTGTTGTCATGGGCGACGTAGTGGCCCCAATAGACGAGGTGGGGATAGTTCTCGCCGAGGTGGTCGCGGTGCCACTTATACAAGTCGGCCATGCGGTCGCGGCCATCCACTTCGACGATGGGGGTGATGAGGGTGATTTCGTGGTCGCGGATGTAGCGGATGTAGGGGCTGTCGTCCACGGCGAGGCGGTAGGCGAGCTCCATGAGGGCAGTGGGGGCGCCGGTCTCGGTGGAATGGATGGTACCGGTGATGTAATACACAGGAACTGCCTCGGAGGCTATCTGAGCGGCGCGGGCATCGTCGAGGTTGATCGAGCGGGGATCGGCGAGCTGGGCGAGGAGGTGGTTGTTGGCGTCCAATTTGGCGAAGTTGGCTGCGCTGGTGACGGCGACGGCCATCTGCTCGCGGCCCTCGACCGAATGTCCGATGACGTAGACGCGCACGCGCGGAGTGGACTTGGCGAGCAGGCGCATGTAGCGGTAAACCAGGGTCGAGTGGGGGAGGATGTTGGGGGCGCCGGCGATATCGCCGATGACGGCTTCCGGGGTGGGGACGGTCGCGGAGGCAGGGAGGTAGTCCACCAGCGGGGAGTCGAAGTAGGGCTCGGTGGTGTACTTAAGGATTTTGGCGGTGTAGGCCTGATCAATCGCCTGTCCGGGGGCGGGGCCGACGCCGGGGGGGATGGAGGCGGGCGGGGCGGCGGACTGGGCGGCGGCCAGGAGGCCGAGGGCGAGGGTGGAGATAAGGATGAGGAAGCGACGCATGTGGACCTCCGCGGAAAGCCGACGAGAGATTGTGGGCAATTGCGGGGTCAGAGTCAAGGTGGCATGGCCACCTCTTTTTGGAGCCGCCCTTCCTTTGGTCGGGCTGTAGCCGGGCGGCGCTCGCCGGCAACGGACGCCCGCTGGCGCTCAGGGCGTCTCCAAGTTACCGCGTCAAGAAAACGGGGTCAAACTGTTCCGCTTTGCAACTGCAAGTTACTGATTTGATGGACTGAGGTGAGCGGAGACGATGGCACCGGTATTTGCAGGGGGCGGAGGAAGGGGTTGGGACGGCAGGGGGGATGCGGGGAGTGCCAGAGGGCGGAATAATGGGCGAAGGCGGAATTGGGGAGTTGATTGAGGAAGGCGGAGACGGTCAATTCCCCGAGGTGGGGGAGCTGCCCGGTGCGGATGAGGGCGGTGAGGGCGGCGTGGACGATGGCGGTTTGCCGGGGGGAAAGGCGGAGGGTGATGGAGGAGGAGGTGAGGGTGAGGGAGGGCGGTTCGGCCAGGGGCTCAGAGACTGGAGGTTTCGCACAATTGGGTGAGGCGTATTTTTCCATGAGGCAGTAGGCGGTGCGGCGGGGGATGTGGAAGCGGCGGAGGAAGGCGCAGAAGCGGCCAGCGCAGCCGGGGGAGGCGAGGCTGGCGTGAATGTCGGCGAGGTGGCGAGCGAGGGCGGGGAGGGCGCGGTTGAGCTCGCGGGCTTCGAGCGTGCGGGCGCGGCGAGCGTCCTGGTAATGGGCGTGGATGGTGCGGACCTGGTGGTCGAAATTGGCCGCAGCGATGGGGACCGAGGGAGGGGAGTGGCCAGGGAGGGGAGGAAAAGGGCTGGGGATTTGGAGGGGCGGCAGCGCCGCTGCGCCGCGCGCCCCGCTTATGCTCGCGTCGGGTTGGGAGGCGGCGATGGCGGCGGTGATGATTTCGCATGGATGGGGGGCGTCGGCGGGGAGGGCGGGGAGGACGCGGCGGAGGAGGCTGGCGTCGTAGGGATCGAGCTGGATGGTGAGTTCGGAGTTGGCAAGGGTGGCGGCAGGAGGCTGGGGGCGGGGATCGAGCAGGGCGAGGAGGCGCGTGGAGGTGGGCTTGGAGATGCCGAGAGAGGCGCGCCAGCGGTCGTAAGGAACGGGGTCGGAGCTGTGGAGGCGGGCGTGGAGGAGGGTGGCGAGGTCGGAGGCGATGCCGGCGAGGATGCGGCGGTGGGTGCGGGCGAGCTGGCGCTGGCGGAGGTGGGCGGCGCAGAGGGCGGCGAAGCCGGCGGGGGCGGGCGGGGCTGGGGGCTGAGACACACTGAGTGTGATACGGCACTGAGCCGAATGGTTGGCGGATGGGGGACACACTTTTTTGTCACGAAATTGTGACATTGATAGGCGCGGGGCTCGGGCGAGATTTCGGCTCCGTCGGAGTACCAGGTCCGATTGCTGCGCGACGATCCACCCACGGATTTGCTCTCCCGGGCCGAGGAGCGGCTGCTGGAAGAGACATTCGAGCAGTTTGGCCACCGGCACCGCTGGAAGCTGGTGGATTATGTACACACGCTGCCGGAGTGGCAGGATCCAAAGGGCAGTTCCGTCCCGATCAGCATCGCGGACATACTGCGGGCGGTGAACGCGAGCCCCGAGCAGATCGAGGCGGTGGCAGAGGAACTTGGCGCCGAGGCGGCCTCGGAACGCGCACTGCAGCCGCCGGCGTGATTGCCTGCGGCGATACGTTCCTGGCCGGCAAGCCGGAGGAGAAATTGCATCTTCGGGTGGTGCTGACACCGCCGCCGACGGTCTGGTGGCAACGCTGAGCATCACGACGGCGCACGCGCGGTCGGAACGCCTGGTGGTGCTGGCGGCGGGCGAGCACCCGTTTCTCCAGCATGAGTCGGTGGCGGCGTACGCCTACGCGGCGCTCGAGCAGGTGGCGGCCATTGAATCAGCGCTCCGTTCGGGGGCTGCCGCCGCAAGGGAGCCAGCGGAGCCGAGTTTGCTGCGCAGATTGCAGATGGGGCTGCTGGATTCCGAGCACACCCCGAACCATGTGTTGCAATTCGCCCGCGAGGCGGGCTGGGGCCGCGGATAGAGCAAAAGCAGCTTTGGCAGGGCCTGTTTCGGGCAGTTGCCTGCGGCGTTTCCTGGTGTCAAAGCCGCAGGCGGTATGTTCGGCGAGGCTACAGCAGGGCTGCTTTTGCTCTAGGAGCTTGTTGAAATAGCGTTCGGGGAAGCCTGCGAGGGAGCGGCGAAGGAGAGATTGGTGTGATCGGGGATCGAGTTGGTTAGCCTGGAGGGCCAGCAGTCGCTGGCGCGGAGGCTGTGC
>JBOGKQ010000047.1:0-18625 GCA_050747905.1 Terriglobales bacterium | reverse complement strand
GCATCGCCGAACTCCTGCCCTGGAACCTCGCCCTCCAGCCGCACTGACCCTTATACCCATGCCGCGCGTGTGTCCACTTCACTATTCGTGGACACCTGTCCAGACGGCCGCAACCGGACGCTTACGGAATAAATTACGCAGGGTTGCAGCAAGAGCGCAGTGGAAGGTCAGGGTAGGGGAAAATTGCGCCCGCGGACTTAACCACCACAGGCCTGCTTCGCAGTCGAGAAGGATCAAATTGCAGTCCGGGTGCGCGCCCAGCCAGCGTTGCGCGCGAACCCGGGAACGGGTTTGCCATACGCCGCCAAGGCCAAGCTGCGAGGCGGCGCTGGTGGCGAGTTCCAGAAGCATGGGATCGCGGCTGAGAAGGCAGATCAGCGCACGGGACGCATGCGCAGAGTGCGGATGAGCGGGCGAGGAACGCCTGAGGTGCATCTTGAAGTAGTGACGCAAACCGTACAGAAAGTTGGCCGCTAACGGAGGAACGTGCGACCCATGACACGAAAATGGGTATAGCGATCCTCGCGAAGCTGCTCGGGGGTAAGCGTTTGGAGGGCCAAAAGATGGCTTTCGATGGCGTCTCCCAGGGCCTGGGCAGCCGCGGCAGGGTCGGCATGGGCGCCACCGCTGGGTTCGGGCACGATTTGATCAATCAGGCCCAGTGCGAGCAGATCGGCTGCGGTCGGCTTTAAAGCCACCGCAGCGCGGGCTTTAAGACTGGCGTCGCGCCAGGTGATGGAGGCGCAGCCCTCGGGGGTGATGACGGAGTAGACCGCGTTTTCCATCATCAGAACGCGGTTGGCCACGGCAATGGCAAGTGCGCCGCCGCTGCCGCCTTCACCGGTGATGGTGGCGATGACAGGGACGCCCAATTTGGCCATTTCCCGCAGGTTGACGGCGATGGCTTCGGCCTGGCCGCGCTCTTCGGCGTCGAGACCCGGATAGGCACCGTTGGTGTCCACGAACGTGAGGATGGGACGGCGGAACTTCTCCGCCAGGCGCATCAGGCGCAGCGCCTTGCGGTAGCCCTCCGGCTGCGGCATGCCGAAATTGCGGCGAATCTTTTCTTTGACCTCGCGGCCCTTCTGCTGCCCGACAACCAAGACTTCCTGGCTGCGGAAGCGGGCAGCACCGGTGACCATGGCGCCATCGTCGCCAAAACGTCGATCGCCGTGCCACTCGATAAAATCGGTGCACAGCAGGGGCAGCCAATCGAGGAAATTCGGGCGCTGAGGATGGCGGGCGAGCTGGACGCGGCGCCAAGCCTCGGCATCGGCATCCGGGATGACGGGTGCGGCAGCGGCGGCTGCGGGTTGTGGCTCCTGCTCGCTCATGACTCGACCGCACGCACGCTGCCGGAGCCGCAAATGGCCTCCAGATCGCGGCGGAACGCGGTGTCGCCAGCCACCCCGGCGGCAAGCTCAAGAACTTGCTCGAACTGGCCGGATTCCGAGTAGGCCTGCACATGTAGCTTAGCCGATCCGGCCGGGACCGTGAGCGCCTCGGCCAAGCGCGCCAAGGTGGCTGGCGCCAGGGAGTCGAGGGGGAGGCGAAGCCGCAGGCCGAGGGGCGGGCTGACCGGGGCCGACGCCAGATCGCTCAGATCAAGCAGTTGCAACTTGACCGAATCTCCGTTGTCGCCCTCTTCGATCAAGACGCGTACGCGCGCCAGGACGGGTCCCGTGAGGCGGAGCGCGGCATCGAGGCGGCGGTAAGCCTCACTGAAACAAAGCAGCTCGCGGCGGCCGCTCAGGTCTTCAAGAGTCGCCGAGGCCCAGGCCTCACCCTTCTTGCTGCGGCGAAGCTGGAGCTGGGAGAGAATGCCAGCGACATGGATTTCGTCTTGGCGGTTGCGGACGCGGCTTTCGATCTCCTCGAGCGCAACCGCCTGCAAGTCGGCACAGCGGTCGGCCCAGCGCGCCAGGGGATGGCCGGAGACGTAGTAGCCGAGAACTTCCTTTTCCGCGTTGAGGCGAGTGTCTTCGTCCCATTCCGTCACGGCGGGCAGTGGCGGGGCGGACAGGGCCGCCTCGTTGAAGTCGAGAAACAGACCGTGCTGGCCGCTCTGCCGCGCCTGGGCAGATTTTTGGGCGGCCTCCAGTGCGCGTTCGGAGGCCGCCAGCAGGGCGGCGCGGGCCCCAAAGGCATCGAGCGCGCCGGCTTTGATCAGGCTTTCCAGCACACGCTTGTTCAGCGCCTTGCCCTCGACGCGGGTGCACAGATCGTGGAGGTTGGTGAAGGCGCCGGCGCCGCGGGCCGCGACGATCGCCCGCACGGAGGCTTCGCCGACGTTCTTGATGGCGGTCAGGCCGAAGCGCACGCCGCTCCCATGGGGCGTGAATCCGGAACCGCTGAGGTTGATGTCGGGCGCGGATACTGGAAGCTGCATGGCGCGGCATTCTTTCAGGTACTTCACCATGCTGTCGGTGGAGCCCATGCTGGCGTTGAGCAGTGCCGCCATGAACGCCACCGGGTAATGGGCTTTCAGATACGCCGTCTGGTAGGCGACCCACCCGTAGGCGGCGGCGTGGCTTTTGTTGAAGCCATAACCAGCAAACTGGGCCATGAGATCGAAGATGGTTTCGACTTGGGCGGTGGGCAGTCCGCCTGCGCAGGCACCGGAAATGAACGTTTCCCGCTGACGGTTCATCTCCTCCTGATTCTTCTTGCCCATGGCCTTGCGCAACACGTCGGCCTGACCCAGCGTGTAGCCGGCCAGCCTATTGGCGGCCTGCATGACCTGTTCCTGATAGACGAATACGCCGAAGGTTTCTTCCAGGATCGGTTGCAATTCCGGCAGCGCGTACTCGATGGGTTTGCGGCCGAGCTTGCGGTCTATGAAGTCATCAATCATGCCGCCCTGTATGGGGCCGGGACGGTAGATGGCGTTCAGGGCGGTGAGATCGCTGAGACGGTTGGGCCGGTAGCGGCGGAGGATGTCGCGCATGCCGGCGGATTCGAACTGGAACACTCCGAAAGTCTGGCCCTTGCAGAAAAGCTCGAACGTGGTGGCGTCATCTTCGGGCAAGTGGGCCAAGTCAATGGTTTCCCCACTGTGTTGGTGGATGAGCTTGATGGCCTCGTCGAGGACGGTGAGGGTGGTGAGGCCGAGAAAATCCATTTTGAGCAGACCCAGGTTTTCCAGGCCGTTCATGTCGAACTGGGTCACGATTTCGTCGCGATTGGTCTTGTAGAGAGGAACCAGCTCGGTGAGCGGGCGGGGAGCGATAACCACGCCCGCAGCATGCATGCCGGCATGTCGGCAGAGGCCCTCAACTTTTTGCGCGACCTGGAGAAGTTCGGCGATCTTCGGATCGGAATCGGCGAGCTCGCGCAGAGGCCGGGACTGTTCTAATGCGGCGGCGAGGGTAATGTTGAGTTGGTTGGGGACGAGCTTGGCGATGCGGTCGACTTCGGCATAGGGCAGGTCCAGGGCGCGGCCGACGTCCTTGATCGCAGCTTTCGCGGCCATGGTGCCGAAGGTAATGATCTGCGAAACGTTGTCGCGGCCGTACTTGTGGGTGACGTACTCGATGACTTCGCTGCGGCGGTTCATGCAGAAGTCAATATCAATGTCCGGCATGGAGATGCGCTCGGGATTGAGAAAGCGCTCAAAGAGCAGCTCGTGTTCCAACGGATCCAGATCGGTAATGCCGAGGGCGTAGGAGACCAGGCTGCCGGCGGCGGAGCCGCGGCCCGGGCCCACTGGGATGGCCTGCTCGCGCGCAAAGCGGATGAAGTCCCAGACGATGAGGAAGTATCCGCTGTAGCGCATACCGCGGATCACGGCGAGCTCGCGGTCAAGGCGCTCGCGATACGCGGCGGGCGCGTATTTGGACTTGCCGAGATGGCGGCGATTCTCGATCCAGGGTTCGCGGGCGGTCATGCCCGCGCGGGTGACCTGTTCGAAGTAATCGTCCAGGCTGACGCCCGCAGGAACGGCAAACTCAGGAAACGAGTTTTCGATTTTGTGCAGGTGAAAGTCGCAGCGGGAGGCGATTTCGGCGGTACGTTGGACGGCGTCTTCTACGCCGGAAAACACCCGCAGCATCTCGGCGCCGGACTTGAGATAGAACTGATCGCTGCCAAAGCGCATGCGGTTGGTGTCGTGCACGCGCTTGCCGGTTTGAATGCACAGCAGAACGTCATGCATCTGGGCGTCGTCGTGGCCGAGATAGTGGCAGTCGTTGGTGGCGACCAGTGGGAGAGCCAGGGAACGGCTGAGAGCGAGCAGGTCGTCTTTGATGCGGTGCTCCTGCGTCAGTCCCTGATCCTGGATCTCCAGGTAAAAGTGTCCGCTGCCGAACAAGTCGGCGTACTCGCCCGCCACACGGCGCGCCTCCTGGGCCTGATCCCTGCCGAGCAGCTCCTGCACCTCGCCCTTGAGGCAGGCGGAAAGCCCAATGAGACCGGCACTGTGGGCGGCCAGAAAATTCTTGCTGATGCGGGGTTTGTAGTAAAAGCCGTGCAGGCTGGCTTCGGAGACGATTTTGACGAGGTTGCGATAGCCCTGCTCGCTTTCGCAAAGGACGATCAGGTGGTTGTAGGTGTCGCCCTCCGGGGGAGCGGTGTGATCGGCATTGTTGCAGATGTAAAGTTCACAGCCGAGGATGGGTTTAATGCCGGCAGCGCGGGCAGCAGCGTGGAAACTGTAGGCGCCAAATAAATTGCCATGATCGGTGAGGGCGATGGCGGACATGCCCATCGCCTTGGTGCGCTCCACCAGCTTTGTAACGTCACAAGCGCCGTCGAGGAGAGAGTAGTCGGAGTGGACGTGGAGATGGACGAATGGATCCATGAGCCGGAGTCTACATTTTACAGTTTTCAGTTCACATCGTGGCGCCCGCGGGCGCGGAGGTTGAGCGCGTAGGGCGGGTTGACACGGGCCGCCGGGCGGCCCGCGCTATTTTTTTTTCGCGTGAGGGACGGATTTGGCAGCGGACTTTGGCTTTTTGGGCGGCGCAGGCTTGGCTGGCTTTCGCTTTTTCCCCGGGGCTGGGGCGGGAGCGGGACCTTGCACGGCGAGGGCGGCGGCACGTACGCCCTCGGCGAGGGCGGCGTCGGTGAGCGCTTCTCCTGCGAGGAGACGGCGGAACCAAGGGTGGAGTAGTTGCTCCGATTGACGCGAGTGGGGAGCCATGCCGAGGGCGCGGAGCACGCCCAGTGGCAGGCGCTGGCGCTGCTCGAGCGCAAGCGTTTGAAAATCGTGCAGCTTGCGCGCTGCCTTGGCATTGGCGGGCACCAGCGTGGCGTAGACGACCGCCTCGGGAGAGAATTTCTCCAGCGCCTCGTGGGTGGAGCGCAGCCATCCCGGACCGGAGGAGGCGAGAGCGGGCAGGCGTTTGCCCAGCGCCGCGGCTTCACTCACCAGTTTTTTCCATCCTGTGGCGAGATGAGAGCTGGGCAGAGATTGAGCGATCCGATTCTGATCGGCGGCGGGCAGGCCGGCGAGCATGAGTGGCATGGCCAGCAGGCCTACGTCAACCGTTAGACCGAACTGCTCCCAGATTTCCACCGTAGAGGTGAGTTTGGCGAGGGCGTTGAGGTTCATGACCCGGGTGCGCACCGCGGAGCCAAAGGTAGGCGCCAGCCACTGTTCTTTTTCAAGGGCGGTGAGCACCGCGGCGGGATCGGGTTCGTAGGCGATCGCTTCCCATTCCTGGCCGCGGGCGGTGGGGGTGGCGTGGGCAAGGTAGTTCCCTTCCCGGGCGGCCTCGATGCGGGCGGCAGTGCGTTCCTCGATGGTGAAGCCGAGGCGGGTGCGCAGACGCACGGTGCGCAGTGCGGCGATGGGATCATCCAGGAACACATAGGGGTGGTTCATGCGGATGAGGCGGGCTTCAATGTCGGCCGCACCGTTGCACGGATCCAGGGGCAGGCCGCGTGAGCCATCATTGAGCGACAAGCCGATGGAGTTGAGGGCGAGCGAGCGCCGGCGGAGGTCCTCATGGATGGTGGCGCCGCTCGTGCCGCGGCTCCCACGGGCAGCTTGCACGCGCAGGCGGCAGCCGCACAAGCTGAGCGAGAGGGTGGCGCTGTCGGGTTGAGGGCTCATGCGCTCGGCGCCCGCGGCCGCCAAGGCTGGCTGCAGCGACATGGGATCGCCCTCGGTGGTGAAACTGAGCAGGCGGACGGGCCGGGCGGTAAGCAGGTCGCGCATGCCGCCACCGGTGTAGTAGAGGTTGAGGCGGATGAGTCGGCAAGCGTTCTGGAGCAGGCGCAGAACTTGCTGCTGATCCCGGCTCAGGCGCGTCGCCAGCAAGAAGGTGTAGTCAGCCATGCGTACTCAGGCGCGCGGATGGTAGGCGCGATAGACCTCCTGCAGACGTTCGGTGGCCACGTGAGTGTAAATTTGGGTGGTCTGAATATCGGCGTGGCC
Organism: Terriglobales bacterium; assembly: GCA_050747905.1. Taxonomy (GTDB): domain Bacteria; phylum Acidobacteriota; class Terriglobia; order Terriglobales; family SCQP01; genus SCQP01. The sequence goes on along the minus strand of JBOGKQ010000047.1, from coordinate 12,246 downwards.
GAGCAGAGCTTGCAGGCTGCGCAGATCAGCACCGCCCTCGAGCAATTGCGTGGCGAAGCTGTGGCGCAACAGATGCGGATACACGTGGGCGCCAGTGGCGAGGCCATAGGCACGCAAGCGCCGCCATAAGCCCTGGCGCGTCCAAGGACGGCCGCCTGAGCCTGGGAATAGCCAGCCAGCGGGTGAGCACCGGCCCCTCAGATAGGCTTGCACGGCGGCGACGGCGCGATGGTTCAGCGGCACCAGACGTTGTTTGCAGGCTTTACCCTCGCAGCGCAGCACCCCAGACTCCAAATCCACGTCGGCGCTGCGCAGGCCCACCAACTCGCTCGCCCGCAGGCCGCAGCCATAGAGCACGTGTAGCACCGCGGTGTCGCGCCGACGCAGAGCGCGGTCGCGATCCGTGCGACCCAGGGCAGGATCCGCAGCGGCCAGCAGGGCCTCGATTTCGGGCAGGTGGAGAACTTCGGGAATGCGACGACCCCAGTGGGGAGCGTGCAGGTCCTCGCAGGGATCGCGGCTGAGGAGGGATTCGCGCACCAGGTAACCGAACAGGTTTCTCAAGGCCACCAGGCGGCGAGCGCAACTGCGGGCGCCGAGTCCCTGCCGGTGCAGAGCGAGCAGATAGGATTGCAGGTCGCCGCGGGAACACCTGGCGGGAGCGAGGGCGTGCGAATCGGCCCAGGCGGCGAAGTGGTGGAGATCGCGGGCATAGGCAGCTAAGCTATTGCGTGCCAAGCCTTTCTCCACGCGCGCCCAGTCCAGGAAGCCGCTGACGCGGGACTGCCAGTGTGAGGAAATGGCCATTCCTGCTCCAAGTGATTGAACCGGAATAACTTAACGATGATGCGTGCCGATTCAGAACGAATCATACTAGACTTGGCAAGCGCTGTGAACCCCGCCACCCATAAAAAAATTGTTTTGAGGCTGCACCCGGCCGCGTGGCTGAGCGGGTATGTAGACCCGGCGAGGCTGCGGGACAAGGGGATGCTGGAATTGCTGCCGCCGGAGGGGCCCCTGATCCGGATCGCGCGGGAGGAAGTGCAAGCGGCTTACTTTGTCGCCGATTTTCACCCGGCTGGCCTGGAGACTCTAATCCCGCCGCGGGGAGAGACGCCCTTGCCCGGGGTGCGGGTGCGCTGCCGGACGCGCGGCCGGCACATGCTGGACGGCATTTTAGCGAGCGATCTGCTGGCCGTGGCAGAGGGCCTGGATCTGACGCCCCCGTATACCCGCAGTAGTTGGCATCGGGTTTGGGTGCCGGCCGCGGCGCTGGAGCAACTGCAGGTGGTCGAAGTGGTACGCGCTGCCCGGCGGCGGCGTGCCAGCGCGCCCCACGGCACCGGGCAAATCACCCTGTTCGACAGCGCCGAAGCACACCCGTGGGTGGCCCGGGATGAAGAGCGAACGCATGCGCCTCGATAAATTGGCTGAATCGCTGGGTTGCCGTTGGGAAGGCGACGGCAACTGCGACATCCAGGGCATTGCCAGCCTGGACAGCGCTGGGCCCGGCGATCTCAGCTTTGTGACCGACGCTCGGCGAGCGCGCGAGGCGACGCACTCGCGGGCAGGGGCGCTGCTGGTGGAGGAGAACTTCGACTCCCAAACGGGGCGGACGCTGTTGCGGACGCCACAACCGGCGTTGGCGTTGGCGCGCGCGGTGGAACTGCTGCGCCCTGCGTTGCGGCCCCAGCCGGGCGTGGATACCACCGCGCGCGTGCATGCTACCGCGCAACTGGGACCGGACTGCTACATAGGGCCGTTCGCGGTGATTTCAGAGCATTGCCACATCGGCGCCGGAGCGGTGATCCACGCGCATGCCGTACTCTACCCACATGTGCGGGCCGGGGCACGGCTGGTGGCACACGCGCACGTGGTGGTGCGGGAGGGCACGGTTCTGGGCGACGATGTGGTACTGCAGCCGGGCGTGGTGCTCGGAGGCGACGGGTTCGGATTTGCCGCCGACGGCAAGGGTGGCCACATGAAGATTCCGCAGGTGGGCATAGTGGTGATCGGCGATCGGGTGGAGGTGCAGGCGAACAGCTGCGTGGACCGCGCCAGCCTCGAGGCGACCCGCATCGGAGCCGGAACGAAAGTGGACAATCTGACGCAGATCGCGCACAACTGCCAGATCGGCGAGAACGTGCTGCTGTGCGCGCAGGTGGGCCTGGCGGGGAGCACGCGCGTGGGCGACGGTGCGGTGCTGGCCGGCCAGGCCGGCGTGGCCGGCCATTGCACCGTCGGCGCGGGTGCCATCATTACCGCGCAAAGCGGAACCCACGGAGACCTCGAGGGCGGCAGGATGTACAGCGGCTCGCCCGCCTTTGATCATGCGCAATGGCTGCGCGCCTCGGCGGCCTTTACTCGCCTGGGCGAAATGCAGCGCGAGCTGCGGGCGCTTCGCACCGAGGTCAGGGCCTTGCGCGCGGGCAAGGCGTGATACTGTCAAGATTCCGAACCGATGCGAGTGCTCATCTACAGTGACGTGCATGCCAACTGGGAGGCGCTGGAAGCCGTACGCGACGCCGCCGGCAGCTACGATACCAGCATCTGCCTGGGAGATATCGTGGGCTACGGCGCCAATCCCAACGAGGCAAGCGCCTGGGTAAAGGCGACGGCAGCGGTGGCGATCCGTGGCAACCACGATCGCGCCTGCGCCTCTCTGGAGGGAGTGCAGGGATTCAATGCTGTGGCAGCGACGGCGGCGATGTGGACTCATCAGCAGCTTCTGCCGGAGTACCTGACGTGGCTGCAGGAGCTGCCGGCGGGACCGCTGGCGTGGGACGGCTGCAGCCTGGTGCACGGCTCGCCGCTCGATGAGGATGAGTACCTGCTGCAGCCCGTGCAAGCGGCGGCGGCGTTTGCGGCCACCAGCACCCAACTGCACTGGTACGGGCATTCACACGTGCAGGGCGGGTTCGTGCTGGCCGACGATCAGGTGGGCGCGCTGGGTTCTACCGCCGAGCCGCACCCGCCGGAGCGGGTACGGCGGCTGGAGCTGCAACTGCGGCTGGATGCGCGCTATTTAATCAATCCTGGCTCGGTGGGGCAGCCGCGCGATGGCGACTGGCGGGCCGCGTTTGCGCTCTACGAGCCAGAAGAACAGCGGGTGGTGTTCTGCCGCGTTCCCTACGATCTCAAGCGGGCGCAGATGCGCATTCTGGAGGCCGGGCTGCCGCCGCGGCTGGCGCAGCGGCTGGCAGTGGGGCGCTAAGTCAGTCGGCAGCCGCCGCCGGGAGCGACGGTGCTGAGGGGGGGTCTGCTATGCTTTGGCTGTTCACTGCAACGGTGAACGGCTATGGCTTCCTCAGCAGCAGCCCCGGACCTGCGCTTGCTCCTGGACACAGAAGCGTACCAGGCGTATCTGGCTGGCCACGGAGCGCCCGACCGGGAGTATTTTGCCGGCTTGGCGGAGGCTCTGGCCCAGGCGGGGCGGCTGGAGGCCTCGGCGCCCGGGGCGCTAGGGCCCGCGGCAGCGCTGCTGCTGGAACGGGCACGCGCGAGCGGAGTGATGGAATACATTGCGCTCGCGGAGCGGGCTTGCGGCAACCTGGCGTTTCTGGCAAGCGACTACGGGCCCGCCGTGGAGCACTATCGAGCCGCGCTCGCGGGGTTGGGAGCGCACGAAGATATTGAGCGCGGCCGCACCTTCAGCTCGCTGCTGCATCCGCTGGTGATGTTGGGCAAGGTGGAGGAAAGCCTGGCGGCGGCGGCGGCCGCACGGGCGTGTTTCGAGCGCGCCGGCGACCAGCACCGTCTGGCCCGGCTGGACATCAACCTGGCCAGTGTGTGGTTCCGGCAGGATCAGTTTGCCCAGGCCCTGGCGGTCATCGAGCGAGCCCAGGAAGGACTCGAAGCCGGCGGCGGGGAGAGTGATGACCACGAGGCGTGGGCGGCGATCCGGGTGACGCGGGCAGTGGTGCTGATCAACTTGGCGCGCTTCGAAGAGGCTGAGCAGGCCTTCGAGGAGGCCCGCGCCTACGCCGTCGCGCATGCCCTGCCGGCCCTGGCGGCGCAAGCGGATTACAACATCGGTTACCTGTACTTCCTGCGCGGACATTGGGTCAAGGCCATACGGGCACTGGACCGGGCGCGGGAGACGGCGGCGGCTTCGCAGGACAAGCTCCACCTCGCGCTGTGCGACCTCGATCAGGCGGATGTATGCATCGAATTGCATCTGTATGAGGACGCGCTGCAGTTGGCGCATGCCGCCTGGACCCAGTTTCAAGCGCAGGCGATGCCCTACGAGCAGGGAAAGGCACTGACCAACATGGCGGTGGCCGAGCAGTACCTGGGACACGGGGGAGCGGCGCTGGAGCTGCTGGAACGGGCTGAGTCCGCCTTCCAAGCGGCGAACAACCACTTTTGGGTCCACTTGACGCAACTCTACCGGGGTGTGGTGTTGCTGGCGCTGGGGCGGTATTTTGAAGCCCTGCGACTGGGAGAGCGGGCGCGAGCGTTTTTTACCCAGAGCGGAGCCGCCACAAAGGCCATCTACGCCGAGCTGTTGCTGGTGCAGGCGCAGTTGCGGACGGGCGAGAGGGGTTCCGCGGAAACCATGCTCGGGCGGGCACGGGCGGCCCTGGCAGGATTGTACGCGCCCTGGCTGCAAACCCAAGCGCTGCTGCTGGCTGGGCAATTGGCTCAAGCGCGAGGCGACCGCGAGGCCGCGCTGGCCGCCTACGAGCAGGCCACTCGGCACGTGGAGGTGACGGGAGGACGCATCAACTTTGACGAGCTGCGCATTCCTTTGCTTCGGGATAAGAGCGAGATATATGAGCGGTACGTCGCGCTGCTGATGACCCCGCCGGAGGCGCCAGCCGAGCAAGTGTGGCGGCAGATGGAACGGGCGCGCTCGCGGGCGCTGGCGCAGGTGGTGGTGGGAGGCATTGGGTCGCAGCAAACTTGGGGCGAAGGCAGCCGCGTGGTGCATGAGATCAACCGGCTGCGGGAGGAGCTGAACTGGTACTACCGGCGGTTGAGCACGGATGAGCCTGAAGGCACCGGGGCGCGGGCAGTGGACACCGTGCTGCGCGGCATTGAACAGCGGGAGCAGCAACTGCTGCGGGCCATCCGCGCGCTGCCGGGCGAGCAGTACCGGCTGCTGGAGGGCGAAGCCGAAGTGAAGTTTGCCCAACTGGCGCCGCTCCTGCGAGAGGCGACCCTGGTGGAATATTTTCCACTGGGAGAGAGGATGGCGGCGGTGGTGGGCGACGCGCGAGGGCTGCGCGCCCTGGCGCTGCCGGGCAAGCGGAGCGCGATCGAAGGAGCCTTGCGATTGTTCCGGTATCAAGTACGCCAACGAGCGATGGAGGAGGAGAAAACCGGGCGCCACGCGCCGGCGCTGCGGCACGCGGCCGAAAGCCACCTGCGGCTGCTGCATCAGCTTCTGCTAGCGCCGTTGGAGGAGTGGTTGCAGCGTGAAACCCTGGTGATCGTACCGCATGGCATGCTGCATGCGCTTCCCTTCTCTGCGCTCGAGGACGGCCGGGGCGCGCTGGTCGAGCGACAACGGCTGGTGTTCGTGCCGAGCGTGGCGCAACTGCTGCAAGCCTGCAAGAGGGCTCGGGGTCCGCTGCGCGGGCGACTGGCGGTAGCCTCCCGGCCGGAACGGGCGCGCGAGCAGTTGCAGTTCTGGCGTGAATGCGGGGCGGAAGTGCTGGAGGGCGAGACGGCGACGATCGCCGCCTTCCGACAATACGCGCCCGCCAGCGCCGTGCTCTGCATGGCGGCGTCCGGAGGCGGCGACGACGGGCGCGCCGGCGACGCCGGGCTGGAGATGGCCGACGGGCGTCTCAACGTGATTGACATCCACAACCTCGGCCTGCAAGCCCAGCGCGTGGTGCTGACCGGTTACGGCACGACGCTGGGAGATGTATCACGCGGCGAGGAACGCATCGGCCTACCGCGGGCGCTGCTGTACGCCGGAGCCCGTAACGTGGTGAGCACGCTGTGGGACCTGGGCGATCATGCCACCACGGAATTTTTGCGCTGCTTCGAACAGCGGGCGGATATGGGGGTGGCGGAGGGGTTGCGGCAGGCGCAGTTAGAGATCCGCCGGCGCTATGCCCATCCCTACTACTGGGCGGCCTTCAAGGCGCACGGAGCGCTCGATTAGCGCACAATCACAATCGCTATGCGCGGCAACTTGGATACGCCCTGAGCGCCAGCGGGCGTCCGTTGCCGGCGAGCGGAACTCCGCCGCGCGGAGTTCCGGCCCGGCCACAGCCCGACCAATGGGAGGGCGGCTCCAGAAAGAGGTGGCCGTGCCACATGTGCAGGGCTACCGCCGCCGCCACCAGAGACGGTCGGCGTTCCACAGCAGGTGGGGCGGCAGGAGAGCTGGTTCGACACCTTGCAAGTCAGGGCGCGCGGCTACCAGAATGTCGGGCGCGACCAGCGGGATCATGGGCAACTGCTCGCGCTCGATGGCCTGGATGCGGCGATAGTCGTCGAGGCGGGCGGCGGGATCGGTAGAGGTAAGCTGGCGCTGAAACCAGCGGTCGAGCGCAACCGCCCAGGGCTGGGGATGGGCGGGATCGAGGTTCCAGAAATGGCCGCCGCCGCCCAGGGTCCATTCGCTGCTTTCCACATTGGGATCGGCATCTGGAATGGAGATGCCCAGCAAGGCGGCGCCGAAATCCCGGCGGTGGGCTAGGCGGTCGAGATAGGAATTGAACGGCAAGGGTGTGACCGCGACCTCCATGCCGAGACGGCGCAGGTCGGCTTGTATATACACTGCGATCTGGCCGCGCGCGGCATTGCCGGCTGGAGTGATGAGGGAGAACGCCACCGGGCGGCCATGGGCATCGAGCAACTGCGTACCGCGCCAGGAAAAGCCGCAGGCGCGCAGTAGCGTACGGGCGCGCGGCAGATTCTGGCGCGCGGGCGGAGTAGGATCGGCCCAGCGCCCCTCGCTCGGACTGGTGAGGGAGGCCAGAGCGCTGGCTTTGCCGTCATAGACGTTGCGGATGAGGTTTTCGCGGTCAATGGCGAAGGAGACGGCTTGGCGGAACCGCGGCTCGCGGAACCAGGAGCGGGCGGGCTGCGGTCCCGGCGTCTGGTTGAGAACCAGCATTTCCGGATTCAGCCCGGCGCCCGCGTCATAGAGCCGGCAGCAGGGATTACCGTGCAGGTGGGCGTAGTCGCTGCTGTCCAGGCGCGACAGGCCATCGAGCTGGCCGCGGGCAAACAGGGTGATGCGAAGATTGGCGTCCTGCAGGATGCGTAACTGCAGACGGTTGAGATAGGGCAAGCGGTGGTGGTTGCGATCGGTACGCCAGTAGTTGGGGTTGGGGCCAAGCTCCAAGGCGAGGCCGGATTCAAAGTGGGTGATCTGGAAGGCGCCCAAGCCCGCCATGGCGGCTGGCGGCGTGCCCAGCGGCCAGGCAGCGGCGAAATGGCCGGAGTGATAGCTGGCCAACAACAGATGCCGGGGAAGCATCCAGACGCTGTCCAGCAGGCGGTCGCCCACCGCCATCGGTGCCGGTAAGTCCAGTTCGACGGTCGAGGGATTGAGAATTTTGCAGCGCACCGGCTGACCGTGTGCGATGAGCAGAGCGCGTCCAGGGGCGTCGAGTTTGGGATCGGTGTAGACGCGAAAGCTGAAGGCAACGTCGGCAGCGGTGAAGGGCACGCCATCGCTGAAGCGCACCCCCTGGCGGAGGTGCACGATCCAGACGGTAGGGCTGCGATGGACCACCGAGGTGGCGAGGGCGGGCTCGACCTGTAGGGTGTGCGGGTTGATATGCATCAGGTCGGCCATGGTGAGGGAGGCGAGCTCCTGAGACGCGTTGTCGGTGGCCAGGACGGGATTGAAGGTTTGCGGGCTGGAGGCAAGCGGCACCGACAGCGTGCCGCCGGCCTGGCCCGCGACCGCCAGGATTTGCACTTGGGCGCGCGCACAGGGAATCCCGCTGCACGCCAGCGCGGCGCATAGTGCTATGCTGGCGAGCGCATGCTGCTGCGCCTCGTTCGCCGGGTATTGGCCGCGCTGCTGACCGTGCTGGCGGCACTGCTGCTGTGCTTTGCACTGGGACAACTTACGCCTGGCGACGCCTTCAGCGCCTTGGAGCTGGATCCGTCCATTTCGGCCGGCGAGTTGGCGCATCTGCGGGCCACCTATCTGCCGCAGGAACCACTGGTACAGCGTTTCGGAGCGTGGCTGGCGGGAGCCGCTCACGGCAACCTCGGAGTGTCGTTGGAGTCGCATCAACCTGTGAGCAGGTTACTACGGGAACGGGCTCCGGCCAGCTTTGAATTGATGGCGTTGGGGCTGGGAGAGGCATGGGCGCTGGGCTTAGCGCTGGCGCTGGCGCCACTGTGGCTGGGCGAGGAGGGCCACTGGCGCTGGCAAGCGGCGCTGGAACGGGTGCTGCATGCCGCCGCCTCGGTGCTGACCGCGCTCCCGCTCGGGGTCCTGGCAATTATGGCGCTGGTGTGGGCGCCGGTGGGCTGGCTGCCGGGCAGTGAGGCCCAGCCCTCGCCCTGGCTGCCGGCGGTCGTGCTGGCGCTTGCCTTTCTACCAGTCGTGTATTTCCAGGCCGCCCACGCGCTCGGGGTGGTCATGGAGCGTGGGTTCATCGGCCAGGGGCGGGCCGGCGGGTTAGCGCCGTGGCGGCTTTTGCTGCGCCATGGCCTACCCAACAGCAGCGACGTGTTGGTGCCGGTGGCGTCGCTGACGGTTTCGCAGGCGATGGTCGAGCTGGTGATTTTGGAGCCGCTACTGGGTTGGCCGGGCCTGGGCCAGCTTTCCCTCCAGGCGGCGCAGGCCAAGGACATGCCGGTGCTGGCGGCGCTGGTGCTGCTGTCGAGCCTAGTGGTCATTGCCGCCAACTGGGCCAGCGAGTTAGGACAGTGGCTGCTGAACCCGCGGCTGCGGGCCCGGCAGAGGTTTGCGGCGGCGGCCACGACCGCTGGGCAGGAGCAAGCGTGAGGCGGCGGCTGGGAACGTGGGGGATTATCGCCTGGGCGGCGCTGGCGCTGGCGGGACCTTGGCTGGCGCCGCTGCCGTTTCGCCACCAGGACCGCGCCTCCGCCTTGGCGGCCCCCACCGGGCGCCACTGGCTGGGTACGGACGAGTTCGGGCGCGATGTGGCTTCGCGACTGCTGGTAGCCGACGGGCTGTCCACAGCCCTGGCGCTGGCCATGGCCGTGCCGGCGCTGCTGGTAGCGGCGGGAGTGGGCTTGGCCGCCGCGCTGTCTCCGGCGTGGGCGGGCATGTCGCGCGCACTGGGCGAGATTTGCCGCAGCCTGCCTTGGATTTTCGTTCTCGTCGCGGTGCGGGCGGCGCTGCCGCTCGACGCGGGCGCGCTCACCATCGCCTTGACGCTGGCAGTGCTGTTTGCCGCCGCCGCCTGGCCGGTGGCGTCGTGGGCGTTCTATGGAACCGCGCGTGACCTGATGCAGCGCGAGTTCGTGCAGGCGGCGGTGGCGCTGGGAGCCAACCGCCGCCAGCTCCTGGTGCGGCACTTGTGGCCGAATTTGCGTTCACTGACAGCCACCTATTTCGCGCTGCTGGTCGCCGCAGCGATTGGCGCCGAGGTGAGCCTGGAACTGGTAGGGCTGGGGCTGCCCCAGCCCTGGCCGACCTGGGGCAACATGCTGGATCCACTGCGCGATTACACCGTCGCCACCCGCTGCTGGTGGCTCTATGCGCCTCTGGTTGTGGTGGTTCCGCTTCTGTGGGGACTGGCGGAAAGAGGGCAGGCGGCCGGCGCCCAGGGCTAGGTGAGTGCGCGGCCGGATGGGTGTGGGGGGCGGAACGGGTGTGGGAGGGGATTGGTTTGGGTCGAGGCAGACGTGAGCTGGCAGTCGCGGCTCCGCTTTTGCTCTAAAATGGCGTACGTTCTATGCCCGGCATGCTTTGGTTCGCCCTTCTCGGTCTTGGCCTCGCCCTGGTGCTCTTCTGGGACGTTTTCGAGACCATCATTCTCCCGCGCCGGGTGACCCGGCGGTTACGGCTTGCCGGCGCTTTTTATCGCGCCACCTGGTTGCCCTGGAGATTCCTCGCGCGCCGCATCCACAGCCGCCACCGCCGCGAAGCGTTTCTCAGCTTCTATGGCCCCTTGTCGCTGTTGGGATTGCTGGGGGTCTGGGCAGTTGGTCTTGTTTTCGCTTTTGCCCTGTTGCATTTCTCCGCCGGCTCCGCCCTAGTCTCCCAGATTGCTGGCGTCGGCCACCCCGGCTTCCTTACCGATCTATATATGAGCGGCACCACGCTGTTCACGCTCGGTCTTGGTGACGTGACCCCGCACACGGAACTGGCTCGCCTCATCACCGTGTGCGAAGCGGGCATCGGCTTCGGTTTTCTCGCTCTGGTCATCAGCTATCTGCCGGTGCTGTACGGTGCCTTTTCCAGGCGCGAAGCCAACATCTCTCTGCTCGACGCACGCGCCGGTTCGCCGCCTAGCGCCTCGGAAATGCTGCGCCGCACGGCCAGGCTCGATGAGGGCACGTTTCTGAAACATGCGCTGCGTGACTGGGAACAATGGGCTGCCGAGATGATGGAAAGCCATCTTTCCTATCCCGTGCTCTGCTACTTTCGTTCCCAGCACGATAATCAATCCTGGCTGGCCGCTCTTACCACCGCGCTCGACATTTCCGCCATGCTGATTGCCTATGGTGAAGGCCCGCTGCAGTGGCAGGCTAAGTTAACCTTCGCCATCGCCCGCCACGCCTTGGTGGATCTGTCGCAGGTGCTCAACACGGCTCCGCGCCGTTTTGACCAGGAACGCATGCCTTTCACCGACCTGCAAGCTTTACGCAAGCTGCTCGCAAGTACTGGGTTAGCGGTTAGTTGCCATGGCGATTTAGAGAACGAAGGTGATCAGCGCCTTTACGACCTGCGCATGATGTACGAGCCCTACGTCAACGCGCTCTCCCGTCAGCTGCTCATGCCGGTGGCCAACTGGTCGCCCGCGGCGCTCGTTGTGGACAACTGGCGGACCTCCGCGTGGGCGCGTATCTCGTCCGATGTCGAAGCCTCTCCGCTCACCGACTCCAAGGAACACAAACATTTCTAGATGCGATTGCATCCGATCAAGCGATGGTGCTTACCCTCGCAATCCTGCTGCTGATCTGCTGGTGGTTCCTGTGGGGGATCTTCCACTTGGCTGGAAGCGGTATCCACCTCGCCCTCGCTGCCGGCCTCGGCCTGCTCGTCTACCGCTTGGTGCGCCAGTCTGACGTCCGCAACCCCCCTCCCGATCACCCCGCCGACTAGGCTCTCAGAATTTCGTCACTTCAGTGAAGTTGAAGCCTCGGACTTTAAGAGCGGGCACCACCATGTCGAACGATTCCTCGCCGCTCGCGCGCACCGAAGGACTCATCGCATCAATCTGATTCAGCAGCTCGATCATGTTCTGATTGAAACGGAAGTTGCGCACCCCTTGAGCCAGCCGTCCGTTCTCAATCAGGAAGGTTCCGTCGCGCGTCATCCCCGTCAGGATCTTCTGGTACGGATCCACCTCGCGGATGTACCAAAGCCGCGTGACCAGGATTCCCCGCTCGGTTTCGGCAATCATGCGCTCGACGGGAACTTCGCCTCCGCTGAAGACCACGTTGAGCGGAGCTTCGCCATACGGATTCGGCAGTGGGAACCCATGTCCCGTCGGTGTCGGCGCAGGAGCATCGAGGTGCTGCTTCTTCCACACGGCCGCCGATTGCCGCGCGAAAACCACATTGCGGACCCAGCCCTGCTCCACCAGCGACACCGGCTGCCGGGGTACCCCTTCGGCATCAAACGCCGGCCCGGTCTGCAGCGGATGGAAACAATCGTCCGTGATGGTGACGTTGTCGCCGAATAGCTTCTGCCCCAACCGGCCGCTCAGGAAGCTGCGCTGGTCGAGAATCGCCTGTGCCCCAAAATCCCACATCACAAACCCGAGCAGATCGAGAACCGCCGCCGGCTCCAGAATCACGGTATAACGTCCTGCTGGCACTTCCCCTGGATGCGCGCTCGCTCTCGCCTTGGCAGCCGCGATGCGCGCCCCCGCGGTCGCGTCGAGATCGCCCCAGCGGAACGATCCGCCTTTGGCCCAGCCACTGCTGTCGCCGTTCAGCATGGTGACCGAGTATGCCGCACCCGTCGAGCGGTAATACGCCTCGACGCCGTTGGAGTTGACAATCGCGAACGCCCCGCTCTGGCTGGAGCAAATGCCCGCCGCGGTGAGCGAGTCGGCTTTGGCAACCTCCACCATGGCGGCCACCGTTTCGGCCCTCTGCGCCGGCGTGAGCGCCGCCGTG
>JBOGKQ010000046.1:0-18794 GCA_050747905.1 Terriglobales bacterium | reverse complement strand
GGCCGGGGCAGTCCACATGGGCGTAGTGCCGGTTGCCGGTGGCGTATTCGATGTGCGAGGTCGCAATCGTAATGCCCCGCTGGCGCTCCTCCGGCGCGTTGTCAATCGAGTCGAACGTGCGAAACGTGTTCTTCGCGTCGTGCTTCGCCAACACCTTGGTGATCGCCGCCGTCAGCGTCGTCTTCCCATGGTCTATGTGCCCGATCGTGCCCACGTTTACGTGGGGCTTGGAACGGTCAAATTTCTCTTTCGCCACGTTTGCTGTCTCCTCTACCCTTCGCTACCTGGAGCGGGAGACGGGATTCGAACCCGCGACGTTCAGCTTGGAAGGCTGACACTCTACCACTGAGTTACTCCCGCCTGAACCTGCCAACCGCTCCCCCATCCTCAGTTCCTGGAGCCGATGACCAGGATTGAACTGGTGACCTCGTCCTTACCAAGGACGCGCTCTACCAACTGAGCTACATCGGCCCTTCTTGCGTCCCGCCGCCATCGGCCTCGCGGCTGAACGGCGACGGCGCCGCTTTTCTTGGCGCCCACAACGTGCGGCCGGCGCACAGCAGCACCACAGCCACCGTCACCAGCCGGATGCGCCAGTCGCTCAGCGTGGCTAAAGCCGCCGCCAGCAAACCGGCGTACAACACCATCGCTGCCGCTATCCGCACACCTCCGGACATCTTCTTCCTGCCCAGCTCCGCCACTGCCTCCGCCTCTTCTCCCACACTGGTGGACAGGGGAGGATTCGAACCTCCGTAGCCCCAAGGGGCGACAGATTTACAGTCTGTTGGTATTAACCGCTCACCCACCTGTCCGAAGCCCAATCATGCGCCGCTCAAGCTGGAGCTGGCGGAGGGAGTTGAACCCCCGACCGGCTGATTACAAATCAGCTGCTCTACCACTGAGCTACGCCAGCCAAAATTCTTCTTGAGCTGGCGCGCCTCGGGGCGAGCCAACCCTGAGCCCTGTCTCAACTAGCGACAAAGGACTGATTGTATAAAAAAAGGAAGCCCAATTGCAAACTCTGCTGCCCCGCCGCGTCCGCCCGAGGATCCTTACCCCAAGTGGCAACCTTCACCAGTATAGCGCATGGGCGACCGCAGACGGATCGAGTTCCGTAGTGCCTATTTTGTCACTATATTTAGGGGCGCCCTTTCGGGTGCTACAGTGGCCGGATGGGATGGCGAGATTGGACGGTAGTGGCTGCGGCTGCGGCGGTGGTGGGGGCGTGCCTGTGGTGGGCAATGCCCCCGGCGGCCGTGCGCCAACTGCCCTCCGGGCAAACGCTGGTTTATGTCCGCATGCGGCGGCTGCGCCCGTTTCTGACCGCCTCGAATGCGTACCCATTGGCACCACAGTATGCAGCCTTTGTGCGCGCCTCGGGGTTTGATTTCACCCGCGATTTGGACGCGGCGGCAATTTCATTGCATGGCGATCCGGCGCGGCCCGTGGACGCGACGGCGATTCTGGACGGCGAGGCTGGCCAGGCGCTCGACGGCAGCCGGCCGCCGTGGCAGGGCCTGGAGCGCGTGCAGGCGCGGCTGGGGGAAGGCGAAGGCGGCCTGAGGTTCACCCTCGCGGCCGCAGCGGCCTCGCCCGAGGCGGCTTCGGCGGCGCGCAAATGGCTGGAGGCGCAGGTGCGCACCCTGCGGCCGCTGCTCGACCGCCTGCAAACCGGACAGAACGGGCGGAGCGTCTGGGCGCAGGTGAGCGTTGACGCCGCCCTGCTCGGAGAATGGACGCGGGCGATCGCGGCGCGATGAACCGCGCCGCGAGGCGTGGCTGAGAGGACACTCATGGGCAACGCCATCGAAGTGCGGGATCTGGTCATCAATTACGGCTCCTTTTGCGCGGTCGATCACATCTCGTTCACCGTGCCGGAAGGCATCATCTTCGGGTTTCTGGGGCCCAACGGCGCGGGCAAGACCACGATTATCAAGGTGCTCACCACTGTGCTCGACGCCTCCGGTGGCAGCGTCCGCGTGAACGGACACGATCCCCTGCGCGAGCGCAGGCAGGTACGGCGATCCTTCGGCATTGTCTTCCAGGACCCCAGCCTCGATGACGAGTTGACGGCGCTTGAAAACATGGACCTGCACGGCGCCCTGTACGGCCTTGGCCGCGGCGAGCGGCGGCAGCGGACGCAGGCGCTGCTGGAGATGGTGGGTCTGTGGGACCGCCGCGGGGACTTCGTGAAGCGGTACTCGGGCGGCATGAAGCGGCGCCTGGAAATCGCCCGCGCCCTGCTGCACCGCCCCCGGATCCTGTTTCTGGACGAGCCCACCATCGGGCTCGATCCCCAGACCCGCAACCACATCTGGGGCTACATTGACAGGCTCAGCCGCGAGCAGAAGGTTACCGTCTTCTTCACCACCCATTACATGGAGGAGGCCGACCGCGTGGCCACCGAGGCCGCTGTCATTGACCACGGCAAAATCATCGCCCAGGGAACGCCTGCGGCGCTGAAGGAGCAAACCAACGCGCCCACGCTCGAAGACGCCTTCATTGCCCTCACCGGCCGCGCCATCCGCGAGGATGAGGCGGGCGCGGGCGATCAGTTGCGCACCATGATGCGCGCCTGGAGGGGGAGCCGCCGATGAGAGCCCTGAACACGTTGTGCGCGCGCCAATTGAAGCGCTACATCCGATCGCCCGCCCGCATTGTGGGCTCGCTCGGCCAGCCGGTCATTTTCCTCCTGGCGCTCGGATTCGGCATCGGGGCGGTGTTCGCCCGGGCGGGCGCGGGTAATTACTTCACCTTTCTCGCACCCGGCATTATCGCCATGGGCATTATGTTCACGGCGGTGTTCTCCGGCATCGAGATCATCTGGGACCGGCAGTTCGGGTTCTTGAAAGAGACGCTGGTGGCGCCGGTGTCGCGCCTGGAGATCGTCCTCGGGCGCGTGCTGGGCGGCGCGATCGTGGCGGTGCTGCAGGGCGTTGCGGTGTTCATCGTCTGCCTGTTTTTTGGCTTCCGCATCCACCACTGGTTGTGGCTGCCGCTGGCGCTGGCGTTCATGTTCCTGATCTCGCTGCTGTTTACCTCGATCGGCACGGCGATCGGCTCGGTGCTGCGCGACATGCAGGGGTTTCCGCTGGTCATGAACTTTCTGGTGATGCCGCTGTTTTTCTTCTCCGATGCGCTGTTCCCGATGAAGGGCCTACCGCCGGTGCTGGAGGGCGCGCTACGGCTGAACCCGGTCACCTACGGCGTGGACGGCCTGCGCGGCGCCTTCAGCACCACGTTCACCTTCAGCATCGCCACCGACTTCGCCGTGCTCGCGGTGCTGACCGGCATCCTGCTGGCCCTAGGCAGCTGGCTGTTCGCGCGCATACAACTTTAGGCAGAACTTGCGCAGCCGCTGCGGGCGCCGTTGCGCGAGCAGCTACAAAAGCTGGCGCGGACGCTGCTGCCGGCCAGCGCCACCGGCAAGGCCGTCGCCTATACCTTGAACCTGTGGGATCGCCTCACCCTGTTCCTGGATCAGCCCTGCCTGGAGCTGAGCAATAACCTGGCGGAAAACTCCATGCGCCCCATCGCCGTCGGGCGCAAGAACTGGCTCCATGTCGGCCACCCCGCTGCCGGTCCGCGCGTCGCCGCCATCATCTCCGTGGTCGAGAGCTGCCGCCGGCTCCAGCTCCCTCTCCGCCAATACCTCGGCAGCGTGCTGCCCGGCCTCGCCCTGCGCAACCACCGCCAACTCGCCCCCCTCACCCCCGCCGCTTGGGCCGCCGCCCACGCCTGAACAAAATAGGCAACCCTGGGGTTGCTCAGTTGCCTACAATGCACCAGCCGGGCTTCGCTAGCGGGCGCGCAGTGAGGCCTGTACGGTGGTTTCGATGGTGCGAGACCACTCAAGATTTCCGACCGCAATGATAAGGGACAAGGCGCATCCTCCTGGGGCAAATTCTTCATCCGGCAGGGTCGAGCACAAGAAAAACTCGGCGGTCTGTTCTATCGATTCGCAGCTGTGCCAAGCGGTCATGACGCAGCCCCGATCAGTCGCGGGGGGATTCGGGCCTACGACCGTTTGGTCCATGACATCGTGTACGCGCTCACAGTCCGGGCCCCAGGCGCACAGGTAGGCGCACCCGTGCCTTAAGAGTTTGTCGCAGAAATCAGCGATATGGCCCGCTGGCAGGTCGCACGTGTTGGCGGCCAACAGGCTGACGAAGTGGCCGCTGGGAAATTCTGCGCCGAAGGCGAATTGCCAAAGCTGCGCGGGTTCTGCCAGGTAGATCGCACGATGAAGGAGGCGTTCGATTCCCAGGAGACGCGCTACCATTATCTTAGGTGCCTGTCTACGACCATCGTACCAGCTTAGGAAAACGCGCCCGGACAGGCGTCCACGTATTTTGACGTGGACATTTGGGAAGCGTACGCTTCCGCGCCGCTGGTGTTGGTGAGGTTCCAGGGCAGCAGTTCGGCGATGCGGTTGATAGGATGGTCCGCGAGCCGGTCCAGAACCTGGCGCAGGTAGGTTTCGGGGCCCCTCGCCCCCGCCGCCTGGACCGCCTCCCACGCCTGAACGCAATCTGCAACCCTGGGGTTGCTCAGGCGCCTACAAATCAACCACGGGCGGTGCGGACTTGACAAGGCTCGCAACGCGAAAAGCAAGCTGAACTTCCTGCGTAACTGAGGCAACATTATTCGGCAAGGCAGATGACATTGACACTGCTACCTAGCGTCGCCCGAGCGATGTCTACGAGGTGCTGGTGGTGCGTGAAAAACAAGACTTAATGTCGCCAAGGGCATCCCGGTGGGTCTGGATCAGGGTGCGGGGCGGGACTGTGACATTGGGATCATTCACCGATTTGGGCGCGCCTCGATACCCCTATAGGGTATAATGGACCCATGGCGATGGATGCGGTACTGGTGACGGCCACGGGGATTGCGGCGGTGGCCTGGTTGAACTGGTATTTACTGTTCGGTGAACGCCGCCCGGTGCGGGCCGCCGCGGGCAACGGCGTGCAGGAGATCACCATTCGCGTGCAGGGCGGGTACGAGCCCAACCGGATCGAGGTGACGGCGGGGCGGCCGGTGCGGCTGCTTTTCCAGCGGGAAGAAAGCGGAACCTGCACCGAGGAGGTGGTGTTGCCGGCTTTCGGGATCCGGCGCCGCTTGCCGGCATTTCAGACCACCGCGGTCGAGTTCACGCCGGTGCAACCGGGGGAATACGAGTTCACCTGTGGCATGAGCATGATGCGGGCTCGCATCCTAGTGCGTGCGGAAACCGGAACGCAGGTGGCACGGCCACCTCTTACTGGAGCCGCCCTCCCCTTGGTTGGGCGGTGGTCGGGCGTCGCGCCAGCGGTGACAACAACGCTGCCTGTGACCGGCATGACCTGCGCCGCCTGCGCGCAGCGCATCGAGCGGAGGCTGGGCGGCACGCCCGGGGTGAGCGATGCACGCGTCAACTTCGCCACCCGGCAGGCGACGGTGCAACACGATCCGGCACGGGTGGACGTGGGCGAGCTGGTGCGCGCACTGCGCCAGGCCGGCTACGATGCCCGGCTGGCGACCGCGCGGTTGCAGTTGGCGGGAACCGAACAGGTGAATGAAGTCCGCGAGGTGGAAGACGCGCTGCGCCGGCTGCCGGGGGTGGTGGAGGCCCGTTTCCGCATGAGCGACGGCGGCCTGGAGGCCGATTACCTGCCTGGCGCGGTCACCTCCGCCGCGATGGAGGAGGAAATCCGCCGGCGTGGCTGGCGCGTCGTGGCGGGCTCAGCCTCGCGCGGCGACGGCGGCGCCGAGGCGCAGGCGCGGGAAGAAATGCTGAGCCTGCGCCGGCGCATGATCGTGAGCCTGATTCTGGCGGTGCTCACCATGCTGGGCTCCATGCCGCTCATGCGCGAGGCCGGAGGCATGGCCGATCCGCTGATGAAGTTGCTGGCGCCGGCAGATCGGATTTTGGCGTACTGGCTGCCGTGGCTCTACGCTTTTTCCGCTGGCGCGCTGCGCTGGATACTGCTGGCGCTCACCGCACCGGTGGTGCTCTGGGCGGGGTGGGAATTTTATCGCCGCGCCTGGCTGGCCGCGCGCCACCGGGCGGCGGACATGAACACGCTGATTGCGGTGAGCACGGGGGTCGCGTTTCTGTTCTCGCTGGCGGCGACGGCGGCGCCGGAGCTGTTCACCTCCAACCGCCTGCCCGCCAACGTCTACTACGACGCCGTGAACTGGATTATCGCGCTGGTGCTGCTGGGCAACCTGCTGGAGCAGCAGGCGCGCGGACAGACCACAGCCGCCCTGAGGCGGCTGCTGGGGTTGCAGGCCAAGCGCGCTCATGTGGTGGAGAGCGGGCCCGGCGGCGTGGAAACGGTGCATGAGCGGGCGGTCGAGGAGCTAGCGCCGGGCGACCGGGTGCGGGTGCGGCCGGGCGAGCGCTTCCCTGCGGATGGCATTGTGCGCGAGGGGCAGAGCGCGGTGGATGAAAGCATGCTCACCGGCGAGCCCATGCCGGTGCCCAAAGTGGCGGGCGAGCGCGTCAGCGGCGCCACCGTGAACGGCACCGGATCGCTGCTGGTCGAGCTGACGCAGGTGGGCGAGGACACGATGCTGGCGCAGATCGTACACCTGGTGGAGCAGGCGCAGGGCTCGCGCGCGCCGGTGCAGCGGCTGGCTGACCGGGTGGCAGGCGTCTTTGTGCCGCTGGTGATGTCCATTGCTATTCTGACGTTTGTTTTCTGGTATGACTTCGGACCCTCGCCGGCGCTGCTGTGGGGCTTGCTGACGGGGGTAACGGTGCTGGTCATCGCCTGTCCCTGCGCCATGGGCCTGGCGGTGCCGGCGGCGGTGATGGTGGGCACGGGGCAGGGAGCCGAACATGGCGTGCTCATCCGCGGCGGCGAGGCGCTGGAGCGAGCGCAGGCGCTGACCGCCATTCTGCTCGACAAGACCGGAACCATCACCCAGGGACATCCGGCCATTACGGATGTGATTCCGGCGCCGGGCGCAGGCGCGGACGAGGCGCTGGCGCTGGCGGCGGCGGTCGAGCGGCACTCCGAGCATCCGCTGGCGGCGGCGGTGGTGGCTGCCGCGGAGGCGCGGGGGCTGCCCAGGCTGATGGCGCGGGAGTTCTCCTCCGTGCCCGGGCAAGGGGCACGGGCGCGGGTCCAGTGCGCCGATGGCCGCGAAGTCGAAATCGCCATTGGGAGTGCGCGCTGGGTCGAAGCCGGCGGCGTGGGTCTGGCGCCACTGGCAGAGGCAGCGGCGGCCCTCGCAGCAGCGGGGAAAACACCCCTGGTTGCGGCCCGCGACGGGCATCCGCTGGCGGTGCTCGCGGCTGCCGATGCTGTGAAAGCGAGCTCGCGCGCGGCCATCGGGTGGCTGCGAGGCGCGGGCTTGCGCGTAGCCATGGTCACCGGCGATACCGAAGCCGCCGCGCGGGCGGTGGCGTGGAGCGTAGGTATCGAGGAAGTGCACGCGGGCGTATTGCCAGGAGGCAAAGCCGAGGTGGTACGGCAGTTGCAAGCCGCCGGAGGCGTGGTGGCGATGGTGGGCGATGGCATAAACGACGCGCCCGCACTGGCGCAGGCGGATGTGGGCATCGCCATCGGCACGGGCGCGGATGTGGCCATCGAGGCCAGCGATGTGACGCTGGTGGGTGGCGACCTGCGCGCGCTGGCCACGGCCATTGCGCTCAGCCGGCGGACGATGCGGTTGATCCACCAAAATCTGTTCTGGGCGTTCTTCTACAACGCCATCGGCATTCCGCTGGCGGCGGGGCTATTCTATCCGCTGTTTGGAACGCTGCTGTCGCCGGTGTTTGCCAGCGCCGCCATGGCGTTCAGCTCGGTGAGCGTGGTCGGCAACAGCCTGCGGCTGCGGCGCTTCCGCCCGCCACGAATGTTGGCGCGAGCCTAAGCGGGGACCGGGCCGCCATTCCGAATTTCGCAGCCCTGCGCGTCGTTTTTGCCCACGGTGCATAGCAGCGCGACCCCCGCGCGCAACTCTAAGCCAGGCCGTGGGCCGCGAAGAGTGGGGCGGGGCGGAGGTGCTATCGTGAACGCATGAGGAGGCGGGGATGGCTGATAGCCATTGTGCTGGCCGTGGGGGCTGGCGTTGTGGCTGCGCTTTGGTGGATGCTGCCGCCCGCCATCGTGCGCGAGCTGCCGGATGGGCAGGCGCTGGTTTATGTGCGCCTAGGTCCGCTACGGGGATTGATGCCGGCACCCGAGCCCAGGCAGGTGGCGCCGGGGTATGCGGAGTTTATGCGGAACTCGGGGTTTGACTTTGCGCGGGATCTCGACGCACTGGCGATCTCGATGCGGGGGAATCCCCTGCGGCCGGACGAGGCGACGGCCATCCTGGAGGGGCGGTTTACGCCCGCTTTTGCTTCCTGGCTGCGGCAGCATGCCTTGCGCAGCGAGAGACTCGGCGGCGGCGAAGCCTACGTATTTAACGGCTGGGAGCGGCCGCGGCAACTGCTGACGGTGGCGCAATTGAACCCGCACACGCTGCTGGTGACCAATGCCACCGATGCTGTTGCGGTCGTGGCGCATGCGCGGCGCTGGTGGACGGCGGCGCCCGCGCTGTGGCGGGCGGGCAACAACTGGCGGCTGCTGGCAGGGTACGGAGACGTGAACGCGCTGCCGCTTGAAGCTGAGCGGGTGCTGGATGGCAGCCGTCCGCCGTGGCAGGGGCTGCAAAGCTTCGCGGTGCGAGCGGGAGCGGATGGCAGCGGAGCGGCGCTGCGCGCGACTGCCGAGGCCGTGACGCCGGAGGCGGCGTCGGCGGCGCGGTCGTGGCTGCAGGACGAAGTACAAACGCTGCGGCCACTGCTGAGCGAGGACCCCGGCCAGCCCACGCTGCGGGCGCTGATGGATCGCCTCCAAACCGGCCAGGACGGCCGGCGGGTCTGGGCCAGGGTCAAGGTAGACCGGGCGACGCTGGCACAGTGGTCGCAGGCGATTGCCGAGCGATGAATGCGCGGCGGGAGGCGGGCCAACGGCCGCCCGCCTCTGCGTCCTCGCTCCGCTTGCATCCCGCCCCTTCCCGAGAGCTTTCCGCGGCAGCGGGCGCTCGCTCGCGGGCTCGGGGCTCGGGCCCTGCCGGGAACGGCGGCTGAAACGGGCCCAGAGTGTGCCACGTCGCGAGCGTAAGTGATTGATTCGGCTGGGTGGCGGGATGGTGTTGGGTGTGACACGGTTTGAGGGTGCAGGGTTTAGAGCGAAACCAGTGTTGGCGTAGCGCGCTTGGGGCGGGGCGTAATTTCGAGACAATTCGCGGCGGGGCGGGCAGCGGTTGCGGTGGGGGCCTGAGCGGGCGCGAGGCCGCCGCAGGGGCGCGCGGGTGAGCGGAAGATCGCTACAGACACGAGGGTCACCGGGCGGCGCAAACGCTGGCGGCACGGCTGGGCAGCTCCTGTCGCCTGAGATGCTGCTTTCGGGCTGCGGAGATGCCTGGGGTGAAGGTGTTACGGCAGCCCCTCTGGGGATTGGTCCTTTTAAATTTCCGCGGCGCCGCGGGCGCAGCCTTATTGACCACCCTCCGGTGGCATACTAGCGGGCGTGGTTGAAATGGATTTCAGAGCGAGGTTTCGCAAGCTGACTGACCATGAGCCGCTGAGGTGGCAGCGGCGGCTTTACGAGCGACTGGAACGCGGTGAGATCCCGAGTGCCTGCGATCTGCCGACGGGAACCGGGAAGACCTCTGTCATCGCGCTTTGGTATCTGGCCCGCGCGGCGGGCGCGCCGCTTCCTCGACGACTGGTGTACGTGGTTGACCGGCGCGTTGTGGTTGATCAGGCGACTGACGTGGCCGTCCAGATTAAACAGAATGCCGGGGACGAAGGCTTGCGCATCAGCACACTGCGCGGGAAGCAGCAGGACAACCGGGAGTGGCTGGCGGATCCGGCGGCGGCGGCGATTATCGTTGGCACGGTGGACATGGCCGGTTCGCGGCTGCTATTTTCCGGATACGGAGTTTCGCGGAAGATGGCGCCCTACCATGCCGGCCTGCTGGGCGCCGACACGCTGTTTGTCGTTGACGAGGCGCACTTGGTACCGCCATTCCTGCACCTGCTGCGGGCTGTCGCCGGAGAGGAGCGGCGGGCACCGGTGCCAGGGGTGTGCGTGCTGCCGCTTTCGGCCACGGGGAGAGAGCGTGAGGGCGACGCTTTTCGTTTGCAGCCAGATGATTTTGAGGACGCGTTCGTCCGCGACGTTGTGCGTGCGGAGAAGTGCGTGCGCCTTGTGCTAAGCGGCGGGGCCGAGCTGGCGGTGGAATTGGCCAGCCAGGCGCGTGCCCTGGCAAAGCGGTTTCCGGACGCCCGCATCGCCGTGTTCTGTACCGGCCGCAAAGATGCCGAGAAGATACACGCTCAGCTCGGCGAGTGCAAGAGGGCCTTGCTGACGGGGGCGCGGCGGGTGCGCGAGCGCGAAAGCGCCCGGGTGGAATTGGAGGAGTTGGGATTCCTTGGCGCCAGGCAGGTGCGCTCCGAGCCGGCATTTCTCATTGCCACGGCGGCGGGGGAGGTGGGTATTGACCTCGACGCCGACCACATGGTCTGCGACATCGTGGCCTGGGAAAGGATGGTGCAGCGGCTCGGGCGCGTGAACCGGCGCGGCGGGGAGGGGCGGCAGGCGGAGGTGGTCGTCGTGGATCAGGGCGAGCGCAAGCTGAGCAAAAACCCCACTGAGGAGGAGAGGCAGGATCTGGACATTTACCGGACGGTCAAGGAGCTGCTGCTGCAGGTGCCGAACGCGAACCCGGCTGCGCTGGCCGAGCTGGCGCGGCACGAGCCGGATTGGGTCGCGAGGGCGACGACGCCGGAGCCGCTGCGCCCGGCACTCACCCGGGCGCTGCTGGAGGCATGGTCGTTGACCTCGTTGGAGGAGCACCCCGGCCGGCCGCGGGTGGGGCCCTGGCTGCGGGGCTGGGTGGAGGAGCCGCAGCAGACCACCGTAGTGTGGCGAAAATTTTTGCCGCCGGCGCGGCAGGCGAAGCGCTTTTTTCAAGAAGCACCGCCGCAGCTCAGCGAGGGCCTGGAGACGGAGACATGGGCCGCGATGGAGTGGCTGCAGGAGCGGGCCAGGGGACGCACTGGTGACGGCCCGGTGGCGTATGCACTCCGCGGCGGTGAGGTGGAGGCGTACGGGCCCAACGAGTTTGCGCCGGGAGGCAAGTGGGGCGAGCAGCTCAAAGAGGAGCTAGCCGGCGCTGTGCTGGTGGTGAGCGCCGATTTGGGCGGATTGTCCGACGAGGGCATGCTGAACGGCAAAAATAGCGCAGCGGCGGTTTCCGCGGATAGCGCGGAACCGGAGGAGTGGGCAGAGAAGGGGCTGGCTCGGGTGTCGTTTCGGGTGCGGAAGGACGCCGAAGCGCCCCGAGAGGGCGAATGGAAAGAATGCTGGCGCTGCGTTACAAGGCGCGATGCCGACGGCAACCCGATGGAGTGGCTAAGTGTCCAGAAGGGGCTGGGGGAGGACGACGGCGACGATGGTGCGGCCGAGGGTAGGGAGCAGCTCCTGGCCGATCACGTGGCGGCGGTTGAGCGGCACGCCGAGGCAATCGCAGTAGCGACGGGGCTTCCGCAGGACCTGGCGGGCGCCCTGCGGCTGGCGGCCCGCCTCCACGATGAGGGCAAGGGGGTGCCGCGCTGGCAGCGTGCGTTTCATGCGCCCGACAATCAAACATGGGGCAAGACGCGGGGACCGATTGACTTTGCGCTGCTGGATCACTACCGGCACGAGTTTGGCTCGCTGCTCGAGGCCCAGAACTGCGCGGCCGTAGGCGCGCTGGCACCCGAGCTGCGGGATCTGGTGCTGCACCTGATCGCGGCCCACCACGGCTGGGCGCGGCCGGTTGTAGGAACCTCGGGTTGCAAGCGCCTGCCGCCTTCGACTCTGGCTGGAGAGGCACGTGCGGCGGCGCTGCGCTTCGCGCGCCTGCAGGAGCGGTGGGGAGCATGGGGTCTCGCCTGGCTGGAGGCGCTGCTGCGCGCCGCCGACCAGGCGGCTTCGCGCGAGAAGGACCGGAAAAAGGGGGCCGCGGGAGGGCATTGATGGCGGAGGCGGTGGTCCCTGTAGATCTGATCAATCCCGGCCAGGTGTTCGCCTGCATGGGCTTCCTGGAGGCCGCCGAGGCGCTGCTGGGCAGAGCTGAGGGAGGCTTCGAGTGGGAGGGCGGCGCGAGTAGCCGTTTCCGGATTGGCGCGGCGGGCGCGAAGGACCCCGTTGCCGCGGTGCTGGAGTTCCTTGCTCAGGCGGAGGTGCGGGAGCGAAAGCCGGACGGAGTGTTCCCCGGCCCACGACCGCGGATTCAGACTAAGAAGGATGGGAGTTCGAAGGCGCTGATGGCCTTGCCTATAACCCTCTCGGATGGAGGAGCTGGGGTTGAGCTGGGCCATTGGGCGGACGGATCGGGCAGGGACACGTTGAAGCTTTACAGTGGGAACCGCTCGGCCGCGGCCATTGCTCGAAGCATGTGCGGGGCGATTGCCCGTCTGTGGCAGGCGGACCCGGGCGGCCTGAGCTCGGACCCGTTCCTGCCAGTGCCGGTGGGGGGCACCTTCAACTTTGACGCGAGGAGGTCGTGGACCCCCATTGACGCGGGCTACTCGCCTGACCAGGAGGGGCAGGCGTTGCTGGGCTCGCCGGTGGTCGAACTGCTTTCGGCGTGGGGGCTGGAAAACGCCCGGCCGCGGGTTGGCCGCGGCAGGGCCGTGGAGTACGGGGTTTGGCGGGGTGTATTGCCTCCGGCGTTGGCGAGGGCCGCGCTGGGTGGTATTGCGGTGGCGGGGGAGCTGCGGCGCTTCCACTTCACTTTGAAGGTGAACGGAAAGAACAAGGTCGTAAGCTTTGCATACGAGGAGGAGGGATCATGAGCGAGATTGTGCAATTTGGCAATGCCCTGCTGGACGAGTGGACCACGGACGGCAGCGGGATTGTGGCGGTGCAGCTGCGACAGCGGCTGCTGCCGGTTGAGGGCGGCGAGCGCGCGGTCGTCTTCCCGCCGACCTACGCCAACGTTGGTTATAACGTGGACGACCTGCCCGACGGCACCAGGGTGGCTACGTTGGATAGCGTCGGCTCGCAGGCGAATCGCATGGAGCCAATATTCTTGCGCGCGCCCTACGATGCGCTGGTGCCGCGCGTGGAGATCGACTATGGCGGGAATCGGCCGCTGTCGTTGCTGGAAGCCGGGCATCGGCTGGGCGACGCCGTGGTTCGGGCTTCCGGGCTTCGGGCAGACGGGCGCGCGGCGTTCTCGGCATTCCTGGATGGGGATGCCATGCCGCTGGCAAAGCTCGCGCCCACGTCGCTCGTGTTTGGGGCGTGGGATTCGCGTGACACACAGGCGAAGCTGCCCCGCATCGTGCAATCGGTGATCCGGGGATGGGATGTTGTGGAGCTGAAGCGGGATGCGCAATACAACCCCGCGCTGGACTACGCGGCGCTGCAAGTTTTTTCCGAAGCGGAAAAGGAGGAGGCTGAGCGCAGCGGCGGCAAGGATCCTAGGGCACAGCGGGGGTTTGTACATGTGCCCGCCACGAACCTCCCCGGCGGTGTGAACGTGCGCGGGACGATCGAACGCGTGGTGACCGTCAATTTGATCGCCCTGCGGCGGCTGAACGCGCCTGGAGGCGGCGAACTGCTCCGGCGTTACGTATTGGGGCTGGCGCTGGTGGCGGCGACCGCGCCAATGGACGGCTTCCTGCGGCAGGGCTGCGTGCTTACCGGCGACCCGGCGGCCCCGGCGGGCTGGTTTGCCGTTGAGCGCAGCGGCGAACGTGTCGAACTGGAGATGGAGCCAGGGGGCGTGCTTGCGTATGCGCAGCTGGCGGCGAAGGTGTTTGGCGTGGGGCCGGCCAGGGAAGTGAAGTTCGAGGCGGCTGCGGCCGGGGCTGACCTTACCGCGGGCGATAAGGGCAAAGCGAAAAAAGGGAAGGCCTAGGAGCGAGGGTGCGGCTGCAAATCGCTGTCAGGTTTCATGATGCTCGCTTCCATGGCGCCGGGCCCTGGCCGCCGGCGCCGGCGCGGCTGTTTCAGGCGCTGGTGGCGGCGGCGGCGCGCGGGACAACGGTCGGGCCGAGCGACCGCGAGGCGCTGGGGTGGCTGGAGGGGCTCGATGCCCCCGAGATCGCCGCGCCGCCGGCGCGGCCGGGCCAGCGCCTCGTCAGCTTTGTACCTAACAACGATCTCGACGCTCTTGGCGGTGACCCCGCGCGCGTGCCGGAAATCAAGACGGATAAGCGGATTCAGCCGTGGCTGCTGCCGGAGGGCTGCGAGGTAGTGTACAGCTGGACGGTGGGCGACGGCGAAGTGGGCCGGCACGGGGCGCTAGCGGTTTGCGAGCTGACGAAGCGGGTTTACCAATTGGGGCGGGGCGTGGATATGGCGTGGGCGCGGGCCGGAGTTGCTCCGGAAGATCAGATGGCCCAGGGGTACGATGGCATGCACGTGTACCGCCCCGGCGAGAGCGGGGGGCTGGAATTGGCCTGCCCGGAGCCCGGTTCACTCGCCAGCCTTCTCAAGCGCTACCAAGCGGCACAGCACCGTCTTGGGCGCAGCGGTAAAACAGTCACGCTGACGAATCCGCCGCCGCCGCGGTTCCGGGTGGTCAGCTACGATGCCTCGCCACGGCGCTTCATGTTCGAGCTGCGCCGAGATGAGGAAAACTTCGCGCCCTGGCCTGCATCGCGGGCGGTGGAGATGGTGCTGTGGGCCCGCGATGGAGCAGCCGCACGGCTTACGGAGGCGCTACCTCCGCGGGCGGCGGAAATTAGGCGCGTCCTCGTGGCAAGCAAGCGCGCGGCCGAACACGACAAGGCCGAGCGGGTGCGCATGGTTCCGTTGCCGAGCATCGGCCACCCGCACGCAGATGGGAGCATTCGGCGTCTGTTGGTCGAGGTTCCGGCGCGCTGCCCGCTGGGGGGGAAGGATATTGCCTGGGCCTTCTCAGGGTTGACACGTGCGGATGGCAGGAGTGGCGAAGTCCTGTGGGAGCTGGTTCCGGCCGAGATCGGCGATTTCCTGGGCCACTTCGTTCCGGAGCGCGGCGCGCGCGCGTGGCACTCGGTCACACCGCTCGCGTTGCCTGCAGGGGCGGCTTTTCGGGGCGAGCGGCAGCACCGCGAGGAGGGTCTTGCCACAGCTGTAGCGCAAGCGCTCCGGCACGCAGGCGTTTACCTGCGCCCCATCGCCATAGCGGTGCAGCGTGAGCCCTTCGAGATCCACGGCGCCACTGCGGAGAGCTACGCGGCTAACCGCTTCGGCGCCGAGAGGCTGCACCATGTGCGGATCACGTTTTCCGAGCCGGTCACTGGGCCGCTGGTGCTCGGGGATGGGCGCTACCTGGGGCTGGGGGTGATGGCGCCGGAGCCGCCGGGCCGCAGCGGCGTCGCCTGTTACCGCTTGGAGGGGAGCGTCGGGCCCGGTGGGCGCGAACTGCTCCTGCGGGCCGTGCGTCGTGCGCTGATGTCGTTGGCCGGCGGTGAGTGCCGCGAGGTGCCTCGGCTGTTTTCGGGCCACGAGCCTGGCGGGGCGGCGGCGGCCTCCGGGCAGCATGACCACGTTTTTCTGGCGTTGATGGCCCTGGGCGCCGCGCAACTGCTGGTGGTCGCGGCTCCGTGGGCCTGCGACCGCAGCCGCGCCGCGCGCGATTTCGAGGCGGAGCTGTTTGAGTGCGTCTGCGGCGGGCTCCGCGAGGCGCGGGCGGGTGCGCTGGGGGTGATCCGGCTGGGGCCGGCCGAGTTCGGGTGCGCGCCGGGCCGCCTGATGGGGCCGGCGCGCGTTTGGGTCAGCCAAACGCCGTTCCGGCCAACACGGCACGGGCGCCGGCGCGAGCCGCCGGAGGAAACCGCCGCGGGCGACCTGGCGGCTGAGTGCCGGCGGCGTGGGCTTCCCTGCCCGGCCGTGCAGATTCTCCGTGCCGAGGCCGGGCCGAACGGCGGCGGCTTGGTGGCCCGCGCGAGGCTGGAGTTCGCCGTCGCGGTGCGCGGCCCGATCCTGCTCGGCCGCGACAGCCACGCGGGGGGCGGACTGTTTCTGGCGGAGGTGCTCCCTCCAAAGGTAATGCTGTCCCCGTCTGGGAACGATAACTAGAGTTGTCATGCGCACTACGTATCTGGTCTGTTACGACATTGCCGATGAGAGGCGGCTGCGGGCGGTATTCAAGACGATGCGCGGGTTTGGGGACCATTTGCAGTACTCGATTTTTGAGTGCCAGTTCACACCGAGCGATCTGATCCGCTGCCGTGAGGCGCTGCGCGGGTTGATCAACCACGCCGAGGACCAGGTACTGTTCGTCAGCCTCGGGCCATCGGCTGGGCGCGGGGAGCGCGTGATTTCGGCGCTCGGCAAACCCTATCAGGTGGCGTTCGATGCCCCCTGTATCGTGGCCTAATGTCCTGGGTGGGAGGGAGTTTGCATAACGGTGGCAAGAGAAGTGCGACTTTTCCTGGTGAAAAGCCGCATGCGTGAGGGCCCGAAAGGTCATGGAATTTCTGACTCAGGACGCTAGCGGTGCGGCGGCTCCGGAGGCCGGGCGGGAGCGCTCGGTTGGCAAGAAGGCGCTGCCGGAGCTGCTGCCCGCGCGCATGCTGAACGAGTTCGTCTACTGCCCGCGGCTTTTTTACTACGAGTGGGTGGACAAGGAGTTTGCGCCCAGCGCCGACACGCGTGAGGGGCTGGCGCGGCACCGGCGCGTGGAGGCGCCGGCGGACGCGCTGCCCGCTGCCGGGCGGGAGGAGGCGGAAAAGATTCACTCGCGCTCGGTCGAGTTGTCGAGCCCGAGGCTGGGGCTGACGGCCAAACTCGACCTGATCGAAAGCGAGGCCGGCGAAGCCCTGGTTACGCCGGTGGATTACAAAAAGGGACGGCCGCGCGAGAGCGAGGCCGGCCCCGAGCCCTGGCCCGCTGACCGCGCCCAGATACTCGCCCAGGCTCTGCTGTTGCGCGAGAACGGATACCGCTGCGAGGAGGGCGTGCTCTACTATGTGGCCACGCGCCAGCGGGTGCGCGTAGCCGTGGACGGGGCAGCGGAGGCCGAGGTGATGGCGCTGCTGGAGGAGGCGCGGCGGGTGGCAGCGGCCGAGGCGATTCCGCCGCCGCTTGAAGACAGCCCCAAGTGCCCGCGCTGCTCGCTGGTGGGCATCTGTCTGCCGGATGAAACCAACGCGCTGCGGGCGCGGCAACTGCAGCTCGCGCCAGCCGCGGTGGAGCGGCAGCTGGAGCTGTTCGCGGGCGCGGGCGGGCCAGCCGCGCAGGCGGCGATCCGCCCGTTGGTGGTGGCGCGGGATGAATGGAAAGCGGTGTACCTGAATACGCAAGGCTGGCGGATGGGCAAATCGGGCGAGGTGTTTCAGGTGCGGGGCCCGGCCGAGGGGCGGGGCCGGGCGCGCGCGGATGAGGTCAAGGTCGGGTTCCGGCTGGGGGAAATCGGGCAGGTGAATCTGTTCGGGAACGTGCAGGTTTCTACCCAGGCCGTACAGGCGCTGTGCGAGGCCGAGATCCCTCTGTGCTACTACTCCCAGGGTGGATACTTTTACGGCATCACCACCGGCCTCGGGCTGCGCAATGTCTACCTGCGGCGGACGCAGTTTCACGCCGCCGACAACCCTGCGCTGGCCTTGGCGTTGGCGCGGCAACTGGTGGCGGGCAAGATCCGGAATCAGCGGGTGATGCTGCAGCGGAATCACCTGGAGCCTGCCGCGGAAACGCTGCGGCTGCTGCGGGCGCTGGCCGATGACGCTCCGGCGGCGTTGAGCCTGGAATCGCTGCTGGGTACCGAAGGGGCGGCGGCGCGCGCCTACTTTGGGGCGTTTGCGGGCATGCTCAAACTGGATGAGGAGGGGCGTGGGGACGGAGGCGAAACCGCCGCGGGCGATCTGCCGCAGTTCGACTTCCAGGGCCGGAACCGCCGCCCGCCGCGCGATCCCGTGAACGCGCTGCTCTCGCTGGCTTACAGCCTGCTCGCCAAGGATCTCACGATCGCCTGCCTGGCCGTGGGCTTTGACCCTTACTGGGGCTTTTACCACCAACCGCGCTTCGGGCGTCCATCGCTGGCGCTGGACCTGATGGAACCGTTCCGTCCGCTGATCGCCGACTCGGCGGTGCTGACGGCGCTGAACACGGGCGTGCTGCGCCCAAAGGATTTTGTGCGGGCGGGGCCGGGAGTGGCCCTGCGGCCGGAGGGGCGCAAGGCCTTCTACATGACCTACGAACGCCGCATGGACGCGACCGTGACGCATCCGCTGTTCGATTACCCATGCAGCTACCGGCGGCTACTGGAAATACAAACGCGCCTTTTCGCCCGCTGGCTGACCGGGGAGATCCCGGACTACCCGGTGTTTACAACCCGCTGAGAAGGTTCACGCCATGCCCGCCATCATGTTTCGGCCTGAAGCTGCCCGTCGCAGCCGGAGCTGCGAGCGGGCCGGTGAGGCGCCCAGGCCGGGAGGCGCTCGCGCGCGGCAAGCTCTGGGCTATGATGGAGTTGCATGCGGGTGGCCAGCGACAGTTGCGCGCCGGCCAGGGCTCCCCCAGGGGCGCTCGCAAACCAGCGTCGAAACGATTGAAAACTCAGAACTTGCAGGCACGCTAATTCCGCGGCCGCGCGGCCGCGGCCTCATTGAAGCGGCGGCGACATCCGCCGGGGCCATGATGCCGCGGTAATTCCGCGGCCGCGCGGCCGCGGCCTCATTGAAGCCAAGCTCGCGGTGAAGTCCGTCCAGGCCGGCTGGAAATTCCGCGGCCGCGCGGCCGCGGCCTCATTGAAGCATCGGATCCGCCATCAGTCACCTCCGCATCTTCGAGAATTCCGCGGCCGCGCGGCCGCGGCCTCATTGAAGC
>JBOGKQ010000045.1:0-18962 GCA_050747905.1 Terriglobales bacterium | reverse complement strand
CGCCTACAACCTCTTGCGCATACCTAAGCTGCGTACGCAGACCACATAAAGCGCCCCACCACCTCCCGCACAGCCTCCGCGCCAGCGACTGCTGGCCCTCCAGGCTAACCAACTCGATCCCCGATCAGACCAATCTCTCCTTCGCCGCTCCCTCGCAGGCTTCCCCGAACGCTTTTTCAACAAGCTCCTAGCCGGCGATTCTACTCCAGATGCCACCACGTGCTACACGCGGGCGTTGCATGAAGGAGTCGGGGCGCGGGGTCTCACGCCGCCGGTTGGAGACGGCGCAAGCGCTTGGCAGCCTCGCCTTCCTGCCCGCCTAGCGCCTGCGGTTGATCGCCGCCGCCACAAAACCCGCCCCGAATCCATTGTCGATATTCACCACGGTCACGTTCGCTGCGCACGAGTTCAGCATGGTCAGTAGCGCGGCGATGCCGCCCATGCTTGCGCCGTAGCCGACGCTGGTGGGCACGGCAATCACCGGTGCCGCCACCAGTCCACCGACCACGCTCGGCAGCGCGCCGTCCATGCCCGCCACCACGATGATCACGCGCGCCGCCTGCAGGCGTTCGATTTCGGCGAGCAGGCGATGCAGCCCCGCCACACCGCAATCGCTCAACCGCTCCACCGGGCCGCCGAACATCTCCGCCGTCAGCGCCGCTTCCTCGGCCACCGGAAAATCGCTCGTCCCCGCCGACACCACCGCCACGGTCCCCTCGCCCCGCGCCGTCGCCTCGCGCCGCAGCACCAGCGTGCGCGCCCGCGAGTCGTAGACAATCTCCGGCAGCACCGCGCGCACCCCCTCCGCCGTCGCTCCATCCGCGCGTGTGATCAGCAGGTTTGGCGCTTCCCGCGCCACCGCCGCCGCGATCGCCGCCACTTCCCCGGGCGTTTTCCCCTGCGCCAAAATCACCTCCGGCACTCCCTGCCGCAACCTGCGATGGTGATCCACCCGCGCAAATCCGAGATCTTCAAACGGAGCGCGGCGCAGCAGCGCCGCGACCTCCACCGTGCCGGCCTCCGGCGTGAGCACGCCGGCAGCTACGTTATGCAGCAAGGTTCGCAGCGTCTGCTCATCCACACAACGATTGTAGGCCCGGATGCTACGCTAATGCAGTGCCCACCGCGCTCACCCTGACTCTGGCCCTCACCGGCGCCAGCGGCGCCGCGCTCACGCGTGGGTTGCTGGGCATGCTGGCTGACGATGAGCGCGTCGGCCATGTGGACCTCATCGCCTCACCTCACGGCTTGCGCGTGGCGCATGAGGAACTCAACTTGCCTGACGGCTCACTGGAGCA
Source organism: Terriglobales bacterium (assembly GCA_050747905.1). Taxonomy (GTDB): domain Bacteria; phylum Acidobacteriota; class Terriglobia; order Terriglobales; family SCQP01; genus SCQP01. Next base: position 17,664 of record JBOGKQ010000045.1, on the reverse strand, counting down.
GTTGCCCCATCGGCTGCTCGGTCATCCCGCCCCAAAAGTCCAGGTGCACGACAACCGCAACATCGGCGCCAACGTCGCCAGCGGCTCTTACCCCAGCGACGGCATGATCGTGGCCCCGTGCAGCATGGGCACGCTCGCCGCCACCGCCCATGGCCTGGCTGATTCCCTGATCGAACGCGCCGCCGACGTCTGCCTCAAGGAACGCCGCCGCCTGCTGCTGGTGGTGCGCGAGGCTCCCTTCAACCGTATCCATCTGCAAAACATGCTCGCCGCCCACGATGCCGGCGCGACCATCGTTCCCCTCACCCCTGCCTTTTATGATCGCGCCGCCACCCCGGACGCGATGCTGCATCAATTCGCGGCCCGCCTGCTTGAGCTGGCGGGCCTTCCCCAGCCGAACGCATTCCAGTGGCACGGCTCCGAACGGCGCCTGGTATGAACACCTCCGCCGTCACGGACATCCCTGCCGGGAAGAAGACTCCTACCGTGACCGTCTTTCTGTTGATCCTGATCGCTGTCGGAATGGAAGTGGCAGGCCAAATCCTTTACAAATCCGGCATCAACCGCATGCCCGGCATGACCGGCTCCCCCTTCAGCTCCTGGGCGCTGGCCCTTTTCGCCTGGGATGCGCTCCGCAGCTGGCGCGTACTGCTCGGCGTCGGGATTTACTGCGCCCAGGCCGCGGTGTGGTGGGGCGTGCTCTCGCGCGTGGACCTCAGCTACGCCTTCCCGCTCACCAGCCTCAGCTACATCGTCCTGCTGGGCGCGTCCCACGTGTTCCTGAACGAGCGCATCTCCACCCAGCGCTGGCTGGGCACCATTGCGGTCGTCTTCGGCGTCTACCTGATTACCCGCACCTCGCCCATCACCATCCCCACCCACCTGTTCCGGCACCGCCTCCGCTAGCCCCAAGGATTCCCCACCCTCCTGGACCCAGGGCATGCCCATTCCAGCCGCCACCGATGCCGCTGCCCGGAGGAGGGCTCCTACCGGCGCCGTTCTTCTTCTCATCCTGATCGCCGCTGCAATGGATGTGGCAGGCCAAGTCTTCTATAAGTCCGGCATCAACCGCATGCCCGGCATGACCGGCTCACCGTTCACCTCCTGGGCGCTCATCCACTTTGCTTGGAATGCGGTGCACAACTGGCGCGTGCTGCTCGGTATTGCCATCTCCTGCGGCCAGGCGGCCCCATGGTGGGGCGCGCTCTCGCGCGTCGATCTCAGCTACGCCGCGCCTCTCGCCAGCGTAGGCTACATCTTCCTGCTGGGCGCTTCTCACCTGTTCTTGAACGAAAGCATTTCGGTCCACCGCTGGGTGGGCACGATCGCTGTCGTGTTTGGCGTCTGCCTTATCACCCGCACCTCACCCATCACCTTCCCCATACGCAAGTTCAGGCGCCGTTTGCATTAGGCTGGCTCGCGTCGGACTGCGCCAGCACCAGCGCTGGCTCCTCGGGAATCAGCACCCAGGCAACCGCATAGGCGATCACGCCAAAGACAAACGCAAACAGCACCGTGATCACCACCCACAACACCCGCATCAGGTTCGGGTCCCAATCGAGAGCCCGCGCAAACGCCAGACACACGCCCGCAACCTTGCGTCCCTCGCGCGGCCGTTCCAGCGGCGCGCCCCGTCGTGGCTGCGGCCTCACCGGATTGGCTCGCCCGCAGCGATGGCAATAGGATCCGAGCATTTCCGTTCCACAACTGTTGCAATACATACGCCTACCTCCGTCTCTGTTCAGCATACGCTGCGGCCAGGGCCTCCTGCTTCGCTCCGTAGGGGGTATGCTTAAGGCATGCGAACCCTCCGGGCCGGTGCGCTATTGTGCCCCTTGGTACTGCTCGCCGTAGCAGCTGGCGCCCAGGGGACACAGACCTCTCCCAACCAGCCCCGCAGGCTGCCGCAGATCCCGGTCATCACCGCCAACACCACCATTGTGGAAGTCCCGGTCCTGGTGCTGAGCAAGGATGGCCAGCCCATGCAGGAGCTGACGCAGAACGATTTCACCATCTTTGACGACGGCCGCGTCCAGAAAATCAGCGGCTTCGATGACTCCGCGCGCCCCGTCTCGCTTGCCATCGTGGTGGACACCTACGACTGGAACGCCATTGACCAGGCCAAGCGCGCCGCCCGCCTCATCAGCTCTATGGTGGTCGGGGCCCAAGGTGAGGCCAGCATCTATGTACCCGGTCCCCAGCCCAAGTGCCTGCTGGCGTTCACCAGCGACACCAACCGGATCGCCAACACGCTCCAGCACCTCGACCTGTCCCCGGCGTCGCAGCAAGGCGGCGGCTCTATCGTCGAACCTTTGAACCTGGCCATGCTGGCACTGCGTCATCAGTCGCGCTCGCGTACCCGCGCCGCGCTGGTGATTTCCAACTCCAGCGCCAAAAGCACCGGAGCTGAAGCGCTGCTGGAGAGCGGCATGAGCGATGCCATCCCCATCTTCCGCATCGAGCCCAACAAGCCCAAGAACGCTCCCGAGCACATCAATCCGGATACGCCCGCGCTGCGCGGCTTGGGCCAGGGTTCGCAGCGTGTGCAGGCGCCGCCCGCTCCCATGAACTCCCGCGGCACTCCTACTTCCGACACCGGAACGCTCGGGAACATGGACCTGGCGCCGATTATTGGCGCCGCCGCCGGCCTGGCCGGTAAGGTGCTGGCCCCCCATCACCTCAATTACGTCTACTACAGCGGCGGCGTGAGCTACGATCCCGGTAACGACCACGCCTTTGACCAGCAACTCTCCCTCATCGGCGACGAACTGCGCTCCATCTATCATCTCTACTATTCGCCCAACGACCTCACTAACGTGGCCTCCGTTCACGGCATCAGCATGCACCTCGACCTGCCCGCCACCGCCAATCTCGGCCACACCGCCTATCGCCGCAGCTACGTCGGCATCATCCCCCATTAGCCGATGAAAACCACCTTGGTGCCCGCACCGGGCGCTCGCCCCGAGGGTGTCGCTCCCGCCGACGCTGCCGCCCACGTGCGTGCCCTGTTCGACCGCATCGCCCCCAGCTACGACCGTGCCAACCACCTGCTCTCACTGTCGGTAGATCGTTACTGGCGCTGGCGCTCCGTCCGCCTGCTGCGCCAGGCGCTGGTGCACAGCGGCCTCGCTGCCGCTCCCTCCGTGCTCGACCTCTGCTGCGGCACCGGCGACTTCACCCTGGCTCTGACCCGCGGTCTGCCTGGCGCCCGCGTCGCCGGAGCCGACTTCAGCCACGCTATGTTGGTGCGCGCCCGCGCCAAAAGCCCCACCACCTCATGGTTCCAGGCCGACGCCATGCAACTCCCGTATGCCAGCTCGAGCTTTGCCGCCATCGCCAGCGCCTTCGGCTTCCGCAATCTCCGCGACTACCGCGCCGCCCTCGCCGAATTTCATCGCCTGCTGCAGCCGGGTGGCATCCTCGCGATTCTCGAAATCTCGCGCCCCGTCCTGCCCGGCCTGAAACAGCTCTACCCGTACTACTTCGAACGTCTTCTCCCTCTCCTGGGCGGCTGGGTCTCCGGCCACCCCTCCGCTTACCGCTACCTGCCCGACTCGGTGTCGCGCTTCCCCACCCCTCCCGCCCTGCTCCAGTGGATGCGCGAGGCGGGCTTCACCCAGGCGCGCTTCTGGAGCTTCTCGGCCGGCATCGCCTCCCTCCACCTCGCCACGAAATAGTCCCCACGGGCCACAAACTGTGAACGTTGGACTGTAAACTGTAGACTGTACTAGTGAAGATCCTGGTCTGCCTGAAGCAAGTGCCCGCCAAGGACGCCCCCCTCAGGCTCGCGGCGGACGCGCGCTGGATCCGCGAAGACGTCAGCTATGAAACCAACGAGCCTGACGCCTTCGCCCTCGAAGCCGCCCTGCGGCTGAAGGAGGGGCACGGCGGCACCGTGGTGGCGCTCACCGTCGGTCCCGCCCGCGCCGCCCAGGTGCTGCGTGAAGCCCTCGCCAAGGGCGCCGACCGCGCCCTGCATGTTGAAGGCGCCGCCTCCACCCAACTCGATCCCTACGCGGCCGCGGAAGCCATTACCCGCGCCATCGCCGGCGAAGCCTATGACCTGATTTTCACCGGCTTGCAATCCGAAGATGCCGGCTTCGGCCAGACCGGCGTGATCCTCGCCGAGCTGCTCGGCGCTCCCCACGCCACCATCATCATGCAAGTCGAGCCCGCCGGCGAAAAACGCATCAAAGTCAAGCGTGAGCTCGAAGGCGGCAACTTCCAGTTCGTCGAAATGCCCACCCCCGCCGTGCTCACCATCCAGAGCGGCATCAACAAGCTCCGTTACGCCACTCTCATGGGCATCAAGCAGGCTAAAAACAAGCCTCTCGTCCAAACCACCTTGGAAGATCTCGGCGTCGCTCCGTCGCTCAACCGTCAGCTGCTGCACAAGCTCTTTCTGCCGGTCAAAAGCAAAGGCACCACCCTCATTCCCGGATCTCCGCCCGAACAGGCCGCGGCTCTGCTGCGGCATCTGCGCCAGGACGCACACGTTCTCTAGCCATGCAACCCATTCTGGTCATCACCGAACCTAAAATTACTGCGCCGGGCAAGCTCAACCCCGCCTCCTGGGAAGCCTTGGCAGCCGCGCTGCAACTCGGCGCGAAGCTGGGCGCCCCGGTCCGCGCCGTCGTGCTCGAAGCGAGCGACAGTGGCATAGCCGCTGCCCTTGCGACCCATCCGGTGGAAAAGGTCTTGCACGCCCGCCACCAACTGCTCGCCCAGTACGCCCCCGACGTCTGGGTTCAGGCCCTCGAGCAGATCATCAGCCATAACCAACCCTCGCATGTGCTCCTGCCGCACACCTACCAGGTCCGCGATTACGCGCCGCAGTTGGCCACGCGCATGGGCGGCGCGCTCATCAGCGACGTCATCGGCTTCAGCTTTGACTCCGGCGCCCCGCGCTTTATCCGTCCCATGTTCCAGGGCAAATGGGCCGCCGAGGTTGGCTTTGCCCCCCGCGATGCCGCCGAATCCGCCCCCGGATTTGTCACCATCCAGATCGGTGCTTTCGGCGCTGACGAGGCGGTCGGAGCCCGGGAGTCGGCGCCCATCGAGCCCGCTACCGTCTCGCCCCAGCCCTCCCGCCTCCAGGCCGGCGACATCTTTCAAGAAGCCAAGCAGGCCGTGGATCTCACTCAGGCGCCGATCATCGTCTCGGTGGGCCGCGGCATCAAGGAGCCCAAAAACCTCGACCTGGTCCGCGAGCTGGCTGCCGCCCTGGGCGGTGAACTCGCCGCCTCTCGCCCCATCTGCGACGCTGGCTGGCTCCCCATGGACCGCCAAATCGGCTCTTCCGGGCAAACCGTGGCCCCCAAACTCTATCTCGCGGTTGGCATCTCCGGCGCCATTCAGCATCTTGTGGGCATGAAGGGCTCGCGCACCATCGTCGCCATCAACAAGGACCCGGAAGCGCCCATCTTCGAGGTCGCCGATTACGGCATCATTGGCAATCTCTTCGACGTGGTGCCCGCCCTCATCGCCGCGCTCCGGCAAAATCCCGTCTGACCCCGGCCCGATCATGGAACCCGCCGCACACCCCAAAATGCAGGCCGACGTGGTTATTGTGGGTGCCGGCCCGGCCGGCCTCGCCTGCGCCCTTCACCTCGCCCGCCTCATAGACGCCGATAACGGGAAAGGGGGCAAGCTCTCGAAGGACAATATCTACCTGCTCGAAAAAGGTCGCGCCCTCGGCGCCCACCAGCTCAGCGGCGCCATCATGGACCCGCGCGCGCTGCTCGAACTTGAGCCCGGCTTTGCCTCCGATCCCGAACTCGGAGCCACGCCCGTCGCCGACGACGCCCTGCTGCTGTTTTCTTCCGCCGCCGCCGTGCGCTCTCCCCTCACCCCGCCCCCGTTGCGCAACCACGGCAACTACATCGTCTCTGTCAACCGCCTCGCCCACTGGCTCGGCGCCAAGGTCGAGGCCGCCGGCGTGAACGTCTTTACCGCTTTTGCCGGTGCCAAACTACTATTCGAGAGCGACAAGATTATCGGCGTGCGCACCGACGACAAGGGCGTCGGCCGCGATGGCCGCCCCAAAGCCAACTTCGAGCCCGGCTACGATCTGCTCGCCCCCATCCTCGTCCTCGCCGAAGGCCCACGCGGCTCGCTCGCCCAGCAACTGTTCGCCCGCCTCGGCTGCGCCGCCCTCAATCCCCAGGTGTTTTCTCTCGGCGTCAAGGAGCTCTGGGAGCTGCCCGCCGGCCGCTTCCCGGCTGGCCGGGTGTTCCACACCCTGGGCTGGCCGCTCACCACGGACATGTACGGCGGCGGCTGGATCTACGGCTTGCCCGGCAACCGCGTTTCCATTGGCCTCATGACCGCCCTGGAATACCGCGACCCCGCCACCGATCCCCACAATTTGTTTCAGCAGTTCAAAACTCATCCCTGGATGCGCCGCTTGCTCGCCGGTGGCGAGCTCGTCCGTTACGGCGCCAAAACCACTCCCATGGGCGGCTGGTACTCGATCCCGGCCATCGCGGGCGACACTTGGATGCTGCTCGGCGACACCGCCGGCTTCGTCAACAGCCAGCGCCTCAAGGGCATTCATCTCGCCCTCAAAAGTGGCCTGCTCGCCGCCGAAACCATCTTCGCCACCCTCACCGGCCACGGTTCCCTGCGCGATTATCCCCAGGCCGTCGAAGCAAGCTGGATGAAGAAGGAGATGTGGAAAGTCCGTAACTTCCACCAAGGCTTCGAGCACGGTCTCTGGCCCGGCCTCGCCCACGCCGCCGCCCAACAGTTCACCGGTGGCCGCGGCTTCCGCGATCCCTTGCCTGCTGTCGCCGGACCCCGCCGCATGGGCAAGCTCGACGAGCTCGGCCAGCGTCCGTTCGAACTACAACCCGACGGCCAACTCACCTTCGACAAGGTGACCGACCTCTACCACTCCGGCACCCGCCACGAAGAGGATCAGCCCTCCCATCTCGTCATTAGCGATTGGGATGTCTGCAATACCCGCTGCGTCACCGAGTACGGCAACCCCTGCCAGTTCTACTGCCCCGCCAAGGTCTACGAAATGCAGCTCGACGGGCAGGGCGACAAAAAGCTCCACCTCAACCCCTCCAACTGCGTTCACTGCAAGACCTGCGATATCCAGGACCCGTACGCCAACATCACCTGGGTACCTCCCGAGGGCGGCGGCGGCCCCAGCTACGAGGGCATGTAGCGCGACCACTCCGGCCTGACGCGGCAGGGGCCGAGTCGCAGTCCCGGCGTGGGTGTACGGTCTTCACCGGCATGGTTTTCAGCGTCGGTGGGATGGGACACCCGTGGGGTATGCTGGAAGGCGCATGCACCTGATCGTGAATCTATGCGAGGCTACGCTGCTGGTTGCCGTCGCGCTGTTTCCCATCGTCAACCCGCTGAGTGGCGCTTTGATCTTTCTCGGCCTCACCGAGGGCGCGCCGCAACGTGTGCGCCGGGCCTTGGCCATGCGCGTCAGCGTCAACGGCTTCCTGATCCTGGTGGTTTCCATGCTCATCGGCGGCAAGGTCCTCGCCTTTTTTGGCGTCTCGCTCCCGGCGGTGCAGGTGGGCGGCGGCTTGGTCTTGATCGCCATGGGCTGGAACATGCTGCAGGCCAAAGAAGGCGAAACCCACCCCGCCGCCCTCAGCCCTGTCGAGGTGTCCACTCAGGCCTTTTATCCCCTTACCTTGCCCCTAACTGTCGGTCCCGGCTCGATCTCCGTCGCGGTTGCGCTCGGCGCCAACACCCAGCGCCAGCTCTATGGCTGGCCCGCGCAGTGGGCCTCGGCCATCCTCGGCCCCCTGCTCATCGCGCTCAGCATTCTCATCTGCTACCGCTCCGCCGACCGCATGGAAAAGCTTCTCGGCCGCACCGGTATGAATGTGTTTCTGCGTCTCTCAGCCTTCATCATCCTCTGCATCGGCATTCAAATCCTCTGGAACGGCGTCGCCGCTTTCACCCACCTCCGCGCCTGAACACGCAAACTGCACTGACCCGAGGACGAAGCGCCGCGCGCCCCCCGCGAGATGCCCTACAATGCCAACGTGGCCGAAACCATGCTCTCGCTCGTGGTTCCGACTTTCAACGAGCGCGCCAATCTTGCTCCCCTGGTCGAGCGCATCGAGACAGCACTGTCGGGCGTGCCGTTCGAAGTTACCATCGTGGACGACGCCAGCCCCGACGGCACCGCCGCGATGGTGCGCCGCCTCCAGCCGGGCCGACCTTGGCTGCGCCTGATCGAGCGTCAGGGCACGCGCGACCTCTCCCGCGCCGTGGTGGAGGGCTGGCGCGCCTCCCCCGGCGGGCTGCTCGGCTGCATGGATGCGGACCTGCAGCACCCACCCGAACTGCTCCCAGCCCTGCTCGCCGCTCTCCTGCGGCCTGGTGTTGCGGTCGCGGTCGCCAGCCGTTACGCCACCGGCGGCGCAGTCGGCGCCTTCCATCCTGCCCGCCATTTCGGCTCGCGCGCGGTCACCGTGTTGACCGGCTGGCTACTGCCAGGCGCGCTCGGTGGCGTTACCGATCCCATGTCCGGTTTTTTCATTCTTCGCCGCAATGCCATCCAACTCGACGCGCTCCACCCGCGTGGCTATAAAATTCTGCTCGAGGTCCTGGCGCGCTGCCAGCCGCGCCAGGCGGCCGAAGTGCCCTTCGTCTTTGGCCCGCGCGGCGGCGGCGCCAGCAAAGCGGGGGCGCGCGTCGGCTGGCAGCTCGCCCGGCAAATGCTCGCCCTCCGCTTCGCCGCCTCCCCTCCGCACCGCCGCTAAAGCAGTTCCGGACGGTCTGGAACTGCTTGAATGCTGGGCCCGCACTTTCCAGAGCGTGAAGGTTTGCCACTGCGCCACCGCCTGCGCCCCCGCCTGCAAACGCACCTCCACCAGCGCCGGCGGCCCGTCCGTCACGACATAATCAAATCGCGCCAGGCAATGTCTCCCTTCTCCTGGCTGGCAACTCTCCAGCTCCGGGCGCTGCACGAGCGGTTGCTGGCCCCGCGTGGCATACACGTTCGACATGTAGGCGCCCCTGGTCACGCTCCACATATCAAGGATCCGGCTCAGTGCCAGCCGCCGCGCCCCCTCCACGCCCGACTTGCCCACCGTGCTCTCCGAAACATCGACCCGCGCCCCCGGCGTCAGTTTCACTCCCATGGCCAGCACTTGCCGGGCCTCTGCGTCGGTTTCCATCCAGTCATGCCCGATTAGCACCACCCGCGCCAACAGCAACGCCATGACCGCAGCCACCCCCAGCGCCCGCCAGCGCCCCGGCCGAGGCCGCACGGCGATCATGAGCAGCACAAATCCCGGGGCCACGAAGCGCGCATCGGCGTAGTCGGCCGTGAACAGGTGCATGGGCATGGCGGCGTAGCAGCCCAGCAGCACCAGCGCCGCCAGCGCCAAGTCGCGCCGCCACTGCGCCCGCCGCACCAGCACGGCCGCGCCCAGCGCCAGGCCCACGAGCAGCGCCAGCTCCGAACCGGCGCTATAAGTGCGGACAAACGTGAGCAGGTGCGACGCCTTGAGCTCCCAACTGCCCCAGCTCAGGGGTCCAACGCTCCCGTTGTGCCGCAGAAAGCCGAACAGCAGCAGCAACGGCGGACCTGCCAAACACCCCACCTCCGCCGCCAGCCTGGCCGCGCGGCGGTGCCGCTTCCAGTCCTGGACCGCCACGACGGTGCACGCCACTCCCAGCACGGCCGCCGCGCCCAAATGGGCTAAAAAGACAATCACCGACAGCCCGCAGAACGTCACAAACCATGGCCCGGTCATGCGGCCCCGCACGCGCAGCCACAGTGCCAGGACCCAGAAAACCAGCGCCAGCCCGAATATATAGTTCACGCGCCCGTCGAGCAGGTCGGAGTTGAAAAACGTCAACCCCGCCGCCAGCGCCATCCAGTGGCGACCGCCCCACGCGGCCCGCCCCAGCGCCTCGCAGCCGCTCACGTACAACACGGCGGTGAGCGTGAGAAAAAGTTTTCCGCTCACCCCAATGGGCAGCCAGCGTGCGAGTGGCGTGACGATGGCATCCATCGCCAGGTTGGGAATCGGCCCCCACTCCACCCGGTAGAACTGCTGCCAGATTGCCGCCCGGTAAAAATGCGCCAGGATGTAACACCGTGCCAGATGGGAAGTGTAGTCCAGCATCCCGGTGTAGCGGACCATCCACAACGGCACTACCGCCGCCGCCAGGGCCAGCACGAAGACGGCCCGGTACAGCCCGCGCGGGGCGCGAGGCTCAGCCTCGGCGCACGCCGCCGCTGGCGCCGCCACCGCGGTCCCGGCGACTTGCGCAGGCATGGCTCCTCTATCGGCAGAATCTGCCGCCGGCTGTACCGAGCCGCCGCACCGGCCTCAGAGGCCGATCAGCGCCGCAGGGCCCCGTTGGCCGCGGTCACATCCGCCTGCAGGCGGGTCACGCTCGCGCCCGCCTGCTGGATGTAATCATCCGCAACCTGCTGCATGGCCGGAGTGGGCGGCACCAGGGCCATCCCCACCTGGCCGGCGATCGAGGTCAGCCAGGCCCGCAGCCGTCCGGGATACACCAGCGCGCCTTCGCCGGATTGGATCTTGAGGTCCACCACCGCGTCAATGTCCCGGTTCAGACGCGCCAGCGCCGACTGCGCCTGCGCGCTGGAGGCGTCGGTCACCGCCGCTTTGTTGAGCGCCGCGCGCGCGTCAATCGCCTGGTTGAGGTTGGTGTCGAGCTCATTGAGCGCCTTGTGAATGCGCATGAGCAGATCAAATCGCTGCTGCAGCTCTGCCTGCGAGGTGTGCATGCGCGGGTCGAGAGTCACCTCGAAGGATTGGTTCGAGGTCTGGCCGCCGTAGCTGAGCGCGACGTTATAGGTTCCGGGCACAACATCGGGCCCGATGGGAGGCGCGGCGGCAAAACCGGAGTTGAAGATGCCCTTCACCTCGACCGCGTTCGGGTAGCGCAGGTTCCACTGGAAGCGGTTCATGCCCGGATGCAGCCGCGCCGCCCGTCCGCGGGCGCCGGTAAAGGGGTTGCGGGTGGGCTTGAGCGGCAGCGTCACCGTGTTCACGACATTGCCACTGGCGTCGGTGAAGGTCAGCTTGACCGGTATCGCGGCGCTGTAGCTGGCCGGCAGATGGAAGAAGATGGTGGCCCCGGCGGGCTTGTTTTGCGCACCGCCGCCGAAGCCGCCAAAGCCCCCGCCGCCGCCGGCGGTCAGCCACGTCTGCTGCGGTTTGAAGAGGTAAGCCGCATCGGACGACACCTGCGCGTTCCCCACCTGTTCGAGGAACTGCAGGTTGTCCAGCACCCAGAAGGCGCGGCCGAACGTCGCCAGCACCACGGCGTGCTGCTGCGGCTGGATCTCGACATCGCTGACGCGGACCGCGGGCAGGTTGAGACTCAACGGCTGCCAGTCAGCCCCGCCATCGAGGCTGAAGTAAACGGTAGAGCTGGTGCCGGCGAACATGAGATTGGCATCGTTGGGATCCTGGCGCACGCTTTCGACATATTCGTTGTCGGGCAGGCCGCTGGTGATGGTGGTCCAGGTCTTGCCGTAGTCGGTAGTTTTGTAGACGTAGGGATGGAAGTCATCCCAATCAAAGCGGCTGGCGGAGACATAGGCCGTGCCAGCGTCGGTGTGCGAAGGCTCGATGCAGGTCACCGTAGACCAGGTGGGCAGCGCCGGGGGACGCACCCCGGTCCAGTTGCCGCCGCCGTCCGTCGAGACGTGCACGAGGCCGTCGTCCGAGCCCACCCAGATGACGTTGTCGGTGAGCGGAGAGACGGCGATGGAGGAAATCGTGTCGAACATCTCCTCGCCGGTCACATCCGCGCTGATCGGCCCGCCCGGCCGTCCCTGCTTGCTCTTGTCGTTGCGCGTGAGGTCGGGGCTGATCACGTCCCAATGAATGCCCTCATCGCTGCTCTTGAACAGCACGTTGGCGCCGAACAGGATCTCGTCAGGATTGCCGGGAGCAAACGTCAGCGGGTGGTGAATCCACCCAAAGCGGTAGCGGATCAGCGATCCCTGGAGCCCGAACTTGTAGGCCGGCCAGGGGCTGACGTTGCTGCGGATGCCGGTGCGGCGGTTCTCCTTCCACTCCATGGTGTAGTAGCCACTGCCATAGGTCACGAAGGGATTAGTCGGCGAGGGTACGACCCAGCTCATTTCCCCGCCCTGCACGTCCGTCCACACCGGCGGCAAGCCGCCCCCGACGGTGGCGCTAGGGCCTTCGGTCGAGCTGCGGTCCTGCTGCGCGCCATAGATATGGAATGGAAATTGATTATCCAGATTGGCGTGGTAGAACTGTCCGGTGGGCTGGTTGTCTTCCGAGCTCCAGGCTTTGCCGCCGTTCAGGGTGACGGTGGCGCCACCATCGTTGCCCTCAATGAAGATCTGCGGGTGGTTGGGATTGATCCAGAACGCATGGTTGTCGCCATGCGGGGGGCGCAGCGCCGTCAGCTTCTTGCCGCCATCGTGGGAGACGAACACGCCGGCGTTGGGAAGATAGATGGTGTTGGGGTCCTTCGGGTCCACGAACACGCGGCTGTAATAGAACGCCCGCTGCGTGATATTCATGTTGTTGTTCACGAAATGCCAAGTGGCCCCGGCGTCGTCCGACCGGAACAAGGCGCCTGCCTGGCCGCGATAGTCGGCCTGCACCAGGGCGTAGACCACGTTGGGGTCGCTGGGCGCGGCGGCGAGGCCCACCTTGCCAAATATGCCGGTGGGCAGGCCGGGATTGTGGGTGATGTTTTTCCAGGTGGCGCCGCCGTCGCTGGTTTTGTAAATGCCGCTGCCCGGCCCGCCGCTGGAGAAGCCCCAGTGCTGGCGCGACATCTGCCACATGGCGGCGTAGACGACTTGCGGGTTCTGCTGGTCCATGGCCATGGTGATGGCGCCCGTGTTGTCGTTGACGTAGAGAATCTTGTTCCAGGTGGCGCCGCCGTCGGTGGTCTTGAACACGCCGCGTTCTGGGTTGGGGCCGAAGAGGTGGCCGAGCGAGGCCACGTAGACCACGTCGGGATTCTGCGGATCCACCAGGATCCAATTGATCATGTGGGTGGCACCCAGGCCGATGAACTTCCAGGTTTTGCCGCCGTCCACGGATTTGTACATGCCCGCGCCGGTGAGCACAGTATTGCGGGGCGCGGAGTCGCCGGTGCCGACATAGATGACCTTGGGGTTGGAGGGCGCCACCGCCATGGCGCCAATGCTGCCGCTCTTGAAATCCTTGTCGGAGATGTTGCGCCAGTTGTGGCCGTAATCGGTGGTTTCCCACACGCCTCCGCCGGCGGTGCCCATGAAGAAGACGTTGGGTTCGCTGGCGATGCCCGTCACGGTGGTGACGCGGCCGCCCGTGAACGGGCCCACGCTGCGCCAATGCAGCGCCTGGGTGAGTTGTGGGGCCGGCATCTGCGCCGTCAACGCCAAGGGCAGGGCGGCCAGGGAAAGGCAGGATATCAGCAGCAGGCGACGGGCTTGGAACATGACGAAGGCTCCCCTCTCGATGTACCACACCGAAACAGTCTGAGTGTATCGCTTTTGTCAAACCCCGCTCCAAAAATCTAAACATTAACTGGCGCGGGCCCCAGAGGGTCTCCCTAGAGTTCTTGACATCAAGGGACATTCTGTTTGATTGTGGATGACTAGGAGGTCTCAATCATGCCCCGTGTGTGGCGAGGTCTGTTTGGTTTCCTGGCGGCTGCCGCTTTTGCGGCGGCGATGTTCACAATTCCGGTTGCGGCGCAGACCGCCGCGGCCACCGGCACCGTGGTGGGCACGGTCACCGATCCCTCCGGCGCTGTCATTCCCGGCGCCGCCATCACCCTGATCAACACGGGCACCAATGCCCGCCGCACCGCCAGCAGCGGCAGGCAGGGCGGCTTCACCTTCCCCGCGGTCATCCCCGGCATCTACTCGCTCACGGTGGCCGCCAACGGCTTCCGCACCGCCGCCATCCCGGCGCTTTCGGTCTCGGTGGCGCGCAGCTCGCTCGCCAACGTGAAGATGTCGCTGGGTTCGGCCGCCCAGACGGTCGAGGTCTCCGCCGGCGGCACGGTGCAACTGCAGACCACCAACGCCACCGTCGGCAACACCATCAGCAGCCAGTCCCTCATCCGTCTGCCCACTCTCCAGCACGACGCCTCCGAGCTGCTCAACCTGCAGCCCGGCACCGCCACCAACAGCAGCGACGAAGTCCGCGTCGCCGGCGCCAACGACGACCAGAACACCATCACCGTGGATGGCATTGACGTGAGCGGCGGCGTCATCGCCGGCGCCGGCCAGAACACCACCATGGTCCCCATCCCGGTGGACAGCGTTCAGGAATTCCGCGTCGGGGTGCTCAACAGCGGCGCCAGCCAGGACACCGCCTCCGGCGGCCAGGTCACCCTCACCGGCCGCACCGGCACCAACGCCTTGCATGGCGCGGTCTACGGTTACTACCAGAACAACAAGATGAACGCCAACACCTGGAACGACAACCACACGCCGTCGCCCGGGCCCAATGGCACTGAACTCCCGTATACCCCACGCCCGGCCCTGCAGGACAAACGCTTCGGCGCACGCCTGGGTGGCCCCATCCAGAAGAACAAGACGTTCTACTTCGTGGACTACGAAGGCCGCCGCTTTTCGCAGGTGTTTGATACCACCAGCCTGGTGCCCAGCCCCTCCCTGCTCGCCGGCACGCTGCGCTTCCCCGACGCCAGCGGCAACATCATCAGCTATCCGCTGGCCACCTCCGCCGCCTGCGGCGCCTCCGGCAATCAGGCCTGCGACCCGCGCGGCCTGGGCATGAGCCCCACCGTGGCCGCCATGGACAAACTCTTTCCGGCGGGCAACAACCCGTCCCAGGGCGACGGCCTCAACCTCATCGGCTACGATTCCACCGTCAACGCCCCGTTGACCAACGACTACTATGTGGGCCGCCTCGACCACACGTTCAATTCGCAATGGTCGTTCGCCGGCAGCTACACTTATTCCCGCGAAATCTTCGACGCCGCCGGTAACAGCCAGGTCTCGCCGCAATATTCGATCGTCGGCGGCAACGTCACCCCGCTCAAGCCCGCACCGCAGCGCGGCTTGCTCATTTCCGGCAGCCTCACGGGTACGATCACTCCCACTCTGCTCAACACATTCCGCTTCGGCTTTGTGCGCAACTCTACCCTCAGTGACGGCCTCACCCCCACCCAGATCGCTCAGCAAGAGCAGCTCCCCGGCACCGACACCAGCGACGGCTGGATCGCCTATCAACCCGAAAGCTCCTATCTGGGCTATCTCAACCCGATCGACGATTCCACCGGGAACGCCCGCTTCCAGGCCACCCAGGTGGAAAAGATCCAGTACATTGACGACCTGACCTGGATCAAAGGCTCGCATACCTTTCAGGCAGGCTTCGATATTGATCACCTGCCCACCATCCACACGCGCAGTGACAAGGTGGTCGGCTCGATCACCTCGCTGGCGGCGCTGACCGACACGGGCAGCTTCCTCCGCATTCCTTCCGCCGATGAGCCCATGCCCTGCGACGCCGCCACCGCGGTCACCACCAACTGCTTGCCGTCCTCCTACGCCAAGGCTTGGAATGCCCTCTACGCCTCTACGCTCGGCTTGGTGGACAACGTCGGGGTCTTGGGCGTGCGCAATAGCAATCTCCAGCCGCAGCCGTTCGGGACGAACCTCACCAGCCATTCGACCATGGACTCTTACGACTTTTACGTCCAGGACACCTGGCGGCTGCGGCCCTCCCTGACGGCCACCTACGGCCTGGCCTATGGCTGGCAAACTCCACCCACCGACGCCAACGACCAGCAAACCCTGCTGGTTGATGATTCCACGGGACAGGCGTTGGGCGCCCAGGAGTACATGAGCAACAAACTGGCCGCAGCCGAGGCGGGGCAGTTTTATAACCCGACGCTCGCCTATCTTCCCATCGCCAATGCCGGTGGCCGCACGGTGGTCAATACCGACTGGGGCAATGTGGCGCCCCGCATCGGCGTAGCCTGGAACCCGACCATCACCCACGGCTTCTTGGGCCAGCTTTTCGGGGGCCAGAAAACGGTTGTGCGCGGCGGCTTTGGTCTCGTCTACGACCGCTCCAACATGGTGCAGGAAGTGGAAATTCCCATGCTCGGCGTCGGCTTCGCCGATACGGTCACCGTGCCCACTCCCGCCTGCAACCTGACCGGCGGCGGTGGCGCCGGCTGCGCCCCCGCATCCTCCAACGCCGCGCTTTCCGACTTCCGTGTCGGAGTGGATGGCACGTTGCCGGTGCCGGTGCTTTCCGCCACTACCAGCCCGGTCGTGCCCAGCACCCCGTACAGCGAGCTGCTTTCCTTCCAGCTCGATCCCAACAACAAAATAGGCAAGGCCTATAACGCGGACGTCACCATCCAGCGTCAGTTGCCCGCTGGCATGGTGATGCAGGTCGGCTGGGTGGGCCATTACGGCCGCTTGCTCCCCGAGGCGGTCAATTTCAGCAATGCCCCTTACATGTTCAAGGACACCACCTCCGGGCAGACCTTCGCACAGGCCTACGACGGCGTGGCCAACGCGCTGCGCGCCGGCTCCACGCCCCCGGAGGAGCCCTTTTTCAACGACATGCTCCCCGGCCTGACCTCCGGCGGCAATCCCATCACCGGCACCGACTATATGCTGGCCAACGACTCCAGCGATTTCGTATCGGGCAACGTCAGCAACATCTTCAACCTCATGGATGGGCTGCGCGCTGGCCAGAATCTGCCCACCTTTGACAACCGCCAGGTGCTGGTGCTGTTCATGCGCACCCACCAGGGCTATTCCAACTACAACGGCCTGATCGTCACCCTGCGCAAGCAGACCGCCAACGGCCTTTCCCTGGGCGTGAATTACACCTGGTCGCACGCGCTCGACGACGGCGTGTCGAACCAGGATTCGGCCGGATTTTTCCCCAACAGCTACTACTCGAACATCAACTACGGTGCTTCGAGCTTTGACCTGCGCCAGATTCTGAACGCGACGGCCGTCTGGGATTTGCCCCTCGGCCACGGGCACCACTTCGCCTTCGGCGGGCGCACTGCCAATGGCTTCATCAACAACTGGTACGTGTCGGCGATTTTCACCGCCCAGCCTGGCTTCCCGGCCGAGGTCACCGAGGGCTCGCAAGTATACGGTGGCGGCTCCATTCTCAGCGGCACCACGTTTGCCATCCCCACGGTGGGCACCAGCACCCTCGCAGCGGGCGTGCACAGCGGCGTCGGCGGGGGCAGCGGCCTCAACCTGTTCGCCAACCCCAAATCGGTCATCAACGATTTCGCCCCGGTGCAGCTTGAAGACCCCGGCGTGAGCGGGACGGCGAACCCGATCACCGGCTTGCCGCTGGTGAATCTGGACATGTCGCTCGGCAAGAAGACGCAGATCAGCGAGCGCACCTCGCTCACCTTATCGGCGGATTTTTTCAACACGCTCAACAACGTGAACTTCGCCACGCCCAACCTAAACATGTTCGCGCCCACCAATTTTGGCGCGATTACCAACCAATTCGTGCCGACCAATCGCACCGCAGGCAGCCGCTGGATCGAGCTCGGAGCGCGCTTCGATTTCTGAAGGCATTGTTGGCGCGGGCCCCAGCGCGGCTGCGCCGCGCGCCCCGCTTATGCTCGCGGGGGGTCGGGGGCCCCTGGCCCCAACCCCACGCTGCGCCTCCAATGTTGGCGCGGGCCCCAGCGCGGCTGCGC
>JBOGKQ010000044.1:0-19694 GCA_050747905.1 Terriglobales bacterium | reverse complement strand
CTTGCTGTAACGCTCAAATCCGTTCGCCAACGCCAAGGTCTGTTGTCGCATCCATCCCCCCTGAACCCAATCTACCTAACTCTGGCTCGAATGGAAATGGACTTAATCAGACCCTCCTTAATCAAGCCGCTTTTTTAATTTTGCGGTTGAGCTTGTCAGTCTTCTCCTTGGTTTTGCCCCAAGCCTTCTGGGTCTTGCCTTGAACCTGCTTGGCGACGCCGCGGACTTGAGCGCCGGTGTCGTCGGTCATGGCGCCGGTGTCCTGCTCCACTTTGCCTTCAAAATCCCTGGCTTCGCCTTCGAGATGGTCTTTTTTCCCACGCGGCATGGTTTCCTCCCTGTGAGAATGGGTTAGATGCCGGAGGAAGCAATCTCGCTTGCGCCGCCCCGACAGCCCCTGCACACCTGGGGGCGCGCCATGGTAGTGCTGGCGCTGGCCTGGATTGCGGGCTATGTGGATGCGGTGGGATATATGGCGCTGCTGGCCGTATATACCTCGCACATGACCGGCAACACGGCGGCGCTGGGGCGCTATTTTGCGATCAAGGATTGGCATCTGGCGCTGCTGCACGCCTGGCCGCTGCTTGCGTTTGTGATCGGGCTGATGGGCGGAGCCATGCTCACCGAGCTGGGAAGGCGGCGTGGCTACCACTCGCGCCTGTCGCTGGTGATGATCGTGGAGATCATCCTGCTGGCAGTTCTGGCGCATGCGGATCGGCAGCAGGCGGCTTCGACGTCGTGGCTGGGACTGCCCGCCATCGCCATGGGAATGCAGACGGTGACGGTGACACGGGTGGGCGAGCAGCGGGTGTACTCGACCTATATCACCGGAAGCCTGTCGAAGTTTGGCGAGGCGCTGACCGGCTACGGATTCTGGGTGGTGGACCGGTGGCGGGCGCGGCGCGGGGCCACGGAGGTGAAGCGGAGCTGGCTACGGCACAACCAACGCAACAAATTGTTGCAACACACGCTGCTGAATTTGGGGTTGTGGGGGCTGTTTCTGGCGGGGGCGATGAGCGGGGCGAACGTCGAGGGCGTGAAGGGGTTGTCTGCGCTGTGGTGGCCGATCTTGGGGCTGGCGCTGCTGGTGGTGCTGGACTGGTGGCATCCGATCGCACCGGTGAGGGAAGGGGAGCCGCTGGCTTTCGAGACCTAAAGCAGACAATTCTGGAACTGCTTTAGTTAGTTCTCAGGGCTTGAGACGGGTCTACGGTGGCGGCGCGGCGGGCGGGGATGTAACAGGCCAGCAGACAGGCGGCGATGAGCACGCTGGCGGCGGCCAGGAGGGTCAGCGGGTTTGCCGGTCGCACTTGGTAAAGCTGGCTGGCGATGAGCTTGCCCAAGGCCAGCGCGGTCAGCAGGCCGCAGACGATGCCGAGGAGGGCCAAGCGCAGGCCGCGGCCGACGACCAGCGCCAGCACCGAAGCGCGTGAGGCGCCGAGGGCCACGCGCATACCAATTTCGCGGGTGCGCGCGGTCACCAGATAGGACATCACGCCATAAATGCCGGCCATCGCCAGCAGCAACGCCAGCGCGGCAAAGCCCGTCATCAGCCATTCCTGAAAGGCCTGGCCGGCTACATCAGCATCGGCCACTTGATTCATGGTCCGAATGCCGAAAACCGGCAGCGTGGAATCGAGGCTGGCGACGGTACGGCGCAGACTGGCGGTGATCGTGGCCGGCGGAAGCGATGAGCGGAGTTCAAGATAAATGTCGTTGTTTTGGTTGCTGACCGGGAAATAGGCTACGGGCATGGCCGATTTGCCGAGGTCGACGACCGCGACGTTGCCCACCACGCCTTGAATGGTCATCAGCGGCAAGCCGCAGCAGCCTTGACGGAATTGCTGGCCGATCGGATCACGACCAGGAAAATACTCGTTGGCCATAGCCTGATTTACAACCACGTTCACGTGGTAGCTGGCCATTTGTGCAGCCGGCATATCTTGCGCGCCGGGCGCGCTCATGGCGTCGAACATGCGGTCCCAAGCCTGCACATCCGCAGTGCTATAGCCGGAGCCGCGGAGGACGGGTATCTCCATGGTGGCGAAGTAAGAAGGCGTGATTTGCGTCCACTCGACCAGGGATTTGCGGGTGTCGGTTTCACCGGGCAGGGAGATGTAGCCGTTGCTGCCGCCCCGGGTGGGAATGGCGCTCGAGGTGGCAACTTGCTCGACACCCGGCAGGGCGCGCAGACGGGTAAGCAGGACGGCCTGAAGGCTCTCGAGGCTAGCGCTGGTTTTGTGCTGCGAGTGCGGAAAATTGAGTTGGGCGATGAGCAGGTGATCGGGATTGACACCCAAGGCGCTGGCACGCAGGCGGGCATAGCTCTGGATGAACGAGCCCGCGGCCGCAACCAGGAGCATGGAAAGCGCAACCTCGGCCACAATGAGCGCATCGCTCAGCCAACGCTGGCGGCCGCCCGCGCCCGCCAGCGCGCCCGCACCATTGAGTTCGTCATTGAGGCGGGTACGCGAGAGCTGCAGCGCCGGCGCCAGGCCGAACAGGATTCCGCACACCACCGCCAGCAACACGGTAAACGCCAACACGGTACCGTTGACCTGGACGGGATTGAACTGCGGCAGCGTGAACGCGCTCAAGCCGACCACGGCGCGCACGGCGATCCAAGCGAGCAGCGCGCCGCAGGCCGCGCCGATCAGCGCCAGCAGCACCGATTCGGTCAGCAACTGGCGCAGAATGTGGGCGCGGCGGGCGCCGAGGGCGAGGCGGATGGAAATTTCCTTTTGACGGCCGAGGGCGCGCGCCAGCAGCATGTTGGCGAGATCTGCGCAGGCGATAAGCAGTACCAGCCCGACCACCGCCAGCAGCGTCAGCAGAGAGGCTCGTTGCGGGGCGCGGACCAGACGGTCGCGCAGCAGGAACAGTTTTGCGCCGGTAGCGGCGTTGGAGTCCGGGTACCGCTGGGCGAGGCGGGCGGCGATGGCCGAGATTTCCGCCTGAGCCTGGGCGAGCGTCACGCCGGGCTTCATGCGGCCAATGGCGCCGTAGGAATGATTGCCGCGCACGCCCAGATCCGCGGCGGACATGCTCATGGGGATCCAGAGTTGAACGCGTGAGCGAAGTTGGAAATTGGCCGGCGCCACGCCGACCACCGTGACATTGTGGCCGTCGAGGGTAATGGTCTTGCCGAGAATGTTGCGCTCGCCGCCGAATTGCGATTTCCACAAGGCATAGCTGAGCACGGCGACACTGTAGCGGCGATCTCCAGGCTGCAGCAACCGCCCGAGAGCGGACCTGACGCCGAGGACCTGAAAGAAATTGGCGTCCGTCGGAGCGACGGTGACCTTTTGCGGCTCGCCGCTGCCGGTTAGATTGGCGCTCTGCGGGTTGTCATACAGCGTCATTCCGGAGAACAGCTGGCTCTGCGCCTTCCAGTCGGGAAAGTCAGGGCCGGAGAGCGGGTAGGCGCCCGGCGCCTGCTCGGTTTCGTACATCTGGACGAGCTGGCTGGAGTGGACGAAGGGCAGGGGCTGCAGCAGGACCGCATTTATAAGGCTGAAGATGGCGGAGTTGGCTCCAATGCCAAGTGCGAGCACTACGACAGCCAAGAACGTAAAGCCGGGTGAGCGGCGCAGCACGCGGAGCGCGAAGCGGAGGTCCTGTAGCATTTTCCTGGTTCCTTATACGAGGAAATCGCAGAAACGGAAGGCGGTTACGAAGAAAAGCTGGCAGCAGCTACTGCACGTGGAGGTCGAGGAGGGGGCGGAGTTCGAGGCCCCCGGAGGTGTGAACCAAGGCCCCGATGGCAACGACTTCGGTGGCATGGGAAGGCGGAATGAAGCGGGGTTGAAGGGGGCCGAAGCGCAGGCTCACAACTTCGCGGAGTTCCTCGTAGAGGGCCGTGTCTTCCTGAGTGGCGCCACAGCCTTCGGGCGGGATCAGGGCATCGACGGTGAGCTTGGGATTGACCAGAGAACCGAGTTGCAGGCGAATTTGTGCACCCCGGATTTCGAGGCCAAGCAGGCGGGCTTGGATGCGATAGACGCCCGGTCTGCTGTTGTGCAGTTGCTCGATGGTGGCGAATTGGGCGGCGCGGGAGGCGGCCACGGCGCCACCGGGCAGCGCGGGCAGCGGCGATCCGCAAGGGCGGTTGGCGGCGGTGGGGTGGCGGGGGCTGAATAAATCAGTGCGGAAGTGGCGCCAGGAGCCGTTGTGGAGGGCGAAAAAGGCGATGCCGGCGAGGACCACCAGCGCAAGGATCGCAAGCAGCCAGCGGGCGGCTGCCCTTTTTCGGGTACGGACCAACTAGGCTTTCCCGGCCTTGCGAGAGCGCTTGGCCTCAACGCGCTTGCTCACCAGGGTCAGAAATTCGCCGACGGTTGCGCAGGCTTCCCAGTCAGACTCGTCGAACGGATGGACGCCAAACTGCGACTCGGTCTGCATGAGCAGCTCGGCGACGTCAATTTCGTCCAGGTTGAGGTCTTCTTTAAAGGAGGCGCCGGAGGTGAGTTCGGCCTCCTCGATGGCCATTTCCTCGGCAATCATGTGAACGAGCTTGCCCTCGAGCTCGAGTTGTTGCTGGGACTTGCTATCCGGTTTTTCGGGAGCCTTGACCACCTGCTTGGGTGGGGTTTTCGCCGCTTTGCCATTGCCGCCATTGGTCTTAGGGGGTGCTGATTTGGCAGCTTTGCCATTGTTGGCAGGCTTCTTTTTCAGTTTGGCCATAAACCTTCATTTTACACTGGCATTATGCCTGCTCCCATTCGTAGCGAGCTGTACAAATTTTTTGGGCGGGGAGGGCAGCTGGAGGCGGCGCACCCAGGCTATGAGCACCGTCCGGGACAGTTGGACATGGCGCAGGCGATCGCCGAGGCGCTGGCCGAGCGGCGGCATTTGCTCGTCGAGGCTGGTACCGGCACCGGCAAAACGCTCGCGTATCTGCTGTCGGTGCTGCTGAGCGGGCGGCGGGTGCTGATCTCGACAGGAACCAAGAACCTGCAAGAGCAACTGGTACAAAAGGACATTCCGCTGCTTGCGAGCGCGCTGGGGCGCAAGCTGAACGTGGTGGCCATGAAGGGGCGGCAGAATTACGGCTGCCTGCACAAGATCCGGGGGCTGGAAGCGCAGCCGGCATTGCTCGAGGTTGAGGCGCTGGAGCAGTACCGCCGCATAAGGGAGTGGGTGGAAGGGACGGAGACCGGCGACGCTGCCGAACTGGAGTCATTGCCCGAGAATGCCCCGCTGTGGGGACGGCTGAATGCCCGGCGGGAAACCTGTACCGGCTCGAAGTGTCCGCTCTACGACGACTGCTTCCTGACGCGGCTGCATCGGCGGGCCAGTGAGGCCGACCTGGTGGTGGTGAACCATCATTTGTTTTTTGCCGACCTGGTGCTGAAAGGACAGGATCTGCCGGGCGTGCTGCCGCCGTATGAGGCGGTGGTGTTCGACGAGGCCCACGAGGTGGAGGGCGCGGCGGCGCAATATTTTGGGGTTGGCGTGAGCAGCCATCAGATCGAGGAACTGGCGCGCGACGTGGCCATCACGCTGCACACGACTGGGAATGCCACGCACGAGTTGGAACTGCGCCTCGAGGGGTGGCGGATCGCGGCGCAGAAGCTGTTTCTGGCGCTGGGGCGCGGCGAAGGACGCGTGCCGCTGACCGGGCGGGAACAGTTTTTGATTGACCATGCGGACCTGTACGACGGTTGCATGCACGGCCTGGAGTTCGTGCATGCGGGGCTGGCGGCCATGGAGGACAAGCCGGAGGACATCCATGTGTGCCTGCGCCGGCTGGAGGAGGCGCGCCAGAAGCTGGCGTACCTAATGGAAAGTGAAGAGGAAGGCGTGGTGTACTGGGTAGAGCGGCGCGGACGGGGTGTATTCGTGCAGGCCGCACCGATTCAAGTCGGGGAGCGCATCCGCGAGCTGCTCTTCGAAGTCACTGACACGGTGATTCTGACTTCGGCGACGCTGGCGGTGGGCGAGAGCTTCGCGTACGTGCGCGAGCGGCTGGGCGTGGAGCACGCGCGGGAATGCCTGGTGGCGTCGCCGTTCCGGTACGACAAGCAGGCCTTACTGTATTTGCCGGAGCATCTGCCGGAGCCGAATGCGGCGGAGTTCACGGCGGCGGCGGGCGAGGAGATCGCCAGGCTGGTGGAGGCCGCGCGCGGGCGCACGTTCGTGCTGTGCACCAGCGTGCGCCAGATGGAGGCGTTCGGGAGGCTGCTGCGAGAGAAGATCGCCTACCCGCTGCTGTTGCAGGGGAGCGCGCCGCGACACCTGCTGCTGGAGCGGTTCCGGGTGACGGCCGGGGCGGTGTTGGTGGCGACCAGCAGCTTCTGGCAGGGAGTGGATGTGCCGGGCGAGCAGTTGAGCCTGGTGGTCATTGACCGATTGCCGTTCGCTGCGCCCGCCGATCCGGTCACCGCGGCGCGCATTGAGATGCTGCGGAGCGAGGGGCGGAATGCGTTTGAGGAGTTCCAGTTGCCGGAGGCGGTGCTGGCGCTGAAGCAGGGCTTTGGACGGCTGATCCGCTCGACCCGGGATCGCGGCGTGCTGGCGCTGCTGGACAAGCGCATCACCAGCAAGCCGTATGGGCGGGTGTTTTTGCAGAGTTTGCCGGCCTATCCACGGACGGGAAAGTTGGAGGATGTTCAGAACTTTTTCAGTCCTGCGTTAGACTGTGTGCCATGAGCCTGTTACTTGCATTGCTTCTGAGTTTCGGCGCCGGCGCGGCGCCCGGAGGCCATCCAGGTGGGCGCGGGCCCCAGCGCGGCTGCGCCGCGCGCCCCGCTTATGCTCGCGTCGGGTGGGGGGCCCTTGGCCCCGACCCGACGCTGCGCCTCGCCTCGGCTTCGTTCCGCAACCTGCAGCGCATACCGGTGGCGCATACCTGCGACGGGACGGCACGCACATCGGCGGAGTTGCATTGGTCGGGCGCGCCGCAAGGAACGCGCAGCTTGGCGCTGATCATGTTTGATCCCGATGCGCGGCCGCCACGCGGATTCGTACACTGGGTTGTCTATGACATTCCGGCGAGGGTGCACGCGATTCCTTCGGGCCAATATAGCGCCGCGGAGCTGCCGGGCGGCGGCGTCGAGGGGGATAACGGACGCGGCCAGTTGGGCTTCGTGCCCTCATGTCCAGGCCCTGGCAAGCCGCATCATTACACCTTTACGCTGTACGCTTTGAGCGTGCCCAGCTTGGGCCTGGCCGCCGGAGCGACGCGCGAGCAAGTGCTGGCGGCCATGCAGGGCAAGGTCCTGGCCGAGACCAAACTGGTGGGCCTGTACAACCGCGCAACGCAGTAGCCGTGCTCACGTGCGCAGGACGGCGTTGGGGTTGATGCGGGCGGCGCGCCAGGCGGGCAGGGCGCAAGCGAGCGCGCCCACTGCGAGCAACAGAATGGCCACGGCGGCGATAACGGTGGGATCGGAGGCATGCACAGCGAACAACAGGCTGGCGAGAAGCTTGCCCGAAGCGAGAGCGGCGATAATGCCCAGCGCCAGACCCGCGATCACCGGCGTGAGGCCCTGGCGCATCACCATGCGGACCAGATGGCTGGCTTGCGCGCCCATGGTCATGCGGATGCTGATTTCCCCGGCGCGGCGTTCCACCGAGTAGGCGATCACGCCGTAAATGCCGAGAGCGGCAAGAAACAGGGCGCAGAGGGCGAAGGCCAGCACCAGGCCCATCTGGAAGCGGCGGCCGGCGACGGAGGAAGCGACGATATCCGATAGGGTCGCAACCTTGTCAATTGCAGCCGCCGGCTGGACGCTCCAGATGGCGCTGCGGATGCGCGGGGCGAGCGCACTCAGCGGCGCATTCGTGCGCAGGGCAATCGCCATGCCGCCGGGCTCGTTGTAGGTATAGGGCAAGTAGATTTGCAGCCCGGGTTTTTGCTCCAAATTCACGGTGCGGACATCGGCAACCACGCCGATGAGGTGGAACTCCGGGCCGGTTGGATCCGCGTTGCGGAACACCTGGCCGATGGGGTTCTGGCCGGGCCAGATTTCCCGCGCGGTGGTGGCGGAAACGATGGCGGCCATGGGTGGTCCCGGCCGGGGCGCCTGGGTGAGACTGATGGGCTGGTTGTTAGCCGACGCCAGCTCTACTTGCAGGGCGGAGGCAACCTCGGCATCGGTAAAGGTGCGGCCGCGCAACAGCGGGATGCCCACGGCGGCGAAATAATCGGGGCTGACGGAGCTGAAGATGCTGAGCGGGCGGTCCACCAGCGGGCGGGTGTCGTGGGGGCGGGAGAGCAAATCGGTGTCATTGGTGCCCTGAGTGGGCAGGTCGTCAATCATGCCCACGGCCTGGACGCCGGGCAGGGCGGAAAGCTTTTCGAGAACGCCATGATAGAAGGCCGCGCGCTGGGCATGATTGCCGGGCCAGGTGATGCCGGTCACGATCACGTTGTTTTCCTGGAAACCCTTGTTCACGCCCAGCAGGTCCATGTAGCTGGCGGTGAGCAGGCCGGCGACGATCAATAGCAGTGCCGCCAACGCCGCCTGCGCTCCCACCAGCCAGGTGCGGGTGCGCAGGCCCTTGCCGGAATCGCTGGCGTTGCGGCCGCCAGCGCGCAGCGCGGCTTGCGGATCCGTGTTGGCCGAGCGCAGCGCCGGCCAGAGGCTGAACAGCACGCCGCACAGCAGCGCCAGGGCGATGGCAAACACCAGCACCGCGGGATCGAGGCCGACCTCATCGAGACGCGGTATGCCGGCGGGGGCGGCATGCACCAACCAGCGCAGCGCCGCCCAAGCGGCCAGGATGCCGACAGCGCCGCCCGCCGCGGCCAGGGCTAAGCCTTCGGTGACCGTCTCTTTCACCAGGCGCCCGCGACTGGCGCCCAGCGCCACCCGAATGGCGAGCTCATGAGCGCGCCCGGTGACCCGGACCAGCAGCAGGTTGGCGAGGTTCAGACACACGATCAGCAGAATCGCACCCACCGCGGCCAGCAGCAGCCACAGGCCGACACCGTGATTGCCGACAAGCTGATCGCGCAGCGGCGTCACCACGGTGTTGACCTGAAGATGCGCCGGGGCATGACTGGCGGCGAGGAAGTTGGCTTCGAGAACGTTCAGTTCGGCGCGCAAGCGCGCGGGGGTAACGCCCGGTTGCATGCGCGCGAGGGCGAAGTAGTTGTAATTACCCACGTTCTGCGCGTTGGTGAAGTTGATGCCGGCCGGGCGGAACACCTGCATGGGGTGATCCGCGGAGGGGCTGCCAAAAAACGAACCCAGCTCGGCGCCGTGGGGAAAATGCAACGACGCCGGGAGCACGCCCACGATCATATTGGGCGCGCCGTCGAGGTCTATGGCTTTGCCGACGATGGCGGGATCAGCGTGGAACTCAGAGCGCCAGAACGCTGCAGAAATGATGATTTCGCGGTTCTTACCAGGCTGATCCTCGGCGGCGGTGAAGTTGCGGCCCAGATGCAGCTTCACGCCCAGCGTGGGGAACATGCTGGCCGAGACGATGGCGCCATAAACCTGCCGGGGCTCGTTGCCAGCCGACGCGAGCACCCAATCGTTGGGCTGCAGGACGGCGATGTTGGCAAGCAGTTTTGAATGCTGCTGCCATTGATGATAAGAAGCGGCATTAACAGGGAAATAAGGGTACTTACCAGCAAACTGCGGGATGGATTGATTGAGCGCCACCAACTGCTGCGGCTGGGGGAAATCCAGCGGGCGCAGTAGAACGCCATCCACGATGGAAAAAATTGCGGTGTTGGCGCCGATGCCCACCGCCAGCGTGAGAATGGCCACCAGGGCAAAGGCTCGCTCATGGGTCAGACGGCGGAAGGCCAGGCGAAGCTCGTGCATGAATAGAGTACGCATGGACCGGACCGGCGAGTTCCGTTATTTTTCGGGCAGCTGCTTAATGTTGGGGCGGGCCCCAGCGCGGGGGCCGCGCCCGCGCAGGTCGGGGTTGGTGGGTAACTCTTCAGTAACATTTCTCCCCCTGGCGCGGCTGGCCTCCCGGCTTCCAGGCGGGCACGAAATTAGAGTTCAGCAGATTCCGGACAGGTTGGATCATCGAAGAAATGGATGCGGTCATCAGGCCAACATCGAGATGGGCCAAATCATCGTCGGGGCGGTGGTACATAGGTTGCATGCCGAAACTGGATACGGTTTGCGCCACCACGCCCGCGTAGGCGACCTGGATGTTATCGCTGCGGCAGAAAAAGTGCTGATCCGGGTGCGGATCGCCCACCAGACGGGCGCCCTCGGAGGCAAGGTGGGGACCCAGGTTGCTGCGCTGCCATCCCGTCAGCCAGAGGGTATGGGCGGGAACAGCCGCATCGGGCCAGCCGATCATTTCAAACTCGATATTGGCGAACATGTCGGTGAGCGGCACCGGCGGGTGCTGGACGAAGTAGCGGGCGCCGAAGCCGCCATCCTCCTCGCTGCCAAAAAAGGCAAAATACACGGTGCGGCGCGGACGCGGGCCGAGCGCGAGCATGCGCGCCAGCTCCAACACCGCGGTGCAGCCCGAGGCGTCATCATCGGCGCCGTTGTAGAGGTCGTCACCCTTGTATGGACGCGACGGGATGATACCCAGGTGGTCGAGGTGCGCGGTGAGCAGCAACACCTTGGCAGAAGCATCGCTGCCGCGCAATACCCCGATCACGTTGGCGGTTGTGCCCAGGTTCGCCGAGGCCTGGCGCCAGCGCGGGCTGCCCTTGGGCAGGCCCGGAGCGGTTTCAAGGTAGCCCCCCTGGTCGCCCGCCGGTGCGATGCCGTAGGCGCCCAGTTCGCTGGCGATGTAGGTGGCCGCGAGCAACTCATTACGGGTGCCGCTGCCCCGGCCCTGCAGGGCATCGCTCGCGAGGAAGTCTTCATGCGCCTCAACGCAGGCGCGGCAAGCGGCGTTGGGATTGGCTGCTTCGGCAGCAGTGGAATCCACCGGCGCCTGGGCCACGGCGGTAAGCCCGGCGCACAGGAGAGCGGTAACAATATAAAACTTGCGATACATGGGGCTAACTGTAGCGCAAATCCGTGCTCAGGTACCGCCTTCGATCGTCGCCGGGCGGATCTGGGGCCGCCCGGCGTTGCCGCAGGGCTCGCGCCGTGAGCGGCTCTGCCTGTATGCTCGGGGCATGTGGAAACGCGCCTGTTTGCTTTTTGCCCTCGGCTTGAGTGCGGCGGCACAAGTGAATCCCAACCAGTTCAGCGGCATGCGCTGGCGGCTGGTGGGTCCGTTCCGGTCGGGCCGGGTTTCGGCGGTGGCGGGTGTACCCGGCGACGCTTCGACCTATTACCTTGGCAACCCGGAAGGCGGCGTGTTCAAAACCACCAGTGGCGGGACGGTGTGGACGCCGATTTTCGCTGCTGAGCCGGTGAGCTCAATCGGGGCGCTTGCGGTCGCGCCCTCCAACCCCAACGTCGTGTACGTGGGCTCCGGCGATGTGGTCAACGTCGGCAGCTCGGTCAATGAGGGCGACGGCGTCTATAAATCCACCGACGCCGGCAAGACTTGGCAGCACCTGGGGCTGGACGACACGCACCACATCAGCACCGTCCTGATTTCACCGCACGATCCCAACCTGGTGCTGGTGGCAGCACTAGGTCATACGTTTTCCGCCAACCCCGAGCGCGGCATCTACCGCTCGAGCGATGGCGGCACGAACTGGACGAAGGTGCTTTACCGCGGTCCGAAGTCGGGCGCCATAGACCTGGTGGCCGATCCACAGAACTTTAACGAGATGTTCGCGGCCTTCGAAGCGCATGCACCCGGCGCGCCGGCCAGCGCCGCGGCCATCTACAAGTCCGCGGATGCCGGACTGCACTGGACGGAACTCGCCGGCCATGGGATGCCAGAGCTGCGCGGACGCATTGGACTGGCGGTGGCGGGACACACCCGCGGGCAGCGCGTGTTCGCCATCACCAGCGCGGGGCTCTATCGCTCCGACGATGCCGGCGCCAGTTGGCATCGGGCGACCAGCGACCGGCGCATCGTCGGCGCGGGATACTTCAGCCGGGTTTATGTTTCACCCGCCGACCCGGATATGGTTTACGTGATGCAGACCTGCGCCTACCGCTCGAGCGATGGGGGGCACACGTTTACTGCCTGGAAGGGCGCGCCCGGAGGGGACGATTACCACGAGATGTGGATTGATCCCACCAATGCGCAGCGCATGATTCTGGGGGTGGATCAAGGGGAAACCATTTCGCTCAACGGCGGCCAGCAATGGAGCCTGGGATGGACCAACCTGGCCAACGGGCAGTTTTACCACATCAGCGTGGACCATCGTTTTCCCTTCTGGATCTACGGCACGCAGCAGGATTCCGGCTCGGCGGCGGTACGCAGCCGGGGCGATTTCGGCGAGATCACCTTCATGGACTGGCGGCCTTCGGTGGGCGCCTATGAGTTCGGCTACATTCAGCCGGATCTGAGCGATGCCAACTATGTGTTTGCCACCGGCGGCGGCGCGGCGCTGAACCGCTATGACTGGAAGACGCGGCAGATCCTAGACATCAGCCCGCCGGCGGAGCTGGGCGGGATACGACTGCGCTACGCCACCAGCCCCGAGGCAGAGTGCGGACAGCAGGCGTTTTGCCTGGGGGCGCAGGCGGTGCTGCGCACGAGCGACCGCGGGCTGCATTGGCAGGCCATGAGTCCGGACCTGACCGGCGGAGGGGTTGCAGCGATCACGGCGCTGGCTCCGACGCCGGCGGTCAACAACACCATGTGGGTGGGCACCTCCGACGGCCGGGTGGTGTTCTGCATTTTTGGGCACAACCGCCCCTCCGCATTTCGCAGCGTTACGCCGTCGCAGGTTCCGGCAGGCACCTCCATCTCGATGATCGAAGCCGGACCCTACCGGGCCTCCACCGCCTACGTGGTCTTCGACCGCCATACGCATAATGACTTTGCGCCTTATATCTTCCGCACGCGCGATGCGGGCAATCATTGGACGCGGATAACGGCGGGCATTCCGGACGGCGATTTCGTGCGCGTGGTGCGCGCCGATGCGCAAGCGCACAACCTGTTGTTCGCCGGCACCGAACACGGCGCGTTCGTTTCCTTCAACGATGGTGATCACTGGCAGCCGTTGCAGCTCAACTTGCCCGCGGTGTCGGTCCGCGACCTGGTGGACTACGGCGACGACCTCGTCGCGGGCACCTATGGGCGGGCGATCTGGATTCTGGATGACCTCAGCCCGTTACGCGCGCTGGCGGCACATCCGGAGCAGACGGGCACGCGGCTGTTCGCGCCGCAGGGTGCGGTGCGCGTGCAGCCGGACGTGAACTACGATACTCCGTTTCCCCCCGAGATGGCGACGGGAACCAACCCGCCCGCAGGGGCCATCCTTGACTACTATCTGGCCGCGCCGGCACATACCGTCACGCTGAGCGTCTACGATTTCCGCCATCATCTGATACGACGGCTCACGAGCACGCCGCCAGCACCGGAGCCGCCGCCGCAACTGGCCATTCCCAACTATTGGCTGGCGCGGCCGCAGCCACTGCCCACCAGCACCGGGATGCATCGCGTCGTTTGGGACCTGCGCTACGCGCCGCCGCCCTCGTTCGCGCACTCGCAGCCCATCGCCGCGCTGCTGCACGACACGCCCACCGATCCGCGCGGGCCGTTGGTCACGCCGGGGGGCTACGTCGTTGTCCTGGACGTGGATGGGCGGCCCTATGGCCGGTCAACGGCGGTCACCATGGACCCGCGCGTGACAACGCTGACGGCGGGACTGGAACGGCAGCGCGATCTGGGACTGGCGCTGGTGGCCGCCATGCGTGCCAGCTACACGGCGGCCGGGCAGGTGGCGCTGGCCATACCCGCAGCCTTGAGCCCCAAGCAGCAGGAGCTGCTGGGTGCTCTGCGCGGGAGCGGGCGCCGCCGCTTCCGCCGCCGGGCGGCGCCTCCCTCCGGTCCGGCGAGCTTCCGCCAGCTCAATACGCAACTGGGCAACCTGATCACGCTGATCGAGCTGAGTGATGATGCGCCCACGCCCAGCATGGCGGACAACTATCAGCGGCTGTGCCAGCGACTACGGCAATCGCTGCAGACCTGGTCGGGGCTGGCCGGCGACAAGTCCGCTGTGCCCCGGGCTGACTGCGCGCAGCCATGAACGCGGCAACATCTGCTTCCGTTCCGCGGGATAAGCGGTGTACCATGCGAGCTTCGGGCGGTTTTTTCACTTCACACAGGAGATTTTCATCATGACGAGATGGAGTAGCTATTGGCTGGCGCCGGCACTGGCGCTGGGGATGCTGGCACCGCTGGCGGCGCAGTTCCGGCGGCCGCAGCCGACGGGGCCGGTGGGCGACTGGTTCCGCTATGAACCGAACGCCAAGCGCGGGGCAGAAATCTGGGGTGTGGGCGAGCCGGTGGCCACGCACCACTCCATCCAAGTCAACGGCCAGACGCTGAACTACACCGCGCGCGTGGGCATGATACCGGTAAAGAACGCCACCACGGGCGTGATTGAAGGCTACATGAGTTACACCTATTACAGCCTGGACGGGGTGTCGAACCTGCAGAACCGGGCGATCACCTATTTGTACAACGGCGGGCCGGGGTCGGGCTCGATCTGGCTGCACCTGGGCTCGTACGCGCCGGTGAAGATCAAGCTGGAGGCCAACGGGCTGTCGAAGCCGCCGTACACGGTGGTCACGAATCCGGACACCTTGCTCGATCAGACCGATCTGTGCTTCATCAACGCCATGGGGACGGGCTGGAGCCGGCCGACGAAGCCGGAGTACGGCGCCAATTTCTGGGGCGTGGACAACGACATCGCCGCCTTCGGGGAGTTCGTGCGCTCGTTCAATAACCAGTACGACCGCTGGGATTCGCCGCTGTTCCTGTACGGGGAAAGCTATGGCACGACGCGCTCGGCAGGACTGGCCGGGTATCTGCAGGACCACGACATTCCGGTGACTGGCGTCATTCTGCAGTCCACCATCATTTCCAGCGACTCCCACGCGGGTCCGCTGCGCTACATCAATTCCCTGCCGACGCAGGCGATGACGGCGTGGTATCACCATAAGGTTTCGCCCAACCTGCAGAAGCTGTCGGCCGACCAGATGTCGAACTCCGCCATCCAATTCGCCAGCCACGAATACCAGCAGGCACTCTACGATGGCGCCAACATGAGTGCGGCGCAGCGGGCCAAGGTGCTGAACGATCTGCACGACTACATCGGCCTGCCGGTAAGTTTCCTCGATGAAAACGACCTGCGGATCAACCTGGGGCAGTTCTCGACCGAGCTGCTGCGCAGCCAGCACGCGATGACCGGGCGCCTGGACAGCCGCTTTGCCGGCTATCTCCCCAACGGCGGCGCCATGACCACGCCGTTCGACATCAGCGACGCCAACATCGAGAACTCGTTCCTGACGGCGTTTGAGAACTACATGCGGCACGATCTGAACTGGAAGGATCCGGACATCTACTACGTGCTGGGCGGCGGCATTGGGCGCTGGTCCGGCCAGTACAACACGGTGACCAACCTCGAGGACGCCTTCGACCGCAATCCCCAACTGAAGCTGTTCGTGGCCATGGGTTACTACGACTTCGCCACCGTCTACGGCGCGGTGGAATGGATGCTGTCGCACATGACGGTGTCGCCGCAGGTGCGGGCCCATGACATCACGACCGGCCACTACGAAAGTGGACACATGATCTACATTGACATGAACGCCAGCCACCGGCTGCGCGAGGACCTGAGGCGCTTCTACAGCAATGCGCTGGCGGCGCGCGGCACCGCGCAGTAGCGGCCGTTCTCTCGATGTTGGCGCGGGCCCCAGCGCGGCTGCGCCGCGCGCCCCGCGGTGAGTGCGCAGGGCCGGGTTGGGGCCCCTGGCCCCAACCCGGCCCTGCGCCTCGCGGTCCAGCCTATAATTTAACGGTATTGCGGATCGCAGGGACATGGCGCTAGGGCAGGTGCCGGCCACGGCAACTGCCGACCACTCCCACCTCGCCTGGCTGCGGTGGGCGGCGAAATATCTGCGCTCCGAACGCCTTTATTTCATCCTGGCGATTTTCATCGGCCTCATCGCGGGTCTCGCCGTGGTGGCGTTCCGCGCGGCGATTGACCTGCTCAATCTGGACCTGCTGAGCCCCGCTGCGGCGCGGCCCGCCTGGCGCACGGTTGCCGTGCCCACGGCCACGGGTCTGGTGATCGCCGTACTCGTGATCCGCTACTTCCACGACGCCCGCGGCAGCGGCGTTAATCAGACCAAGGCGGCACTCTACATCTACGACGGCTATATCTCCTTCCGCACGGTGGTGGGCAAGTACATCACCGCCGCGCTGGCGGTGGGCAGCGGCCAGCCGCTGGGTCCGGAGGACCCGTCGCTGCAGGTGGGCGCCGGGCTGGCCTCGCTGGTCGGACGGCACCTGAATCTGTCGCGCGCCAAGCAACGCATGCTGGCGCCTCTGGGTGCCGCCGCTGGGCTGGCAGCGGCCTTCAACGCGCCCATCGCCGCGGTGCTGTTCGTGATCGAGGAGGTCATCGGGCGCTGGAGCTCGGGCGTCATCGCCGCCGTAGTGCTGGCGGCGGTGTCCAGCACGGTGGTCGCGCGCGCGTTCTTTGGCGATCACCCCCTATTCCAGGCGCCGACGTTCGAACTGCGCCATCCCTCCGAACTCGCCGCCTACGCCGTGCTCGGCGTCATTGGCGGTTTCGCCTCCCTGCTGTTCGTCAAGCTGGTGGCATACCTGCGGCCGCGCTTCCGCCACGCCCCCCGCCGCTCGCAGTATCTGCATCCGGCCCTGGCGGGGCTGGTGGTCGGCGTGGTCGGCATTTGGTATCCGCAAGTCATGGGCGCCGGCTATGGGGTCATCAACCAGGCCATGGGCGGCAGCTATCTTTGGCCCACGCTGGCGATTCTGTCGTTGCTCAAAATCGGGGTCACCGCCATTTCGTTTTCCAGCGGCACCCCCGGCGGCATGTTCGCGCCCACGCTGTTTATCGGCGCCATGATGGGGGGCGCAGTGGGCGGGGTCGAACACCTGCTGCTGCCGCGGCTGACCGCGCCGGTGGGGGTGTACGCGCTGGTGGGCATGGGCACCGCCTTTGCCGGCATTCTGCGCGCGCCCATGACTTCGGTCTTCATGGTGGTCGAGGTGTCGGGCAGCTACGACGTCGTGCTCCCCCTGGTGATCTCCAACGCCATCGCCTATTTCATCTCGCGCCGCTGGCAGCCGGTGCCCATCTTCGACCTGCTGACCCAGCAGGACGGCATCACCCTGCCCTCGATGGAAGAGCAGCGCGAAGAAGCTGTGCTGCACGTCGAGGATGCGATGCGCCCGCCCCACGGCAGCGGGCGTGCGGTGCCCCCGGTGGTCGATGTCGCGCGCCCGGTGCGTGAAGCTTGGATGAAAGCTCAGACCGCGCCGCGCAAGTTCGTGCTGTTGGATGGCGGCCCGGGCGCCTGGTACGGCGTGACGTTGGACATGCTGGCGCCGCTGGTGGTGCGCGCGGAAGAGGAGCGGCCGCTGGCCGAGGTGTTGCAGCCGGAATGGCGCCTGCCCGTGCTCTATCCCGATCAGCCGCTCGAAACGTTTTTGCGCGAGGCCGGCGACGAGCCCTTGTTGCCGGTCATCCACCGGGCGAATGGCTTGTTGCTGGGCGTGCTCACGCTGACCGATGCCCTGGCGGCGTACCATAACAGCAAAACGTAGCGCCGTTGTGCTCGGAAACTGATCCGAACGGCGTACGCTACCCTTGAGGGACATCCGATGAAAAGCTGGGGCGCCATTCTGTTGCCGCTGGCCGTCGCCCTCATCGGGCTGGCGGAGTTTTTGCCGCGCCTGATGACCGGCACGTTCGGGACGCCGCAGGTCCTCGGCCTGATGATCATCGGAATCTGCTTAGGCGTCGCCGGCGCGGCGGCGCAGGCGCGTTTCAAGGCGCGAGCGGATCGCGCACGCGCAGGCCGGGAACGGTAACCAAGCCGGCGTCGTGCGTCCGCGCTCGCGATCAGGCTAATCTGCAAATCGAAGATGCGGACCTCGCGCACGCCCAACGATCGCGCACGCGGAAATAGACCAAAAAGCTGGTGGCTAATGTTGGCCCGGCCCCAGCCCCGGGGCCCCCAAGGCGCCTGCGCCTTGGGGCGGGAGCGAGGCGCAGGGCGGGCAACCTCGCCCGGCGCTACAATCGAGCCGATGCCCCTCCGCACCATCATCGAGCCGTTCCGCATCAAGTCGGTCGAGACCATCCGCCGCACCACGCGCGAGGAGCGGCAGCGCCTGCTGGAAGCGGCTGGCTACAACCTGTTCGCGCTGGCGTCGGACGACATCCTCATTGACCTGCTCACCGATTCCGGCACCGGCGCCATGTCCACCGAGCAGTGGGCGGGCATGATGCGCGGCGACGAGTCCTACGCCGGGTCGCCGAGCTTCGCGCGCTTCCGGGATGCGGTGCAGGCAATCACCGGCTACCGGCACGTGATTCCCACTCACCAGGGCCGGGCCGCGGAGCGGATCCTGTTCAGCGTGCTCTGCCACCAGGGCGATGTCGTGCCTAACAATACCCATTTCGACACCACGCGCGCCAACTGCGAATTTACCGGCGCCGCGGCCCTCGATCTGCCGATCGCCGAGGCGCTGCAGCCCGGCCTGCACTATCCCTTCAAGGGCAACATGGATATTGAAGCCCTCGAACGCACCATCGCGGGCGTGGGCGCCAAGCGGGTGCCGCTGGTGATGTTGACGGTGACCAACAACAGCGGCGGGGGCCAGCCGGTCTCGCTGGCCAATATCCGCGCGGTGAGGCAAGTGTGCTCGCGCCACGCCATCCCGCTTTATCTCGACGCCTGCCGTTTCGCCGAAAACTCCTATTTCATCAAGCTGCGCGAGCCCGGCTACGCCTACAAACCGCCGCGCGAGATCGCGCAGGAAATGTTCGCTCTCGCCGATGGCTGCACCATGTCGGCCAAAAAAGACGGCATGGCCAACATCGGTGGGTTCCTGTGCTCCAACGACGATGCCGTGGCGCAGCAGGAAAAAGACCTGCTGATTCTCACCGAGGGCTTCCCGACCTATGGCGGCCTTGCCGGCCGCGACCTCGAGGCCATCGCGGTCGGTCTGGACGAGGCGCTCGACGAGGACTATTTGCAATACCGCATCGCCTCCACCGGCTATCTGGGCGAGCACGTGGCCGCCGCCGGCGTGCCCATCGTGCAGCCGCCGGGCGGGCACGCCATCTATATAGACGCCCGGGCATGCCTGCCGCACGTCCCTCCGGCGCAGTTCCCCGGCGTAGCTCTGGCGGCGGAGCTGTACCTCGAAGGCGGCATCCGCTCGGTCGAAATTGGCACCCTCATGTTCGGCGCCGCGGCCAAGATGGACCTGCTGCGCCTAGCCATTCCCCGCCGCACCTACACCCAGTCACATATTGACTACGTGGTCGAGGTGGTGCGCGAAGTCTGGCAGCGCCGCAGCGGCATCCAGGGCCTGGAGCTGACCTACCAGGCGCCCTTTCTGCGCCACTTTACCGCCCGCCTGCGGCCGGTGGGAGTAGAATCCGCCTGACCGGGAGGACCGCGACCATCAGGCACAGCCTGTCTTTGCCGGGGCCTCCGCGAAAGCCGCCCCGTGCGTACATTCGTGCGTACATCGGGGCGCCGCGGGGCTCTTCATCAACAACGGGGGTAGGCCGGGAACCCGGGACTGGTAAAACAGTCTTGGGAGAACAATTTGACCGAATCGGAGATTCTGTTGGGCCTACCCGATCTTCAGTGTAACGGCATGGAAAGGCGAGGGAAGGCGATTTG
>JBOGKQ010000043.1:0-19709 GCA_050747905.1 Terriglobales bacterium | reverse complement strand
CCCGCACAGCCTCCGCGCCAGCGACTGCTGGCCCTCCAGGCTAACCAACTCGATCCCCGATCACACCAATCTCTCCTTCGCCGCTCCCTCGCAGGCTTCCCCGAACGCTATTTCAACAAGCTCCTAGTGCGGGTACGGGTGTCCGGTAAGCATGGCGCAGGCGCGGTAAAGCTGTTCCAGGGCGACGAGGCGGGCGAGTTCGTGGGAAAAGGTAAGCGGTGACAGCGAGATGTGGCCGGCGGCGGCGGAGACCACGGCAGGGGGGAAGCCATCAGCACCGGCGATGGCGAACAGGATTTCGCGGCTGGGATGGGCGCTGGCTTCGCGCTGGAGAAAGGCGGCGAACTGGGGCGAGGTGAAGGCGCGGCCGGCAGGGTCGCAAAGCCAGAGGCGGGTGCCGGAGGCGCGCTGGAGCAATTGCTGGGCGGGGTCGCGGCCGGCAAGCTCGGCCGTCGCCAGCGTCGCGAAGCGGGCGAACGCCTGGAGGCGCGCCACCGCTTCCGCGGTTGCGGCGCGCAGGAGCGGGGATTTGGTTTTGCCCATCCAGATGAGGCCGAGACGAAGGCCGCCCATGGCTGGCATAATGTTAGCTTGTGGAAGAGCCGATTATGACCGCATGGGTGCACGTGGGGCTGAAAAAAACGGTGCTGGACCCGCAGGGCCAGGCCATCCAGAACGCACTGCGGCGGTTGGGCTATGGCGGCATCGCCGAGCTGCGGCAGGGGAAACTGTTCGAGCTGCGGTTGGCCGAGGGCGTGGACCGGACGGCGGCGCGGCAGCAGATCGAGCGCGCGGCGCGGGAAGTGCTGACCAACCCGGTGATTGAGGAGTACTCGATCCGCTGGGAAGAATAGCGAGTCACTTAATTATGTGCGGAATCGTGGGTTACATCGGAAACAAGCCGGTGGTTCCGGTCATTCTGGACGGACTGAAGCGGCTGGAATACCGCGGCTACGATTCGGCCGGCATTGCCGTGGTGCGCCAGGGAGCGGACGGCGGGGGTGGCGCGGCCACGCTGGACATCCGGCGGGCGCAGGGCAAGCTGCGCAATTTGGAGGAAGCGATCCGGGCGCAACCGCTCGAGGGAAACTACGGCATCGGCCACACACGCTGGGCCACGCACGGCCGGCCCACGGAGGAGAACGCGCACCCGCACCGCGACTGCCACGACGAAATTGTGGTGGTCCACAACGGCATCATTGAGAACTACCTGGTGCTGAAGCGCGAGCTGGTGGCTGCGGGCCATGCCTTCCGCACCGAGACTGACACCGAGGTGGTGGCGCACCTGGTCGAGGAGGCGATGAAGGGGGACGCCGGGAATCTGGAGAGCGCGGTCTTGGCCGTGCTCCCCCGGCTGCGCGGCGTGTACGCGCTGGCGATCCTTTCGACGC
Organism: Terriglobales bacterium; assembly: GCA_050747905.1. GTDB lineage: Bacteria > Acidobacteriota > Terriglobia > Terriglobales > SCQP01 > SCQP01. Next base: position 18,318 of record JBOGKQ010000043.1, on the reverse strand, counting down.
GCGATCCTCACAAGATCGTGGCGGTGCGTAACGGGCCGCCGGTAGTGGTGGGGCTGGGGCAGAACGAGTTTTTCGTGGCCAGCGACATTCCGGCTCTGCTGCACCACACGCGCGACGTGTTTTTTCTCGCCGACGGCGACGTGGCCGTGCTCACGCCCCGGGGCGTGCGGCTGATGGGTATGGATGGGCAGCCGGTGAACCGCGAGATCACCCACATCACCTGGGACCCGATCCTGGCGGAAAAGGGCGGCTTCAGGCATTACATGCTGAAGGAGATCTACGAGCAGCCGCGGGCGGTGCGCGACACGCTGCTGGGACGGCTGTCGCGCGACCGCGGCGAGGTGTTTCTGGACGAGATGGAGCTGACGGCCGAGGATTTTCGCGGCTTCGCCTCGGTGCGCATCGTGGCCTGCGGCACCTCGTGGCATGCGGGGCTGGCGGGCAAGTTCCTGCTGGAGAAACTGGCGCGGATCCCCACCGAGGTGGACTACGGCAGCGAGTTCCGCTACCGCGATCCCCTGATCCGGCCGGATCAACTGACGGTGCTGATTTCCCAATCGGGCGAGACCGCCGACACGCTGGCGGCGCTGCGGGAGGCGCGCGACCACGGCTCCAAGACCCTGGCCATCGCCAACGTCATTGGCAGCATGCTGGTGCGCGAGGCCAACGGCGCGCTGCTCACGCATGCGGGACCGGAAATCGGGGTGGCCTCGACCAAGGCGTTCACCGCGCAACTGGCGGCGCTGACCGTGCTGGGATTGTACCTGGGGCGGACGCGCAACCTGCTGGACGCGGCGGCGGCGCGGACGTTCATGGAGGAGTTTGAGCGCATTCCCGCCAAGCTCGAGGCGCTGCTCAACCGCGAGGAGGAGTACGAGCTGCTGGCGCGGCGCTTCTACCGGGCGCGCGATTTTCTGTATCTCGGGCGTGGCATTCACTACCCGATCGCACTCGAGGGCGCGCTCAAGCTGAAGGAGATTTCCTACATCCACGCCGAGGGGTACCCGGCCGGGGAGATGAAGCACGGCCCCAACGCCCTGATTGACGAGAACCTGCCAGTGGTGGTGCTGGCGGCGCACGACCCCGATGATCCCGCCTCGGTGACGCGCTACGAGAAGACCCTCAGCAACCTGAAGGAAGTCAAGGCGCGCGAGGGCGAAGTGATTGCCGTCGCCAACCAGGGTGACGCCAACGTGCGCGAGGACGCCGATCACGTGCTGGAAATTCCCAGCACCTCTGAGCTGCTGCTACCCATGCTGGAGGTGGTGCCCCTGCAGTTGCTTGCCTACCACATCGCCGTGCGCCGCGGCTGCGACGTGGATCAGCCGCGCAACCTGGCCAAGTCGGTCACGGTCGAGTAAGTAACCAGCCCGGCTATGGTAAGATCCGCGGCGAGGCCGAAGTATGGCGTATGTGCTCGATGAGATCGCATGCCAAGCTGCGGAATTGGTCCGTCGGCAGCCCTGCCTGACCCAAGTCGAGATCAGCCGCAGGTTGGATGTCCATCGGCATACTCTTGAGCGCGCGATCAGTGCCGCTGGCCTTGAACTGCCGCGACTCCGCCGAGACGCGGTGATCGAGGCGCTCTGCCGGCATTTCAGCACCGGCCCAGCCGGCCAACCGCTCAAGGAGGTGTGGTGCGGGCTTGGGTTCACCTCATCCTCAGCCTTCGCACGCTACGTCCGCCGCATTACTGGTAAGAGGCCCACGGCCTTCGAGAACTGTCTCGGGCGCGGACATCCTGGACGCAAAAAGGACGAACTGGCTCTTGACGTGCTGGGGGGGTGATCGACGCTGAGGCATGCTTCTCGGAGCCCGCGACACCAACGACACGAGGCGAAACGGAGACATCCGGTGAAGTTGGTGATCCCGAGGCTCTCTGGCCCGCTAAGTCGCCGCTTCACCGTACGACTGTTTGTGGGCGTGGCCGCAGTCGCGCTCGACCTCGTCCTAGTGGTCACCTGTGTTCTTGCAGCCCGCCAGAACTCCGCGCTTCGCAGCCAACTTGCGCGGGCTGTCGATATCATAGGGCCCCCGCTCCACACCGCCTCGCCGCCCCTGACCGGAGAGGACGAAGGGGGCGCCGAACTATCAGTCAACTTCCGTGGCGGCAAGCGCCCGACAGTGATCTTTACCTTCAAGAAGGATTGCCCATACCGTGCCCCCTACTGGAGGGAGATCCGGAAACTGCGCGCAGAAGTGCCGCAGAAGCTGAGGCTCGTGTGCGTCGACACCAGCGAGGTGCTCCCGCCCGGATTCTTGGAAGCGCACGGCGCAGGCAATGCTCTGCTGCTCCACCGGCTGGGATCGGCGGCGGCCCTGGCATATCAAGCCCGAATGCTGCCCCAAGTGGAGGTAATCGATCGGGACGGCCGAGCCCAATGGTCGCACTCGGGCGAGCTCGCGGCCGAGCAAGCTGCCGTGTTCCAATCGCTTGTCCTGAAGGACATACAACCTGAAAAATGAGAGGTGAACAATGAAAACCATCATCGCGGTTTTGGCGTTTGCGACCCTGTTCGTAGTCTCTCTGTGGGCCGCAGCCGCGACGCTGGCGCAAATTGAGCCAGCTACGGTGCCTGCGGTTGCGCTGGCAGGCTGCGTGAAGTGTCCCAACGGCGCCCCCGACTGCAAAGGCGACGGCTTCGGCTGCATCTCCTGCAACTACAATGGGGACAATGATGACCATGAGTGCGGTTCAATAACCTACTGATGACCCGAGCATTCGGCCCGCACCGGCGGCTGGGCCGCGTCCGATGAACCGCCGCCGCCCGCTCGAGATACAATTCGCGCTCACCGTCGTCGTCGCCATGGGGACAGTCGGGGCAGTGGCAAGCTTGGCCCTGGCGCTGGGCTTCATCCCCTTGGATTTTCCCCATGCCGGCCAACTCGTTGAGGTCTGGGAGCGCGGGCCCACCAGTCCGGTCATCGCGTTTTCCGACCCGGATCTCGCTGCGCTGGCGGCCGCTTCCCCGGCAGTGTTTGCCGGATTGGGCGCGTTCACGTCCGATCGCGCCCGCATCGTGGATCGCGGCGGTATCGAGCCTGCCTCATTTACCTGCCTTCGCCCCCGCGCCTTCGCGGCGCTCGATTCCCCGCTCCTGTTGGGACGCCGCTTCCAACCGAACGATCCGCCCATCGGCTCGGACCAGGTTTCCCCCGTTTGGATCAGCTATGACTTCTGGCAGAAGCATTATGGCGGCAGCCCCGCGGCGCTGGGTGCCGAGTTCGCTCTCGCCAACGCGGCGGGCCAGCCCAGGGGCAACGACCACTTTCGCGTGGCAGGAATCCTGCCCGAGCGCGCGAGGATTCCCCGCGGCTTCACACGCCGCCTCAGCCAGGACGATTTCTGGTGCGTCTGGCCTGGCTCCAGTGACCGGCACTCGTACATGGAATTTGGCTTGGGACGTCTGCGGCGCGGCGTCGACCTTGCCCAGGCCCAAGCGGTCCTGCAAGGCGCGGCGGACCAGTTGGGGCAGCACTATCCGTTCGACCGGCACAAGCGGATCGTAGTGGCAAGCCTCGAAGCGATCGCGCAGGGGCCGGCGCGGCGCACCGGCAGTCTGCTAATCCTCGGAATCGGCTTGGCGTTCTTGGCCGCCGCTGTCAATCTTGCGCTCATGATGATTACCGAAGGCCTTGCCCGGCGGCGGGAAATGTTGACCCGCACTGTTCTTGGCGCCAGCCCGGAGCGGCTGTGGCGCCAGCAGGCCCGGAGGACGTGCGCGCTCGCCCTGGCCGCCCTCGCCCTGGGATGGGGCCTGGCCGCCGTTCTCATTCGCGTTCTGGTGCAGCTTCTACCGGCCGCCGGGTTGGGACAGCCACTGCTGCGCACACCACCGCTCAACCCGGCAGTGCTCGGCGTCCTGGCCGCTCTCGCGATCGCGGCCGCGCTGGCGTGGCCCGCCGTGCTCGTTCGGCTTGCCTGCCGCTCCGGCGGCTCTAAGATGGCATCGCTGCAGGGCAGCGGCCCCGGAGCCGGCTACCCGCGAGCCGGCCCCCGGCGCTGGCGTGTGTTCCTGCTCGGCAGCCAGGCGGGTGCGGGGGCGTTCCTGCTGGTTGCGGCGGGCCTGGCCGCGCGCACCTTCATCATGCTCTCCTCTCCCAATCTCGGCCCAGCCCCGGACCGCACCTTCCTCATCGACGTCAGGCCAGCGGGCAACAGCCTCCCGCCATCGGCTTGGCGGGCGTTCGATCGCGATGTGCTTGCCCGCTTCGCCCAGTCGCCAGGAACTGAAGCGGCCGCCTTCGCGGACGATTTCCCGCCGCCCAGCCGCCCCGGCCGCTTCGTCATCCGCGGCGACGCTGACGCGCGCGGACGCATCGCCGCAGTTCCGGATTACTTCTCGCCGGAGTATTTCCGCACCCTCGCTATCCCGGTCCTGTTTGGGCGCGCGTTCAGCCCTCATGACGCCGAGGCAGGCGCTCCCCCCGTGACCATCATCAATCTCCAACTGGCGCAACAGAACTGGCCCAACCCGCGCAACGCCGTGGGCGCGGTCCTCACCTTCGACGGGTTCGCGCACCCGTTCGAGGTCGTCGGCATCGTCGGGAACTTCACCGGCTACTGGTCCCACCAGCCGGTGGCGCGCGCCTATCTTCCTGGCCCGGACCTGCACTCCTTCGGGGGTACCGTCATCGTGCGCACAACGCGCCCCGTGGCAGCAGTCATCGCTCGTGCGCGCCAGGCACTGGCGTCGGCGTCGCATCAGGGCGAGATCAGCTCCGTCTCCTCCATGCGGGAGCGCTGGATCACCACCGTCGCCCGCCCCCGCGCCCGCATGACCGGCATGCTGCTGCTCGCGCTGCTCGGCCTCGCCCTCAGCTTTCAGGGCGTTTATGCCGTGGCGGCGGCGGCGGCGGAGGCGCGCCGGCATGAGCTGGCGGTGCGCTCGTGCCTGGGCGCCCCGCCGCTCAGCCTGGCCTGGACTCTCACGCGCGGCATCATGACCGCGGTCGCCGCTGGCGCCCTCGCCGGTCTTGCCGCCGCCCTCGCTCTTGGTCCCGCCCTCGCGCATTGGCTGGGGTTCTCCCCCGATGGGGCGCCAGGACCCATGCTGCTCGCCCTCGCCGTCCTCCTGGCCGCGGCCGCACTCGCCAGCCTCGGCCCCGCCCTTGCCGCCGCCCGCTCTGACCCGGCTACGACCCTGCGTCTGCTATAGCCCGGCCAACCCTTTGGCCACCCCCGAATCTAAGTCACTGGATGCCTTGCTACGAGTCGGCTGCTCGTGCGCGTGTGCCATGATCGGATGGGTGGCCTATGCGGGTGTTGTGCGTCAATACGGGCTCGTCAAGCGTGAAGTGGGCTCGCTTTGACGGCGGGCGGCGGCAGAGCGCGGGGCGGACCGAAGGGCTGAGGGAGGCGGCGGCGTTCGCGGCGGCAATGGACCGCGCGCTCGGCGAGCAGACGGAGGAGCCGCAAGCGGTGGCGCATCGCATCGTCGCGCCCGCCACGGCGTGGGCGGGGGCGCGGCGAATGGATGATGGACTGAAGGCCGAACTGCGCGCGCTGACGCCGCTCGCACCGGATCATTTGCCGCAAGCGCTGGCGGCGATCGCGGCGGCGGAGCAGCACTTCCCCGCCCTGCCGCAATGGGCGTGCTCGGATTCGAGCTTTCATCGCACCCTGCCGGCCCCGGCGCGGCGGCTGCCGCTGCCGCCGGCCCTGGATCCCAGGCTGGCGCGCTACGGCTATCACGGGCTGTCCTGTGAATCGGTGGTCGAGGCATTGCGGAGCGAAGGGGCGCTGCCACGGCGGATGGTGATTGCGCACCTGGGCAATGGCTGCAGCCTGACGGCGGTCCGCGATGGCGCCAGCGTCGAGACCACGATGGGGTTCACGCCCCTGGGCGGGCTGGTGATGTCCACGCGCGCGGGCGATCTCGATCCCGGCGTGCTGCTGTACCTGTTGCAGGAGCGCGGGGTCCAGGCGGCGCAACTGAACCAGATCCTGAATCATGAGGCCGGGCTCCGCGGTCTTGCCGGCGGCAGCGGGGACATGAAGGCGCTGCTCGCCGATCCCCGTCCAGAGGCGGCGGCGGCGGTCGAGCTGTTTGTGTACACGGCGCGGAAATATCTGGGGGCGATGGCGGCGGTGCTGGGCGGGGTGGACGTGCTGGTATTCACGGGTGGCATCGGCGAACATGCCGCCGGCATCCGCGGGCGCATGATCCAGGGCATGGACTGGCTGGCGCCGGGAGGCACGCTCAGCACGCGCGTGATTCCCGCCGGCGAGGAGGGCGTGATGGCGCGGCAGACGGCCGCGGCCATGGGAGGGTAAGCATGCTCCGGTTTGATGCCAAGCTTTCGAGCGCGGTCGACGGGCCGCTGAGCGCCGCCGAGCTGGCCGCGCTGGACCGTTACTGGCGCGCGGCCAACTATCTCACCGTGGGACAGATCTACCTGCAGGCCAATGAGCTGCTGCGCGAGCCGCTGCGCGCCGCGGACATCAAGCCACGGCTGCTCGGACACTGGGGAACGTCGCCCGGCCTGAGCCTGGTCTACGCGCACGTGAACCGGGTCATCCGCAAGCTCGACTGGAACGCCATCTACCTCGCCGGGCCCGGACACGGCGGGCCGGCGCTGTTGGCCAACGTCTGGCTGGAGGGGAGCTACAGCGAAGTCTACCCGGAGGTGGCGCGCGACGGGGAGGGAATGCTGCGGCTGTTCCGGCAGTTTTCCACGCCCGGGGGCGTGCCCAGCCACGTGAGCGTGCCCACGCCGGGCTCGATCCACGAGGGCGGGGAGCTGGGGTACGTGCTCACGCACGCCTTCGGGGCGGTGATGGACAACCCGGGCCTGATCGCGGTCGCGGTGGTGGGGGATGGGGAGTGGGAGACGGGGCCGCTGGCAGGGTCGTGGAAAGGCATTGATTTTCTCGATCCCGCGCACGACGGGGCGGTGCTGCCGATCCTGCACCTGAACGGCTATAAGATCGCCAACCCGACCGTGGATGGGCGCATGCCCGACGCGCGCCTGTTTCAATTGTTCGCCGGGCTCGGCTACGAGCCGCTGCTGGTTGCCGGGAGCGAGCCGGAGCCGGTGCACCAACAACTGGCGGCGGCGATGGGGTACAGCGCCGACCGGCTGACGGCGCTGCGGCAGGGAAGGCTGCAGGGCGCGCAGCGACGCTGGCCCATGATACTGCTGCGCACGCCCAAGGGATGGACCGGGCCGAAGGAATGGGAGGGGGTGCCCATTGAGGGCACATTCCGGGCGCATCAGGTGCCGCTGAAGGCGGTACGTGAAGATGCCGCCCAACTGCGGGCGCTGGAGGCCTGGATGCGCTCCTACCGGCCAGAGGAGCTGTTCGACGGCAAGGGTGCGCCGGCCGCCGACATCGCGGCCTGGGCACCGGGGGGCGAACGGCGAATGGGCGCCAATCCCCACGCCAACGGCGGCAAACTGCTCCAGCCCCTGCCGCTCGCGCCGGCGCGGCGGCATGCGCTGGCGGTACCGCAGCCAGCGCGCGAGCGGCATGAATCCACACGTCCGTTCGGGTTGTGGCTCCGCGACTTGTTTCAGTCCACGGCGGCCTCGCGCAACTTCCGGCTGTTTTGCCCCGACGAACTCGCCTCCAACCGCCTGGATGCGGTGCTGGAAGCGACCGGGCGGCAGTGGCAGCTGGCGATTTTGCCCGCGGATGACCAGCTCGCGCACGATGGCCGCGTGCTTGAGGTGCTGAGCGAGCACTTGTGCGAGGGATGGCTCGAAGGTTACGTGCTCACCGGGCGTCATGGGTTGTTTGTCACCTACGAGGCGTTTGCCATGGTGGCGGCCTCGATGATCGTGCAGCACACCAAGTGGCTCGAGGCGGCCGTGGCGCTACCCTGGCGCGCGCCGGTGGCGCCGCTCAACATCCTGCTGACCTCGACCTGCTGGCGCAACGATCACAACGGCTTCAGCCATCAGGGACCGGGGCTGATTGACGTGATGCTGAGCAAGCGCGGGGCGGTGACGCGGATTTATTTTCCGCCCGACGCCAATTCCCTGGTGGCGGTGGCGCGGCGTTGCTTCGACGGCCGCAACACGGTGAACCTGATCGTGATTGACAAACAGCCGCAACTGCAGTGGCTGGACGCGGACGCGGCAGAGGCGCAGGTGCAGGCCGGTGCGTCTGTTTGGAGCTGGACGGGCACGCCCGGCGCCGACCAAGGCGAATGCGACGTGGTGCTGGCCGCGTGCGGCGATATTCCGACCCTGGAGACGGTGGCGGCGGCGTGGTGGCTCCGGCGCAACGCGCCCGAGCTGCGCGTGCGCATGGTCAACGTCTGCGATCTGATGTGCCTGTTCCTGCCGGATGCACATCCGCACGGATTGGCGCCGGAGCGGTTTACGGAGCTATTCACGAATTCCAAGCACGTGATCTTCGCGTTTCACGGCTATCAGCGCGCCGTGCACGGCGTGGTCCACGGGCGTCCGAACGCCGAGCGCTTTCATGTGCGCGGCTTCATGGAACAGGGCACCACGACGACGCCGTTCGACATGGTGGTGCTGAACCAGATGAGCCGGTTTCACCTGGCCGCGGAAGCGGTGCGGCGGGCCTATCCGGACGGGGCGCGGCAACGGGAGCTGATCGCCGCCTGCGAGCACGCGATTGCCGCGGCAGTGGCCTATGCGGAACAGCACTTCGAGGATGCGCCGGCGATTTCGGACTGGACCTGGAGCGAGCCGTAAGCGCGTGCGGGGCGGGGCGATATGCGGCGCGGAGCTTTGTCCTGGCGGACTCGCCCTGGTGCCTACCGCCTCGGGCTTGCTCGCGGGCTCACGACTCGGCCCCGGGACAGGCGGCCTACAGGCTTGCCAGCACCTCGTCCGCCGCGCGGTGCCCGCTGGCAACGGCACCGGGGACGGTGGCGTGGTGGCCGCTGGCTTCGGTGGCTTCGCTGGCAAAAAACAGGGTTGCCTGCAGCGGGGCGGCGAGGAGGCTGTGCGCATCGGCCGCGCCCACGGTGGCGTAGCTGTAGGCGCCGCGGGCGAACGGATCAGACTGCCAGTCGTGGGTGTGCGCCTCCAACACAGAGTGGGCGACGGCGGCGGCGGGCACGCGCAGGCGGGCGGCCAGATCGGCCACGGCAAATCCGCGAATGCGGACGGCGGGGAGGGCGGCCAGCGCAGCCGCGCGCCGGCCACCCGCCCAGCCGGTCATTTGCGGCGCGCGAGGGTCCGCCCACCAGACGGGAAAGCGGGCGGCGCCGTCCGCCCCGCCGAACAGGAAGCGCAGACCCGCAAGGCGGTTGCCGGCGTCATCGCTGAGGGATTCCCAGAAGCGCTCGCGCAGGCGCAGGACCACGCGCCGGGCGGCGCCGGTAACCAGACCGGCGAGCGCGGCGCGCTTGGGATCGAGCGGCGGGTCGAAGCTCACCACATCCGCCTGCAGGACCGCCAGTGGCAGGGCCACAATAGCCGCGCGGGCGCGCACGCAGGACTGCGTGCCATCGCGCTGCAGCGTGACGGTCACCGCCCCGGGCCGCCAGGCAACGCGGCGGACCACTGCGTTCAGCCAGAGGCACTCACCCAAATCCAGGCCGGCCCAGAGCTGGACGTAACCGCCGCGGGGACGGCGGGCGTGGGGGCCGCCTTCGCCTGCGACGGCAAACTCGCGCTGCAGCGAAGCCACGCTGATGCGGGCGGGATCGGCGGCTTCGTAGCCTTCGATAAATGCCAGAGCGCCGGCGCGGGCGTGGGCGGAAAGATCCTGGCAGTGCGCATCGAGAAAGGCGGCGAAGGATTGGTCAGGGCCACGGGCCGCCGCGAGGCGCTCGAAGATGGCATCCGCACCGCTGGCAAACTCGCCCGCCGGGAGAAGCTCGCCCTCGGCAAGCGTGTAGTCGCGGCCGGCCTCCGGATGCGTCTCCAAGGCAAGACCGGGCAGCTCGGAGTGAACAAACTCGGCGCCGAGCTCGACCGGAGCGGGCCAGGCGGGCGGATGCAGCGTCCAGATGCGGCCCCCCAGGCGATCGCGCGCCTCGAGCAAGACCGCGTCGCAGCCGGCATCGCGCAGATGCCGGAACGCCGCCAGGCCAGCCGCACCCGCGCCGAGGATGACCACCCGAGGCGTCAATGCCGGATCAGCGGGGTTGGGGCCAGCACGCGGCTGGTGACCCCGAATTTGCGGTAATCGGAATAGCTGTCGTCCACGTGGAGATGATATTTCTTGACCAGCAGGACGCGCGCCACCAGCGTACCAGTGAAGCTGTGCTCGAACCAGTGGCCGTCCACGGGCGCATTCTGGAGTTGGAACTCGCTGCCGGGTTCGATTTTGGCCAGCACCCAGCCGATGTGCACCGCCTGAAGGAAACGGAAACGGGCGCGCACGACCGCGAAATCACCGCGCTCAATCCAGACGGTTGCGGCCACGTGGCGCAGCAGCTCGAGATCTTTGTTGGGGGGGCGATAGAGCGGCCGCGGAGTCAGCGTGACGACGTCACAATTGCACAGCTCCGGGTCTGGATCCGGAGCGAACGCCACCGTGAACGCTTGTGGAATCGCGGCCAGCAGCTCGCGGCGCTGTTTCCGCTGCTTGGCCTGCTCGCGCTCATCCTTGGCCTTGGCCTTGGCAGTGCTGTGGCGGCGGATGAACCGGGCCGCCTTGCGCGCCTCTTTTGCCGCGTCTTTGGTCGAGAGCATCCTGCCGTCACGCGCGATCACACGGTCGTACTCGATGCCGTCCACCTGCGAGACCGCATCGGTTTCGTCGCTGCGCGCGCGCAGCGGCTGGCCGTCCTTATTGATGGTGCTGAGCACGTCGCGTTCCCGCCAGGCGTACTGCTCGCGGGCGGTGTCGCTCGACTGCATCGAGGCAACCGCGCGCACAAGGATCTGGTACGGACTGAACGCGGGGCTCTGCGCCCAAGCACAGCAAGCCCAAGCCAACGTAAGCGCGGCCGCCGCGCACAGCGGAGCGGGGCGGGGCGAACCGCGGCGCGGAGCTTCGTCCTCAGTCGTGCGGGCTCGGTCACGTATTTCCAACTACGCTCCCTCTCGCATCTCGCCCCTCCCCGAGAGTTTTCCCCGGCAGCGGGCCGGGACCCGATGTGGCACGGCCACCACTTGCTGGAGTCGCCCTCCGGCTGGCGCTGAGGGCGTCTCCAAGCTGCTGCGGAGCGAACCCCAGCCCTGGGCCTGCGATCGCGCTCGCGGGCTGCCGACTCGGCCCCTGCCGCGACCCGCCTCCGCATGGCTCCATGCTAGCATTACCGGATGCCGGAGCAGTCCATTACACGGTTGGTGGACGGCGTGGAGACGCCGGCGGTGTGGACCTCGCCGCAAGCAGCGCGCGCCGCATTGCTGCTCATTCCTGGCTCGTTCAACATAGACGAAGACGGCAACATGGCGCCGGCATTTCCGGGCCAGCCACCGCTGCGCTCGAATACCTACCGCGACCTGGCGGAACAATTGGGCGAACGCGGCATCGCGGTGCTGCGCTATTCCAAAGGCGGACCGGGCACACGCTGCGTGATCCATGATGCGGCGCTGGCCGCCGGGCGCTACCGGGAATTTGGCCAGCGCGTGGTGGTGGCCGCAGCCTTTTGGGAGGAGATGGAGCGGCAGGCGCCGGGCGTGCCGCGGTTCGCCGCCGGGCATAGCGAGGGCGCGGTGGTGGCGACGCAACTGGCACGGCGGCAGCCGGAGATGCGGGGACTGGTGCTACTTTCCGGCCCCTCGCTGCCGCTTCTACAAATGCTGCTGTGGCAACGCTATTTGCAGGACCCGGACAGAGATGAAGACGCCTATGCCGCAGTCGAGGCTTGGGCGCGGGAGTATGCCGCCGGCAGCAATCTGGCCGGCTGCGATTTCCAGCACAACCGTTATGCCGGCATGTTTGCCTTCTACCTCGATCCCAAGAACACGCCCTACCTGCGCAGCCTGGAGCAAGTGGATCCGGCCTCGGAGCTGGCGCAAGTCACACTGCCGGTGCTGCTTGTGCAGGGCGGACAAGACAGCTCAGTGATGGCGGAAAACGCCGACCGGCTGCTGGCCGCCCAGCCACGCGCCACCCCGGCGCGCTTGGCGGGGCTGCAACATTTTTACAAGCGCGTGCCCGCCGGCATGACGCTGGAGGCGGCGTTTGGGCTGGAGGGGGAAACCGACCCCGGGGTGGCACAAGCCGTGGCCGCATGGATCTGCGCGCGGACCTGAGTGGCACGGCAGGGATGATGCCACGCCTGCGCAGCCCTGCGCGCCGATTTTGCCCACGGTGCACAGCGGCGCGACCCCCGCGTTCCGCCGTGCTGCAGCGGGGCTGGTTTTGCTCTAAGAACTTGTAGAGAGCAGAGACGATGGTGGAGTCGGTGGCGACGAAGGGGGCGGAGATGACGTTCGGGGGGCGCGGATGCAGACCCAAACCGGGGATGGAGGGCAAACCGAAGCGGGCGCTGGTGAGGGTGAAGGCGGCGGGCTGACCGGCGCGCAGGGTGAGGACAAGATCCAGGCCGGAGGCGGGTAAGCCGCCGTAGGTAAAGCCCCAGGAGCGCGCGTCGGCTGGGTAGCGCGCACTGGGGGCATCAAGATGCACGGGTTCGCCATTCAGGGTGGCGGCCAGCGGCAGGGCATCGCCCGCCATCACCAGCCGCAACTGCTGCGCGCCGCTGGGCGAGGACAGGTGCAGACGCAGGGTTCGCAGGCCGTCGCGTGTGCTATCGGCGGCCACGTGCGCCTGCGGTCCCGGGAGCGGCAGCAGCGGCGCGGGTGCACGCCAGGCGCGGTCGCTGTAGACGGGATGCGCGCCCAGGAACTGGGCGGTGAAGACGTCGGGTTTGGGATCGTAGCTGATCCAGTGGGCGGAAGGCACGGCACCCAACTGCTCGATGAAGGCAATGCTGTCGGGACGGGCACGATCGGGAGTGAAGCGGTTGCGCGCGATTCCGGCTGCACCCAGCACGACGCAGAGCGCCAGCGCAGCGGCCGGCAAACGCCTGCCGAGGCGGACGACATAGGGCGAAAGCGCGATCAGCGCCAGCGCGAACACAGCCAGTGCGGCGCCCGCCTGCGACCAAGGCAGCGTGAGCAACAGCGTCCAGGCGAACGGCGCCAGCAGCAGGGCGAGCGGCACAGCCCCCATCCAGAGCACTCCGTTCTGGCGGAAAGCGGCGCGCTCACCCGCAGCAGGCCAAAGGATGAGCACCATCCAGGCGAGTAGCAGGGCGAGCAGCGGCCACAGCAGCGGGTGCGCGGAGCCGGGGAGGGCTGCAACCAGCCCTACCGCGGCCACCAGCCACCAGAACAGCGCGCCCAGGCCGAGGGCCACGACCGACACGCGGCGGCCGAGCTCGATATACAGCACCGAAGCCACGAACAGAGCCCAGGCCAGCAGCGCCAGCGCGGGCAGCGTGGGGCGGTAGGGTTGATCCTGCGGAATCCAGGTCCAGCCGGAGTGCAGCCAGGTCAGCAGCCGCCAGATGGCGGGGGCGGAAAGCGCACAGGCCCCGAGCACCAGGAGGGCGAGGCCCGCACCCGCCAGCAGCCCGCTGCCGGTGACCTGCTTGCGCGACAGGCCGAACACGCAGGCCAGGACGAACAGCACGATCGCCAGGACTGCGAGTGCGTTCATCCAGTCGAAGGAGTAGATCACCATGGTCGTGCCGAGGGGATTGAAATAGACGACATCGGGCGCGCGCGGATGGCTGAGAGCGGCGTTGCCGAGGGCGCGCGCCATGGCCAGCATGGCCGCGCCCTGACTCTGGAAGGTGCGCGGACTGAGGCGGGCGGGAGTGTCGAGCGGGGAATGGTAATAGTCGAAGCCTTGGGTGTAGGCGAAGTTCATGCCCGGCAAGCCGGCACGTTTGAAGACGGACAGATCCGTATCGTTGGGCAGGCGCTGATAGATCGCGTACATGAGCGAATCGGCGCGGGCGCCGGTGCGGGCGGCGGCCAACTGGTGGACCAGCCAGCCGTTGTGACGGCTGGTCTCGAACATGGCGGTGGCTCCGGCGTTGCCGCGGCCTTCGAAGTTCAGGACCACGCCCACGCGCTGCGCCAGCGGATTGTGGGTGACGAAGCGGGCCGCGCCCAGCATGCCGGCTTCCTCGCCGTCGCTGAACAGGGCGATGACGTCGTGGCGCAGGGGCGGAGCGGCACGCAAGGCGCGCAGGGATTCGAGCATCGCCGCCCATCCCGCGCCATCGTCGCCGGCACCGACGCCGCGGGGCACGGAATCGTAATGGGCGACCAGCATCACCGCCGGAGTGGCGGGCTCGCCGCCGGGGAGCACGGCGGTGATGTTCTGGACGTAGCCGGCAAGAAACTGCGGGCCGCGGAGGGGAAGATAGGAGGTGCCCGCGCTGATGGTTCCTTGCAGGCCAAGGGCGCGCAACTGGGCGAGGATGGCGTCGCGGACGCGGTCGTGGGCGGGCGTGCCCAGGGGATGCGGCGCGGTATCCCAGGCGGCCAGCAAGGCCTGGGCGCGCGCGGCGGAAAAGGCGGCGGCGGGCGCATCGGCCGCCAGCGGGGCGGGCGGAGATTGCAGATGCCGCTGCAGCGCCGCGAGCAAGGCGAGGGTGACGAGGCAGCCGGCGGCAGCGATTTTCGCGGTGCGGGCCGACGAGCGCATGGGCCGAATTATACGTCCAGTTCAGCTACCGCCGGCAATGGCGCCGATGATGAGGAAGGGTTCGGAGCCGCCGGCCACCGCCTCGGGCAGGGGCTGATCGGTGGACTCGAGGGAGAGATCCTCGCCGCAGGCATAGAAGCGCACGTAGGGGCGGCGCTCGCCGCTGGCGTGGTCGCGCACGGTGCCGCAGAGCATGGGATAGCGGGCTTCGAGGGCATCGAGCACGCGGCGGGTGGTGACCGGCGGCGGGACTTCGAGCAGCGCGTCGCCGCTCAGGCCGGCCAGCGCGCGCAGGGGGTGCGGCAGGACCAAGGTAATCATTTTGCGGGCGCGGGCTCCGGTGCCGCGCGGCGCGAGGGCATGACCTGGGCCTCGACCGAGAGCACGGCGGGCAAATCATGTACGATTGCCTGCCAACTCTCGCCCGCATCGGCGGAGGCATAGACCTGGCCGCCGGTGGTGCCGAAGTAGACGCCGCACGGATCCAACTGATCCACCGACATGGCGTCGCGCAGCACGTTGACGAAACAATTGCGATCGGGGAGTCCGCGCCCGAGTTCCTCCCAACTGTTGCCGCCGCTGCGGCTGCGGTAGACCCGCAGTTTTCCGTCGAGCGGAAAGTGTTCGCTGTCGCTTTTGATGGGCACAACGTAGATAGTTTCAGGATCGTGGGCGTGCACGTCAATGACGAAACCAAAGTCGGTGGGCAGGTTGCCGCTGACCTCGCGCCAGTTGTCGCCGGCGTCGTCGCTGCGCATGACATCCCAGTGCTTTTGCATGTAGAGCGTGCGCGGACGGGCTTGGTGCATCGCGATGTGATGTACGCAATGGCCGATTTCGGCGGTGGGATCAGGGATAAAGTTGGAGCGTAGGCCGCGGTTGATGGGCGTCCAGCTGGCGCCGCTGTCGAGCGAGCGGAAGGCGCCGGCGGCGGAGATGGCGATGACCATGCGGCGCGGATCCGCGGGATCGAGGATCACGGTGTGCAGGCACATACCGCCGGCGCCGGGCTGCCAGCGGGGTCCGGTGCCGTGGCCGCGCAGGCCGGCCAGCTCCTGCCAGCTCCGGCCGCCATCGCGCGATTGAAACAGGGCCGCATCCTCGACGCCGGCGTAGACGAGGTCGGGATGGGCGGGCGCCGGTTCGAGGTGCCAGACGCGCTTGAATTCCCAGGGATGCTGGGTGCCGTCATACCACTGGTGGGTGGTGAGCGGCTTGCCGGTGGCCTCGGAGGTGTCGTAAACGAACTTGTTGCTCTCGCCTTTGGGCATGCCACCCGGTCCGGCTTCCGGCGCCTGGCCCGGCGGTGTGCCCGGCTGGAACCAGGTTCTGCCGCCGTCGTCGGAGCGCTGAATGATCTGGCCGAACCAGTCACTGGTTTGAGAGGCGTAGATGCGGTTGGGATCCGCGGGCGAGCCTTTGAGGTGAAAGACCGGCCAGCCGGGGAAGTGCGGACCGCTCACCTGCCAGGATTTGCGTTGACCGTCCGCAGTGAGTATGAACGCGCCTTTGCGCGTGCCAACTAAAAGCCGCACCGAGCTCATTGGGGGATTATAACCTGCCCTGCAGGAGTCGGGCGCCGGGCGGCGTGTGCCCGCACCGTGGCATCCGGACACGCTCGAGAGAGGACGGTTGGGGTGAGTGGCAGGGCCACCATTTTGTGTTGATTTTCGGCGGGTGCCGCCGGCTCGGCGGGACTGTGCCGAAATCGAGTGATTATGGCGCTGGCACGGCCTACGCCCCAAGTATGAACCGCGCGCCACGCTCGCGGAGCAGGTCCCAGAGATTCACGCTCGTTGCTCCGACGGCGGCGCAAGCGTTGGGTATCCGGATCTTCCCGCCCTGGTTCTCGGGGACGCTCTTCTCGTGAGTCACGACTACGTAGCTGGAGCATTTAGCTTGGGCGACCAAGTGGTAGTCCGCTCCGCTCAGGAACTCGTTTTTCCTTGCCTCGTTACACGGCAATCTTTCCACCCATTGGCTGACTTCCGCCAGAGCTGGGCCAATCTCGTCCGGGGGCCGCAGAAAGAAATCCCTGGGTAGGAGTTCGTACAAGTTATCGTGGCCGCGCCTGATTTCCGTTAGGACTGCCGCAATGCTGAAGATCCGGCCATGCCCATGTTCCTGCGTGAGCCACTCCCAAAACCCCGGGCAGTAGTCAGGGTTATAGTGCAAGCGGCGAGCCTGCATCAACACGTTCGCGTCGAGCAGGTATCTCATTCTGTGCCTAAATGCGCAGCCAGGCGGTCGAAAGTTTGAACAGTCCGCACGCCCAGCAACCGCATTGCATCCAGCAGAGGTAGGCTCCCCTCCTGTGCGCGGCTGAAGATTGCCGTGGGGAATCGCCTCCCGAGGCGGCGCCCCTGGGTGTTGTAAAAGTTCCCGCCCGCGGGGCGCCGTCGCGGCAGCAGCTGCGGGCGGGATGCCGCCAATCCAGCATCCAGCTGCGATTGCCGGATCAACCCGAGCTCGCGGGCGCGGATAAGCGCCACAGCCGGGCTCACTGGGAACCTTTGGCGGAGCCTTTCGGGCAAATCGCTCCCGGGTTCCATCGTCTGTAACGCTACCGTCAGCTCGGCATCAGGAACGAGGAGAGCCGCGGCAACCTGGTTGCACCAGCGCTCGCCCGGCCTGGCGGCGAAGTTCGAGGGTTCGGCTTCAGAAACCGCGCTTTGATGCTGGGTGACGTGCGCTAGTTCGTGGGCTAGCGTGAATAGTTGCGCTCGCGGGGAATCCGCGGCGTTGATAAAGATCAAGGGCACGCGCTCGTCAGCCATTACAAAGCCACGGAACTCCTCCACCGAAAGCACCCGGTGAGTGTCATTGCCTACTATCCCCGACGCCATAACCAGCACGCCCATCGCTTCCGCCAGCTCCGTGAAGTGGCGCAGTGCAGTTGCGGGGCTGCTCGAAAACGGGGTTTGGGCCTGAAGCACCTCGCGAAGGTTCGCCGCCGCTTCGGCGGGATCGGCAGCGGCACCCCCAAAACTGTGCCGCAACCCCTCACCCTCGCTCAGTGCGTAATCGCGGTACCACTCCTGGCGAATTTGGCAGACGTAGATCGTGTCAAGAAGGTTGCCGCTCGGCTGCCGCGGCCGTAAATTGCCCTGGGAGCGAAAGTCCGGCAGCGGTAGCGGCTCCTCTGGCGTGTCCTCCAGGAAGAGCTTGCCCAACGGCACGTGGGTGGCTGCGGCGAAAGATTCCAACTGGTTCAAGGTCGGCTCGCGCCGCCCTCGCTGCCAGTCGGCGAGGCCGCTAAAGCGGGCTTCGAGCTTGTCCCACGGTATCCCGGATCGTTCCGACGCCCATCGCAAGAGGGCTGGCTTTACGGCGACGTGTGGCATTGTTTGTCCTAGATTAACGTAACCGTGCGCCGCGAGCCATCGCGCCAGAGGGGGTGCGCCACCGGGGCGGCGGGAGACCGCCCAACGGACGTATTGAATTTAAATCACTTGGTTTTTGCACGCCGGCAGCGGCCGGTGCAGCGCTTCTGGAACCATAGGGTTGGGACAGGCCGCGTCGGGGAGGGTTTCCGCCCGGTGGCGGCGGCCTAGGAACTTGCCATCAGGAGTTGCGGTTGAACCGCCTGCATCTCGCAGCAATTTGGGCAGCAGGCGGGTGTCACAAGACACACACGGCTCGATCTAGGAGCTTGTTGAAAAAGAGCGTAACCGCGCTGGGGTGGGGCGGATCTTAGGGACATGCGCGGAGATGACCTCAAGCCCCAGGCGGAACTGTTCCTATATAGCTCAGTGGAGGCGCTGATTCCT
>JBOGKQ010000042.1:0-20222 GCA_050747905.1 Terriglobales bacterium | reverse complement strand
GAAATCCTGACCATCCGCAGCTCACCATCGACCTCGGCGATCCCGCTGCCAACCCTCCGGCGGCAAACCCGCCGGCCGAACTTCTCTCCTCAGCCCCACCATCGGTCTATTTCAACAAGCTCCTAGGCGCGGGTAACAAGCTCAGGCGGGTGGAACCAGGAAGAACAAAAGTCTGCCGAGTCAGGGAGATTCAATGAATCGTCAAGTTCTCAAGGGAATGTTGGGTTGCGTGGCGAGCCTCGCCATGCTGTTGCTCCTCACCGCGCCCGTCATGGCGCAAACCGCCTCGACCGGCGCCGTGCAGGGAACCATTACCGATCCCAGCAACGCCGCCATCCCGGGCGCCAAGATCACGCTCGCCAATCCCGCCACCGGCGCCGTCTACAGTGCCCAATCCGGCGCCCATGGTGGCTACACGCTCCCGTCGGTCACGCCCGGCACATATCTCATGACCGTCAATGCCGCCGGCTTCAAGGCCTACAAGCTCGGCAGCCTGGCCGTGACCGTCAACAAGGCCTCTCTGCTCAACGTCCGGATGCAGGTCGGCACCGCCTCCCAGGAGGTCACCGTCACCGCCGACTCCCTGCAATTGCAGACCGCCAGCGCCGCTGTCGGCAACACCATCACCAGCCAGTCGCTGATGCTGCTCCCCACCCTCCACCGCGATGCCACCGAGCTGATGAACTACCAACCGGCCACCGTCGCCTCGGGCCCGCAAACCAGCGTCGCCGGCGCCGTGGATGACCAGAACACCATCACCCTCGACGGCATAGACATCACCGCCATGGACCCCAGCAACGTGGACAACACCACCGACATCCCCGTGCCGGTGAACTCGGTCCAGGAGTTCCGCGTCGGCGTCAGCAACAACAACACCAGCATGGATACCGGCTCCGGCGGCCAGGTCACCCTTATCGGCCGCAGCGGCACCAACTCCTACCATGGCTCGGCCTACGGCGATTTGGAAGATCAGGCCCTCAACGCCAATCCTTGGAACGACAATCATACCCCCAGCCGCGTTGGCACCACGCTGCTGCCCTCCACCCCGCGCTCTCCCACAGAAGACAAGCGCTTCGGCGTGACCGTGGGCGGCCCCATCGTCAAGAACAAGACCTTCTTCTTCATCAACTACGAAGGCCGCCGCTTCAGCCAGACGGTGGACACGCACAGCCGTGTGCCCACCGACTCCATGAAGCAGGGCATTCTGAAATTCGCCGATCCCAGCGGCAACATGGACAGCTATAATCTGGCGGCCATGGATCCGCGCGGCATTGGTGTCAGCCCCACCATGGCGGCCTTGTTCAAGCTCTATCCCGAGCCCAACGATTTCGCCGAAGGCGACGGCGTCAACTACGCCGGCTACGATGCGGTGGTCGCGACGCCGGAAACCGCCGACTACTACACCGGGCGCATCGACCAGGTCCTCACCCCCAATTGGCAGGCGAACGTGGACTACGCCTATTCCCGCGACATCAGCGTCTCCAACGGGCTGGGCGGTCTGGGCGCGCAGCTCGACATCATCAACGGCGCCGATACGGAGTTGCGCCAAACTCCTCGCCGCCACGATCTGATTTCGGCCAGCTTGACCGGCCAGATCACGCCAACCTTGATCAACGCCGTCCATTTCGGCTTCGTGCGCCTGCGCACCCGCCGCCAACCCGCCGTCCCCTCCGAGTGGGCGCAAATCGAGGCCCTGCCGGGCACGCAAGTTTCCACCGGCTACGAGGCGCTGTTCCAGTCCAGCCTGCTCAGCGGGCCTATCGGCAACGCGCCCTTCCAGAAGGAGACCGCCCGCAGCACGCAACTTGCCGATTCCCTCGATTCGATTCACGGCTCTCACTCCTTTGAATTCGGTGGCAGCCTGAACCACCTCAACGCCGTCGAGGTCCGCAACAACCAATTGGGAGCCTCCTCCTCCATCCAGGCCACCGCCTACGCGGATAACTTCCTCAGGCTCACCTCCGCCGACCAGCCTACGCCCTGCAGCGCCACGGTTACGTCCAGTTGCCTGCCCAGCTCCGATCTGTCCCACTGGAACAGCCTGTACTCCTCCTCCCTGGGAATGATAGATAACATCGGCGTCATGTATACGCGCGACTCCAGTCTTAACGCGTATCCTCTGGGTAGCAACCTGAACGACAACAACACCAGCGACACCATCTACCTCTATGGCCAGGACACTTGGAAGATCTCCCCGGCCTTGACCGCCACTTACGGTCTGGCATGGGGCAAGCAAACCGTCCCCGAGGAGGTAAAAGGCCGCCAGATGGTGATGATTGACACCGCCTCCGGCCAGCCCGTTTCCGCCATCGGCTACATGGGCGCCAAGCTCGCCGCCGCTGAAGCCGGCCAATTCTACAATCCAACCTTCGGCTTCGTCCCTGAGCAGGACTCACCCAACAAATCGCTGTTCAGCAACGACCCCGGTTACTGGGCGCCGCGCGTCGGCCTCGCCTGGAATCCGGACTTCCACAGCGGCCTCCTCGGTATGCTGCTGGGCAATCAGAAGTCCGTCCTGCGCGGCGGTTTTGGTTTGAGCTATGACCGCACCAACTCCGTCCACACCACCACCACCCCGGCGCTGGGCTACGGCTTTGCCGACACCCCGACCATCATCACCCCTCCTTGCAACACCAGCGGGACGCCCGGTACGGGTTGCAATTCTTCCAGCACCGATGCCGCGCTGTCCGATTTTCGCGTGGGCGTGGACGGTACCATGCCCGTTCCCACCGTGGCTTCCAGCGCGGCCTCTCCCCGCGTCCCCGGGCAGGATCTGAGCACGCTGGCCACCTTCCAACTCGACCCCGACAACGTCATCGGCTACTCCTATACCGCCGACCTCAACCTCGAGCGGCAACTCGGAAACGGCCTCATCCTCTCGCTCGGATGGATCGGCCATTATGGCCGCGACCTGCCGCAAGGCCTTGACCTCACCGAAGCGCCCTACATGTTCAAGGACACCAAATCCGGCCAAACTTTCGCCCAGGCCTACGACGCCGTTGCCCAGGCCCTCAATGCCGGCACCGCCGTGCCCGATGAGGCTTGGTTCGACAACATGATCCCGACCCAGTCCGGGGTCAGCGGCAGCGCCTACATGGCGAGCAATTTCGCTAGCTATTTCCAGAACGGCGAGACGCGCGAAATCTTCAATGAAATAGATAGCCTCCGCCTCGCCGCCAAAGAGCCAACCTTCGAAAACCAGCAGATAGACGTCGTGAACATGGGCACCCACGAGGGCCTCTCCAACTACAACGCCCTCACTGCCACCTTGCGCAAGCAGGCCGCCAACGGCCTCAGCTTCGCCATCAACTACACTTGGGCGAACCAGTTGGACGACCAGGTCTTTGACCAGAACAACTCCGGCTATTACAGCAACAGCTACTACATCAACGAGAACTACGGCGCCGGTGTCTTCGACGTGCACAACGCCCTCAGCTCGACCTTCGTCTACCAGTTGCCCTTCGGTCATGGCGCCAGTGGTTGGGCTGCCAGGTTGCTGCAAGGCTGGTATACTTCCGGCGTAGTCACCGCCCAACAGGGTTTCCCCACCACCGTCGGTATGTCCGGGACCGTCTTCGGCTCTAGCGATATCCTCGCCGGGGGCCCTGCCGCCATCCCCACCGTAGCGCCCAGCTCCATGGGTGCCGGTGTTCACCACATCACCACCGTCAGCAGCAACGGTACGGTCACTGATGCCAACGGCACCGGCCTGAACATGTTCGCTTACCCGAGCGCCGTGTATGGCTCGTTCCGCAACATCAATCTCAGCACCGACACCAACACTGGCGCGGCCAACCCGCTCTACGGGTTGCCGCTGGTGAACCTCGACTTCGCTCTGGGCAAGCGCACGCAGATCAACGAGCGCTACTCGATCTCCTATTCCGCCCAGGCCTTCAACCTGCTCAACAACGTCAACTTCGAGACGCCCGGGCTTGCGCTCGGCAGCCCCACCAACTTCGGGGCCATCACCAACCAGCTCGTTCCCACCAACCGGCAGCAAGGCAGCCGCTGGATCGAAATGGAACTGCGCCTGGATTTCTAGTACGTAACCGCTTTCCCGGCGCTGGGGCCCAGCCCCGGCGCCGGCTACTTTTAGCCGACAGCCGACAGCCGACTGCCGATAGCCTTCCGGGGGTGCCATGAAGAAGCTGCTCGCTTCCACGTCTGCGGTCCTTTTCTCGTTCTCCCTCCTCGCGCTCGGCGCCGCCTCCCAAACGCCCCCCGCCAATCCCTATGAGGCTGCCATGTCCATGCTGCGCTTCCGCAGCGTCGGTCCGGCCAGCATGGATGGCCGCATTGACCGCATCGCCGTCCCCCTCCAGGACCCCGGCACCATCTACGTCGGCGCCGCCACCGGCGGCCTCTGGAAGTCCGTCAACCGTGGCACCACCTGGTTCCCCATCTTCGATCACGAGCCCGCGCTGAGCATCGGTTTCGTCGCCGTCGCCCCCTCCAACCCCCAGATCGTCTGGGTGGGCACCGGCGAAGCCAACAACCGCCAGTCCTCTTCCTGGGGCGAGGGCATCTTCAAATCCACCGACGGCGGCCAAACTTGGACCGCCGAAGGTCTCAAGAACAGCTACCAAATCAGCAGCATCCTCATAGATCCCACCAACCCGCGGATCGTCTACGCCGGCGCGCTTGGCAACCTCTGGGGCCCCGGCGGGCAGCGCGGCCTCTACAAAACCACCGACGGCGGCGCCAATTGGACCCGCATCCTCTACACCGATGACAACACCGGCGTGGCCGACCTGGCCATGGATCCGCAAAACCCCCTGACCATCTACTGCGCCATGTACGAGCGCCGCCGCAGCGTCTTCGGCATGCTCGGCAGCGGCCCCGGCAGCGCCCTCTACAAGTCCACCGATGGCGGCGCCACCTGGCAAAAAATCATCAAGGGCCTGCCCTATGAGAAAGGTGGCGACAAGACCGGCCGTATCGGTATCTCCGTCTACCCTCGCGATCCCCGTATCGTCTACGCCCGCGTCCAGTACGGAGGCAGCAGCTTCGGCGGCGGCGGCGGCAGCGGTATCTACCGCTCCATGGATGGCGGCCAGACCTGGCAGAAGCGCAGCGACATTGATCCCCGTCCCGCCTACTTCCAGCAAATCCTCGTGGACCCCAACAACTTCCTCCGCGTCTGGCTCGGTGGCGGCGGCCTCGCCCACTCCAACGACGGCGGACGCACCTGGAAGCCCGAACCCAACCAGCAGGGCCTGCAGTCCATCCACGCCGACGTCCACGCCATCTGGATTGACGCCAACAACTCCAACTACATGATGGCCGGCGACGACGGCGGTCTCGACATCAGCGAAGACAGCGGCCATACCTGGGACTTCGCCAGCGCCATCCCCGTCGGCCAGCCCTACCACGTCGCCGTGGATAACGCCAAGCCCTATCACATCTGCGGCGGCTTCCAGGACAACGGCGCCTGGTGCGGCCCCAACCGTACCCGCAATCCCAAGGGCGTGCTCAACCGCGACTGGCTCGATCTCATGGACGGCGATGGCTTCAACGTCATCCCCGATCCCCGCAATCCCGCCGAGGTCTTCACCCAGGCGCAGAACGGCAAGCTCATCCGCGAAAACCTCAAGAACAACGAGTACGCGCTGATCCGTCCCATGCCCAAATCGCTCGATGCCAAGCCCTTCCGATGGCATTGGAACACGCCTGTCGTGGTGCTGCCCAACGGCGACATCTTCACCGCCGCCAACGTCGTCTTCAAGTCCACCGACCAGGGCAACACTTGGACCCAGATCAGCCCCGACCTCACCACCAACCCCAACCCCAAATCCCTCAAGATCATGGATCAGGTCGTCCGCCCGGAAGGCTACCCC
Source organism: Terriglobales bacterium (assembly GCA_050747905.1). Taxonomy (GTDB): domain Bacteria; phylum Acidobacteriota; class Terriglobia; order Terriglobales; family SCQP01; genus SCQP01. The sequence goes on along the minus strand of JBOGKQ010000042.1, from coordinate 14,385 downwards.
TGCCTCACCGCCCTTGCCGTTTCCCCCCTCGATGAGAACGTGATCTGGGCCGGCGCCCAGGACGGCAGCCTCCACGTCACCAAGGATGGCGGCAAAACCTGGACCGACCTCGCCGCCTCTTCCGGCCTCCCCCAGGGCCAGTACGTTAGCTCCATCGCCGCCTCCAATTTCGCGCCCGGTATCGCCTTCCTCACCTACGACGGCCATCGCCAGAACGACTACAACGTCTACGTCTTCCGCACTGACGACTACGGCCAGACCTGGCAACCCATCACCAACGGCCTGCCCGCCGACCGTTCCACCGCCCAGGTCGTCTACCAGGATCCGTTCAACAAGAACCTGCTCTTCCTGGGCGAAGAGATGGGCTTCTACGTCAGCTTCAACCGCGGCGATAGCTGGATGCCCTTCCAGCTCAACATGCCCCACGTCATGGTGGATTGGGTCACCGAGCAGCGTCGCACCCACGACTTGGTCGTCGCCGCCTACGGTCGCGCCTTTTGGGTGCTCGACGACATCCGTTCGCTCGAAGCTCTGAGCCCGGATGTCATGCAGGCCGGCCTGCACGTCTTCCCCACCGACGCCGGTATCGAGTGGAACCTGTTCGATCACAACGACGGCACCCTCGGCGACACCCACTTCGTCGCCCCCAACCCGGCTAATGGCGGCGTCGTGGATGCCTTTCTCTCCAACGTCCCCAACGACAACACCAAAATCCACGTCAAGGTCACCGATGCCGCCGGCGCCACCGTGCGCCAGTTCGACGTCGCCGGCCACAACGGCATCAACCGCGTCGTTTGGGATCTCCGCTGGCCCACCCTCGAGCCCATTCCGCAGCCCCAGCTCGATGCCAACCAGTCCGGCTTCTACAACGGCGCCGTCCAGGGTCCGTTTGTCGCTGCCGGCACCTACACCGTCACCCTCAGCGCCGATGGCGCCACCGGCTCCGTCCCGCTGGCCGTGCAGACCGACCCCGGCGTCCACATCACCGCCGCCGCCGAGGCCGAGCGTCAGCAGGCCATTGCCGCCGCCTACAAGGTCTACGGCGAAACCGTGGCCAGCACCAAGCAGATTCGCGCCCTCACCAAGTCGCTCGCGGCCACGCAGAAGTCCTACGCCCATCCGCCCGCCGAGGTGAAGACCATGCTTGACGGTCTCGTGAAAAACGCCGGTGCGCTGGAGAAGACCATCGCCGGCGGCCGCGGCTTCGGCGAAGGCGGCGGAAGCGGGGCCACCCCGCTGCATACCGCCGCCATGCGCGTGCTCTTCGGCCTCGAAAACTATAGCCAGGCCCCCACCGCCAGCCAGCGCAGTGTACTGGCGCAGGTGACCGGCGGCGAGCGCGAGGCCTCGGCCCGCCTACAAACCATGATGAATACCGATCTGGCGAACCTCAACGCCGCCATGCGCAAAGCCGGCATGGCCTACGTCACCGTGGCCTCGCCGGAGAAGTAAAGGAGATTTCCATGCGCTTGTCTCAACGTCTTTGGCGGCTGACTTTGCTGGCCGCCTGCGGCGCCTTTGTCTTCGCCGCCGCCTTGCCTGCCCAGCAGACCCCCGATCAAGCCCTGGCCTCGCTCCGCATGCGCGCCATCGGCCCCGCCGTCCAGGGCGGCCGCACCGACGATATCGCCGTCAGCGCCCAGAATCCCAACATCGTCTTCATCGGCACCGCCAGCGGCGGCCTCTGGAAATCCTCCGATGGCGGCAACGCCTGGCAGCCCGTCTTCGACCACGAAAAGGACCTCTCTATCGGCGCCGTTTCCGTCGCTCCCTCCAACCCCGCCATTGTCTGGGTCGGAACGGGCGAGGCCAACAACCGCCAGAGCGCCACCTGGGGCGATGGCGTCTACAAGTCCCTCGATGGCGGCCAGACCTGGCAGAGCATGGGTCTCGACGATACCCAATCCATCGGTCGTATCGCCATTGATCCCAATAACCCCAACGTCGTTTACGTCGCCGCCCTCGGCCATCTCTGGGGCCCCAACCCCCAGCGCGGCCTGTTCAAAACCACCGATGGCGGCAAGACCTGGAACAAGGTCCTCTTCATCAGCGACAACACCGGCGTCAGCGACGTCCGTATCAACCCCCTCAGTCCCAACATCATCTACGCCGCCGCCTACGAACACCGCCGCACCCCCTGGGGTTACAACGGGGGTGGTCCCGAGGGCGGCGTCTACCGCTCCCAGGACGCCGGCGCCACCTGGACCAAGCTCGCCAACGGTCTGCCCACCGGCAACATCGGCCGCATCGGCCTCTCCATCTACGCCAAGGGTCCCAACATCGTCTACGCCCTGGTCGAAAGCGAAAAGAGCGGCCTGTTCCGCAGCAACAACGGCGGCGACTCCTGGACGCGCATGAGCAGCGTGGACCCGCGACCCTCCTACTTCAGCCAGATCCGCGTGGATCCCAGCAACGACCAGCGCCTCTGGATGGGTGGCGTCGAGCTCCGCTATTCCAACGATGGCGGCCGCACCTGGACCACCGATCGCAACGTCCTCATCCATCCCGACTTCCACGCCATCTGGATTGATCCCGACAACGACGGCCACGTCATCGTCGGCTGCGACGGCGGTGTCTTCATCACCCGCGACCGCGGCAGCCACTGGTATCACGCCTCCACCATGCCTATCGGCCAGGCCTACGAGGTCTCCTACGATAACGCCCGTCCCTACCACGTCTGCGCCGGCCTTCAGGATAACGCCGAGTGGTGCGGTCCCAACCGCGTCTTCAACACCAAGGGCATCCGCAACAGTGACTGGAAAATGGTCGGCGGCGGCGACGGCTTCTACGTTATCCACGATCCCCATAACGACAACGTGATCTACACCGAGATGGAAGGCGGCAACATGACCCGCCGCAATCTCTACACCGATCAGTCGCTCGTCATCCAGCCCCAGCCGCCCTTCGGCCAGTCTCGCTACCGCTTCAACTGGGACTCGCCGCTCATCGTTTCCGCCCTCACTCCCAACACCCTGTTCTTCGGCGGCAACTACGTCTTCCAGTCATCCAACGCCGGCAACTCCTGGACCAAGCTCGGTCCCCAGCTCACCTCTAATTTCGACCGCACCAAGGTGCCCATCCTGGGCGTCATGCCCACGCGCAAGAACGTCCTCTCGCTCAACGACGGCGTCTCCGCCTTCCCCACCACCACCGAGCTGGCGCAGTCGCCGCTCAATGCCGAAGTCCTCTGGGCCGGCACCGACGACGGCAACCTCCAGGTCAGCCGCAACGGCGGCCAGAGCTGGACCAACGTCGTCGGCAACGTTCAGGGCGTGCCCGCCCACACCTGGGTCAGCCGCATCGAAGCCTCCAGCACCGCCGCCGGCACCGCCTATGTCGCCTTCGACGGTCATCGCTCCGATGACATGCACGCCTACATTTACAAGACCACCGATTTCGGCCAGACCTGGACCTCCATCTCCACCGGCATTCCCGCTTGGGCGGGCAGCATCCACGTTATCCGTGAGGACCCCTCGCATCCCAACGTCCTGTTTGCCGGCGCGCAGTTTGGCGGCTTCTTCTCCCTCGACGACGGCGCAAGCTGGAACCAGTTGAAGATGGGTGTGCCTGACGTCCAGGTGGATGACATCCAGGTCCAGCCCCGCATGCACGACCTCATCCTCGGCACCCATGGCCGCTCCGTCTACATCCTCGACGACATCATCTCGCTCGAAGACATGACCCCGGCCGTGCTCTCCGATCCCATGCATCTGTTCCCCATCCGCGCCGCCACCGAGTGGCGCGTCAACGGCGACGGATGGTTCCCGGCCGAGCGATTCTCCGGTCCCAACCCGCCCAACGGCGCCCTCCTCGACCTCTATCTCGAGAACGCGCCGACGGCTACAGATGCCGCGAAAGACAAAGCCACCGTCACCATCACCGACGCCGCCGGCAAGCTCGTCGGCACCCTCGATGCCGCCCATCTGCACGCCGGCATCAACCGCATCGTCTGGGATTTCCGCCGCTCCACCTCGGTCCCCCAGGGCCCCACCGCTCAGCCCGGCTTCGCCACTTATCCGGCGCCCGGCACCGGCGGCGGCGGCCGCGGCTATGACACCACGGCCCACGGCATCATGGTCCCACCCGGAACCTACACGGTTTCCGTCGCGCTCGGCTCCATGACTGCCAAGCAGACCGTGCGCGTGTTGCGCGATCCGCGCATCCCGTCCAATCCCGAGGCCGAAGCCGCCCGCCAGGCTCTCTGGATGAAGCTCAACGCCATGTACTCTCAGGCGGTGAAGGATCGCGACCTCGCCAACGGCGTCTCCGAATCCCTCAAGGCCAACATGGCGGAATGGAAAGGCGTCGGCGCTGACCCCGCCCTGTCTTCCTCCTTGCAGGACCAGGCCAAGTCCCTGGCTGCGGCCCTCGGCAAGCTCCAGCCCGAGTTCAGCGGTGGCGGTCGCGGCTTCTTCGGCCGCGGCAACGCCGTCCTGCCCGCCATTACCGGCTTGATGGGCCAGGTCGAATACGAGAGCGCCACCCCCACCACCGGCCAGCAGCAGCAGGCCCAGGCCATGGACACCAAGCTTGATCAGGCCGAAGCCAGCTTGCATGCGCTGGTCACCACCGATCTGGCAAAGCTGAACGAGGCTCTCAACCGGGCCGGTGTCCCGCGCGTGCTGGCCATCCCCAAGGCCCCCACCCCCCGTAGCTTCTTCCTCGATAACCACTAGCCGATCGGCGGTGCAGGATTTCCGCTTCAATGGGGTAGACTCGTCAGCAGCGGCAACCCACTCCAGGCGATCCAAGTGAGCGAGCTTCAGGCCCGCGGCGCCGACTGCGAACGCTCAGGCCAGCAGCCGCGCGCGCAGGGCCGGGTCGGCAGCGCAGTCGATCGCCGTCCAGGCCAGCGCCAGAGCGCCTTCGATGACGGCCTGGTCGGCGGTGGGCGTAATGCAGTGCGCGGTGAACTCGGGCTGGTGATTGGCGGCAGGCAGGCAGTTGAGGCCGATCATGGGATGGATGGAGGGAATGACTTGCGACACATTGCCCATGTCGGTCGAGCCGGCCGCGCGCAGGGCCTCGGGTGGCAGCGGCGGGAATATGCGCCCGGCGGCTTCGGCGTTGCGGCGGTAACAGGCGCCCAACTCCTGGTCGAAGCGCATGTCGGCGTAGGGTTTGGCGCCGCCGCGGATTTCCATCTTCGCGCCCGTGGCCAGCGCGCCCGCCTCAAAGCAGCGGTGTACTTTGCCACGCACCTCGTCCAGCTGCGCCAGGGTTTCGGCGCGCACGATGTAACGCGCCGACGTGTGGGCCGGAATTACATTGGGCGCGCCGCCGCCGTGCGTGATGACCCCATGCACGCGATCGCCGGGCCGCAACTGCTGCCGCAATAGACCGATGGCGGTCTGCGCCACGGTGAGCGCGTCGGCGGCGTTGATGCCCATCTCGGGAAATGCCGAAGCGTGTGCCTCCTTGCCGGTGTAGACCACGTCGAACATGCTGGCGGCGATCACCTTCATCTCTACCATCTCGAGCGGTGAGGGGTGAGCCATCATGGCCGCGTGCACGCCACCGAACACGCCCGCCTCCAGCAGCCTGATCTTGCCACCATCGTCGCCCACCTCTTCCGCGGGTGTGCCGATCACATGGATGGTAAGTCCGACTTCCCCGGCCACCGCCGCCGCGCCTAGTCCTGCGCCCAGCGCCATGGCGGCGATCATGTTGTGGCCGCAGGCATGGCCGATTTCCGGCAGGGCGTCGTATTCGGCGCAAATCGCCACGTGCAGCGGCCCATTGCCGGCCTCCGCCACAAAGGCGGTCGGCAGACCGGCGATCCCGCGCTGCACCCGGAAGCCTCCGGCATCGAGCGCGTCACACAGCCACGCGCTCGCCTTTTCCTCCTCGAAGCCCAACTCCGGGTGCCTGTGAATGCAGTGGCTGATCTCCACCAGTTGTTGCTCCGCGCTCCGCAGCCGTTCGCGCGCACCCTGTTTCGCCGTCATGAGGTTCCTTGCTTGAGCAGATGGGGTATGTTCGTTGCGAGCCCGCGAGGCGACCAGGAACGCACCATCGCCTGCGCCAGCCGCCCGATCAGCAGCTCAGCCTGGTTGTCCGGGGTCCAGGAATGGTCGGGGTTGTGGTAGGTGAAGATTGCAATCACAATGGGCCCGGCCTGTGTGTATACCAGTCCGACGTCGTTGCGCACCGCGTCGAGCGAACCGATCTTGTCGGCGATGGGCGAGAGGCCGTCGCGGGCGTTGGCGTCGTTGAGATAGCGCGGGATCATTTCGCGGTCCTGCTGGGCGCGCATGATGTTGATCATCCCGCGGCACAGTTCGGGTGCGCCCAGATCGCAGCGCCAGAGGCGCTCGACCAGTTCCGCCATCTCGCGCGCGGTGGTTTTGCCCAGGCCAAACTGCTTCTGGTCGGGCGGCTGGGGGCCGACCGCAGGCCGAAACACCTTCTTGTAGAAATACGTATTCTTCAGCCCCATGCGCGCCAGCATGGCGTTGGTGGGCGGGAGGCCCACGGCGTCAATCACCATGTTCGTGGCGGTGTTGTCGCTGAGGGTGATCATCAGCGCGATGGTGTCGCGCAGGCTCAGGCGCTCGCCGGGGTCGAGGTATTGCAAAATGCCGCTGCCGGGGACCTGATTGGCCTTGGTGAGCTCGAGGGGCTGGCTGAGCGTCAGCCGGCCCGACTTGACCTGCTCGAAGGCCTGGAGCATAAGGCTCAACTTGATGACCGAGGCGGTGGCGACCGGGTGATCTGCATGCACGGCCACGACCGCGCCATTGGCCAGGTTTTTGGCGTAAAGAGCCACCTGGCCGGGATAGGCGGCAGCCATGGAGTTGATTTGACGCTGCAAGGCCGCCTGCGCGAGGAGGGAGGCGGCGAGCGCCAAGACTGCGCCGGCAACGCGCGGGGCTTGCATGGCTCTACCGTACACGCGTGGCCAGTCCTGGGCAAGCGGCGCTTGCGTCTAGAGCAACAGGAGGTGGTGAAGGGGGCTGCGGCCCTCGCCGGTGAGCGAGGAAAAGGGCAGGGGCGGGACGGCGAAGGCGGCCTGGAGGCGGCGGCGGGCGAGGGGGCGCAGGTTGCCGCTGATGCGGTCCCATTTGGTGGCGACGAGCTGCAGCTTCCGCCCGCGGGCGCGCAGCCAGGCCGCCATTTCCAGGTCGAGAGGCTGGGGATCGAGGCCTGCGTCTACCAGCAGCACCACCAGGTGCAGGGGCACGCGTTCGGTCAGGTAGCTGTCCACCAGGGCCCCCCAGGCCGCGCGCTCGGAGCGCGCGGCCCGGGCGTAGCCGTAGCCGGGGCAGTCCACGAGGCGCAGCCGGCCGGCGTTGACCAGGAACAGATTGAGCAGGCGGGTACGGCCGGGAGTGCGGCTGGCGCGGGCCAGATCGCGGCAGCCGGCGAGGGTGTTCAGCAGGCTGGACTTGCCGACGTTGGAGCGGCCGAGGAGGGCGACCTCGGGGATACCATCGGCGGGCAGCTGCGCCAGCGCCGCACAGGAGGTTTCAAAAGCGGCAACGAAGGCCACGGGCGCGCACTACTGGTGCAGCTCGTGCGGCTGCTCGGAGGCGGGATGGGGCGGCTCGGCGGCGCGCTGGGGCAGCGGCCCCTCGAGCGCGACTTCCAACACCTGGTCCATGGTTTCGACCGGGTGGATGGTGAGCAGGGCACGGATGTTTTCCGGCAGCTCGACCAAATCCTTTTCATTGTCGCGGGGCAGGATGATGGTGGTGATACCGTGGCGGTGCGCCGCGATCAGCTTTTCTTTCACCCCGCCGATGGGTAGCACCTTGCCGCGCAGGGTAATTTCGCCGGTCATGGCGACATCGCCGCGCACGGCAACCTTGGTGAGCGCGCTGGTGATGGCGGTGGCCATGGTGATGCCTGCGGAGGGGCCGTCCTTGGGAATGGCGCCCTCGGGGACGTGAATATGGATGTCGAGGTTGCGGTAGAAATCCCTGGGCAGGCCGAACAGGTGGGCGCGGCTGCGGATGTAGCTCATGGCGGCCTGGGCGGATTCCTGCATGACGTCGCCCAGCTTGCCGGTCATGAGGAGCTTGCCCTTGCCGTCCATGAGCGTGACCTCGGTGGAGAGCATCTGGCCGCCGACCTCGGTCCAGGCCAAGCCGGTGGCGAGCCCGATCTCGCTTTTTTCGCGCTCATGGGGATCGCGGAACTTGAGTACGCCCAGAAACTCGTTGAGGTTGGCGGGCGTAATTTCGGCTAGGACCTGGCGACCCTCGCGGACGACCCGCCGCGCCACCTTGCGGCAGACGTTGCCGATCTCGCGTTCGAGGTTGCGCACCCCGGCCTCGCGGGTGTAGCCGTTGATGAGCGCCTGCAGGCCCGGGTCGCTGAAGGTCAGATTTTTCGCGCTCAGTCCGGCCGCCTTGAGTTGCTTGGGAATCAGGAAGCGGCGGGCGATTTCGAGCTTTTCCAATTCGGTGTAGCCCGACAGGCGGATGACCTCCATGCGGTCCTGCAGCGCCTGGGGAATGGTGTGCAGCACGTTGGCGGTGGTGATGAACATCACCTGCGAGAGGTCGTAGTCAATATCGAGGTAATGGTCGTTGAAGGCGCTGTTCTGCTCCGGGTCCAGCACCTCGAGCAGCGCGGCGGAGGGATCGCCGCGGAAGTCGGCGCTCATCTTGTCCACCTCGTCGAGCAGGAAGACGGGATTGACGGTGCCGGCCTTCTTCATCATCTGCAGAATCTGGCCGGGCAGGGCGCCGATGTAGGTGCGGCGGTGGCCGCGGATTTCCGCCTCGTCGCGCACGCCGCCGAGGGAGAAGCGGACGAACTTGCGTCCCGTGGCGCGGGCGATGGACATGCCGAGGGATGTCTTGCCGACGCCCGGAGGGCCCACCAAGCACAGGATGGAGCCTTTGGGGTTTTTCACCAACTGCCGCACGGCGAGAAACTCGAGGATGCGCTCCTTGATCTTATCGAGGCCGTAGTGGTCCTGGTTGAGGATCTTTTCGGCGCGCCCGATGTCGCGGATTTCCTTGCTGCGCCGGGTCCAGGGCACGGCGAGCATCCAGTCGAGGTAATTGCGCGAGACCGTGGATTCGGCCGACATGGGCGGCATCAGCTCCAGGCGCTTGAGCTCCGCGTGCGCCTTTTCCTTGATCGGCTTGGGCATGCCGCTGGAGTCGATCTTTTTCTTGAGTTCATCAAACTCGCTTTTTTCGCCGCGGCCTAGCTCCTTCTGGATGGCCTTGATCTTCTCGCCGAGGTAGTACTCGCGCTGCGCCTTCTCCATCTGGCGTTTCACCCGGCCCTGAATGGCGCGGTCGACGCTGAGTTTCTCCATTTCGATTTCGAGCAGCTCAGAAAGGCGCAGCAGGCGCTCGGTGGGCTCAAACATCTCCAGCAGCGGCTGCTTGTCGCTTACCGGCAGGGTCAGGTGGGCGGCCATGGTGTCGCTCATCTGGCCGGGATCGTCGGAACGCACGGCGCTGAGCATGGCCTCATAGTTGAGCGACTGGTTCTGCTTGACGAAGTGTTCGAACAGGCCGGTGACCTTTTGCATGAGCTGTTCGAGCTGGGGGGTGACCACGCCCGGGTGGGGCGCCAGCGGACGCAGGGTGGCGCGGAAAAAGCCCTCGCTTTCGTCCACGGTGGCGACGCGCGCCCGTTCGACGCCTTCCACCAGCACGCGCACGTTGCCATCGGGCAGGCGGACACTTTGTACGATGGTGGCGATGGTGCCGGCGGCGTAGATCTGGTCGGCGCGGGGCTCGTCCTGACTGGCGTCGTGCTGGGTGGCGAGGAAGATCTTTTTGTCCTCCAGCAGGGCCGCCTCGAGGGCGCGCACCGAGGCCGGGCGGCCGACGACGAACGGGGTCATCTGGAAGGGGAAAATCACCATGTCCCGGATGGGCATCATGGGGAGGCGGCGAGCAGCAGGCTGATTCTTTTCACGCGGCATGGGAGGGGGACCGAGGCAGGGGGACGTTAGCCGGCTTTTTCCAGCGTGGGCAGCACCGCTTCGCGCCGCTCCACCATTTCCTTGGTGACCTGGAACTCCCGCACCCGTTTCTGCTGCGGGAGGTGGTACATCAGATCCAGCATCAACTCTTCCAGAATCATGCGCAGGCCGCGCGCGCCCACCTTGCGCGCCAGCGCCTCGCTGGCAATCTGCTCGAGCGCGGCGTCGTCAAAGCGCAGCTTGACATTTTCAAACTCGAACAGCTTCTGATACTGGCGCACCAAGGCGTTGCGGGGCCGGGTGAGAATTTCAATCAAGGCGGCACGGTCGAGGTCGTCGAGCACGCCGATGACCGGCAGGCGGCCGACAAACTCGGGAATCAGCCCGAACTTGATCAGATCGCCGGGCTGCACCTGGCTGAGCAGGGCGGTGTCGCGCAGCCGCACGGCCTGGGGGTTGGCCTCCTCGGCCTCGCTGCGAAAGCCCATGGCGCGCTTGCCCACGCGCCGGCCAATGGTTTTTTCCAAACCCACGAAGGCGCCACCGCAGATGAACAGGATGTTGGTGGTGTCCACCGGGGTGAACTCCTGGTGGGGATGCTTGCGCCCTCCCTGGGGTGGCACGTGCGCCACCGTGCCCTCCAGGATTTTCAGCAGCGCCTGCTGTACCCCCTCGCCGCTGACATCGCGCGTGATGGAGGGGTTTTCGTCGCGCCGGGAGATCTTGTCGATTTCATCAATGTATATGATGCCGTGCTGGGCACGGGCGACATCACCCTCGGCGGCCTGCAGCAGCTTGAGGATGATGTTTTCCACGTCCTCGCCCACATAGCCGGCCTCGGTCAGGGTGGTGGCGTCGGCGATGGCGAAGGGCACGTCGAGGATTTTGGCCAGCGTCTGCGCCAACAGGGTCTTGCCCGTGCCGGTGGGGCCGATGAGCAGGATATTGGCCTTCTGCAACTCCACCTCGCTGGTGGTGCGCATGCGGTTCATGTGCAGGCGCTTGTAATGGTTGTAGACGGCGACGGCGAGGCGCTTCTTGGTGGCATCCTGGCCGATGACGTATTCGTCGAGGAAGCTCTTGACTTCGTGCGGCTTGGGCAGCGTCTGCAGGCCGCGGGCCTGGGGTTCGGCGCGGTCGTCCTCGAGAATCGAGTTGCACACCGCGACGCACTCATCGCAAATGTAGGCGCGGGGATACTCGCTGGGCGAGGAAATCAGCTTCGCCACCGCCTCCTGATTCTTATGGCAGAACGAGCAGCGCAGCGATTCTTGGGTTCCATTTCGTGGTTTCACAGCGGTTTTACTCCCTGCAGCCTACACCCCAGCGCAGTCCAGTCGGATCATTTGTGCTTGGTAATGATATCGTCCACAATCCCGTATTCCTTAGCCTGGGCGGCAGTCATGATGAAATCGCGGTCCACATCGTGCTCGACCTTGTCCAGGGGCTGGCCGGTGGCCTGGGCCAGGATCTGGCTGGTCACCGCGCGCATGCGCAGAATTTCCCTGGCATGGATGTCAATATCAGTCGCCTGGCCGCTGAGCCCGCCCATGGAGGGCTGGTGGATGAGCACGCGCGCGGTGGGCAGGGCAAAGCGCTTGCCCTTGGCCCCGGCGGCCAGCAGCGTGGCCGCCATGCTGGCCGCCTGGCCGATGCAGATGGTGGTGACATCGGGGCGGATGAACTGCATGGTGTCGTAAATGGCGAGCCCGGCGGTGATGGAGCCGCCGGGGCTGTTGATGTAGAGGGAGATGTCCTTTTCCGGGTCTTCGGCCTCGAGGAACAGCAACTGCGCGGTCACCAGGTTGGCGACGTTGTCGTCAATGGGGGTGCCAATGAATATGATGTTGTCGCGCAGCAGGCGCGAAAAGATATCGTAGGCGCGTTCGCCTCGCGGGGTTTGCTCGACCACCATCGGGACCAAGCTCATGAGGTTGCCTGTTCCTTTGCTTGCGCTTCGCCCGGGGCCCGGGCGGGAAAACCGCCCTGGGTGGCGCTGTCCACCAGAAAATTAAGCGCCTTTTCGTGACGGATTCTGCTCTGGATTCTATCCAGAGCACCATTTTCTGTCAATCGCGCGCGCACGCTATCGGTGGATTGCCTGAGCTCGGCGGCGGCGGCGTCAAGTTCGGCCTCGACCTCGGCGGGCGTGGGCTCGAGGTTTTCCGCCGCCGCGAGCTTGTTCAAGAGCACGCCGGCGCGCACCTCGTGTTCGGCGGCGGCCAGATGGCGCTCGCGCAACTTCGCCCAGTCAACCTCGAGTTTGCGCAGGTCCACGCCTTGGCGGGCCAGACCGTGCAGGTTGCGCTCGATCTTGTCTTCGATGCGCTGATCCACCAGGGCCTGCGGGACCGCAAACTGCACTTGCCCGGCCAGCGCGGTCATCACATTTTCCTCCACCGCATGGCGCGCCTCGTGCTCGCGCGCGGCCCGAACCCGCTCACGCACCCATGCCCGCGCCTGTTCGGCGGTGGAGGTGCCCAAGGTTTCGGTAACCGCGGCATCGGTCAACTCGGGCAGCATCTTTTCATGGATGCTGTTCAGCTTGAGAAAGTAGCGGCGCGTCTGTCCGGCCACCGCCTGGTCGGGAAAATCGCCGGGATAGTTGACCTCGAGGTCGCGCTCCTCGCCGGGCTTCATGCCCCGCAGGGCGGCGCTGAACTCCGGCAGGGTATTAGGGTCACCCACCGCGATGGCGATTTCCTTGCCGGGGGCGGGCTCGCCGGTCGAGCGCGCTTCCACCATGGCCACCAGGCCGTCGGCAGCGGCTTCGGCCGCGCTCGGCCGCAGGCTGCTGTGGCGCTGGCGCAGCTCGGTAACGCCAGCGTCCACGTCGGCCTCGCTGATCTCCAGCGATGGCATGGCGACCCGGATTGCCTTGTAGTCACCCAGGTCGAACGCCGGCAGCACCTCGAAGCTCGCCTTGAACTTCAGCGGCTGGCCGGGCTCGAAGCTCACCTGGTTGAGGCGCGGCGTGGATACCGGGTCCAAATTCTCGCGCTCGAAAGCCGCCCGCAAATGCGCCGGCACCAGCGCCTCCAGCGTATCCTCGCGGATTTTGGCTCCAAAATGCTGCCGCACCAGGCTCAGCGGCGCCTTGCCGGGACGGAACCCGGCGATTTTCGCCCGCTTCTGAATGCCCTGGGCGATGCGTGTGGTCTCGCGTTCCACTTCGCCCGCGGGCACTTCCACCTCGACTTCGCGGAGGCACTCGCTTGTGCTTGCCATCGTAGAGCGATTATACCAGCCTGGCGCAGCGCCCCGCGCGAAGGTGGTGGTAGCCTGATCGCATGCGAGCCCTGCGAATCCACGAACACGGCGGACCTGAGGTGTTGCGGCAGGAACAGGTTCCCACTCCGGTTCCCGCGCCCGGCGAAGTGCTCGTCCGGGTTCGCGCCTGCGCCCTCAACCACCTGGACCTTTTCATCCGCGCCGGTATTCCTGGCGTCCGCATCGGTCTGCCCAGGATTCTGGGCTGCGACATCGCGGGAGAGCGTGTGGACACCGGCGAACACGTCCTCACGGCTCCCGGTGTAGGTTGTGGCCACTGCCATTTCTGCCTCGACGGCCGTGACAACGAATGCCGCAGCTACCAGGTGTTGGGCTACCAACGCGACGGCGGTTACGCCGAGGTGGTTGCGGTGCCCGAGCGCATTCTGCTGCCCCTGCCGGCCACGCTGGATTTTGTGCAAGGGGCCTCTATGCTGCTGGTGTTTCTCACCGCCTGGAACATGCTGGTGCGGCGGGCCGGGATTCAGCCGGGCCAGAAGGTGCTGGTGTGGGGCGCCTCCAGCGGTGTGGGCATAGCGGCGGTGCAGATTGCAAAGCTTTTCAGCTGCCCGGTCATCGCCACCGCAGGCGGCGAGCGCAAGCTCGCCCTCGCTCGCCAGCTCGGGGCCGACGCCGTGGTCGATCCCTACGACGTGGCGACGCCGGTGTCCAAGGCAGTGAAGCGCTGGGCAGCGGAGGGCGTGGACATTGTGGTCGAGCACGTTGGCCAGGCGAGCTGGGAGCAGAGTCTGCGCTCGCTCGCCCCGGGCGGCACACTGGTCACCTGCGGCGCGACCACCGGCTATGACGCCAAAATTGACCTGCGCTTTCTGTTCTCCCGCCAGCTCCGGCTGCTGGGCTCCTACATGGGACGCCGGGCGGACCTCGATAGGATTTTCGACCTGGTTGCCACCGGCAAACTCCGTCCAGTCGTGGATCGCGTGTTTCCGCTCGCCCAAGCGGCTGACGCCCATCGCCACCTGGCGGACAACCAGCAGTTTGGCAAAGTGGTGCTGACGTTACAGTAAGTCCGCCGCCGCGCCGGCGCGGTCCAGTCATCTCGCGGGGGTCGCGCCGCTTTGCACCGTGGGCAACGTCGTCGCGCGCGAAGGGCTGCGAAATTCGGAATGGGCGAGCGTCCCAGCGAGCGCTCCCGGGGGAACATGCAGGCGTGGCCCCAGCGAGGCTCGCGTCGGGTTGGGGCCAAGGGCCCCCAACCC
>JBOGKQ010000041.1:0-22365 GCA_050747905.1 Terriglobales bacterium | reverse complement strand
CCCCGCTTATGCTCGCGTCGGGTTGGGGGCCCTTGGCCCCAACCCGACGCGAGCCTCGCTGGGGCCGCGCCTGCATATTTTCCCGGGGGCGGGCCGCCGTGCCGAATTTCGCAGCCCTTCTAGTCGATTTTGCCCACGGGCAAAGCAGCGCGACCCCCGCGATTGGCGTTTGGCCGCCGCAGCTTGCCGCCTGCTGGAAGCCGGTGAGCGAGACGCAGTCTGGGGAGACCTGGTCGAATCCGATGAATCCGCGGGTCGGGCGCTGCGCGATGTGCTCGGACTCGTGATGCGGCGACAACTGTGGAGCCTGAGGACCCGATCCTGGCAGCGCGGACGAGAGTAGCGCTGCCAGCGGAACGGTGAGCAGGACGCTGCCGGGGCGCAGCTTGCTGCTCACGCAATCGCCGTCACGGTTGAACAGCAGCAGCGGGTGGTAGCAGCTGGACTCGAAGTGCCCATTGTAGGCGCTATCCTCCTGCCCGCCGTACACCGGCATCTCCGTCGAGTCCATGTCCAGCACCACCCGAACCCGCGCGTCGAACGCCTCAGCTTTCGCGACCAACCCGCGGTTGAGCCGCGCCAGCCCGGCGAAGTTGCCGTCCTCGGCGAGGATCTGCGTCTCAAAGCTTTGCAGCCGTGACGGCAGCGCCGCGCCCCGCTTCCATATCTTTTCGGAACCGATCAGCCGGAAGGCGGGGTCCTGCGCCAGTCGCTCGGCGTCGTTCATGTTTTCGTACCCCGCCAACCGGTTGTACACCGATTGGCGCAGCAAATCGATGATCGGTAGCTGCGTGTTCTTCGCCCGTGTGTCCGCCAGGCAATCGGCGGCAAGCACGCCGAGGCCCAGCCGCCCGTCCAACCCGCGCACCAGCACCAAGCCACCATCCGAGGTGACGCGCGAACCATGGGGCGAGAGGAGGATCCCGAGGTGTTCGCGAAATGACTCAAAAAGCGGCCAGTTTTGGCCTGCGGACCCGACCGAAGAGCGCCCGGCCCGATTGGGGCTGCCCGACGCAGCCACTTTTTCCCAATCGCGGCCGACCGAGTGTATGCTGCCAGCGTATGGGGTGGTCAAAAAGGGTATTCCGGATTACCCTATGGCGGGCGGGCATGCACTCGATCACCGCGTGCTTGCGTAACAACTTTCAGGGGGAGCTGAGGCGTGGGCACACTGGCCAAGGATTTGGGGCAGGCGCTGCGGAAGATGCGGCGGGCGCCGGGGTTTACCGCAGTGGTGGTGATCACGCTGGCGCTGGGCATTGGCGCTAATACCGCGATTTTTAGCGTGGTGGACGCGGTGATGCTGAAACCGTTGCCGCTGCGCGATCCTGGGCAGTTGGTTGAGATCAAAAACGGGCCGGGGTTTCCACTCACCGGGCCGAACTATCTAGACATGCAGCGCCAGAACCACGCCTTTCAGGCCATGGCGCTGTACACCTTCAACCTAGACGCAAATTTGACCGGCGGGGGGCAGCCGGATTACGTCTCGACGGTGCAGGTTGAGCCGAATTTCTTCCAGGTGCTGGGGGCGACGGCGCTGCGGGGAAGGACGTTTTCACCCGGCCAGAACGCGGTAAAACCGGGGCAAAGCACGGTGCTAAGCTACGCGCTGTGGCAGAAGCAATTTGCGGGCGACCAGGACATTGTCGGGCAAGACATTGAGTTGAACGGGGAAAAAGTTGCGGTCATCGGCGTGATGCCGCCAGCGTTGCGGTTTCCGGCCGGCGCGCAGCTGTGGGTGCCGATGGACATGAGCGCCAAGGCGCTGGGCTATCGCGGCAGCCATCAGTTCCTTTCGATTGGACGGCTGAAGGCGGGCGTGACGCCGGCGGCGGGACTGGCGGATCTCAAGGTGATTGCGCGGCGACTGGCGCAGGAGTATCCGGAAGACAAAGGGGTGGACATTTGGCTGCAGCCGCTGCGGCAATGGGTGACGCACGGCGCCGGACAATCGCTAACCTTGATGCTGTGGGCGGTGGGGCTCGTGCTGCTGATCGCCTGCGTCAACGTGGCCAACCTGCTGCTGGCGCGGGCCTCGGCGCGGCACAAAGAGATGGCAGTGCGAGCGGCGCTGGGCGCGGGGCGCTGGCGATTGCTGCGGCAACTGCTGACGGAAAGCATTTTGCTGGCGCTGATCGGCGGCGCGCTGGGCGTGGGTCTGGCGGAAATCGGGGTGCGGTTGATGGCGAGCCTGCCGGGCGCGGCGGTACCGCAGGCGACGCCGATTCAAATCAGCTTGCTGGTGCTGGCATTTACCTTTGGAGTCGCCGTGGTTGCCGGGATCTTATTCGGTCTGGCGCCGGCGTGGCAGCTTTCGCGAGCCACCTCCGGCGATGCCCTCAAGGGAGGAGCCGGAGCGGTGGTGAGCGCCGGCAAGCGGCGGCGCTGGCTGAGCGACTCGCTGGTGGTGGCCGAAGTCGCGTTCTCGATGCTGCTGCTGGTCGCCGCCGGGCTGCTGCTGCGCAGCTTCTGGCAGATGCAGAATATTGACATTGGTGCAAGGCGCACGGACGTGCTCACGGCGTGGGTAAAACTGCCCAGCGCCAGCTATGGCACGCAGACGAAGGCGCTCGATCTGGGGCGCGCGTGGCTGGGACGGGTGCGGGCGCTGCCGGGGGTGGAGACAGCCGCGATCACAGACCATTTGCCGATGGGCGGCGGCGACAATGGCACTATCACCTTATATGGGCGCACGCAGGCGACCACTGACAACCTAGCCAGCAGCAAGCAGTGGGTTGAGGTGCATGGGATCACACCCGGGTATTTTGCGACTTTCGGGATCCCGCTGATCCGCGGGCGTAAGTTGACTGAAGAAGATGTCAGCCGCTCACTGCAATTGGATGACACGCTCAACCCCATACTCAACCAGCTCACGGCGCTGCCCGCGGCCGGCAGCGCCGTGGCCAAGGAGATGGCGGCGGCGGACTATCCGGTGGACATCAACCAGACGATGGCAAAAATGTTTTGGCCAAATCAGGATCCGCTGGGCAAGCGTTTTTCCTATAGCGGCGCCATGGGCCCTTGGCTGCAGGTGGAGGGGGTAGTCGCCGATACGCGGCAATGGTCCATCACGGTGGCGCCGCGGCCGGAAGAGTTTCAGGCCTGGGACGGCGGCGGCGACCTGTGCCTAGTGACGCATACCAGCCTGCCGCCGGCCGAAATGGTGGGGCCGATCCGAGGGGCGCTGCGCGGGCTCGACGCCAGCCTGCCCATGTTCCATGTGCGGACGATGCAGCAGGTGATTGCCCAGCAGACGGGACGGGAATCGTTCGTCGGGCTACTGGTCGCGATTTTTGCAGGGCTGGCGCTGCTGCTGGCGGCAGTGGGTGTATACGGGGTGATGTCGTATCTGGCCTCGCAGCGCATGCGCGAGATGGGGATACGGGTGGCGCTGGGCGCGCCGCGCGGCGCGGTGCTGGCGCTGATGACCGGACACGGGATGCGGCTGGCGGGGATCGGGATTGTTGCCGGCGGCCTGGGCGCGCTGGCCGCCAGCCAACTGCTGAAGGCGTTTTTGTACGACGTGCACGGCAACGATCCGGCAACGTTTGTGAGCACCGCCGTGGTCCTGGCCATCATCGCGCTGCTGGCGTGCCTGATTCCGGCGCGACGGGCGGCGCGCGTGGACCCGGCGGTGGCGCTGCGGGACCAGTAGCGCGGGAGCAGGCTACTCTGCGGTCTTGACCTGCATCTGCTACCACAGTCGGGCTCCTGGGGAGCGAGCCCGAGCTTCCATAGGCGGCGGCGTCCGCGCTTGGGAGCCCTGCGCGCGCCCAGGCCACCGCCGTCTCGGCGGCCGGACCCCTGCCGTCGCTCCGCCCAGCACTGGGTGGTGTTCGCCACCCGGTACCAACGCCAAGCGCTGAATGATTTGCGCTCAATACGCGCGCCTTGCGTAACACCCGCAAAGGAAAGCGACTCTGGGATTTAAATCCGCTGCAATTCCTGTAGTTTCTCTCGTCGCCCTGGCAGCCGCGCTCGCCCAATCAACGACCCTGCGCGTGCCACTCCTGCCCACCGAAAGCAGAATGGCTGCGCCGGCTTTCACTGCTCAGGATCTCCTAGGTGGAACCGTTCGGCTTGCCGATTTCAAAGGCAAGGTCGTGGTCCTCGATTTCTGGGCGACCTGGTGCGGTGGCTGCAAGGAGGAACTCCCGGCCTTTTCCGCGCTCGAGCGGTCGTACGCCAAACAAGGGCTGGTCGTTGTAGGCGCCTCGGTTGACACATCCTGGGGTGTGGTTCGCCCCTTTCTAGCGCAGATCAAGCCGAACTACACGATGGTTTTGGCGGGCCCCACGATGCAAAAGGCCTATGGCATTGCGAATATGCCCAATACCTTCATCATCGACCGCGAGGGCCGCATTGCTGCGGCCTACCGCGCTGCCCTGGTGAATCCCAGCAACCTCAGGCAGCACGTACAAGCGCTTCTGCACGAGCGTTAGGGGTAGCGCGCTAATGTTGGCGCGGGCCCCAGCGCGGCTGCGCCTGCATGTTTCCCCGGGGGCGCTCGCTGGGACGCTCGCCCATTCCGAATTTCGCAGCCCTTCGCGTCGATTTTGCCCACGGTGCAAAGCGGCGCGACCCCCGCGAGGGGGCAAGCGCGTGCGGGGCTGGTTTTGCTCTCGTTAGGCGTCGCGGTGGACGTGCGCCGGGCTGAAGGCGGGCAGGCAGACGGCGATGTAGTCGGCGCCGGCGGGCGTCGAGTAGCGCACCCATTCGCCCGCCGCCGCAATCACCGCTTGCCCGGCGGCGACAGCGAGCGTGCCGCCGCGGTGTTCGACGTGCAACGTACCGGAAAGCACCAGGGTGTACTCGTCGAACTCGGGCGTCTGCCCAGGCTCCTGCCAGCCCGGCGGGCTTTGCATGTGGGCGATGCTGCACGCCTCGGACGCCGAGTTCACGCGGCCGATGAACTCGTCAATGATTTTGGGCAGGTTGCCGGCGGGGGCAATGCGGGTGGGTTGGGCGATCCGTCTAGGCATAGCTCTCCAGATCCTGCCGCAATTGCCGGGCGCTGGTGAAATGAAAGCAAGCGAAGCCGAGCGAGCGCGGCGCGGCCAGGTTTTCTTCGCGGTCATCCACAAAGCCGCACGCCTCCGGGCGCAGCTGCAGGATTCCGATCGCGCGCCGAAAAATCTCCGGCTCCGGCTTGCGCGTGCCCAGATAGCAGGAGCTGCAGAAGGCGGAAAAATATTTCCGCAGCCCGAAGCGCTCAATCCGGTATTCGTTCAGATCGCGGCCCTCGTTGTTGAGCGTGGCCAGGCGCTGGCCGCCGGCCGCCAGTTCGTCCAGCAGCGCCAGTGACTCCGGCAGTGGCTCTGAACAGGCATGCATGAAGGCCACGAATTCCGCGTGCGAAAACGTCCGCGGCTCAGAAAAGACCGCCTGCGCCAGGTAATCGTCCAGCGACATGGCGCCACATTCGAGCGGTGCCGTCAGCGGCGCATGCCGAGCCTCCAGCGCGGCTGGCACGAGGCCGAAGTGGCCGGCGGCGCGGGCGCGCTCGGCGCGGTCCCAGCCGTTGGTGAGCAGTACGCCGCCCACGTCGAAAAACAGGGTACTCAGCATGGCGTCAGTTCTTGGCCGCCGGCGGCGCCAGGCCTGACACGGTGACCAGATGGCCGATCCAGGAGGTCATCTCGGTTTCGTTGCAGAGCAGATCGCGCAGGCTGGTCTTCTCCAGCACCTGGTCGAGCACCAGTTGCAGCGACCGCCAGAGCGAGCGCAGCGAGCAATTCACCGAGTGCGTGCAGACGCGCTCCCCGCCCGCGTGGCTGTCGCAGAAGCCGGGCTCGTACAAGCGCCCGCCCAGCACCGCCAGGGCCTCGCCTACGGGCATGCGCTCGGGCGCGCGCGCCAGCAGGTAGCCGCCGGTGGCGCCGCGCGCGCTCGCCACCAGGCCGCCGGTGCGCAGCACGCGCAGCAACTTGGCCACGTAAGGGACGGAAATGCCTTCCAGGCGCGCGATCTCGCCAATCGTCAGCGCACCGCCGCTGCCCTGCTCCTGATAATGGATGCCCAGGCGCAACAGGCAACGGAGACCGTATTCTTCCTGGCTGGAAAACTTCATAATGGCCTACCAGTCGATTCCCAACTGCAAGCGCGCGGCCGGCGACATTTTGTTCTGGTCCCAGGGCGGCTCCCAGGTCAAGTCCAGCGTCACGTCGGTTACACCCGGCACCGAGCGGACCTTGCCCTCGACCTCGCCCGGCAGGATGCCTGCCGCCGGGCACCCCGGCGCGGTCAGCGTCATCACCACGTGCACGTGGCCCTCGGGCGCGATGTCAATGCGATAGATCAAACCGAGATCGTAGATGTTGATCGGGATTTCCGGGTCGTAGCAGCTCTTGATGGAGTCAATGATGTACTCGCGCAGGACGGCGATTTCGGGCGTGTCGTCGTTGTCGGCGGCATCTGCGGAATTGGGCGGCTCGGCCACGGCCACGGACTTGGGCTGGCGCCGTTCCCACTCCTGGCGCAGCTCGGCCGCGGTTTGCCGCTGGCGCTGGGCCTCCTTGAGCACCGCGGACTCGGCCGATTTTTCCAGCTCGGCAGCCACGGCCTCCTTGTGCTCAGCTTCACGCAACAGAAAATCATCCATCGTACTACTCCGTGCTCACCACCTCCGCCGCCGGTTCGCTTTCTGGAAGCAGCGCCCGGCGCAGCGTATGCCAGGCGAGGCTGGCACATTTCACCCGCGCTGGATACTCGCTCACGCCCGCAAACACGGCTAACTTGCCGAGCTCGGGCGCCTCCGCCGCAGCCCCGTCCTTGCCGGTCACCAGGGCGTGGAAATGCTGAAACAGCGCTTCCACCTCGGCGCGCGACTTCCCTTTTACAGCCTCGGTGAGCAGCGAAGCCGATGCGGTCGAAATGGCGCAGCCGCTGCCTTCGAACTTCACCTGCCGCACGGTATCGCCCTGCAAGTCCACCCGTACCGTCACCCGGTCACCGCACAGCCGGTTAAAGCCCTCGGCGCGGCGGTTAGCTTCGGGCAAAGGTCCGAAGTTCCGCGGCCGCCGGCTGTGGTCGAGGATCAACTCGCGGTAAAGATCGTCCAACTGCGACATCAGCCAAACATCTCCCGCACACGTTGCAAGCCCTGGGCCAGCCGCTCGACTTCGCCACGGGTGTTGTACAACCCCAGCGAGGCGCGCGTGGTGGCCGGAATGCCGAAGCGGTCCATGACCGGCTGGGCACAGTGGTGGCCGGTACGCACGGCGATGTGATAGGAATCCAGCACCGTGCCCACATCATGCGGATGAATGCCCTCCATCACGAACGACAGCACGGCCACCTTGTTGGCCGCCCTGCCCACCCAGCGCAGGCCCGGCACCTGCTCCATCCGCTGGGTGGCGTAAACCAGCAGGTCGTGCTCGTGGGCGAAGATGCCGGCCCGGTCCAGCCCCGCAAACCAATCGAGCGCCGCGCCCAGAGCGATGGCGGCGGCAATGTTGGGCGTGCCCGCTTCGAATTTGTAAGGCAGCTCGTTGTAGGTGGTTTTCTCAAACGTCACCGAGCGGATCATGTCGCCGCCGCCCTGCCAGGGCGGCAGCCGCTGGAGCCACTCGCTGCTTCCGTAGAGCACGCCAATACCGGTCGGCCCATAGACCTTGTGGCCGGAAAACGCATAGAACTCACAGCCCAGGGCGCGCACATCCACGAGCGCGTGCGGCGCAGCCTGCGCGCCGTCCACCAGCACCGGGACGTGATGCTCGTGCGCCAGCCGGATCATCTCCTCGACCGGGTTCACCGTGCCCAGCGCATTCGAGATATGCGCGAGGGCCGCTAGGCGTGTTTTCGGGCCCAGCAGGCGGGCGAAGGTCTCGATTTCGACCTCGCCGAGGTCGTTAATCGGCGCCACACGCAGCACGGCGCCGGTGGCCTCGCAGGCCATCTGCCAGGGAACAATGTTGGAGTGGTGTTCGAGTCCGGTGATCAGGACCTCGTCGCCGGGGCGAAGCTGGGAGCGGCTAAAGCCCTGCGCCACCAGGTTGATGGCTTCGGTCGTGCCCCGGACAAACACAATTTCGCGCTTGTCGCCGGCGTTTACAAACCGGCGCGCGCTCTCCCTCGCGGCTTCGTAATCGGCGGTGGCGCGCTCGCCCAGCTTATGCACCGAGCGGTGAATATTGGAGCACTCCTCGGTATAAAACCGGCGCAGCGCGTCGAGCACCAGCTGCGGCTTCTGGGCAGTGGCGGCGTTATCGAGGTAGGCCAACTCCGGTTGGGCGCGCAGCAGCGGGAACTCCGCGCGGGCCACTTCGACGTCAAATGCAGGCGGGGGAGCGGGGCGGGGCGACGCCTGGGCCCGTGCCGTGTGTAGTTGAGCCCTGACCGCCATCTATGCCGTCCACTTTCTCCACAGCACCGCTTCCAGCTTCTCGCGCAAGCCCGGCGCCTTCACGCGGCTGAGCACATCGGCGGCAAAGGCGTAGATCAGCAGCTTTCGGCTCTCCTCCACGCCCAACCCGCGCGAGCGCAGGTAAAACAGCGCCTGGGCGTCGAGCTGGCCCACGGTAGCACCGTGCGTGCAGCGCACATCGTCGGCGTAAATCTCAAGCTGGGGCTGAGTGCTGATGGTCGCGGCCGAGTCCGACAGCAGCAGGTTTTTGCTGCTCTGAATGGCGTCGGTGTGTTGTGCGTCCTGGCGGACAATGATGCGGCCGTTGAAAACACCCACCGCCTGGTTATCGAGCACCCCCTTGTAGTACTCGCGGCTGGTACCGAGCGGCTTGGCATGGTCGAGAACGGTGGAGTTGTCCACGTGCTGGTTGCCGTCGAGCGCGAACAGGCCATTGAGCAAGCACTCCGAGCCCTCGCCGTCGAGGATGCAGTGCACGCTATTGCGCACGAGCGCCCCGCCGAGGGAGATCGAATGCGCGGTGAAACGGCTGTCACGGCCCTGCCGGGCGCGCAGCGTGGACACGTGGAACGCGGCGCAGCTGTCTTGCTCGATGCGGGTGTACTCGACCTGAGCGTTGTCGCCGACTTCGAACGCAACCACCGCATTCGTCAAATAAACATCGCCGTCGAAGCCGGCGCTGGTCTCGACCAGGGCGCATTGGCTTTCCTTGCCCGCCAGCACAAGCGTGCGCGGATGGGAAATGCCCTTGCTTGCGGCTGAGCCGGTGGTGAGCTGCAGTATCGTTATGGGCTGCGCCAGCACCGTGCGCGGTGGAATTTCAATCCAGGCGCCATCGGCCAGGAAGCTGGTATTGAGCGCCACGAACGCCTGTTCTCGCTGGTCCGCATAGTCGAGATAGGGCTTGAGGTCAAAGCCGTCGCGGGCAAAGCGCTCCCCGAGCGAGCCCATGCGGCAACCCGCGGGCAGTGCCGTCGAGCTCAGGCCCGGGGCGTAGGCGCCGTTGACGAACACCAGCCGCGGGGCCTGCGGACTCCAATCCACGCCCGGCAGATCGAGCGCCCTTAAGCGGGGCACGAGCTGCGCCGGGGGCAGCAAGGCTTGCGTCTCGAACGCCGCACGGGCGATGGGGGCGGTGTTGGTCTGGCGCCAGCCCTCCATCTTATGGTGCGGGAAGCCGAGCTCGGTGAAGCGCGCAAAAGCCTCCTGCCGCAGCTCGAGCAGCCACGCCGGACGAGGGTCCAGTCCGGCAAAGCGGGCCGCGTAGCTGGCGAACACCCCGGTGGTCGCGTCCTTGAGGCCAAACAGCGGCATCGCCTAATGCCTCCGCCCCGCCGGCGTTTCCACCAGGTCCGGCTCCCCGTCATTCCCACCCAGCCACTGGTAGCCCTTGTCCTCGAGCTCGAGCGCCAGTTCCTTGCCGCCGGTTTTGACGATCTTGCCCGCTGACAGCACATGCACCTGGTCAGGCACGATGTAGTTCAACAGGCGCTGGTAGTGCGTCACCAGCAGGATGGAGCGCTCGGGCGAGCGCAGCGCGTTCACGCCCTCGGCCACCATCTTGAGTGCATCAATGTCGAGGCCGGAGTCAGTTTCATCGAGGATCGCCAACTTGGGTTCGAGCACCGCCATCTGGAAGATTTCGTTGCGCTTCTTCTCGCCGCCGGAAAAGCCCTCGTTCACCGCGCGGTTCATCAGCGCCTCGTCCATATGCAGCAGCTTCATGGTTTTCTGCACCCGCTCCAGGAAGTCCACGGCGTCGAGTTCCTCCTGCCCCTGGTACTTGCGGATCGCATTCAGCGCCGCACGCAGAAAGTAGTTGTTGCTCACACCAGGAATTTCCACCGGGTACTGGAACGCCAGAAACACGCCCGCCCGCGCCCGCTCCTCGGGCGACAGCCCGAGCAGGTCGTGGCCCTGGTAGTGCACCGAGCCGCTGGTCACGGCATAGGTGTCACGCCCGGCCAGCACCTGCGCCAGGGTGCTTTTGCCGCTGCCATTGGGCCCCATGATGGCGTGCACCTCGCCGGTTTTAATGTGCAGGTCGAGGCCGCGCAGGATCTCGCGCCCGGCGACTTCCGCATGCAGGTCTTGGATATCGAGCATAGAAATTGAGCGTCCCCAGTCAGATGAAGGTTGCCTAACGTTAGATCAGCCGACGCTGCCTTCCAGGCTCACGCCCAGCAGCTTTTGCGCCTCGACCGCGAACTCCATCGGCAGCTTGCGGAACACTTCCTTGCAGAAGCCACTGACGATCATGGACACGGCATCTTCGGGGGCAAGGCCGCGCTGGCGGCAGTAAAAAAGCTGGTCTTCGCCGATGCGCGAAGTCGAAGCCTCGTGTTCGACCTGGGCGGTGTGGTTTTTCACCTCCAGCACCGGGAAGGTGTGCGCGCCGCACTTGTCGCCGATCAGCAGCGAATCGCACTGGGAATAATTCCGCGCGCCTTCCGCGCCGGCCAGCATGCGCACCGCGCCGCGGTAGGTATTCTGGCCGTAGCCGGCCGAAATCCCCTTGGACACGATGGTGCTGCGCGTGTTTTTGCCGATGTGGATCATCTTGGTGCCGGTGTCGGCCTGCTGCCGGTTTTTGGTCAACGCCACCGAGTAGAACTCGCCGATGGAGTCGTCACCCTGCAGAATGCAGCTGGGGTATTTCCAGGTGATCGCCGAGCCGGTTTCCACCTGCGTCCAGGAGATTTTCGATCCCCGCCCAAGGCATTTTCCGCGCTTGGTGACAAAGTTGTAAATGCCGCCCTTGCCGTCCTTGTCGCCCGGATACCAATTCTGCACGGTCGAATATTTGATGGTGGCGCGGTCGAGCGCGACGAGTTCCACCACCGCGGCATGCAGCTGATTTTTCTCACGCTTGGGAGCCGAACAGCCCTCCAGGTAGCTCACCTGCGCGCCCTCTTCGGCGATGATCAGCGTGCGCTCGAACTGGCCGCTCTCGTTGCTGTTGATGCGGAAATAGCTCGACAGCTCCATGGGGCACCGCACGCCCTTGGGGATATAGCAGAACGAACCATCGCTGAACACCGCCGAGTTCAGCGTGGCGAAGAAGTTGTCGGTGTAGGGGACGACCGAGCCCAGGTATTTCTGCACCAGCTCGGGGTGGTGCTGCACGGCGTCGGAAAACGAACAGAAGATCACCCCCGCCTCGGCCAGCTTGGAGCGAAAGGTGGTGGCAACCGAAACGCTGTCAAAAATCGCATCCACCGCAACCCCCGCCAGCAGCTCGCGCTCGCGCAGCGGCACGCCCAGCTTTTCGTAGGTCTTCAGCAGCTCCGGGTCCACTTCTTCCAAGCTCTTAGGCGCGTCGGCGTTGGTCGCTTTCGGCGCCGAGTAGTAGATCACGTCCTGGTAGTCAATGGGCGGGTAATGCACGTTTTGCCAGGTCGGTTCGGTCATTTTCAGCCATTGCCGGTAGGCCCGGAGCCGCCACTCCAGCATGAACTCGGGCTCGTTCTTCTTGGCCGAAATCAGGCGGATGATGCCTTCGTTCAATCCGCGCGGGATCGTATCGGCTTCGATGTCGCTGACAAACCCGTACTTGTATTCCTGGTTGGCAAAGGCTTCCAGGTCCTGGGTGGTTGTGCTCATGGGTTTCCCCCTTAACTAGGCGTCTCCCTCAGCATGGCGAATCTATACAAATTAGTCAAGATTAGGCTGGCGCATTCTTGCCCTGCCGGCGTTCAATGAACTTTTTGGTCAAAAGGACCATGCCAATGGATTGCACCCATTCGCTCACCACGTTGCCCACCACCTGCCCCCACTTGCCGTTGACGTCGGCATGGAGATAGAGGATGACCCAGCCGGCCAGAGTGATCGCGAGAAAAATCGTCAGCGAGTGGTCGCGGGCAAAGTCGGCCAGGGGGTGACCGGGGGCGTCCGGCGGGGGTGCGTTGCTCTCACTCGAGCCCTTTTCATAGAGGTAGTTCGCCACCAGCATCATGACCACCACGCCGCTCCAGTCGGCGATGGCGTTGCCGAAGAAGCTTCCCCAGTGGGTGTTCGGGTTCCAGAAGGCGTAGAGGAGGAGCCAGGTCACCAGCACCAGGCTCGCCGTCAAGCTGAGGGAGTGATCGTGGAGCAGGTCGCGCATGCGGCAAGTATAGCCAGACGAAATCAATGTTGGCGCGGGCCCCAGCACACCCCAAGGCGCAGGCACCTTGGGGGCCCCAGGACTGGGGCAGCCCTTCGCGTCGCTTTTGCCTACGGTGCAAAGCGGCGCGACCCCCGCGCAGGGGCCGGCGACTCGAACCCTGCCGGGTAGTTGCCGCGGTGGGGCTTTTTACGGGTACAGCAGGGCGGCCTGGCGGAGCGCGTCGAACGCCTGGATCGCCGGCTGCCAGCTTGCGGCAATACGGCGGGGGTCTTCGCCGCTCGTTATTTGATCCACCACGGCTTGGGAGCCCGCCAGGCGGTGCATCTGGGAGCTGTTCCAGGTTTGAGGATAGAGCTGATGCAGGGCGCTAGCGAGCTCAATGCCCAGCTCGGGTGAGTTCAAGACCTCGCGATTGGTCACGATCAGATTGATGCCGTGGCAGAGCTGGTGGGCGAACCTGCTCGCATCGGGCGTGAACGATAGCGGCATGAAGCGCACGCCCGGAATGCGGCGGGCGTTGAGGTAGGCGGCCAGTTGCGGGGCGTTGATCCAGGGGGCACCCATAACCTCAAAGGGCGAGTCGGTGCCGCGGCCGACGCTGACGTTGGTGTACTCGATCATGCCCACGCCCGGATAGAGGACCGCTTCGGTCAGATTGCGCATGTTGGGCGAAGGGTTGGTCCAGATGAGGCCGGTTTCATCGTAAAAATCGCCGCGCGACCAGCCTTGCATGCGCACCACGTGCAAGTCGGCGCCAATCGTTTGATTGAACAGCCGCGCCAGTTCGCCTATCGTCATGCCGTTGCGCAGGGGCATGCCGGGGAAATAACCGACAAAGCTCTTCTCCTCCGGCGCCAGCGGCGGACCCTGGACGTGGATGCCGTCAATCGGATCGGGGCGGTCGTCGACAATTACCGGAACATGGTGCGCGGCGGCGGTACGGAGCGTATAGGCGAGGGTGGTCTCGAAGGTGTAATAGCGCACGCCCACGTCCTGAATGTCGTAGACCAGAAGGTTGACGCGGTCCATGCCGGCCGCGGGCAGCAGACGTTCGGGATCAGTGGAGGAATAGGTGCTGAACACGGGCACGCCGGTCGCGGCGTCGTGCGTATTGCCGACCGGGCCATCGAGCTTGCCCGACCAGCCATGCTCAGGGCTGAAGGCAGCGGTAACGTGAATACCGGCGGCAACCATGTCGTCGAGGTTGCGGTTGCCCTCACGGTCGAGGCCGGTGGGGTTGCTGATCAGGCCGACGCGCTTGCCGCGCAACAGCCGGAAGGCACGCGCCTTGGCGACATCGAGCCCGGTAAGCACTTCGCCGTTGCGGTAGATCACGCGGCGGCCGCCAGCCATCGGGTTGTTGTAGCCGGTGATGCGCTCCAGACCCTGCTCGACGCGCGACCAGGTCGAGCCGTCATTGAGCGCGAGAATGGCGGCGGTGGCGGTGGCCACTTCCGAGCGCATAGCCAGAATGCTTTTCAAATGCGGCCGCTGCTTCGGGTAGGTGTCGTTGGCGAGGATGATGATGTAGGTATGCGAGGTGGGATCAATCCAGAGCGAGGTGCCGGTAAAGCCAGTGTGGCCGTAAGAGCCAACCGGCAGGAAGGCGCCGCGGTTGCTGGAAAACGGCGTATCAATGTCCCATCCGAGGCCGCGGATGTCGGGCACGTTGGGCGGCGTCTGCGGGGTGGTCATCTTCTCCACCGCGAGCGCCGAAAGAATGCGCTTGCCGTTTTCGCCCACCCCGCCGTTGAGCATCATCTGCGCATACTTCGACAAGTCGTCGGCGGTGCTGAATGCTCCAGCATCCCCGGCCACGCCATCCATGGAAGCGGCGGTGGGGTCATTGACCACGCCGCGCAGCGCGCGGCCGCGATCGTCCACGCCGGTGGGGGCGATTTTGTGCAGCCAGCTCGCGGGCGGAAGAAATCGCGTACGATTCATGCCCAGCGGCTTCCAGACGTGCGTGAGCGCGTATTGATCAATGCGCTCGCCGGTGAGCCGGTGGACCAGTTCCGCCAGCACGATGAAGTTGATGTCGCTGTACTGGAAATGCGATCCAGCGGGAAAGGCGGGCTCGACGGCAAACGCCTTCTGAATGCCGGTTTCGTAGCCCGACCAGCGGGGATGCTGGGGAATGTCGGGTGGCAAGCCGGAAAAATGCGTCAGCAGCTGGCGGATGGTGATCTGGTCCTTGCCGTTCTTGCCAAACGCGGGCAGGTATTTCGCCACCGGATCGTTGAGCCGGAAGCGGCCCTGCTCCAGCAACTGCACCACGGACGGCGTGGTAGCGACCACCTTGGTGAGCGAGGCCAAATCGAAGATGGTGTCGGTGGTCATCTTCTGACGCGGGCGCAGCGAACGAAAGCCGAAGGCCTTGCGATACACCACATGGCCGCGGTGGCCGATCAGCACGACCGCACCGGGAATTTCGCCGGCGGCAATGGAGCGTCTCACGATGGCGCCGAGGCGCGACCAATCCTGCGCGGGCGCCGGGCGTGCCGCCAGCAACAGCGGCAGTCCCACGGCCAGCGCAGCGACCAGGGGAGCGCCACGGCGGAGGAATTTCAGCATGGAAGATCCCAAGCTCCAGTGTTATAGACTGAAGAACCGGAGGCTGTCAAACACGAAAAACGAGGCGACACCGCGGGCCACGCTGGAGGCTTTGGGCACCGAGGCCATCAACCCACGCACCGCGCATCTTGACAAGCTGCCGCTCGGCGCCCTGGTGCGGACGCTGCAGCGCGAAGACGCCGCGGTAGCTCCGGCGGTGAAGCGCTGCACGCCGCAAATCAGCGCCGCGGTGGCCGGCATCGCCAAGCGGTTCGAGGCCGGGGGGCGGGTGATCTATGTGGGCGCAGGCAGCAGCGGAAGGCTGGGCGTGCTCGACGCCGCCGAGTGTCCGCCGACGTTTGGGATTGCCGCCGGGCGCGTGGTGGGGGTGATCGCCGGAGGCACCGGCGCGCTGAGGCATTCCATCGAAGGCGTCGAGGATCTCCCCGAGGCCGCCCGGCGCGACCTCAAGCGCTTGCATCTGACACCGCTCGATTCCGTGGTCGGGATCGCCGCCAGCGGGCGAACCCCCTACACGGTGGCGGCCCTGCGTCTGGCGCGGGAGCAGGGCTGCCTCACGGTGGCTCTCACCAACGTCAGCGGCTCGCCCCTCGCCGAGAACGCCGACATCGCCATCGAGGTCATCACCGGCGCGGAAGCCCTCGCGGGCTCGACCCGCATGAAGGCCGGAAGCGCGCAAAAAATGGTACTGAACCTTATTTCCACCGCGCTGATGGTTCGCCTGGGGCGAGTGCGTGGCAACCTGATGACCTGCCTGCAGCCCTCCAACGCCAAGCTGCGGGCGCGCGCCCAGCGCATCCGGCGCGCGCTGGCGAGGCCAGCGGGCAAGTAGTGGACCCGATGCGGCGCGTACTCTTTGCCCGGCAAATGGTGACGCCACTCGACGTGGTCGCTGACGCGGCCGTGCTGATTGAAGATGGCGTGATCCAGGCGGCGGGCTCGCGCGCGGTGGTGGAGGTACCGGCGGGAACGCAAAGCGATGACTATGGCGAGGCGCTGCTGGCGCCCGGCCTGGTGGACATCCATCTGCACGGCGGCGCCGGCGTGGATGTCATGTCGGCCGGACCCGGCGACTGGAAGCGGCTGCGGCTCCATTTGGCTCGCCACGGGGTCACCCATTTTCTGGCCACCACGGTGAGCTCGCCTTGGGAAGATTTGTTGACTTCAGTCGGGTGCATCGCCCAGGCTGGCGTGGAGATACACTTGGAAGGCCCGTTTCTGAGCCCCGCCCGGCGGGGCGTGCACCCCACAGCCAATTTGCTGGAGCCAACCCGCCAACGGCTGGAGCAGTTGTGGCAGCGCTCGGAGGGCCTGGTGCGGATGATCACGGTTGCACCCGAGCTGCCCGGCGCCGGCGAGTTCATCGCGACCGCGGCGGCGCACGACATTTGCGTGAGCCTGGGCCACAGCGACGCCACCGCCGCACAGACGCACGCCGGCATCGCCGCCGGGGCCCGCCATGTGACCCACACCTTTAACGCCATGCGGCCGCTGCACCAGCGCGAGCCCGGACTGCTGGGCGTGGCGCTGAGCGAAGCAGAATTGAGCGCCGAAATCATCGCCGACGGCATTCACGTGGACCCTGCACTGGTGAAGCTATTCGTCCACGCCAAGGCGCCGGGCAAGGCGATCCTGGTCACCGACGCCATCAGTGCCGCGGGCATGGGCGAAGGCGAATTCACTCTGGGTGGCATTGCCGTATCCGTGGTGCACGGACGCTGCCTGGCGGGGGAAACTTTGGCGGGCAGCGTGCTTACGCTGGATCAGGCAGTGCGCAATGTCGTGGCGTGGACTGGCTGCGGATGGGCGGCGGCGGTACGCATGGCCTCGCTGAATCCGGCGTTGTTGCTAGGCTGGAAGAAACGAGGCCGACTCGAGGCGGGCGCAGCGGCCGACGTGGCGGTTTTTTCGCCGCACGGGGAGATTTTGGCGGCCTATGGAGCCGGAAGACTGGTGAATTGAATGGACAAGTTGGTAATCCGCGGGGGTGCGCCGCTGTGCGGCACAATCCGGATCGGGGGGGCGAAGAATGCGGCCCTGCCCACCATGGCCGCCTGCCTGCTCACGCGCGAGCCGGTCACGCTGCAAAACGTGCCTGACGTGCGCGACGTTCAAACCACGCGCAAGCTGCTGGAGGCCATGGGCGTGGAAACCGAAGGCAGCGGCACCCACCACCGCATCACCTTGCGGGCGCAAAGCCTGACTCATCCTCAGGCCGATTATGAACTCGTCAAGACCATGCGCGCGTCGGCGCTGGTGCTGGGGCCGCTCGTGGCGCGCTGGGGTAGCGCACGCGTCTCCCTGCCCGGCGGCTGCGCTATCGGTGCGCGACCCATTGATTTACATCTAAAAGGTCTGGAACAGCTGGGCGCAGACTTGCGCCAGGAGCACGGCTATATCGTTGCCGAAGCCAGCAAATTACGCGGTGCGAGCTATACATTCGACCGCATTACCGTAACCGGCACCGAAGATGTGCTGATGGCGGCCGTGCTGGCGCAAGGGGAAACGATTTTGCGCAATTGCGCCCGCGAGCCGGAAGTGGTGGATCTGGCTGCGCTGCTGACGGAAATGGGGGCACGCATTGAAGGCGCGGGTACACCCACGATTCGGGTACTCGGCGTCGAAGAATTGGGCGGAGCCACGCACCGCATTATCCCCGATCGCATCGAGGCGGGGACCTATGTTATGGCGGCACTGATTACCGGCGGCCAGGTGACCATCACCCATTGCCAGCCGGAGCATTTGCAGGGACTGTTGGAGCGGCTTGGGGAAACCGGCGGCAGTATTCAGATCAGCGGCGAGACGCTGCAGGTCGCCGCCAACCGGCAGCGCCTGCGGGCGGTGGATATTTCCACCGCTGAATATCCGGGGTTTGCCACGGATCTGCAAGCGCAGTTCATGGCCCTTATGACCCAGGCCGAAGGCGTGGCCGTAATCACCGAAACCATCTTCGAAAACCGCTTCATGCACGCGCTGGAGTTGAACCGCATGGGCGCCAGCATCCGCATCGAAGGGAATCGGGCAGTGGTGCCGGGACCGGCAGAACTGACGGCGGCGGCCGTGCTCGCCAGCGATTTGCGCGCCAGCGCCTCGCTGGTGCTCGCGGCGCTGGCTGCCAACGGGGAAACTATTATTGACCGAATTTATCACCTCGACCGCGGATATGAAAAACTGGAGGAGAAGCTGCGCGGCGTCGGCGCGACGGTCCGGCGGATCAACCGGCTGATTCCGGCGGGTAACCGTGCCAGTTCGGCTGTAAGGTAATCACCTCATGAGCAAGCGCATATTATCCGCGTGGGTGCCAGTGGTAGCGATGTGCGTGGTGATTTTTTTTCTATCGCAGGATTCCCACTCCGGACAGCACAGCCGGGACGTGCTGAGTTGGCTGCTCTGGGTAGTGGGCGCAGACACGCACTATTGGGCGCAGGTGCTGAACGCGCCGTTCCGGAAGTTCTGCCACGTGCTTGTGTACTTCGTGCTTTCGGTTCTCGCCTACCGAGCTTTTTCCATGGGCCAGCTCCGCTACAGCGTGAAGGCGGGCTGGCGCGCGCTGGTGCTCTGCATCTTGTACGCAGCCAGCGATGAGTACCACCAGAGCTTCATCCCCGGGCGTGGCCCTTCGGTCCACGACGTCATCATTGATTCTTGCGCGGCGGTGCTGGCGCTGATTCTGATCTGGGTGTGGCTATGGCCGCGCCGGCCCGAGTACGTGGCAAAAGCGCTGGCCCGGGAGGAAGCCGTTCGGCACTAGAACCTGGTTGGCTCGGTTGACACCCTTGCCAATCTGGTTTAAACCAGTCCTAGCTTTACCGCCCGCCCTGCTGTTAGAATCGGCCCATAGGCCTATGCCGCAGTTGCATCCCCCTCGTCCGGAGCATGCCGTCGTTCCGGCTCTGCTCCTTGCCACGCTCATCGCCGTGGGCAGTAGCGCCTGCCTGCTGCAAAAGAAGCCCGGCCCCGTCAATCCGCTCGCCGCTGTCAAATCGGAGCAGCCGGACAAGCTGCTCTACGACATCGCCATGAAGGACTTGAGCAAGGGCAAGTACCTCGTGGCGCGGCTGAATCTGGAAACCTTGCTGAATACATACCCGAATAGCGAGTACCTGGCGCAGGCGAAGCTGGCCGTCGCCAACTCGTGGTATCGGCAGGGCGGCGTTGATGGTTATGCGCAAGCGGAGGCGCAGTACAAGGACTTCATCACCTTTTTCCCGGCCATGAAAGAGGCCGCCGAGGCGCAACTGCGCATCGCCCAGATCCATTACCGGCAACTGCAGAAGCCGGACCGGGATCCGACTCAGGCGGAAGCGGCACAGGCGGCCTTGCGCATTTTCCTGATGAACTACCCCGACAGCACGCTGAGACCGCAAGCGTTGCAAATGCTGCGCGCGACACAGGAGGTGCTGGCGGAGCGGATTTATCGCATTGGCGAGTATTATCTCGACCGCGCGCACCAGGGCGCCTACAGCGACTACCGCGCGGCGCAGGACCGGCTGCTGGAAGCGCAAGTCCGATTTCCGCTCTACAGCCAGGGCGACATGGTCGCCGATGAGCTGGGCCATTCCTACGCCGCCACGTCCCGGCTTTATCGCGATGCCTCGACGCTGGAGCGGATTCCAGCCGACAAGGCGCTCTACGCCGCCAACGCAAAAGCCGACGAGGCGAACGCGCTGCAGCAATTCAACCATTTGATTGAGCGCTATCCGATGAGCCCGCTGGCCAAGGATGCCAAGGTTCAGCTGGCCGCCTTGCACGCTCCCATTCCGACGCCAACGGCGGAAGCCATTGCGTTCAACAAGGAAGAGATCGGGGGGCGGGAAAAGGCGCCCAACCCCGGGAACCTGGACGGCTGGTTCGGATTGAAGGCCATGTGGTCGGGCCGGCCAGCGAGCGAAATTGCCCGCGCCGACAAAGTGGGCACCCCGCCCGTGGTGGCAGCGCAGCTTGCGGAGGCGGCGCCGGTGCCGGGGCTGCAGGAGCTGATCCATAACACCATGGTCGCCAGCGGAGCGATTCCGGCCACGGCGCAAATCTCGGCGGCCCTCAGCGAGGCCAAGAAGGTCGCCAGCGCGACCGCGGCCAGCGACCCCAACCCCGCCGAGGCGCAAGCCCGTCCGGCGCCGCTTGAGTTCCAGAATCTGCCCGCGGCGAAGGCGCGCGGCGCCGACACGCAGCCGACCGATACACCGCAGGCGATGACCGGCAACAACTTCAGCGATCCCAATGCTACACCCGACGCTCCGGCGATTGCGCCCAGCGTCGTGCTCACGCCCAACGAGCTGGACATGGAAACCCAGGACGAGATCCTGGCCGACGGCATCCACCGCAACGTGCCGGCGCCGCTGGCAGAGTTGAAGAAAGGCCTGAAGCTCCAGGAACAGCGGGAGATGAAGCTGCTGCAGGCCATCCGCAAGGTGGAGCAGCAGCGCGAGCAGAGAGCCAAGCCGGCGGCGCCCGCCACAACCCCTGCGCCTGGGGCCAGCAAGAGCGGCGGCGGCAGCGGGCTGTAAACTCTCAGCATGGCAACTGAATACCGCGTGGGCTCGGGCTGGGACTCGCATCTGTTTGTGCCGGAGCGGCGGCTATGGCTGGGCGGAATGGAAATCGCGCATCCGCTCGGATTGGCGGGGCATAGTGACGGCGATGTCCTGCTGCACGCGATTTGCGACGCCCTGCTGGGTGCGATCGGCGAAGGCGACATCGGCACGCATTTTTCGAGCGCCGATCCGCGCTGGCACAATGCGCACAGCGAGCAGTTTGTCCGCCATGCCGCGCAGCTCATCCGCCGCGACGGCTGGAGCATCGTCAACCTCGACGCCAACCTGATTCTCGAGCTGCCACGGATCCAGCCGCTGCGCGAGGCGCTGCGCGAGGGTGTGGGGTCGCTGCTGGAAATTCCCTCTGACCGCATCTCGATCAAGGGCAAGACGCCGGAGGGCCTGGCCAGTGTCCAGGCCGCGATCGCACACGTGGTGGTGTTGCTGCGGCGCGAGACCTCAGGCGTATGAACGTCGCGGGCATGATCACCGCGATTGATCTGCACGCCTGTGGCGAGCCCGGACGGGTGATAACCGGCGGCGTGCGCGATGTGCCCGGCGCCAGCATGTACGAGAAGATGGTTTGGCTGCGCAGCCACGCCGACGGCCTCCGCCTGCGCATGCTGCGCGAGCCGCGCGGCTATCCGGCGGCCAACTGCAATTTAATTCTGCCGCCCACCGTGCCCGGCGCCGACGCCGGCTTCGTCATCATGGAGCAGGTCGAGTATCCACCGATGTCGGGCTCGAACACCATCTGCGTAGCAACCGCACTGGCCGAAACCGGCATGGTGCCTACGCGCGAGGGGGCGAACCATTTCAAGCTGGAGGCGCCTGCCGGGCTGATTGAGGTCGAAGTTGAAATGCGCGGCGGCAAGGCGCAGCGGGTGAGGTTTGAAAACGTGCCTGCGTTCGCGGTGCATTTGGACGTGGCGGTTGAGGTGCGCGGATTGGGAACGGTGCAGGTGGACATCGCCTGGGGCGGCATGTTTTACGTCATCGCCGACGCCGAAGCGCTCGGGCTGGAGATTGAGCCCGCCAACGCCCGCGAGCTGGTGCGCGTGGGCGAGATGATCAAGGCCGCGACGCACGAGCAGTATCCGGTGGTCCACCCGGACAACCCCGATGTCACCGGTCCGACCATCGCCGAGCTCTCCGCACCGGCGCGGCGCGCGGGCGTGGACCGGCGCAACACGGTGATCGTCTCCACCGGCACGCTCGACTGGGGGCGGCCCGAGACCTGGACCGGAACCCTCGACCGCTCGCCCTGCGGCACCGGCACCTGCGCCAAGATGGCGGCGCTGCACGCCCGCGGGCAACTGGAGCTGGGCCGCGACTTTGTCCACGAGGGCATTCTCGGTACCACCTTCACCGGCCGCCTGTTGCGGGAAACGCGCGTCGGGCCCTATCCTGCGGTTGTGCCGACCCTTTCCGGCCAAGCCTGGATCACCGGCATCGCGCACTACGTGCTCGACCCGAGCGACCCGTTCCCGGAAGGTTACACCGTGGGCGACCTCTGGGGCGGAGCCCAATAATCCCGACAAGGTTTTCGCCCTGTCTTCATGGCGGTGAAGGCGATGCCCTCGCGCCGCGTCCTAACCGGAGTGCGCCAGGGCCGCGGGTTCCAGCAGCTCTCGAAAACTACCGTATGCGCGTCAAGCGTAAGCGTCCGGTTGCGCTTTCAATTACCCACAAGTTCGGCTGGCCAGTACAGGCGCGGGTTGGCAATCTGAATGCCGCCTCAGCATAATCACTCCCGGCGGCGCGGAGGGGCTGCTGAACTTGCG
>JBOGKQ010000040.1:0-24895 GCA_050747905.1 Terriglobales bacterium | reverse complement strand
CAGCCATCCTTTTTGA
Organism: Terriglobales bacterium; assembly: GCA_050747905.1. GTDB lineage: Bacteria > Acidobacteriota > Terriglobia > Terriglobales > SCQP01 > SCQP01. Next base: position 24,879 of record JBOGKQ010000040.1, on the reverse strand, counting down.
GATGCGGAAATGAGCCGGCGAGGTGCTCGATGGCGGCGCAGGGCGGGCAACCCGACGCGAGCAAGCCGCCCCGCGCAGTTCCAGCGTGGCGGCTCATAAGCGGGGCGCGCGGCGAAGCCGCGCAGGGGCCCGCGCCAAAATTGACCTGAGCGGGTTACACCAAGTCTGGAACCGCTCGCCTCACGTCACGCCGCCGCCAAGCCAGCCCGGCCAGTCCCAGCGCTCCAGAGGCTAACAGCAGCCAGCCTTCGGGCTCCGGCACCGTGCTGGTCGGCAGGTTCAACTCCAAAAAGGCGCCATCGCTGGCGTTGTTTCCGCAGTCAGGCAGGTTGCAGGTGGGTGAGAACGGCTGACCTCCCAAACCGGCGAAGTTCAGCGTCGCGGTTGCGCCGTCATAGCCGATGTCGGCCGCGGTAAATCCATCGGTGGTGCTCGCACTCAACGTAAATGTCGGCGTTACGGCCTGATTGGCCGGGTTGGTGGCAACGATGTAGAGTCCCAGAAAACCGCCGGACGGGATCTCGAAGTAGTTGCCATTATCGTCGGTATCGGTGAAATTGATGTCCAACACGTCCGGATTGTTGGTGAAGTTTCCGTAGATCGAGCTGCTGAAGGAATTGTACAGGCTGGTGTTGTCGCTGTAGAAGGTAAACCCCGCGCCCGCATCCTTGATCTGAAACGCGCCGCTGGGGTTGAGGAGAGAGGTGTTGAGCGGCGCTGACAGCGGGTGGGCAGCGGTGGCGGAGGGGCACATCGTCGGGTTGGCGTAACAAACCAGCGACACGGTAAACGTGTCGTTGTAGAGTGTGTCGGCGTTGGCGCGAGCGGAAGTCGCCTGCACCACCGCGCCAAGCAAAAGGAGCCAGCCAAACCAGACAATCAGCGAACCATCTTGACGCATATACTTGAAAATCTCCGTACGGGGATTTCCGGGGGGGCTACTTTCGCCTTGCACGTGTGTTGCCAATCCACAGTGCTGCAAATGCGCAACTTACCGGTACAACCCTGTCCTCAATGGGAACAGATCTTCCCGAGTTGTGCAAACGTTTGCACCTATTTGCAGGTTGGAGCGGGAGACGGGGATCGAACCCGCGACATCCAGCTTGGGAAGCTGGCGTTCTACCGCTGAACTACTCCCGCTCGCTGTTGTCCACCATACCACAAGGAACCGACCATAGCGCGGGGCGCGCGCCGCATTCGCCCTGCGCCGTTCCAGCAGGACGAAGCAGCCGCGCTGGGGCCCGCGCCAACATTGCAGCAGCCTTGCTATACTAAGGGCAAAGGTGGTCCACTCTCGTTGCCGTGTCGGTTGAGCCGCAAGTCGTTACGCTGTCCCGGAGGCTACGTATGAAATCCACCCGCACTGCATTGCTGTCCGTTCTGTCGGTTGCCATTTTTGTTTGCCTGCCGGCTGTCCACGCCCAAACGCTGGACGTGTTTGCCGGTCTCAACGCGCTGACCGCCAAGCAGGCGATTCAAAGCCTGCCCAAGCTAGGCGGGGGGCTGTTCCCCAGCGCCGGCGCTGATTTGTTTTTGGGGCCGGTGGGCATCGGCGGCGAAGTCTCGTTCCGAGCCACCACCAACTCGTCTGGGTTGCGTCCGACCTACTATGACTTCAACGTTCTGCTGGCGCCGGTCCACATCACCCGTTCCATCATTCCCGAGCTGATGCTGGGCCTGGGCTCGCAGGACATCCACGGCATCACTGGCCTGGCCAGTTGTGGCAGCCTGTCGAATTGCTCCACCTATGCCGGCAACCACCTCGCTGCCCACGTGGGAGTGGCGGCAAAAGTGTTTATCACCGAGCACATCTTCCTGCGCCCTGAGGCGCATTTCTACTTCATTCACAACAACACGGCCTTCCCCAACGCCCAGCGCTGGGGCGTGTCGTTGGGGTATAGCTTCGGGTCCTGAGCGGCCCTGGATATGGAGGTTGAGTGAAAACCCTTCGTTGGTTCGTTCTTGCCGCGGCTTGCCTGGCTATGGCCAGCCTCAGCTTTGCGCAGTCGGTAGACGCCTACATTGGCTTGGGCACGCTTATGACCAAGGCCAGCTCGCAAGCCGACTTTGGCGTACCCAAGCTGGGAGGCGGCGCCTACCTCAACGCGGGCGGCGACCTGATTTTTCTGCCGCACAATCTGGGCTTGGGCGCGGCCGTGCAATGGCGCGCCAGCCAAAGCGACTTTTTCGGCCAGGGTCTGCGCCCGGTGCTGTATTCGTTCAACCTGGCTTGGGAGCCGGTGCCCCCGGGCGTGTCCGTGCGGCCGGATTTTGCCGTGGGTTTTGGCGCGGAAAACCTGCGCTTTTACAACGGCTCCTATACCTGCGGTGTTTTCAGTTGCAGTGATCACACCAGCATCAACCACGTTCTCTTACATGCCGGCGTGGGCCTGAAAATCTACTGGGGCGAGCATCTGTTCCTTCGCCCGGCGGTGGATTATTACAATGTCCGGCACAACTACATTGATCAGGCTCCCGAGGTTCCCTCCGCCTGGCAGGCGGGCATCTCGATCGGCTACACGCTCGGGCCGAGTTCTTAGCTTCCCGATGCTGAGGGCTTGACTCAGTTCTGCATTCACGCCAACATCAAAACTAAAGGAGTGGGATCCGGAGGCGGGTATGATCGTCAAGCAGTGCGCGGGGTGCGGAAACTATTTCACCGGCGAATTTGACGGTGATTATTCATGCGCCAACTGCCGCCGAGACGGAGTCGTGCGCGCACGGCCGCTGGAGCCACTGGAGCCGCTGGCGGCCGGCGTGGTTTCGCCGGCGCGCGCCTCTCAACCCGCCGCGCCGGAAGCACTCCGCCCTGGCGCCCACGGCCAAGCGGCCTGAACCCCCTTTTTGCTCTACCCGATCACGGGGGGCCGCGCCTATCTAATGAGCGCGCCGCTTCGCGCCGCATCCGTTCCGCTCCCGCCGGCTTTCGGCACCGGGGGCGGCAGCGGCGGCAAACCCATCAGGGTGCGATACTCCGGCCGCGTGCGCAGCGCCGCAAAGGCGGGGTCGGTGAGCGATTCCTTGAGCTTGTTGTAATGCATGTCATAGGCCTGGCTGAACTCATGCACTGCTTCGTTCAGCATACCCATGCTGCAGAACAGCCGCGCCAAATCGTAGTGGAAGCGCGCCGTGTTGGCGCCCTCAACGTCCTGCACCACCGGTCCGGCGCCGGAATCGGGAAACAACGAATCCGGATCCAGGCGCAGCGCCGAGCGAAAGGCGGCAATGGCCTGCGGATACTCCTTGCGCGCAAACAGCACCCCGCCGAGGTTCACGAAGTAGGTCGCCTTGGACGGGTCCAGATTGATGGCTTGGCGGAACTGCTTGCCGGCGTCCTTCCACTTCTTCTTCATGAAGTAGACGGTGCCCAGGTTGTTGCGGTAACGGCCGGAGAGTTTGTCTTTCTTGATCGCCGTTTTGTAATATTTTTCGGCGTGGCCCAAGTCGTCTTCCTGCTGGTAGGCGATGCCCAGGCGGTTGTAGATGGCGGCCGTCTCCATGTGTTCGCGCAGTGCCTGGTGGAGCACCGCAATGGCCTGCGGATATTCACGTTCGGCGAGATAGATATCCGCCCGCTCACCCACGGTCAACACCACGGGTTTGGGCGCGGCATCGGATGAATAGGTTTGCGCCGCGGCCGACAGCGTCAATCCCCCCGCCAACAACAGACACAACCCCACCGCGCTTGCGAATCGCGTGTGCATACATGCCTCCACACTGGCGTATGCCCACAGTATAGTGCTAGAACTGGTTAACCGGTTTCAGAGCGCGGGGTCGCGCCACGGGCGCAGCCGCGCTGGGGCCCGCGCCAACATTCATTGCTAATCGTGGCCGGGGTTGCCGCCCCCGCCGCCGATGGCATGGAGCAGGCGGCTGAAAAATCCCCGCTTTTTCTTTTCTGAAGGCTTGGGCTTGGCCACCGGCGCTTCGGGCGCTGCCCGCGTCACGCGCGTGGGCGCGGCCGGCTGGGGCCGGGCGGCGGCAGGAGGCGGAGGCGCCGCTTGCGGGGCTTCCAGGTGCAGGAAGCGCAAGGCTTGCTGCGCCGCTTCGGCGATGCTGCGCGGCATGATCGGGCTGGGATGCAAATGGCACATCACCGTCGGCTGCGTGCCGTCAATGTAATAGTTCATCTCCACCTGCTCGGGCGGGCACAGTGGCGTGGCCAATTCGTGGGAAACTGTGTCCACGCGCACTGCCACCACCCCCGGCGGCGGCGCGAACTCCTGCGGGTTGGCGTAGGCCGGCAACTGGATGGCAGCCTTCATGAAGTCGGTCCAGATGGGCAGCGCCGCGTGCGCGCCCTCGATGTCAATGTTCTGATAATTGTCCAGCCCCACCCACACCACGCACAGCAGGTTGTTGGTAAACCCGGCAAACCAGGCGTCGTGCGAGGTTCCGGTTTTGCCCGCCGCCGGCGCCTCAAAGCCCATGGTGCGCACGCGCATGCCGGTGCCGCCCGCCTGCAGCACCGATTCCATCAGGTTCGTGGTTAAATAGGCGATGCGCGGATCCAGTATCTGCTTGCCCTGGGGCGGGCGCTGCAAGATGGTCTGTCCCTGCGCGTTTTGCACCGTGTCAATGAGCCGCGGCGTCTCCAGCACGCCACCGTTGTCAAACACAGTGTATGCGCCCGCCATTTCCAGCGGCGTGGCGGGGTAGGTGCCGATGGCCTCCGAGGGCGTGGGCTGGGCGCTGGTGATGCCGGCGGCGTGCGCCAGGTCGGTCACCGCTTGCAGGCCCACCTCTTCGGCCAAGGAGATGGTGGCGTTGTTGAGCGAGTGTTCCAACGCCACCCGCAGCGTTACCTGTCCGTAGTACTTGTTTTCAAAGTTGGCGGGCGCGTAGTTGCCGGGAAACACGGTGGGCTCGTCATCGAGGATCGAGCTCTGGGTAATGGGCGTGAGGTTGGGCAGCAGGCCGGTCTCCAAGGCGGTGGCGTAGACAAAGGGCTTGAAGATGCTGCCCGTGGGCCGCGGGGCGAGAGCGTGGTTGAGCTGACTGAGGGCGAAGTTGCGTCCGCCCACCAGCGCCAGCACCGCGCCCGTCTGCGGATTGAGCGCCACCAGGGCCACCTGCGCCTTTTCCCCCGGCTTTCTGGGCCTCCGGCCGTGGTTCTGTCGCCGCCGCAGCGCCGCCAGCTCGGCGTCTACTTCTTTCATGCCCTCGGTCACCGCGTGCGCCGCCGCTGCTTGCAGCTCCGGGTTCAGCGTCGTGTAGATACGGTAGCTTTCAGTGGACAGGTCCTTGTTGGAGGCGCCCTCGCTCAGCCGGTCCCGCAGCATTTCGGTGAAATAAGGCGCGTCACTGGCTTCGTTGTTGGCCGAGGTGGTCACCAGCGGCGCCGTGTCGGCCGCCAGCCGCTGCGCGTCGGTGATCGCGCCCGCGCGCACCATGGCGCGCAGCACCTCGTCGCGCCGTTCGCGCGCGCGCTTGGGGTGCCGATAGGGCGAGTCACCGTTGGGCGCGTGAATGATGCCGGCCAGCAGCGCATCCTCGGACAGATTCAACTGCTGCACTCTTTTGCCGAAGTAGGCATCGGCGGCCTCGCCAAAGCCGTGAATGCTGTAGCTGCCGCGCTGGCCCATGTAGAGCTGGTTGGCGTAGAGCTCGAAGATCTGCTCTTTGGTCAGCCGTTCCTCCAATTCCATGGCCACCAGCGTCTCCTTCAACTTGCGCTCGGCGGTTTTTTGGAATCCGAGGTCGAATATATTGCGCGCCACCTGCATGGTGATCGTACTCGCGCCTTGCTCCTTGCGCCCGGCGCGGATATCGCGGAACATGGCCACCGGCACGCGCTTCCAGTTCACCGCGCCTTCGTGGAAATAGCCGCTGTCCTCGATATCCAGCACCGCCTGGATCAGCATGGGCGGCAGGTCCTGGTAGCGCACCAGACGGCGCTTTTCGCGTTTGCTGTTGAACAGGGAGGTCACCAGCTCCGGCACCAGCGCGTACTGGGTCAGCGGCTGGTGGTTCTGCAAGTCGGTTATGCTGGCCACCGAGCCGTTCTGAAACTGCACCAGCACCGGAATGGGGACGTGATAGGCCTCCGGCCCCGGCGTGATGCGCACGCTGTCCCCGGAACTCACGAAGGTGCCAACCGGGGAGGTTTCGGTGCTGGCGTAGCCGGCCGCTCGCAGCCAGTGCTCCAGCAGATCGGGCGTCATCGCCTCGCCCGTGTTCATCACCTTGGGCGCCGCGAACACCAGGGAAGAAGGATGAAAAATGGGCGACGCGAGGCGCGCGTCAATCACTTCAGCGTAGTAGTTGTAAAAATAAATGAAGGCGATGCCGCCAGCCACGAACACGGCAAACACTCCCGCCAGCAGCACCCGCCCCAGCGGCCGCGCTAAAAACCGCGCCCAACCCCGGGTTGTGATGCTGAGCCGCATCGCTTGCCCATTACCGCGCAATATTAGGATACCTTAGGCCGTCTGAGTACATCCTAAAGTACATGGTGCCCAAAAAAGATGTTGTGCGCGCTTGGGGCGCGCTGCTGCGAGGCCGCAAACCGGCCCTGTCCATTGAGATCACCAAAGAATGCCCCCTTCATTGTCCAGGATGCTACGCCTTTAGTGAAGGTCATGTCGGCGAGGGCATAAATTTACGGCAGTTGCATGATTTGCGCGGCGATGCGCTCATTGTCGGCGTGCTCGAGCTGGTGCGCCGGCATCGCCCGCTGCATGTCTCCATCGTGGGCGGCGACCCGCTGGTGCGCTACCGCGAAATGGAAGTCATCGTACCGCGCCTGCTGGCCATGGGCGTGTTCGTGCAAGTGGTCACCAGCGCCTTTCGGCCGCTGCCCGCCGCCTGGGCGGAGCTAGCGAACTTTGAGCTGGTGGTTTCGATTGACGGCCTGCAGCCGGACCACGACCGCCGCCGCCAGCCCGCCACCTACGCGCGCATTCTCAAGCACATCGAGGGCCAGCACATCGTCGTGCATTGCACCATCACCGCCGCCATGATCCGCCAGCCGGACTATCTCGAGCAGTTTGTGCGCCTGTGGTCCGGCAACGCCAATGTCAAAAAGATCTGGATGAGCATTTTTACTCCGCAGGTCGGCGACCTGGCGGAGGAAATTCCCACCGCGCCGGAACGGGCGCAAATCATTGCCGAGCTGTACCGCCTGCCCGAGCTCTACCCCCGCCTGGAAATGCCGCGCGGCTTGGTGGCCATGCTGGAGACGCCCCCGTCCTCGCCGCGCGCGTGCGTGTTCGCGCGCTCCACCGCGGTGATTTCCGCGGATCTGCAATCCGAGATCGTGCCCTGCCAGTTCGGCGGCACGCCCGATTGCGCCCGCTGCGGCTGCTTCGCCTCCATGGGCCTGGCGGCCATCGGCAACTACCGGCTGCCGGGTGGGTTGAAGGCGGGCACCATCTTTCGTGCCTCGGCGAACCTTGGCGGGCAAGTGGCGCGGCTGCTGCACTAGCCGATCGCCAGTGCCGATTCCACCGCCAGTTCCTGCTTCTCCCGGCTGGCGCGCTCCACCAACTCGACAATCCCCTGGCCGGCCTTTTTGCCGACCGTGATGCGGCGCGGGATGCCGATCAGGTCGGCATCCTTGAACTTCACCCCTGGCCGCTCCCCGCGGTCGTCGAGCAAGACGTCGCGGCCGCGTGCCTTGAGCTCACGGTAGAGCTGTTCGCTGAGTGCGGCAATGGCCGCATCGGCGAGGTTGGTGGGCGTGATTAGGATCTCGAACGGCGCGATCGCCGCCGGCAGCCAGAACCCGTCGGGATCGTGGTTTTGTTCGATGGCGGCGGTAAGGATGCGCTCGATGCCGATGCCATACGAACCCATGATGGGCACCACTTCCTTGCCTGCGGCATCGAGCACCCGCACTCCCAGTCCCTGGCTGTACTTGCGCCCAAGCTTGAAGATGTGGCCTACCTCGACCGCCTGCGCCACCGCCAGCGGTTTGCCACAACTGGGGCAGGCGTCACCGTTGCGCACCGAGCGCACGTCCACCCACTCCGGCTGGAAATGCTCGCCCGGCGTGACCTGGCGGATGTGGAAACCGTCGGCGTTGGCGCCCACGGTCATATTGCGGCGCCCGCGCAGGGCCGTATCGGCGAGCACACGCACCGCCTTGGCGGGGTTGAGGGGCCCGACCGAGCCCGGCGGCGTGCCAAAGTGCTCGACAATTTCCTCCGGATGTGCGGGGCGAAACTCGCCCCCCAGGGCCGTAGCCAGCTTGGCCTCGCTGGCCTCGTCATCGCCGCGCACCACCACCAGCACGGCTTTGCCTTCCACCATGTACACCAGCGACTTTGCCAGCCTCGCTTCCGGCTCGCCGGTGAAGGCCGCCAGCTCGGCAATCGTTTTCGCCCCCGGCGTGGCGAAACGCTCGGGCGCGCCCGGCGCCGCTGGATCGTCGACCGCCGCGGGTGCACCCGCGGCCTTTTCCAGGTTGGCCGCGTAGCCGCAGGCGCCGCATTGCGCGATCCTGTCCTCGCCCGCCTCGCCCAGCACCATGAACTCCTGCGACTGCGAGCCTCCCATGGCGCCCGAGTGCGCCTCCACGGCCACGTAGCGCAAGCCGCAGCGGTCGAAGATGCGCCGGTAGACGGCGTCGTGCTTGCGGTAGCTGACATCCAGGCCGGCTTCGTCCACGTCGAAGCTGTAGGCATCTTTCATGATGAACTCACGCACGCGCAGCAGCCCGGAGCGGGGCCGCGGCTCATCCCGGTACTTGGTCTGAATCTGGTACCAGATCTGCGGCAACTGCTTGTAGCTGCGCAGCTCGCCGGCGGCGATGGAGGCCATGACTTCTTCCTCGGTCATACCCAGGCACAGATCGCGCTGGTAGCGGTCCTGGAGCCGGAACAGGCTATCGCCCATCAGTTCCCAGCGCCCGCTCGCCTGCCAGATTTCCGCCGGATGCAGCGATGGCAGCTGAAACTCCTGGGCGATGGTGTCCATCTCCTGCCGCACGATGGCCTGAATTTTCAGCAGCGCGCGCCAGGCCAGCGGCAGATAGCTGTAGAGGCCGGCCGCAAGCTGGCGGATATAGCCCGCCCGCAGCAGAAAGATGTGGCTGGCGACTTCGGCATCAGCCGGTGCCTCGCGCAGCGTGGGGATGAACAGCTGGCTCCAACGCATAGAGAACAGGCTACCAGCTTTCGCAGCCGCGGGCGGATACGCTACGCTGGGGCCCGCGCCAACATCAAGCTCAGACAACCAGCGAGGCGGCGCCGGTGCGGCGGCGGTAGATCAGGCCGAACAGCAGCAGGCCGGGAAGCAGCAGGAAGATGGTTGCCGGCTCGGGCGTGGTAGTCGTCTGTTGGGCGGTCAGGCTATCCACCAGGAAGTTGCCGGACCTATCGGTCTGGCCCGGCGCCGTGAAGAACGCGACGTAAGGGTCGGCCTCGGACCACGTTACCGTCGAGGTCTGGACCACCGCAGCGCTGTCCCCGACGGTCGGGCTGCCGCAGGTGTAGCTGCTCATCGAGGAGCTAAGGCTGCCGCCCGTGCAGGCCACGGCTGCTTCGTCGTCCGAACTGGAATGGTATTGCAGGCTGCCCAGCTCGAACGTGCCGCTCGTATAACCTTGCGCCGCCAGGTTATAGAGGTCGAACACGACCGCCTGATTCGGGTTGATCTCGTCGTCGGTCTGGCCCTTGAGGCCGAGGCCGTCCTCGGTGGTGCTGGTATCTTTTAAATAGAGATCGTGGGATGAGGATCCCACATATCCGTACGCCGTGATCGTCGTCGGGGCCGTCCCGAAAGTTAGGGAAGCCGCCTTGGCACCGCCACCGCCGCCAAAGCTATAGGTAATGGTGCCGGCGAACACAGGGAGGGAAGCCAAAAGGACAAAGCAGCCGACCAGCAATGCGAAACGAGATTTCATGAGACACCCCTTCGAGCGTTTGGTTTCTGCCGTGACGGTCAGGCGATCTGCTAGGGGGAACACCCGACCTACAGCCGTAACGAGTGTACACGCGTTCGGCTGAAATGCAAGACTTAATATCTTGGGAACTGCGATCCTGTGCAATGCAGGCCCGCAGGACGGGAAGTAAACTTCCGTCAGGCCGTGATTGCGCAAACAATTGCGCACATGTCATCCTCCGATCGCGGGGGTCGAGCCGCTTTGCACCGTGGGCAAAATCGACGCGAAGGGCTGCGAAATTCGGAATGGGCGAGCGTCCCCGCGAGCGCCCCCGGGGAAACTTGCCGGCGCGGCCCCACCCCCGGGGCCCTCAAGGCGCTTGCGCCTTGGGGTGGGAGCGAGGCGCAGCGTCGGGTTGGGGCCAAGGGCCCCCAACCCGCCCTGCGCACTCACAGCAGGGCGGGCAACCCGCCCTGCGTGACCCCCTCCCCTCAATTGGGTCCAATCATAATGTGAGTGGCGCCGGTTGTGGCTCGGTTGGGAGCCGGTTCAAAGCGTACGGAGACGGGGCGGAGGACGCCGTAGGCGGCCGGAGCCCAGTCTCCGCAGAAGCGGCCTGGCCGGGGGTCCGCCCCCCGAGGGCCGTTTGCGGTCGAAAGTTGTGTAGTCGCGGCGCCAAGCCTCGATGATCCGCTGGGCGTCGGGCAGACTCAGGAACCCGTTCTCGTTCAGGCATTCATCGCGCAGCCTGCCGTTAAAGCTCTCGATATAGCCATTCTGCATGGGCTTGCCCGGCTGGATGAACTCCAGCCGCACGCCCCTCTCATAGGCCCACTGGTCCAGGGCACGGCCTGCGAACCCGGGGCCGTTGTCCGTCCGAATCGCTGCCGGTAGCCCGCACTCCGTCCTGCGCCAATTGCGATGGAGTTTGCGGCCGTGCGACCGGGGCCGGTGCGATTAGAAGGAATGCAAGAGCGGACGGCCATCGACTTTGCATGCGTTCTCTCCCAAATTCAGGGCCGGACTTTTGGCGGGTTAAATTCAATCCAAGACTTCATAGTGGTCGAGGTGGGCCCGCGCAGCCCCGTGGTCGTCGGCCAGTATTCGCTTGAGCTCAGCCACGCAGCTAGCCTCATCGTGCTTCGAACCGAAAAGGCGGTTTGGTCCGATGGCAAACTTCTCCGGACAGACGTCGCAAGTCACGAAGCCCAATGTCAAGTGCTCCGGAGCATGTACCCTGGTTTGGCCGAGCTTGACTGCAATCGGGCCGGGCGACGTGACTTGCTGTTTATAAGGAACCATTTTGACCATCCCACTCCCCGCTAGTCCACATCCGGTCGCCGTCGTTCTGGGAAAACGACTGTGGCTGGCAGCCGCAGCCCTCGTGCCGAATTTCGCAGCCTTTCGCGCCGATTTTGCCCACGGTGCAAAGCGGCGCGACCCCGCGACTGGTTACCAGACGGATTGTGCGGTGGTTGAGGCGTTGCCGCCAGTGTTGGCTAACGCTTGAGCTTGCAACGACCTGAACTGGAGCCGACGCGCGGGCTTGAACCGCGGACCTGCTGATTACGAACTGTAGCCAGTCCATCACAAGATAGCGCAACACAGCCACGTATAGCACTGATTCTTCAGCGTTTATCCCGATATTGGCGAACGCTCGGTTGCGCCCGTTTTTGCCCGTTTTTGCTTTAGGGTGGGCACAAAAAAGGGCACAGTTTTCCGAGGGTGTTTCGGATGCGAAAATTGCCCGGCTGCGGGGCCGGGCGGCCGGATGTTTGGGGGTGCCGACGCGACGGCGGCCAGGCGGGTGGAAACCCCCGGCGCGGGGCAAGCCGTCGGCCGCTGATTTCGCTGGGCTTTCGTCAGCCGCCGACAATGTACCGAAACCAAGTGATTTTCCCGCAGCGTATGGGGTGAGCGCTCTTCTGCGGGAGAAAAAGAACCGGCACGGCGCAGGCACGTCTTGAGTGAGGGCGGCGGCGGTGCGCGGAGTCAGTTCCGACAGGTGCACCGCAGGAGGGCGTGGATGACGTGTGCTGCCACCGCTCCCGACCGGGTGGCATACTCACTTTGGTGCCCAAGCACAGAAAGCAGCACGTAATTCCCAAATGCTACCTCCGGGCTTGGTGTGATCCCTTGACACCCAGAGGCCAGGCGCCGTACCTCTGGCGTATCACGCGGGACGGGTCTAAAAAACAAAAGAGATCGCCAGAGAAGTCATTCACCGCGGCTGACCGCTATACGATCAAATTGCCCAACGGTGGTCGCGACCTGATAATCGAGGAGACCCTTTCGAAGCTGGAGAGCGATTTTGTGCGGGTGCTCGCTCGTGTCCGGCGTCGAGAGCCACTGGAACCTAAAGATCGGGCTCGCCTGTGCGTATTCGCCGCCGCAATGCACGCACGGCCCATCGCGATGGGGGAGCACTGGAGGTCCACGATGCAGTCGGTAAAAGCCAACGTCGCACGGCTCGAACAAGCGCATGGCGCTGAGCCCTCCGCTTCGCGTGACCTAGAGCCTCTGGTTGCAACCGCGCCTCAAATGTTCCTTGCCGAAAGCCTGGGTTTCCAGCCGCCGTTGCTGTTTCAAATGGCGATGAGCGTAATGGTGACCGACGACGAAGTGGGGTTCATCACCTCCGACACCCCCTGCGTGTGGCTTAACCCGGAGGCTTATAAGATGCCACCGATCTACCGGAGCCCAGGGCTCGCCCAACGGGGAATCGAGGTGAGGCTCCCGCTAACGCCGCAACATTTGCTCATAATCTCGCACCACGACAAAATTCCGCAATACGCCGAGGTGGGGCAGGCAGCGGTGGACGAATTTAATCGAATAACACGATTTAATTGCCACGAGGAATTCACTTCTTGGAAGGGCGCAACCCGACTCTGTTGGTTCGACCCGGGAAAGCCGCCACCCGACGCCTGGGAAAATAGCCCGGAGGGTAAAGCGGCATTGGAGCGGCCGCGATAGCCTGTCCATCGCCGGGAAAGATGCGGGCCTGCGTCCGAAAATCACTTGGTTTCCGCGCACCTGCCGGTCGCGGCGCTTGGCTCGGAAAATCAACGGGCTAGGAGGGTCGCCGGCGCACGGGATTTCCGCGCAGCCGTTTTTGTGCCGCCGCGCTGGTGGCGCGCCCTCGCAGTGCTTCCCGCAGTGTGTGAAGATAAACGTATTGATCGAGGGCTTCAGCCATCGCCTCATCAACCAGTTCCAGGGGCGTCAAGCTCCACAGGTTCCCGCCATGGGAATCGGCGCCGCGGGCGTATTTGGGGCTGACTTCAAGATTAAAGTCTCGCTGGATTTGCTGAATATGCTTGGCCTGCTCGCGCGTCATTGCTCTGGCTCCGAGGGAGGGCGGGCTGCACCGCTTTTCTGGAACACCCCTGCGGCGGCACGCGCTTGCGTGGGTGTCACCCCGTAGCGCCTGGCGATCTCACTCCACGGCGTGCCGAGTTGCCGCGATCGGTGGAGCTGCTTGATTTCGGCGGCAGTCCACTGCCGTCGTATTGAATTCCTGGGAATATTCATTGCAGTGGCCTCGCCAGGCGCCAGACGCGAGGCGGAGGCACCGCCCCGACGGGTTGTCCCAAAAACTGCGGCGCGGCGAGCTGGGGCGCCACCAAATCAGAACATGCGTTCACTATAGACGGCATAGTAGCAATCGGCTGGAATCGTGTTGCTCGCAAAAGTCACGGTGAAGGCTTCGGTCCCAGCCAAGGCGTAGAAAAAAGTGACCGCATAGCTGGCGGCAAATGACTGCTTTGCACCGTGGGCAAAATCGACGCGAAGGGCTGCGAAATTCGGCACGGCGGCCCGCCCCCGGGGAAACACGCAGGCGCGGCCCCAGCGAGGCGCAGCGTCAGGTTGGGGCCAAGGGCCCCCAACCCGACGCGAGCACAAGCGGGGCGCGCGGCGCAGCCGCGCTGGGGCCCGCGCCAACATTCTCCACCAGGCGCCGCCGCACCGCCGGTTCGCTTTCCGGTTGCTTCTGGTATCGCTGGCTGCTGCGATGGGCCGGGATCACCCGGCAGGCCCGACGCTCACTCAACTGCATCTGCTCGGCCAGCTCTTTCACCGCAGCTCGCCGGGCATCGGGCCTTAGAACTTTTTTGACAGCACCAGCCGAAGTCCCTTCACATCCAGCATCAACTCCGCCACCAGGTGCTTCAACTCCCGGTTCTCCCCCTCCAACTGCCGCAGCCGCTTGGCCTCGCCTACTTCCATCCCGCCGAACTTCGCCCTCCAGCGATACAGCGTCTGCTCGCTCACCCCCAGCCGGCGGCTGACGTCCTTCGGCTTCGCCCCGGCTTCGGCTTCCTTCGGCGCGCCGATGATCTGCTCTTCCGCGTACCTGCTCTTACGCATTGTGAGTTCCTCCTCCTTCGGCGGAAACTCACATTATCCCTGGACCGGTCCTCGGGGAGGAGGTCAGCTCCGCGGTTGAGCCCGCACGGCAGAATAGGTCGCGTGTTGAGTCTTTTTGTGGACACCTCGGCATCCTCCTCTCGCTTGGCTGGATTTTTCAGCACAGCACCCACGTCCCCTATCCGGTCGGCAGCGGGCGTGCCGCGATCCGCCGCACCGTGCGGGGCACGACGCCTTGGGGTGGGAGCGAGGCGCAGCGTCGGGTTGGGGCCAAGGGCCCCAACCTCGCCCTGCGCACTCACAGCAGGGCGGGCAACCTCGCCCTGCGCACTCACAGCAGGGCGGGCAACCTCGCCCTGCGCACTCACAGCAGGGCGGGCAACCCGACGCGAGCCAGCCGCCCCGCGCAGTTCCAGCGAGGCGGCTCATAAGCGGGGCGCGCGAAGCAGACGCGCTGGGGCACGCGCCAACATTTGACCTCTACCACCAGCATGTGCGGGTGCGGCGGGCGCTTGGGCTGCCATAGGAGTTTGTCGTACACTCGATCAGGCACAGCTTTTGCACTTGGCTCGGAGCGGTATGCGCATCCCAAGCCTGAGGCGATGGGGATGGCGATGGCTAGGCTCAATGTGGCAAACCAGCAGGCGTTGGCTGGGATGCAAGCCGGCGCCAGAACCGGCACCGAATTTTTGGCGCTGAAGGCCAGCGCTTGTAAGTAGTTGATTATAAAGGTACGCCGACGTAGCTCAGTTGGTAGAGCGGCTGATTCGTAATCAGCAGGTCCGCGGTTCAAGCCCGCGCGTCGGCTCCAGTTCAACTCATTGCAAGCTCAGGCGTTAGCCAACACAGGCGGCAACGCCTCAACCACCGCACAACCCGTCTGGTAACCAGCGTTGGTAACCACTTTTGGGCCGGGCGGGGCGCGCGGCGCAATTCGCCCTGCGCAGCTCCAGCAGGGCGAAGCAGCCGCGCTGGGGCCCGCGCCAACATTCGCTTCGCGCTGCTTTTCGCTCCGGCGGCGGCTGTGCTACACTTCCTTCCGCGATGAGCCCTGCTGAGCCGCCGCTGCAGTTCGCCGAGCCGCCCACGTTCTGCGGCCAGTGCGGGCAGGCGCTGGACCCCAACGCGGTCGTTTGTCCCGTTTGCCACGCTGCGCAAACTCCCTCGCTGCCGCCGGCTCCATCCGTGCTACCCGCGGCGGCACCGCAGCTTCCGCTCCGCGTTCCCCAGGTTAACGGGTTTGCCATCGCCAGCCTGGTGCTGGGTATCGTATGGCTCGACGGTGTGGGATCGGTGCTGGCGATTATCTTCGGCCACATCGCCTTGAAGCAGATTCAGCGCAGTGGCGGCTATTCCACCGGCCGCGGCATGGCCATTGCCGGTCTGGTGCTCGGTTACATCGGGATCGCCGGCCTCATTTTGGTCATCCTGTTCATGGTCTCCCTACTTTGGTTTGTGCCGCATCCGCACCTCGGCGGTGGCGTCATAGTCTAAGTGTTTCCTGCTCGCGGGGCCCGCGCCAACATTTGGCATCCAACTGCATTGAGGAGGATGCGTCATGACCATGGAAGCTGGCGAACGCTATGCCTGTTCCAACCCGCAATGCGGATGCGAAATCGAAGTCACCCGCAGCGCCCAGCCCGGCGCCGGCGGCGCCCTGAACCCGCGCTGCTGCTGCGGTCGCGAAATGCGCCTGAACAGCAGTGGCGAGCGCGAAGAAGTCGCCTAGGCGTCCCAGCGAGCGCCCCCGGGGAAACATCCGGCGCGGCCCCGGCCCGGGGTCCCCAAGGCGCCTGCGCCCTGGGGTGGGAACGAAGCGCAGCGTCGGGTTGGGGCCAAGGGCCCCCAACCCGACGCGAGCATAAGCGGGGCGCGCGGCGCAGCCGCGCTGGGGCCCGCGCCAACATTGCACGGGGTCCCCAAGGTGCCTGCGCCCTGGGGTGGGAACGAAGCGCAGCGTCGGGTTGGGGCCAGGGGCCCCCGACCCGCCCTGCGCAGTTCCAGCAGGGCGAAGCAGCCGCGCTGGGGCCGCGCCAACATATGACCTACGCGGCGCCAAGCTGCCGCGCCAACCAGGCATACTCGAAGGCTACCTCGCGTAAGCGGTCGTAGCGGCCTGATGCCCCGCCATGCCCGGCGCCAAGGTTAGTCTTGAGCAGCAGCGGGGCGGCATCGCACGCCTCTTGCTTCAGCCGCCGCAGCCGGGCCACGTATTTGGCCGGCTCCCAGTACATCACCTGGCTGTCGTTCAAGCTGGTGGTCACCAGCAGGGCAGGGTAGGGGTGTGTGCCCAGGTTGTCGTAGGGACTGTACGACAGCATGTAGGCAAACGCTTCCGGCTGCCCCGGATCGCCCCATTCCATGTACTCGCCTACGGTGAGCGGCAAGGTTCCGTCGCACATGGTATTGATGACGTCCACGAACGGAACCGCCAAATGGGCCGCCGCAAACAATTCGGGCCGCAGGTTCACCACCGCGCCGATCAGCAATCCGCCGGCGCTGCCGCCCTCGATCGCCAACCGCTTGGGCGTGGTCCATTGCTCCCGGATGAGGAACTCGGCGCAGTCAATAAAGTCGTAAAACGTGTTCTTCTTGTGCATCAGCATGCCGGCATCGTGCCACGCCTCGCCCAACTCGTTGCCACCGCGCACATGCGCAATCGCGTAAGCCATGCCGCGATCCAGCAGGCTGAGGCGCGGAATGGAAAATCCGGCGGAAAGCCCGTAGCCATAGGAGCCGTAGCCGTACAGAAGCAGTGGTCCGTTCCCATTGCGTCCGAAGCTGGCCGGGCAAACGAGGGAAACCGGTACGCGCGCGCCGTCGCGCGCCGTGACCCAAAGCCGCTCGCAGCGGTAGCGTAACGGATCATAGCCTCCCAGCACCGGCTGCTGTTTCAACAGCTTGGCCGCGCCGTTCTCCATGTCGAATTCAAAAATGCTGGCGGGCGTAATCGGGCTTTCGTACTGATAACGCAACTGGTGCGTGTCGAACTCAGGATTCGCGGAAGGGAACAGCGTATACACCGGTTCGGGCACAGCGATCGTGGTCCACGCAGCGGTGGCAAACGCCAACACCCGCAGCCGTTCCAGGCCCTCGAAGCGTTCGGCCGCCACCAGGTGGTGCTGAAACAGTTCCACGCCTTCCAGCAGCACGGCGGGATCGTGGGCGAGGAACTTGCTCCAGTGCTCGGGTTCCGGATGGGCTACCGGCGTGGTCAACAGTTGGAAGTTCTTGGCGTCACGATTGCTGCGGATATAAAACAGCCCTTCGCGATGATCGAGATCGTATTTATGGTCGCGCTCCCGGCGCAAGAAGAGCTGGAGCGCCGCCGCCGGTCTCGCGGCCGGCCAATAGTGGAACTCGGTCGAATCGGTGGCGCCGATGCCGAGCAGTAGATACTGCCGGTCGCGCGTCCGCTGAACCCCGATGCTGTAGAGCTCGTCCGGCTCGAAATACACCGCCTCCGCCGCTCCATCGAGCCGCTGCCGGAACAGCCGGTCGCTGCGCTTGGTGGTTTCGTCTTCAGTCGTGTACAACAGCGTCAGGTTGTCGCTGGCCCATTCGAGCGAGGTCACCCGCTCTGCCGTGGTGGCGAGCAGCGCGCCCGAAGCCAGGTCTTTGACGTGCAGCGTATAACGCCGCATCCCCGTAGTGTCGGTGGTGTACGCGAGCTGGCGGGCATCGTCGCTGACGGCGAACGCGCCCAGCCCGAAAAAGCTGTGCCCCACTGCCAGGTCATTTAAATCCAGTAGAATTTCCTCCGGCGCTTCCATGCTCTTGCAGCGGCGGCAATAAATCGGGTACTGCCGATCTTCGATCGTGCGGCTGTAGTAGTAGAACTCGCCGCGGCGCACCGGCACGCTCAAGTCTGTCTGCTGAATGCGGCCGAGCATCTCTGCATACATGACCTCGGCCACCGGCTGTACCGCCTGCGTGGCCGCTTCGGTGTAGGCGTTTTCAGCCTTCAGATACTCCTCGACCTCTGGGTTGTCGCGCTCGCGCAGCCAGGCGTAATCGTCAGTGAAGGCTCGGCCGTGCCGCACTTCGGTGTGCGGACGGCGCATGGCGGATGGTGGATTGGACATGGACAAGATCCACTATTTTATTAAATTTTGCTTGGCACCTCTGGCGACCGACGACTACTATAGTGTTGTTTTTCAGGAGGGTCGGATTTATGCGCTGCACCTACTCGCTGCTCGCCGCCTTGGCCATGGCCGGCCTCTGCCTGCCTGCGACCGCACAATTCGGGCGCGGTCCGCGAGGCCCGGAAAAAACCACAACCCCTCCGACGCTCCAATTCCACTACATGGGCCCACCCCCTGGCGGCCGCATTGCCTCCGCCTCGGGTGTGCCCGGCGACCTGAGTACGGTGTATTTGGGCTCGGCCTCGGGTGGGCTGTGGAAGTCCGCCGATGGCGGCCACACCTTTAAGCCGGTCTTTGATGACCAGGATGCCGCCGCCATCGGCGCCATTGCCGTCGCGTCTGCCGACCACAACGTGGTCTGGGTAGGGACGGGCGAACCGTGGGTGATCCGGCCCAGCGACATCATTGGCGATGGCGTGTACAAGTCCACCGACGCCGGCGCCACGTGGCTGCACATGGGCCTGGCCGCGACCGGCCGTATCGCCACCATCGTCGTCAACCCCAAGGACACCAACAACGTGTTTGTGTGCGCGGAAGGCCGGCTGAGCAGCCCCCAGCAGCACCGCGGCGTGTACCGCTCTACCGATGGCGGCGCGACGTGGACGCGCACGCTGTTCGTCAACCCCAATACCGGCTGCAGCGGTCTGAGCATGGACCCGGGCGACCCCAACACGCTGTTTGCAGCCACCTGGCAGGTAAAGCAGCGCACCTGGGTCGAGGCCAGCGGCGGGCCGGGCAGCGGCGTCTATGTTTCGCACGACAACGGCCTCACCTGGACCCATCTGACCAATGGCCTGCCGCGTCCGCCGCTGGGCAAAATTGATGTTGCGATTGCGCCCTCCAACCCGCAGCGCGTGTATGCGCTCATCCAAACCGCCAATCAAGGCTCGCTCTGGCGCACCAGCGATGGCGGCTCGAGCTGGCACAACGTGAGCTGGGATCGCACCCTGATCGGCCGCGCCGGCTACTACATTCATATCGAAGTAGACCCGAAAAACGAGAACAACGTCGTCATTACCAGCAGCAGCGTGCACTATTCCACCAACGGCGGCAAAACCTTCTCCGGGGAAGGCGGCACCGGGGTGAAGCCGATCGGGCCGGCGGGTTGCGGCGACTGCCACGATAGCTGGATCGATCCCACCGACCCCGCGCACTACATTCTGACCGATGACGGCGGCGCTAGCATCGCCACCGGCGCGGGCACGGCGCTGCACGTCAGCCTGCCCAACGCCCAGACCTATCACGTCTTCAGCGACAACCGCGTGCCCTACTGGCTCTATACCAATCGCCAGGACAATGGAACCTGGCGCGGCCCCAGCGACCTGAGCGCCTCGACGGGCAACGGCATGATCCCGCAGTCGGATTTCATGCCGGTGGGCCGCTTTGGAGGCTTCGGCCGCTTCTTCCGCCGCGGCGGGCAGTTCAAGGTGGATCAGGCGCTGCTGGCGCAATATCCCAAGGAGGCCGAGCCGCCCACGGGCTGGGCGTTCAGTGCCCAAGGCTCAAAAAAGCCCATTGCCGGCTTCGGCTTCGGAGCGCCACCGGCGGCGGCGGCGACGTGGCAGTACGATCTCGGTGGCTGTGAATCGGGCTTCACCGTGCCGGATCCCAGCAACGCCAACATTGTCTGGGCCAGTTGCTACGGCAACAAGCTCACCCGCTACAACGCCGCCGAAGGCACGGCGCATTCGGTCGCCCCCTCCGAGATCACGCTCGATTCGCCGCCCAACCAGGTCAAGTACCGCTGCCACTGGACCGCCCCGGTGGCGATTGATCCGTTCCACCCCAACAACGTGTACTACGGCTGCCAACTGGTGCTGCGCACCTCCGATGCCGGTCACCGCTGGATCGAGTTCAGCCCCGACCTGTCCACGCGCAATCCCGCCCGCATTGTGAACAATGGCGGCATTGAAGGCGACAACCTGGCGCAGTACGACGGCGAAGTGGTCTGGTCGCTGGCGTTTTCGCCGATCCAGCCGGGCGTGCTCTGGGCGGGCACCAACGACGGCAAACTCTGGTACACCCGCGGCGCCGAAATGCAGGACCAGCCGCATTGGATTGACGTCACCGCCAACCTGCACCTGCCGCCGTGGGGCGAAATCAACCAGATCGCGCCCTCGCCCTTTGATCCCGGCACTGTCTTTATTGCCGTGGATTTCCGCATGGCGGGCAACAACGACTACAAACCCTACCTGCTCAAGACCACCGACTACGGCAAGGATTGGACCAGCATCAACGGCGACTTCCCCTCGAGCGATCCGCTGGACTACACCCTTTCCATCGCCGCCAACCCCAACCGCAAGGGCATGCTGTTTGCCGGCACCGCGGATGCGTTCTACTACACCCTGGACGGCGGCGCCCACTGGATCAAGTTCATGCAGGGCCTGCCGCCGTCGCCGGTGGACTGGATCAACGTCGAGCCCCGGATGCACGACATTGACGTCTCCACCTATGGCCGTGGCCTTTTCATCATGCCGGACATCACCACGTTCGAGCAGACCGGCTCGCCCGGCCTGCCCAGCGGCGATGCCGTCAAGCTGTTCCGGCCGGGACTGATTTTCCGCAAGGCGCGCAGCGCCTATCCCACCGCCGCCGAGCCGGCCCGGCCGCAGTTCCAGTTCTATCTGCCCACCGCGCCTCGCGATCCGGTGAAGCTGGAGATTCTGGATCGTCAGGGCAAGGAAATCCGCACCCTGGAGTTGCAGGGTCATCAGGGCCTGAACGGCGCCTACTGGGACCTGCTCTACGATCCCCCGACGCTGGTGCGGCTGCTGACCACCCCGCCCGAGAATCCGCACATCTGGGGTGAGCCGCGCTTCCAGGGCAAAACCTACCGCACCATCGTGCATTGGGGGATTACGCCGATCACGGGCATTCCCATGGCCGCGCCCGGCGATTATGAAGTCCGGCTGACCGTGGACGGGCAAAGCTACACCCAGCCGTTCCACGTCGCCAGGAGCCCCGAGGTGGAGGCCAGCGACGCCGTGCTCCGCGAATCCACCGCGTTGCAGGCGCGCTTGCGTTCCGACCTGAGCGATACCTCGCTGATGGTCAACCAGATGGAGCAGTGGCGCAAGCAGATTGAGGATCAGCTCAAGACCGACAGCCCCGCCACGGGCGCCCCGCTGCGCAGCCTCAACACCCGGATTCTCGCCGTCGAGCACCAGCTCGTCAGCGAGGAATCCATGCTCAGCGACGACAAGTACTTTCCCACCGCCTACAAGGTCTACATGAACCTGATCTGGCTGAGCGGCCAGGTGGGCCAAGGGGCCTCGGATGCGGCCGGCGGCCTCGACTACCAGCCCACCGTCGCGCAGCGGCGCACCACCGCCGAACTGGAGACACAGTTGGCACGCGCGCGAACCGGTTTTGCGCAGTTAAAATCCTCCGTGCTGCCAGCCTTCAACACCGCCATGGCGGACAAGGGCGCTCACATCGTCATCGCCGAGCCCTGACCGCCTATCAACTGCTCTAATAGCCGGCGGCTTTGTCCACTGCCGTGAGCAGCGGCTGGCCCGCGCGCCAGCGCTTCCAGTTTTGCAGGAAGCAGCGCATACCCACCTCGGTCCAGTGCGGGTCGCGGGTGCTGGGTCATCCGGTGGAGACCGGCGAGCCGTACGTGGACTAGGCGAGGGCAGGACTTGGCCGCCCCGCGCGCGGGCGGCCAGAGGCCCTGCAGCATGGAGCCAGCCTACTCGTAGCGCAAGGCCACCATCGGATCCACCCGCGTGGCGCGGCGGGCGGGCAGCCAGCACGACGCCAGCGCCACCAGCAGGAGCACAGCACCCACCGCCGACAGCGTCAGCGGGTCCATGGCACCGATGCCGAACAAAATGCTGCCCAGCGCGCGCGTGGCGCCGAAGGCGCCGGCCAACCCGAGTGCGACGCCGGCGACCGCCAGCGCCACGCCCAGCCTCACCACCATCCGCATCACCTGCCGGCGCTGGGCGCCTAGCGCCATGCGGATGCCGATTTCGCGCGTGCGCCGCGTGACTTCCTGCGCCAGCAGAGCGTACAGGCCGATGGCCGCCAGAAAAAGCGCCAGCACGCCGAACAGGCTCGCCAGTTGCGCCAGCATGCGCTCCTCGAACAGCAGGCCGTCCATGGTGTGCATTTCCGTAGTGGGCTGAATCACCGGCAGATCGGGATCAATGCCACGGATCAGGCGCCGCACCGCCGGCAGCAGCGCCATGGGCGCTCCGGCGGTGCGCACCGCGAAGGTGGCCTGGCCCTGGTCGTTGGGGAAGTACATGACCGGCGAGACGGCACCGCGCAGGCTGTGGTCGCGCGCGTTGTTGACCACGGCGATAACCGTAAAGCGCGGGTGGGTCCCATTTTCGCGGTAACCGAATTCCCGGCCAATGGGGTTGCCGGGGCCGAGATACTTCTTGACGAACAGTGCGTTCACGACGGCAGCGCGAGGCGGCGCGTTGGGGTTGGGCTTGGCGCCCGCCGCAGGCGCGGGCACGAAGTCGGACGCGCGGAAGGGGCGGCCCAGCAGCAGATGCATGCGCATGGTGGTGAAGAACTTCAGGCCGACCGGCAGCCACTCCACTCCTTGTTGCGGGGCGCCCGGCTTGGGGCTCATGCGCTCGCTGTCGACGGCGTAAGCGCCGGAGAGCAGAGCGTGCTGCGAGTAGCTGGCGTTCTCCACGCCGGGCAGCGCCGCCACACCGCGCTGCACGCGGTCAAACAGCTGGATGACGCGCCCGCCCTGGTAGCCGAGCGAGGAAGGATCGAGGGAGAACAGCAGCAGGTGCTGCGCGTCGAAGCCCGGGTCCACCGCACGCAGGTTGGCGAGCGTGCGCACCAGCAGGCCCGCGCCCGCCAGCACCACCATGCACAGCGCCACCTGCGCGACCACCAATCCATTGCCCAAGTGCAGCCAGCGCCGGCGCGGCTTTAGGGAGACCGAACCACCCCGGCCGCCCCGCAGTGCCGGGGCCAGGCCGAACAAGAGGCCCGTGACCACGGCCACCGCTAACGTGAACAGCAGCACGCGGGCATCGAGCGGGGCGGCGAGCACCATCGGGACGGGCAGGCTGCTCATCAGCATGGCCACCAGCGCCCGCGCGGCCACCCAGGCTACGGCGAGACCGGCCAGACCGCCAGCCAGCGCCAGCAGCAGGCTTTCGGTCAAAAGCTGGCGCGCGATGCGGCCTCCACCGGCCCCGAGCGCCCGGCGCACCGCGAACTCCTTGTCCCGCGCCTGAGCGCGGCCCACCAGCAGCCCGGCGATGTTGGCGCAGGCAATGAGCAGCACCGCACCGACCAGACAGAACACCAGGATGAGCGGCGTGCGGAAAAACGCGCCCATGCCGGCGAGGCCCGATTGCGCGCTCAGCACGCTCAGCCCAAGGTCATCGGTGGGCTTGGCCAGCGGCTTGGCGCCGTGCGTAGCGAGATTGCGAAATAACCCGTTGAGTTCCGCCTGCACCGCCGCGACCGGGATATCCGGCCGGGCGCGCCCGGCCAGCATCAACCACAGCGAGCCGGCCCCGTCCTGTTCCGGCGTCCAGCCGGGCTGGATCTGGGACAGCAGCGGGAGTGGAATCCAAGCGTCGATGCTGTTGCCGGGCACGAGGCCGGGAAAACCCGGCCTGGCAACACCGATGATGGTCACCGGATGCCGGTTGAGGTCCACGCTCGAGCCGACGACGTTGCGGTCGCCTCCAAACCGCCGCTGCCAGAAAGCATAGCTGAGCACTATTTCCTCCGGCGCATCGGAGAAAAAGCGCCCCAGCATGGGCTTGAGACCCAGCACCTGAAAGTAATTGCCCGCCACCGGCACATCCCGAATCGTCGAAGCTTCGCCGCGAGCCTGGAGGTTGTCCTGCTCCACGCCGGCGAAGGCAGTCAGCGAGGCCAAGGTGCGCGACTGCTTTTGCAGCGCCCGCCAGGCTGGCAGCGAAAATGAACAGGTCGAGGTGTTGGTGCCGCCCAGACTCTCGCTGTCGCAGTCGCCGTAGACGGAGCCACTCGTCATCCCGGCCGGCGCTTGCGCATCGCTCCAGCGCAGCAGCAGCAGCGAGTGCGGATTGTGCACCGGCAGCGCCCGCAGCAGCAGGCCATCCATGATGCTGAAGATGGCGGTATTGGCGCCAATGGCCAGCGCCAGCGTGAGCACGATCACCGCCGTCAGGCCGCGATGGCGGGCCATCGAACGCAGGGCGTAGCGCAGATCCTGCAGCATCCGGTAATTATCCTACCTCTCGACCCCGCCGGAGTGTCCGGGTTATCCCATAAAGTTGGGTCAGTTGGTGCGCAGGGCTTGCGCGGGATCCACTCGCGGGGGTCGCGCCGCTTTGCACCGTGGGCAAAATCGACGCGAAGGGCTGCGAAATTCGACACGGGCGAGCGTCCCAGCGAGCGCCCCCGGGGAAATATGCAGGCGCGGCCCCAGTCCTGGGGCCCCCAAGGCGCCTGCGCCTTGGGGTGGGAGCGAGGCGCAGCGTCGGGTTGGGGCCAAGGGCCCCCAACCCGCCCTGCGCACTCACAGCAGGGCGGGCAACCCGACGCGAGCATAAGCGGGGCGCGCGG